>NZ_JBEXYU010000001.1:0-1004751 GCF_040631115.1 Nonomuraea sp. NPDC005692 | reverse complement strand
GGCCCAGAACCCACTCCCGCAGACACTTACCGCTTAACCTGCAGAAATAGGATCACGCGAAGATCGACTCATACACCACGTCCGTGGACGTGACCCCTCCGAGGATCTGGATCAGGACCAAGAGATGTCGGGGCCGGGAACTCCGATTGGGCCCGAAGGACGTCGGGGGACGTCCGGGAATGGGGGAGACCGAGGGATCCGGGGCAGGCCCGGCGATATCGGGCCCGAGGGATGTCGGGGGACGTCCGGGGGATCCGGGGCAGGCGCCGCGATATCGGGCCCGAGAGACGTTGGGGGACGTCCGGGGCAGTCGGGGGACCTTCGGGGGCTTGGGGGCGCCCCCGGGATATCAGGGGCCGGGGGATTCGGGCCGGGGGCCCGAGACATCGGAACCGCGGTATCGGGACCGCGATCCACGAAACATCCGGGGGAGCGGCTCAAGGGCTGCCGGGGGACGTCCGAGGATATCGGGGGACGTCTTCGGGCTATCGGGGGTCAGGGGCGGGGCATTTGTGGGGGTTCGTGGGGGCGTGCTGAGGAGGGTCCGGCCCGCCCCCCCGGGTGACGAACGAGCGGGGGCGGGGCCGAGGAGAGACCGGAGTCGGTCAGCGGGCCAGGACTTCGTAGCGGACGGTCATCACGCCCGCGCCCAGGCTGCCGATCGCGTCGAACGCGGCCGTGGAGAGGTCGAGGCACCGACCGCCCACGTACGGGCCGCGGTCGTTGATGCGTACGGTGACCGACGAGCCGTTACGCGGGTTGGTGACGCGGACGCGGCTGCCCAGCGGGAGGGTCTTGTGGGCGGCGGTCATGGCGGAGGGGTTGAAGCGTTCGCCACTGGCCGTCATCTGGGGCTCGCCGTAGTACGAGGCGCCACACGTCCCGGAGGACAGGACGCGGACCTTCGGCTTCGTGGCCCGGAGCTTGACCGGTTTGACGGTCTTGGCCGTCTTCTTCGCCGTGTCGGACGCTGTCGTGTCGGATGCCGCCGTCTCGGACGTGGCTGTGTCGGAGGCCGACGTTTCGGTGGCGTCGGGCCGGGCGGCGGCGGGGGCCTTCGGCGCGGGGGTGCCGTGCGGGGAGTTCGGGACGCCCTTCGCGCTCGGCCCCGAAGCGGTGGAGGTCGAGGCGCTGGGGCTCGAAGCCGTGGGAGCCGGGGTGGTGGTCCTGGCCTGGGAGACGTTGGCCGCGACCGGCGGGTTGGGGGTGCCGGTGGACGTGGTCGCCGTGGCGGCGTCCTTGGCGGCGGTGGTGCTGGGAGCGTCGTTGCCGACGGCGGCCCAGGCGGTGGTCGATGCGGCGGCCACTACGGCGGCCCCAGCGGCGATGGCGGTCCAGCGGCGCTTGCCCGGTGAGAGCTTGCGGTCGTTGGGGGACGATTTGTGGGAGTGCTGGCCCAAGGTAAACCACGGTCCTAGCTAGGGGACAGGAAAGGGAAAGGCCAGGTCAAGGGGGGTGAGAGGCGTGTGACGGCCTGTCCGCCCGCAAGGGAGGGGGATCCGGCGGGCGAGGACGAACATATGCGACAAACAGCAGGTAAAGACAACTTAATGCGACATACAGTGACATATCTCACTTAAGGGCGCAAGAGGCCCAGAACGCCGAGCGTACGCCGAGGATCTTGGGGTTTCTGGAGAACGGCAGAACTCGTCTAACACCACACCTCAGGCCATTCCGACCTCAGACCGCGAACGGCCCAACCTGACCTAAGGCCGCGAACGGCCCCACGCGAACTCAGGGCGCGAATGGCTCAACTCAGCCTCGGGTCATGACCGAGGGAATCCGCCCGCGCCATGAACAGAGGGCCCCGGTGACAAGACCGCCAGCCCCTCCTCACCGCTCTTCAGTCGCCGCTCTGCCTGCTCCTCGCGTGTGCAGTCCGTCCGGAGAGGGTGTGCGGGGGGATGTGGTGGCAAGGAGGGGAATCCCTGCTCGCCGGCCTTTGCGTGCTGCTCTGCCTACCCACTGGGCAGTCCGGCGGCGGGTGCAGGGATGCGGTGGCAAGGTGGGCAATCCCTGCTCACCGCCTTGGCGTGCCGCTCCGCCTGCGTCTGGGGCGTGCAGTCTGTTCGCGGGAGGGTGTGCGGGGGCTGCGGTGGTAAGGCGGGGCAGCATTTCATCTCTCCCGGACGTACTGTCCGTTCGGGAGAGGGAGCAGCGGGGGGATTCGACGGCAACGCCGGGCAAAGCCCTCGCCTACCTCTACGTGCCGTCGCCGTTCCGGACGTACAGCCCGGCAAAGCGCGGGGGTCAGAGCATGAGGGAGCGGACGGTGGCTACGGTGTCGGCGTCCTCGGGGCGTTTGTCCGGGCGGTAGCGCAGCACCCGGGCGAAGCGCAGCGCCATCCCCCCGGGGTAGCGCGGCGAACGCTGCACGCCGTCGAAGGCGATCTCCACGACCAGTTCGGGCCGCAGCTTGACCGCCCATTCGTCGGTGGGGCCGTCGGCGAGTTCGAGGAAGCGTTCGGTCTGCCAGGCCAGCAGCTCGTCGGTGAGCCCCTTGAACGTCTTGCCGAGCATGACGAACCCGCCCTCGGGATCGCGCGCGCCCAGGTGGAGGTTGGACAGCTTGCCCTCGCGCCGGCCGTGGCCCCACTCGGCCGCCAGGACCACCAGGTCAAGTGTGTGCCGGGGCTTGACCTTGATCCAGCCCGCGCCGCGTCGGCCGGCCGCGTACGGGGAGGACAGGGACTTCACCACCAGGCCCTCGTGGCCCGCCTTGACCACGTCGGTGAAGAACTTCTCCGCCTCGGCCACGTCGGCGGTGATCAGCCGCGGCGTCAGCAGGCCGGGCGGGACGGCGCGGGCCAGGGCCTCCTGGCGCTGCGAGTACGGCAGGTCTAGCAGGTCGGCGCCGTCGGCGCGCAGCGCGTCGAAGAAGAACACGCTGAGCGGGGTCTGCTCGCGCAGCCTGGCGACGTCGGTCTTGCTGGAGACGCGGCTCGCGGTCACCTGGAACGGGTGGGGACGCCCGTCCGGCCGCAGCGCGAGGACCTCGCCGTCGAGCACCAGGTCGGCGGAGTCGAGCCCGAGCACCGCCTCGACCAGCTCGGGCACCTGCGCGGTGATGTCGTCGAGGGTGCGGGTGAAGACCCGCACCTGCGTGCCCGAGCGGTGGGCCTGCACGCGTACGCCGTCGAGCTTCCACTCCAGGGACGCGGGCGAGCCGGCCTTCTCCAGCGCGGCGGCCACGTTGGGCGCGCTGCCGGCGAGCATGGGGGAGACCGGCCGCCCCACCTCCAGCTTGAACGCGTGCAGCGCCGCCACGCCGCCCGTCAGCGCCGCCGCGCCCACGGCGGGCAGCCAGCCGCGCAGGGTGAGCGCCCGCCGCACGTCGGCCGACGGCGCGCCGGACGCCTTGGCCAGCGCCTCGATCATCACGCCGTCGAGGGCGCCCTGGCGCAGCTCGCCGTTGAGCAGCCTGCGCATGAACTGCTGCTCCTGGCTGGTCAGCCCGGCGAACAGCTCGGCGACCAGCGCCCTGCGCGCCGCCTGCGAGCCGGGGCCGGAGACGGCCTTGATCCGGGTCAGCAGCGCGTCGACGGCTGTGAGGGTGGCGGTGGCGGCGAGTTTGGGCTGGGGGACGTCCTCCAGCGAGCGCCAGCCCACGCCGATCTGGCGTTGCGGCAGGTCGCCCGACAGGTAGGCGATGGCGATCTCCGCCTCGTCCGGGCCGACCCGGGCGAGCAGCTCGGCCAGATGCCCGACCTTGCCCAGCCGTGCGGAGGTGCGCGTCACCGCGTCGGAGGTCCGGACCACGTCGATCAGAAGCACACCGCTATCGTGCCTCACCACGCCGACATTTCCCCACCCGATATGTCCCGGGTTTTCCAAAGCAGGGGTAGCCGGGCGGGCCGCCGTCGGCGGCCCGCCCGTTCCCGGTCTAGCTGACGCCGAGCAGGTCGACCACGAAGATCAGCGTCTCGCCGCCCTTGATGCGCGGCGGCGCGCCACGGTCGCCGTAACCGAGGTGCGGCGGGATGACGAGCTTGCGACGGCCGCCGACCTTCATCCCGGCGACCCCGCGGTCCCAGCCCGCGATGACGCGGCCGCCCCCGAGCGGGAACTCGAACGCCTGGCCGCGGTTCCACGACGCGTCGAACTCCTCCCCGGACGAGAACGAGACACCCACGTAGTGGACGCTGACGTTGTGGCCCGGCTTGGCCTCGGGGCCAGTGCCTTCGACGAGGTCGACGATCTCCAGGTCGGCGGGCGGGTTGCCCTCGGGGAAGTCGATCTCGGGCTTCTCGAGTGCCACGAATGTGCTCCTGTTGACGGTGACAATGACCCGACGACTCTATGCCGTCGGGGTACGGCCGTCGTTCATGGCCGCCTCTTCTCCCGGCGCCGGGCCGCTCGGCGGGCGCGTCGCCGGGGGCACCGGCGCCGGGAGGTCACCAGCTCTGGTGGAGCGGCATGCCCTCCGCGTAGCCGGAGGAGCTCTGGATGCCGACGACGGCCTGCTGGTGGAACTCCTCCAGGTTCGCCGCGCCCGCGTACGTGCACGACGACCGCAGGCCCGCGACGATCCCGTCGATCTGGTCCTCCACGCTGGGCCGCTTGGGGTCAAGGTACATGCGCGAGGTCGAGATGCCCTCCTCGAACAGCGCCTTCCTGGCCCGGTCGTAGGCGGAGTCCTCGGCCGTCCTGAGCCGTACGGCCCGGGAGGAGGCCATGCCGAAGTTCTCCTTGTACTTGCGCCCGTCGGCGTCGGTGCGGGCGTCGCCGGGGGACTCGTACGTGCCGGCGAACCACGAGCCGATCATCACGTTGGACGCCCCGGCCGCCAGCGCCAGGGCCACGTCACGGGGGTGCCGGACGCCGCCGTCCGCCCAGACGTGCCTGCCGAGCCGGCGGGCCTCGGCCGAGCATTCGAGCACCGCCGAGAACTGCGGACGCCCGACGCCGGTCATCATCCGCGTGGTGCACATGGCGCCCGGCCCCACGCCGACCTTGAGGATGTCGGCCCCCGCCTCGACCAGGTCGCGCACGCCCTCGGCGGTCACCACGTTGCCCGCCGCGACCGGCACGCCGGGGTCGAGCGCCCGGACGGCGCGCAGGGCGGCGATCATCTTCTCCTGGTGGCCGTGGGCGGTGTCCACGACCAGGCAGTCGGCCCCGGCCTCCAGCAGCTCCTTGGCCTTGGCGGCGACGTCGCCGTTCACGCCGACGGCCGCGGCGATGCGCAGGCGGCCCTGGGCGTCGAGCGCGGGCTGGTAGAGCGTGGCCCGCAGTGCGCCCGTACGGGTGAGGATGCCGACCAGCCGGCCCTCGTCGTCCACGATGGGGGCGAGGCGGTGGCGGCCCTCGTGCAGGCGGTCGAAGGCGCCGCGCGGGTCGAGCCCGGCGGGCAGCGTGAGCAGCTCGCTCGACATGACCTCCGACAGCTGCGTGTACATGTCCACGCCCTGGCAGTCGGCCTCGGTCACGACGCCGACGGGCCGGTTGTCCCAGTCGACGACGATGACCGCGTTGTGGGCGCGTTTGGGCAGCAGTTGCAGCGCCTCGCCCACGGTGTCGTGCGGTGTGAGGGTGAGCGGCGTGTCGTGGACCAGGTCGCGCTTCTTGACCCAGTCGACCACGTCGGCGACGACGTCGAGGGGGATGTCCTGGGGGATCACGGTGATCCCGCCGCGGCGGGCCACGGTCTCGGCCATGCGGCGGCCGGCGACCGCGGTCATG
The DNA here is from genome assembly GCF_040631115.1 of Nonomuraea sp. NPDC005692. NCBI lineage: Bacteria > Bacillati > Actinomycetota > Actinomycetes > Streptosporangiales > Streptosporangiaceae > Nonomuraea > Nonomuraea sp. NPDC005692. The sequence continues at coordinate 999,069 of NZ_JBEXYU010000001.1, read as the reverse complement.
TTGGCGACGACGACGGGGATCGTGGTGCCTGTGCCGTCGTTCGTGGAGAGGTCGACCGCGAGCCGCGATCCGACCGAGGAGCGCGACGGCACCATGAACACGTCGCTGTAAGTCAAATCGTAACGAGGCTCTTGGTCGTTGAGAAACTTCACGTTCATCCATCTTATGGGGTGACAGGTCTAACAAGGGGTTTCCCCCGTTCTCCGGGGCTTATGATCGGCCGGGGACACATTTGGGGGAGGTAGGTCGTGGACATCGTCGAACGGGCCGAGCTGACCGTCGTGGGCTTCGCCGTACGCACGACGAACGCCGACGAGGCGGATCCGGCCCGGGCCGCGCTGCCCGCGCTGTGGCAGCGGGCGGGCGCACCGGGGGCCTTCGCGCACGTGCCGGGCCGCATCGACGAGAACCTCTACGCGGTGCTGACCGACTACGAGAGCGACCACACCGGCGCCTACACGCAGATCGTCGGCATCGGCGTGCGCACGGTGCCGCGCCTGCCCGAGGGCATGGTGGCGGTGCGCGTGCCGGCCGCCAAGTCGATCAGGCTGGAGGCCCGCGGGCAGCTGCCGCAGGCGCTGATCGAGGCGTGGCAGCAGGTGTGGCGGCACACCGAGTCGGGTGGCCAGCCCTCCCGTGCCTTCACCACGGACCTGGAGGTCCATCACTTCGAGGGCGCCGACCTCTACGTGGCCGTCTAGGCCCGGGGGTCACAGGCCGAGCGCCTCGGCCGCCGCCGCGACGGCCGTCGGCTTGACCTCCTCCAGGGGGAGGCCGGCGTACTCGACCGTGCAGTCGGCCATGCCGCCGAGCGCCAGTGTGGCGCGGATCTGCTGGGCCTGCGTGAGGTCGGGGCCGAGCAGCAGGGTGATCAGCTCGCGCCGCCATTCGAACATGCGCTGACCCAGGTCGAGGTAGGCCAGGATCGAGATGTCGCGCACCATCATCCCCGTCACGTCGCGGTGGCGCCACATGAGCTCGAAGTAGTCGTCGAGCAGCGCGCGCGGGTCGCCGGGCCGCTGCCTGGCGGTGAAGCGCTCGAAGTCCTCCACCAGCGGTTGCACGATGCTGCGCACCAGGTCGTCGCGCGAGGCGAAGTGGTAGTAGAGCGCGGGCTTGGTGATGCCCAGCCGGTCGGAGATCTGGCGCAGGCTGGTGTTCTGCACGCCCTGCTCGGCGAACAGCTCGCGGGCCACCGCCTGGATGCGGGACTTGGTGTCACTGGGCATGCCTGAAGTTTATCCCTTACCTACCGTTAAGTAAGGACGCGTGCTAGCGTGGACTTACCAACCGTTAAGTAAGGAGGGGGCCATGAAGGTCCTCGTCTCGGGCGCCAGCGTCACCGGGCCGGTGCTGGCGTACTGGCTGACCAGGTACGGCTTTGAGGTCACGGTCGTCGAACGCGCCCCGGCGCTCAGGAAGTCGGGCGGCCACGCGGTGGACCTGTTCCGGCCCGCCATGGACATCGTCGAGAAGATGGGCCTCCTGGAGCCGGTCACGGCGAAGAAGACGGGCACCGACTGGCTCACCGTCCACCGCGAGGGCCGGGCGCGGCCCGTGCGGCTGGAGCTGCGCCGCATCCTCGCCGCCGTCTCCGACCGGCACATCGAGATCATGCGCGACGACCTGAGCGAGGTCCTCTACGAGGCCACCCGGCACGACGCCGCCTACGTCTTCGGCGACTCCATCGCCTCGATCTCCAAGGACGGCGAGGTGCGCTTCGACAGCGGCCGGCAGGACCGCTTCGACCTGGTGATCGGCGCCGACGGGCTGCACTCCAACGTGCGCCGCCTGACCTTCGGCCCCGAGGGGCGCTTCGCCACCTGGATCGGCGCGTACCTCGCCGTCGCCTCCGTCCCCGACTTCCTGGGCCTCGACGGCCGGATGGAGGCCATGGCGGGCGAGGGCTACATGGCCGCCGTCTACAGCGCCGCGCACATGGACGACGCGCGGGCCGGATTCCTGTTCAGGACGCCGGAGCCGCTCGACTACCACTACCGGGACGTGGCCCGGCAGAAGGAACTGCTGCGCGAGCGGTTCGGCGGCCTCGGCTGGCAGGTCCCCAGGATCCTGGACGAGGTGGACCGCACGTCCGCCTTCTACTTCGACTCCATCACCCAGCTCAGGCTCGACTCCTGGTCACGCGGCCGGGTGACGCTGGCCGGCGACGCCGGTTACTGCCCGGGGCCGGCCGTGGGCGGCAGCACGAGCCTGGCGGTCGTGGGGGCGTACGTGCTGGCGGGCGAGCTGGCCGCGCACGGCGGCGACCACCGCACGGCCTACCCCGCCTACGAGGCCGAGATCGGCGAGTACGTGCGCCGCAGCCGCGCCTTCGCCCGCCGCGCGGCCAGGGGGATCGTCCCGGGGAGCCGCTTCGACGTGTGGGCGCTGGCCCAGGGCGTCCGGCTGGTCAACCACGTGCCGGTCGCCCTGACCAGGGCCGCGACCAAGATCAGCAGCAAGGGGGTGCGCCTGCACGACTCGATCCGCCTCAAGGACTACGCCGCCCACGCGCGGCCGGCGACGCCGTCCCGCCCCTGACGAAGGCTCAGGCCAGCACGCCCTGCTCCCGCAATTTGTCCGCCTCCGCCGTCGGCAACCCCCACGCGGACAGGTCCGCGAGGCGGGTGGCGGGCGACAGGTCCGGGGCCGGCACGCCGAGCAGGCGCGGCGCGGGCACCGGGTGGGTCACGCCGCCGACCTCGGCGAACGTGCCCCGGGCGACGTTGTGCGGGTGCCGCGCGGCCTCGGCCATGGAAAGGACGGGCGAGACGCAGGCGTCCGAGCCCTCGAACAGGGCCTCCCATTCGGCGCGGGTGCGCTTGGCGAACTCCTCGGCCAGCCGGGCCTTGAGCGCGGGCCACTGCGTCCTGTCGTTCCGGTCGGGCAGGCCGGTCAGGCCCATCAGGCTCACCATGGCGTCCCAGAACTGCGGTTCGAGCGAGCCGACGGCCAGGAAGCCGCCGTCGGCGGTCTCGTAGGTGTCGTACTGGGGGGCGCCGGTGTCGAGCAGGTTGGTGCCGCGCGGGCCCCAGAAACCGCTCTGCGCGGCCTGGTAGAACATCGAGAACAGCAGGGCGGCGCCGTCCACCATGGCGGCGTCGATCACCCGGCCCTTGCCGGTGCGCTCGCGTTCGAACAGGGCCAGCAGCACGCCGTAGGCGAGCATGAGGCCGCCGCCGGCGAAGTCGCCGAGGATGTTGATCGGCGGGGTCGGCTTGCCGTCCTCGCGGCCGAGCATCGACAGCACGCCGGAGATCGCGATGTAGTCGATGTCGTGGCCGGCGGTGGGCGCGAGCGGGCCGTCCTGGCCCCAGCCCGTCATCCGGCCGTAGATCAGCCGCTCGTTCACAGCGTGCAGGTCGGCGGGGCCGATGCCGAGCCGTTCGGCGACGCCGGGACGGAAGACCTCGATCACCACGTCGGCGTTGCGGGCCAGCTCCTTGAAGGCGGCCACGCCCTCGGGCGACTTCAGGTCCAGGCCGATCGTCTGCTTCCCGCGGTCCATGACGTCCGTACGGGGTCTGTCGGAGACGGCCTTCACCCGGTCGACCCGCAGCACCTCCGCGCCGTGGTCGGCCAGCATCATCCCGGCGAACGGCCCCGGGGCCAGCCCCGCGAGCTCCAGCACGCGCACTCCGGCCAGCGGGCCGCCACTACGCTTCGACATGGACATCTCCTCGACAGTTGCGCAGGCAAACGCTCGGCTTCACGGCTCCGAACCTGCCTCAGTAGAACAACATTCGGCAAGTCGTGGCAAGCGGCCTTTTGCGTCCTTCCCGCGAACTCGTGGGAGGTATGGGAAACTTGCCCACTGTTCGGGTGGTCTACAGATCGCCGGTGTCAAGCGGCTGTCTGCAGCAGGCGCTCGCGCCGCTACAGGGGTAGGACATGGTTTCGGAGAGCAACGGGCTTGTCGCCAGGCGCTACCAGTTACTGCGCGAACTGGGCCGCGGGGGTATGGGCGTCGTCTGGGAGGGCTACGACACGCTGCTCAACCGGCAGGTGGCCATCAAGGAAGTGCTGCTGCCCGAGGGGCTGTCGCCGGGCGAGCAGGAGCGCCACCTCATGCGCACCGCCCGCGAGGCCCGTACGGCGGCCAAGCTCAACCACCCGTCCGTGGTCGCGGTCTACGACGTGGTCGAGGAGGGCGGCCGGCCCTGGATCGTCATGGAGCTGGTCGCGCACCCCTCGCTCGAAGAGGTCGTGGCCACCTCAGGGGCCCTGCCCGTACGGCAGGCGGCCGACGTGGGCCGCCAGGTGCTGTCGGCGCTCAAGGCCGCCCACGAGGCCGGGATCCTGCACAGAGACGTCAAGCCCGCCAACATCCTGCTCGCCGACGACGGCCGCGTGGTGCTGATGGACTTCGGCATCGCCACGGTCGAGGGCGACGCCTCGCTGACCAGTACGGGCATGGTGACCGGCTCGCCCAGCTTCCTGGCCCCCGAACGGGTGCGCGCGGACGAGGCCGGACCGCCCTCCGACCTGTGGTCGCTCGGCGCGACGCTGTTCGCCGCGATGGTCGGCCGCTCGCCGTTCGACCGCGGCGAGGCCATGGCGACGATCAACGCGCTGCTCAACGAGGAGCCCGACTACCGGCGCATCCCGCCGGTCATGCATCCGATCCTGAAGGGCCTGCTGCGCAAGGAGCCCGCCGACCGGGTGGACGCCGAGGAGGCCGACCGGCTGCTCGCGGCCATCGAGGTGGCGGCCAAGCCCGCCTACACCGACCTGCCGGAGAAGAAGCCGGGCAGCGGGCGCGGGCGGGCCGTGCTGGCCGTGGCCGCCGCCGCCGTGGTGGTCGTGGCGGGCGGCGCGGTCGCCTACTTCAAGCTCGCCACGCCCGCCGAGGGCGCCCCGCGCACCGCCCAGCCGGCCGCCGCGGCCAGCCCGCTGAGCCCGTCCCCCTCGCAGCAGCCCACGACGAGCCGGACGCCGTCGGCGACCCCCACGCCGACCGTGCGGCGGGTGCGCCCGGCCGTACGCGCGTGGACCTCGCGGGACGGCTGGTCGATCCTGCGCCCGATCGGCTGGCGGGGCGCGCTGCGCGAATCCTCCACCGAGTGGACGCGCCGCGACGGCAACGCCCACCTCGGCGTCCAGGCCCTGTTCTCCAGCCTCGACGCCAACCAGATCCTGCGCGACTCGGAGGAGACGCTGCGGCAGGAGGGCCAGGAGGTGATCAGCCGCGGCCGCCGCGTGGTCGACCACCGGGGCGTCAAGGCGGTCGAGTGGGAGTTCTCCTGGACCGCCGCCAGCGCCGCCGGCACGCACTGGATCAGGCCGGGCATGACCTACCACGAGGTGCGCCGCGCGGTGGTGTCCGGCGAGACGGCCTACATCCTGTCCTGGACGGTCGCCCAGGACCAGTGGCTGCGCAACAGGGGACTGATGCGACAGGTGATCGACAGCTTTACTGTGAAGGCATGAGCCCCTGGAACCTGCTCGCCCTGCCGCCGCTCCCCGAGGAGGCGACGCGCGGTCTGCTCGCCCCGCTCGGCGACCGGGTGACGGTCCGCGTGCCCGCCACCCGTGACCGGGCCGGGCTGCTGGCCGCGCTGCCCGAGGCCGAGATCGTGCTCGGCGACTGGACCTCCACGCTCGTGCTCGACGCCGAGGCGGTCAAGCACGCGCCCGCGCTGGCCTTCGTGCAGCAGCCCTCCGTGGGCGTCGACGGCCACGACCTGGCCGCCCTGGCCGAGGCCGGGGTGCCGCTGGCCAACACGCCTGGCGTCAGCGCCGTCGCGGTGTCGGAGTGGTGCCTGGCCGCCACGCTGTCCCTGTCGCGCCGGCTGGGGGCCGCCGACGCCGCCGTACGCGCGGGGGAGTGGCCGCAGCAGGGCCTGCGCCCGCGCGAGCTGAGCGGCCGCCGGGTCGGCGTCGTCGGGTACGGACCGATCGGCGAGAACTGCGTGCGCCTGTTCGGCGCCCTGGGCTGCGAGGTCTCCTACTGGACCAGGTCCCCGCGGCAGGCGCCCGGCCGCGCCGACCTGGAGACGCTGGTGACCGGCAGCGACGTGCTGGTCGTGGTGATCGCGCTGTCGGAGGAGACCCGCGGGCTGATCGACCCGCGCCGCATGAAGCGGGGTGCGCTGCTGGTCAACGCGGCCAGGGGCGGCGTCGTCGACCAGGCGGCGCTGGTCGCCGCGCTGCGCGACGGGCACCTCGGCGGGGCCGCGCTCGACGTGTTCGACACCGAGCCGCTGCCCGCCGGCGATCCGCTGCGCGATCTGCCGGACGTGCTGCTGTCGCCGCACGCCGCCGGGGTGACGCCCGAGGCGACGACGCGCCTGCTCACGGCCACGCTGGACAACCTCACGGCGGCACTGGAGGGACGAGAAGTGCATGCCGTGCTCAATGGGGTCTCACCCCTGGTTCGCAGGAGATTTCCGCATTTGCCTGCCACATAGGCGTTTCACCTGGCACGATGAACAGTTTTCGTGTCTTTAACGACCCCGGTCTGTTCGAGCCGGGCTGCGGGAGATACGGTCTTACGGACGATCTCTACCAGCTCAAGGGGGTGCTTCCGTGACGACGACGATGTCGACACACCAACGGGCAGTAGAGCAGATCCGGCAGTCCTACGCCGAGATCCCCGGCGACGCCGCTCCCCGGTTGGCCAAGTCCACGTCCAACCTGTTCAGGTTCCGTGACGGAGGCAGGACGGCCAAGCTGTCGGCCAGAGACCTCGACGAGGTCATCAGCGTCGACCCGGCGACGATGACGGCCGAGGTCCAGGGCATGACCACGTACGAGCACCTTGTCGAGGCCACGTTGCCCCACGGGCTCATGCCGTACGTGGTGCCGCAGCTCAAGACGATCACGCTCGGCGGCGCCGTGACCGGCCTCGGCATCGAGTCGACCAGCTTCAGGGACGGCCTCCCGCACGAGTCGGTGGAGGAACTGGAGATCCTCACCGGCGACGGCCGCATCATCGTGGCCCGCGACGACAACGAGCACCAGGATCTGTTCCGCGCCTTCCCCAACTCCTACGGGACGCTCGGCTACGCCCTGCGCATCCGGATCAAGCTCCGCAAGGTCCAGCCGTACGTGCACCTGACGCACATCAGGTTCACTGACGCGGCCAAGTGCATGCTGGCCATGCAGGAGATCTGCGACAGCATGGTGCACGACGGCGAGCAGGTCGACTTCGTGGACGGCGTCTTCTTCGACCCGGAGGAGATGTACATCACGCTGGGCCGCTTCGCCGACCGCGCGCCCTACGTCTCCGACTACACCGGCATGCGCATCTACTACCAGTCGATCAGGCAGCGCAGCCGCGACTGGCTGAGCATCCACGACTACCTGTGGCGCTGGGACACCGACTGGTTCTGGTGCTCGCGGGCGTTCGGCGTGCAGCAGCCGGTGGTCCGCTCGCTGATGCCGCGCCGCTGGATGCGCTCCGACGTCTACCGCAGGCTCGTCGCCCTCGACCGGCGGACCGGCCTGACCGCCCGCGTCGACCGCTGGCGCGACCAGCCCGTCCAGGAGTCGGTCATCCAGGACGTCGAGGTGCCGATCGAGCGCGGTGCGCAGTTCCTGGAGTTCTTCCACGACAAGGTGGGCATGACCCCCGTCTGGATGTGCCCGCTGCGGGCGAGCTCCCAGTGGCCGCTGTACCCGCTGGAGCCGGGCAAGCTCTACGTCAACTTCGGCTTCTGGGGCATGGTCCCGCTGCCGCGCGGCCAGTTCGACGGCTACTACAACAGGCTCATCGAGGACTCGGTACACGAGCTGGACGGCCACAAGTCGCTCTACTCGACCTCCTTCTACGCCCGTGAGCAGTTCTGGGAGCTGTACAACGGTGATGCTTATTGGCCGGTCAAGCGGGAATACGACCCGAACGGTCGCCTGCTGGACCTGTACGAAAAGTGTGTACGGGGAAGGTGAGCATGGCTCTCGCAAGCATCTTTGAGAAGATCGTCGGCTCTGAAGCGAACATCTCGTTCATGGCCTACGACGGCAGCAAGGCCGGTCCCGACGGAGCTGACCTCGGTCTTGAGGTCAAGTCGCCCATCGCGGTGGCCTACCTGGCGCAGGCCCCCGGGGAACTGGGCCTGGCCAGGGCGTACATCTCCGGCCACATCGACGTGCACGGCGACCTGTACACCCTGCTCGACCGCATGTGGAACATCACCACCAACGACCTGACCGCGGGCGAGAAGCTCGCCGCCGTACGGTCGCTGGGCGTCAAGCCGCTGCTCATGCGGGTGCCGCCGCCCCCGCAGGAGGTGCGCCAGAGCGCCCTGGCCCGGCTCGGCTCGCGGCACGCCAAGCAGCGTGACGCCGAGGCGATCCACCACCACTACGACGTGTCCAACCGGTTCTACCGGTGGGTGCTGGGGCCGTCCATGGCCTACACGTGCGCGACCTACCCCGAGGAGGGCGCGACGCTGGAGGAGGCCCAGTACACGAAGTTCGACCTGGTGGCCAGGAAGCTCGACCTCAAGCCGGGCATGCGCCTGCTCGACGTCGGCTGCGGCTGGGGCGGCATGGTCATCCACGCCGCCAAGCACTACGGCGTCAAGGCGCTGGGCGTGACGCTGAGTCGCCAGCAGGCCGAGTGGGCCCAGAAGGCGATCGCCGACGCGGGCCTCCAGGACCTCGCCGAGGTGCGCTTCATGGACTACCGCGACGTGCGGGAGACCGGCTTCGACGCGGTCAGCTCCATCGGCCTGACCGAGCACATCGGCAAGGACAACGTGCCGTCGTACTTCGAGTTCCTGTACGGCAAGCTCAAGCCCGGCGGCCGGCTGCTCAACCACTGCATCACCCGTCCGACGGGCAAGGAGAAGACGTTCAACAAGGGCGGCTTCATCAACCGCTACGTCTTCCCCGACGGCGAGCTGGAGTCCGTGGGCTGGCTGGTCAGGCAGATGGAGGACATCGGCTTCGAGATCCGCCACGAGGAGAACCTGCGCGAGCACTACGCCAAGACCCTGCGCCACTGGTGCGACAACCTCGACGCCAACTGGGACGAGGCCGTCCAGGAGGTCGGGATGGGCACGGCCAGGGTGTGGGCCCTGTACATGGCGGGCTGCATCGTGGGCTTCGAGCGCAACAAGGTCCAGCTGCACCAGGTGCTGGGCGTCAAGCTCGACGACGACGGCCGGTCCGGCGTGCAGCTGCGTCCGGCGGTCAGCTGGCCGTGACGGGCGGGAGAGGGCCCGTCGCCCTCTCCCCACGGTTCACCCCGCAACTCCGAAGGGGTTGTCGATGACGTACCGCCAGCGGCCGTCCTGGCCGCGGCGGGCGACGTCGGTGGCGGTGCCCTCGATGTGCACCGGCTGCCCGTCGTGGCCGGTGCCGTCGATGATCCAGTCGACGATCAGCAGTGCCAGGTCGCCGGTCGCGTAGACGTGCCGCGGCCGGACCGTGATCGGCAGCCCGAGCGCCTGGAACCGTTCGTTGGCGGCGCGGGCCGCCGCGCCGGTCAGGCCGGTGCCCGGCTCGGGGACGAACACGGCCCCGCTCTCGTACACCTCCGCCAGGGCCGCCGGGTCGCCCGTGTTGAACCGCTCGGCGAACACCGCGGGCACGTCCTCGGGGCGTTCGGCCAGTAGCCTCGTCATCGTCGCACGTCCTCTCGCAATCAGGTCTCAGGTGGACGCGGCACACGTTAGGAGGCGCTCTCGTGACTTCCCAAACGGTTGGTCACCCGGGCCTGCCGGACGATCCTCGCGCCGAGGTCGCCGCGCCGAGCCCGTCCTGTCCGGTGGAGATCACCCTCGCGGCCCTGCACGGCCGCTGGACGACCCTGGTGGTCCGTGAGCTCCTGCACGGCGAGCGCACCTTCAGCGAGCTGCGCCGGGCCCTGCCCGCGCTGTCGGACAAGGTGCTGTCCGAGCGGCTGGCCCACCTGACGGGGGCGGGCGTGCTCGACCGCCGCCGGGAATCCGGCTGGCCGCCGCGGGTCCACTACGCGCTCACCCCGCGCGGCCGCCGCCTCGGCCCGGTGCTCCAGGCACTCTGGGACTGGGGCGCCGAAACCCCCTGACGAACGCGCTCGCCTGGCGGGACATCTGCCACGCTCGCGGTTTGTCCGGGGTCAGAGGTGGCCCACGGCGGCGACGGGCGTGCGGGTGTGCGGGCACGACCACGTCGCGACGCCGTCCACCACCGTCGCGGCCAGCGGGTGGGTGCCGGGATGCTCGGGGCACTCCGGCCACACCGCGGGCAGCCCCTGCCCCCACAGCGCCTCGACCGCCCACTCCTGCGCCTGGTCGGCCAGGTCGGCCACCTGCTCGGCCGGGTCGCCGCCGGCGTCGAGGCGCAGGCCCACGCCGCTGCCGTCGGGCGCGAACAGCATGAGCAGCCGCTCGCCGCCCCACAGCGGCCTCTCCTCCCGCAGGTCCGGGCGCACCCCGCAGGTGGCGCGCAGGTCGCGCAGCACGGGCAGCAGCGCGTCGGGGATCGGCTCGTCCACATCCCGGATCCTAGACGTCCCCCGGCCGGGTCCCTGAACGGCGCTTGGCATCGCCCGGCGTAGCGTGGTGTCACGGTCGAGGGAGGGACGGACGGTGACGGCTGGGAACAAGGTTCGGGTGCGCCGGGTCTACGAGGAGCCCGCGCCGGACGACGGCGCCCGGGTGCTGGTCGACCGGCTGTGGCCGCGCGGGCTGGCCAAGGCCGACGCCCACCTCGACGAATGGTGCAAACAGGTCGCCCCCTCCACCGAGCTGCGTACCTGGTACCGGCACGAGCCCGACCGGTTCGCGGAGTTCGGCCACCGCTACCGGGACGAGCTGGCCGAGCCGGAGCGGGCCGAGGCGGTGGCGCACCTGCGCGAGCTCGCCGGGAAGGGCCCGCTGACCCTGCTCACCGCCACCAAGCAGCCCGAGATCAGCGAGGCCGCGGTGCTCGCCGAACTGCTCGGCGCCTGACCACGGGGAACGCTCAGAAGGCGGAGGTTCCGCCGGCGGCCAGGTCGTCGATCGTGCGGCTGAGGAAGTGCCGGCTCAGCTCGGCGTCGCGGGTGTGGCCGTGCGGGGCGCGGAACAGGGCGACGTACCCGGCCACGTCGTCGAGGCTCCAGCGCAGCCGGTAGAGGGCCAGGGCGGCGGGGTCGGGCGTACGGCCGGTGGCGGCCGCGTACCTGGCCAGGTCGTCGGGGGTCCTGGCGACCAGCCACAGGTCCCGTTCCGGTACGGCCAGGCCGACGGTGTCCCAGTCGACCAGCAGGCAGCGGCCCTCGTGCCGGAGCAGGTTGCCGGGGTGCGGTTCGCCGTGGGTGACGACGGGAGGGCCGAGGTCGCGGCAGCCGCGGTCGAAGTCGCGCAGCCGGGCGTGCAGGGTTCCGGCGTGGCGGGCGAGCAGGGCCCTGGCGGGCTCGGCGTACGGGCCGCCGGTCCACGGGCGGCCGGTCTCGGCGAGAGCCCGCTCCAGCGCCGCCCGTCCGGCCGGCTGCAGCGGGCGGGACGGGGTCGACGGGGGCGGGGCCGTGGCGTGCAGCTCGGCCAGCAGGTCGATGACCTGGGCGCGGTCGTGTTCGGCCGGCTCGTCGTCGAAGCCGCCGGTGACGCCGTCGACGAACGGGAAGACGCTCACCGCGTAGCGGGCGGCGAGCGGGCGGAGCAGCGCGCCGCCGTCGAGGTCCGGCACGGGCGCGACCACGAACTTCAGGGTCGCGGACAGCGCCGCCGCCGTCTCCAGCGCCCGCCCCAGCTCCCCGAACGCCACGCGCGCCACCCCGTCCAGGCCACCGGCCGCTTCGCGGGGGAGGGTGGCGGCGGTGAGGAACCAGCGTCGTCCGTCGGCGCCGGTCGCGATCCAGTGGTGGTCGCCGAAGCCCACCGGCGCGTACGCCAGCCCGACGGCCTTGATGCCCCACGCCTCCAGGGCGGGCACCAGGAGCGATTCGTCCAGATCCGCGGGCCTGTCACGCATCCGGCCACATTAGCGGCCGCCCTCGCCGCCCGGCATCCCGATTAACAGCTCCATGGCCGCGAGCACGTCGTCCACCGCCAGGTCGGCCGGGGGAGCCGCCGCGCCCGTCCCGCGGTCGATCCAGATCGTCCGCAATCCGGCCGCGCGTCCGCCCGCGATGTCCTTGTCCGGGTCGTCGCCCACCATCCACCCGCCCCCCGGCACGGCTCCGCACCGGTCGGCGGCGATCCGGAACAGCCGCGCGCCGGGTTTCCGCACGCCCTCCGCGCCGGAGATCGCCCACCCGTCCACCCGCTCGGCCAGCCCGGTACGCCGGATCTTGCCCGTCTGGTTGTCGGTCATCCCGTTCGTCACGATCCCGACCGCCCACCCCGCCGCCCGCAGCCGGTCGAGCCCCTCCAGCACCTCGGCACGACACTCCACCAGGTACGGCAGCCTGGCCCGGTAGGCCCGCCACAACTCCTCGACGGGCTCGGCAAGCGTGAAGCGCTCGCGTACGCGGGCGAAGAAGACGTCCATCGGCACGGACCCGTCGGCGTCCAGCCGTACCAGCCAGTCCACGGCGTCGGCGCCCAGCCCGCGCGCCTCGGCGAACTCGGCCGCCCACAGCCGGAACGCGGCCAGCCGGTCGATCAGCGTGTTGTCCAGGTCGAACAGCACGAGCGGCCGCGCCTTGGCGACCGGCTCGGTGGTCGGCGCGGCCGGAAGGCGCGGGCCGGGGCCCGCGCCGCGGCCGGTCAGCGGAGCTCGCGCTTGAGGATCTTGCCCGTCGCCGTCATCGGCAGGGCGTCGCGGAACTCGACGATCCTCGGGTACTTGTAGGCCGCCATGTTCTCCCTGGCCCACGCGATCAGCTCGTCCTCGGTGACCGACGAGCCGGGCGTGCGGATGACGTACGCCTTGACCTCCTCGCCGTGCGACTCGTGCGGGACGCCCACGACCGCTGCCAGCGACACCGCCTCGTGGGTCATGAGCACCTCCTCCAGCTCGCGCGGATAGACGTTGAAGCCGCCACGGATGATCATGTCCTTGGCCCGGTCGATGATGGCGTAGTAGCCGTCGGCGTCGCGGGTGGCGATGTCGCCGGTGCGGAACCAGCCGTCCTTGAGCACCTCGGCCGTCGCCTCCGGGCGGCCGTAGTAGCCCTTCATGACGTTGTGGCCGCGGATGGCGATCTCGCCGGGGCCCTCGCCCTCGACCGTCTTCCAGTCGCCGTCGATCAGCTTCATCTCCACGCCCCAGATGGGCGTGCCGATCGTGCCGGGCTTGGTGGGCCGTCCGAGCTGGTTGAAGCTGGCCACGGGGGAGGTCTCCGACAGGCCGTACCCCTCCAGGATGCCGATGCCGAAGGTCTGCTCGAAGTCCTTCAGCACCTCCACCGGCGAGGACGCGCCGCCGGCCACGGCCACCTTCAGGCTGCGCGGCACCTCGGCGCCCTCGGCGTGGATCTTCGTCAGCATGCCCCAGTACATCGTCGGGACGCCGGCGAAGGTCGTCACGTTCTCCTTGCTCATGAGCTCCAGGGCCTCGCCCGGCTCGAAGCGCGGCATCAGCACGACCGTCGCGCCGCGCATGAAGGCGGTGTTCATGACGGTCGTCTGGCCGAAGGAGTGGAACAGCGGCAGCACCGCGAGGTAGGTGTCGCCGCCCTCGCTGCGGGGGAACATCCGGTCGCTGATCAGGGCGTTCATCAGCATGCTCTGGTGGCTGAGCTCGGCGCCCTTGGGCTGGCCCGTGGTGCCCGAGGTGTAGAGGATCACGGCGGTGTCCTCGGGGTCGGTCTGCACCGTCTCGAAGTCGGCCGGCACGCCGTTGAGCGCCGCCCACACCGTCTCGCCGTACGGGGACTCGGTGGCCAGCGCGGTGGCGGGCAGCACGAAGAAGTGCTCGCAGCCGTCCGCGGCCTCGAAGCCCGCCTTGCCGCGCTCGCCCAGCGGCAGCTCCGGCGAGCCCTCGAAGCAGAACAGCGCCTTGGCGTCGCTGTCGTCGAGGTGGTAGGCGATCTCCCGGCCCTGCAGCAGCACGTTGAGCGGCACCACGGTCGCGCCGGCCTTGAGGATGCCGAAGTAGACGAACGGGAAGTACGGCAGGTTGGGACAGGCCAGCGCCACCTTGTCACCCTTGCCGATGCCCCGCGACACCAGCAGGTTCGCCACCTGGCGGGCGACAGTGTCGATCATGCCGTACGGCAGGCGCATGTCGCCGAAGACGATCGCCGTGCCGTCGGGGTTGTTTCTGGCGCTGTCCTCCAGGACGACCGACAAGTTGAGCATGAACGCCTTCCTCCTCTGTACGCGCTTGCCGCCATCTTGGCAGCCCCACATACCGACCGGTAGGTAACAGAGGTTACAGATGCATATGGACGCGCCAGCTCACCTGGAGTAAGCAAGTGACAGGTTACTTAGCCCCCTGGAGTGCTCATGCAGTACGACTACGTGATCGTCGGAGCGGGGTCCGCCGGGTGCGTGCTGGCCAACCGGCTGTCGGCGGACCCGTCGGTGTCGGTGGCGCTGGTCGAGGCGGGCGGGCATGACGACAAGCTGGAGATCCGCATGCCCGCCGGCTTCGCCAAGCTGTTCAAGACCGACTACGACTGGAACTTCACGACGGCCAAGCAGGGCGAGATGTCCGGCCGCGAGCTCTACTGGCCGCGCGGGCGGGTGATCGGCGGCTCGTCCTCGCTCAACGCGCAGATGTGGGTGCGCGGCTGCCAGGAGGACTACGACCAGTGGGCCGTGCCCGGCTGGACGTACGAGGAGGTCCTGCCCTACTTCACCAGGGCCGAGCAGCGCGTCGGCAGCAACCACGGCGGCGTCTACGGCACCTCCGGCCCGCTCTACGTCTCCGAGCTGCGCAGCCCCAACGTCACCACGGCGGCCTTCCTGCGGGCCTGCGAGGAGCTGGGCCTGACCCGGCTGGCGGAGCTGAACGGCCGCTCCAACGAGGGCTACTGCCCCACCCCCGTGACCCAGAACCGCGGCCGCAGGTGGAGCGCGGCCGATGCCTACCTGCGCCCGGCCGTCGCCAGGCCCAACCTCACCGTGCTCACCGGCGCGACCGTGGACCGCGTGGTGTTCGAGGGCTCCCGCGCCGTCGGCATCGAGCACAGCGGCGGCACCCTGGTCAGGGCGGCGAAGGAGGTCGTCCTGTCGGCGGGGGCGATCGGCTCGCCGTACCTGCTGATGCGTTCCGGGGTGGGCGCGGCCGAGGAGCTGCGCGACGCGGGGGTGCCGGTCGTGCGGGAGCTGCCCGAGGTCGGCAAGAACCTCCAGGACCACCTCGCCTCCGGCGTGTACGTCGAGTGCAAGGAGCCGGTGACGCTGACCAAGGCCGAGTCCCTGGTGAACCTGCTGCGCTACATCGTGCTGCGCTCGGGCATGCTCACCACGAACGTCGGCGAGGCGGTCGCCTTCGTCAGGACCTCGGCCGAGGAGCCCGCCCCCGACATCGAGCTCGTCTTCGCCCCCGGCCCGTTCGTCGACCACGGGCTCACCCCGCCGACCGGCCACGGCCTGACCGTCGGCGTCGTCCTGCTGCAGCCGGAGAGCCGCGGCCGGGTCGGGCTGAGCGGCCGGGACGTGCTGATCGACCCCGGCTACCTGAGCGCGGAGGCCGACGTCAAACGCCTGGTCGCCGGGCTCAGGACGGCCAAGCAGGTGTTCGCGACGAGCGCGATGAAGCGCTACGCGGGCGGCCCGATGGCGCCGTACTGGGGGCCGGAGAGCGACGAGGAGCTGGCCCAGTGGGTGCGCGAACGCGGCGAGACCCTCTACCACCCGGTCGGCACCTGCCGGATGGGCACCGACGAGGGGTCGGTCGTGGACCCGTCGCTCCGGGTGCGCGGCCTCGAAGGGCTCAGGGTGGTGGACGTGTCCGTCATGCCGACACTCAACCGCGGCCACACGCACGCCCCCGCGATCATGATCGGCGAGAAGGGCTCCGAGCTGATCCTGGGGAACCGGTAGCCGGGCGCCGCGACGCGGCGGACCTTGACGTAAGTGAGCACTTGCCCAAGGCTTGTACGGTATGACGCTCTCCGCGGATCTGGACATCTCGCAGATACCGTTCTGGGGACTGCCGCAGGCGGACCGCTTGGAGACCTTCCGCCGCCTGCGCCGGCTCGAACGGCCCCTCTTCGTGCCGGAGCAGACCGTGCCGTTGATCGGCGGCGGGCCCGGCTACCACGCCCTCGTGCGCCACGCCGACGTCACCGAGGCCAGCAGGAACGCGGCCGTCTTCAGCAGCGAGCCGTGCTCCAACAGCATCCCCGACATGCCGCGCTGGCTCAGCGTCTACTTCGGCTCGATGATCAACATGGACGACCCGCGCCACGCCCGCCTGCGCAGGATCGTCTCCAGGGCCTTCACCCCGCGCATCCTGTCGAAGATGGAGGAGGACCTGGCCAGGGCCGCCGCCGAGATCGTGGACGAGGCGATCGAGCAGGGGCCGGGCGACTTCGTGGCGCAGGTCGCCGCCCGGCTCCCCGTACGGGTCATCTGCGACATGATGGGGATCCCGCCGAAATTTCATGACACGGTGTTGCGGCGGACCAACGTCATCCTCGGCAACGCCGACCCCGAGTACACCGGCATCGACCCTAACTTCAGCCGCGTCAACGTCGCCCGCGGCCTGGCCAAGCTGCTGCGCGCCGGCTACTCGCTGAACAGGATGGCCGCCCGCCTCGGCGACGAGCGCCGCAAACGCCCGACCGGCGACCTGGTCAGCCTGCTCGTGGGCGGCGAGGAGCGGCTCAGCCCGCAGGAGCTGGGGTCGTTCTTCATCCTGCTGGTGGTGGCCGGCAGCGAGACCACCCGCAACGCCATCGCCTACGGGCTGAAGCTGTTCACCGACCATCCCGAACAGCGGGAACTGCTGCTGGCCGACTTCGACGCGCGGGTCGGCCGGGCGTGCGACGAGATCGTGCGCCACGCGACCCCGGTGATCCAGTTCCGGCGCACGCTGACCCGGGACCACGAGATGAACGGCGTGCCGTACAAGAAGGGCGACAAGGTGCTGCTCTTCTACAACTCGGCCAACCGCGACGAGTCCGTCTTCACCGACCCGGACGTCTTCGACATCACCCGCGACCCCAACCCGCACGTCGGCTTCGGCGGCCCGGGGCCCCACTACTGCCTGGGCGCCCACCTGGCGCGCCGGGAGATGAGCGTGATGTTCCGCGAGCTGTTCACCCGCCTGCCCGGCATCAGGACGGCCGGCGAGCCCGACTTCCTGCTGTCGAACTTCATCAACGGCATCAAGCACCTGCCGTACACGTTCTGACCGCCTCGGCCAGGGCGTCGTCCGCGCCGCGCCAGGCCACGAACCCGTCCGGCCGCACCAGCACGGTCCCGTACGGCCAGCCCTCGACCACGTGCACCGGGACGCCCGGGTCGGGCACCGGTGTGCCGGTGAACACGCTGAAATCGGGCCCGACCAGGTCGAGGCTGGACCGCTCGCCGATCCACACGTGCGGCAGCCGCGAGCCGGGCGAGCCGTCGAGGCAGAGCGTCACGTCCTCGGTGGAGGGCAGGCCCTCGACCGCCGAGGCGCCGCCGTAGCGGTAGCCCACGTGCACGATCGGGGCGTTCACGCCGCCCGCCTCCGCCCTGAGCCGGGCGGCCTCGGGGCCGGAGCCGAAGTGCATCCGCAGGTCCCGCATACGCAGCTGCGACTGCTCCAGCGCCAGCAGCGCGACCGGCCGCCGTTCGTCGTGGTAGGTGTCCAGCAGCGCGGGCGCCGACCGGCCGGTCAGCACGCGGGCCAGCTTCCAGGCCAGGTTGTGGGCGTCGGCGACCCCCGTGTTCAGCCCGAACGCGCCCGCCGGCGGCACGGCGTGCGCCGCGTCGCCGGCCAGGAGGACGCGCCCTGCGCGGAACCGGTCGGCGACCTGGCCGCGGGCCCGCCAGCCGAGCACGCTGACGATCTCGACCTTCAGGCCGGGGTCGCCGATCGCGGTCCTGATCAGGTCGGGGCTCGGCTCCTGGGCGGTGTGGAAGACCCATTCGGTCTCGCCGTCGATCGCCATGAGCATGCCGGGCGCGTCGGGCGTGGTGATCTCGGCGAGCGCGAAGCCGTACCCGTCGGTCAGGTGGCTCAGGTCGGCGTGGAACATGACGTTGTGCAGCTCGGGGCCGAGCGCGCCGGGGCCGGTCACGCCGATGCCGAGCGCCGCGCGCACCCCGCTGCGCACGCCGTCCGCGGCGATCACGTAGCGGGCGCGCAGGGTGCGGGTCCCGTCCGGGCCGGACACGACCGCCGTCACGCCGCCGGCGTCCTGCGCCAGGGAGAGCAGCTCGGTGTCGTACGCGACGTGCGCGCCGCGCTCGCGGGCGGCGTCGAGCAGCACCCGGTCCAGCCGGTTCTGCGGGCATATGCCGCGCAGCCGGGCCGGGCTGTAGGCCGTCGTGTCGAACGTCCGCGTCCGGGCGGGCAGGCCGGCCGCGAGCGCGGCGAGGTCGGCGCCGGCCAGCGTGTCGACGGTGATCTTGCCGAGGGTCGCGTTCGTCATGTCGATGGCCACCTCGTCCACCGCGCGCTCAAGGCCCGCCTCGCGGAGCAGCTCGACCGTCCGCGGGCCGACGCCGGTGGCGCGGGGGTGCGCCCGCGGGCCGGGCTCGCGCTCGACGACCAGGGCGGGCACGCCGTGGCGGGCGAGGAACACGGCCGCGCTCAACCCGACGCTGCCGCCGCCGACGATCAGGACGTCGACCTTTTGTGGGAACACTGTTTCCGTCATGGGAACACTGTAGCCACAGGCGTACGATGAAGGCCAGAGGGGGGAGCCGGATGTCACTGGTGTGGAGTCGCGAGCCGTACGCGCCGAAGCGTCAGGCCCTGAGCGTCGAGGCGATCGTGCGGGCCGCGATCGCGGTGGCCGACGCCGAGGGCCTCGACGCGGTGTCCATGCGCCGGGTGGCGAGCGAGGTCAAGTCGGGCACCACCTCGCTCTACCGCTACCTGGAGAATCGCGACGAGCTGCTCGACCTCATGGTCGACGCGGTGTGGGGCGAGGGCGAGCCCGGCCCGCCGACCGGAGACTGGCGGGCCGACCTGGCGGGGGTGGCCCGCGACCAGCGCGCGGGCGTGTTGCGCCATCCGTGGCTGGCCGCGCTGATGACGAGCAGGCCGGCGCTCGGGCCCAACTCGCTGCGGCGGGTGGAGCACGCGCTGTCCGCGGCCCGGCCGCTGACCTCCGACATCACCCGGGCCGCCGCCGTGATCGGGGTGATCGGCGACTACGTGCTCGGCGCGGTGGCCAAGGAGCTGGCCGAGCGGGAGGCACTGCGCCGTACGGGGCTGTCGGAGCAGGAGTGGCGGGCCGCGGTCGGCCCCTACATCCGCGAGGTGATGGCCACCGGCGCCTATCCGGAGTTCAACCGGCGGGTGGTCGAGGCCGACGACCTCAGCTTCGGCGACCAGTTCGAGTTCGGGCTGGAGTGCCTGCTTCGGGGGTTCGCGGAGCAAGTCCGCTGAGCAGGGCCGCCACGGCCAGCTCGAAGCGCTCCCGGTGGTCCTCGGGCGTGCCGAGGCCGTCGGCGACCGCCCGCGCCAGCACCGGATAGTCCGCCAGGTCCAGGTCGGGCTGCTGCGGGCTGTCCGGTCCGGCCTCGGCCAGCGTGTGCCCGATCACGAACGTCGACACCGCGTTGATCAGCTGCATCGCCTCCCTGGCCGTGAAGCCCGCCCGGGTCAGCGCGGCGGCGGCGCGTTCGACCATGCCCAGGGCTCCAGGCGTGGCCACCGGCCGGATCGCGACCACCGGCATGAGCGCGGGATGCCGCAGCAGCTCGGCCCTGATCGACTCGGCGAACGCCCGCATCCACACCCGCCAGTCGCCGGAGGGCTCGATCGTGACGCGCGAGAGCACCAGCTCGACCAGCCCGTCGAGGACCGCGTCCTTGTTCGGCACGTAGTAGTAGAGCGTCATCGCCTCCACGCCCAGCTCCTTGCCCAGCTTGCGCATGGACAGCCCGGCCGCGCCCTCGCGGTCGAGGAGTTCGAGCGCCGCCTCCAGCACCCGCTCCCTTGACATCCGCTCTCTCATACACCGTAAGATACTGCCGTCTTACACCGTAAGAGAGAGGGTTGACCGTGATCGCCGACTTCTTCGCCGCCGTCAACGAACGCCGCCTCGACGACCTGGGCGCCTACCTGGCTCCCGACGTCGTCGACCACAACAAGATCATCTTCGGCGAGCCGGACGAGCCCGGCGCCGCCTTCGAGGGCATCCGGATGCAGCTCGACGCGTTCGACCCGTTCCACATCGAGGTCGAGGAGGTCGTCGCCGAGGGGCACAAGCTGGTCGCCAGGATCCGCATGTCCGGCACGCACTCCGGCACCCACCCGCGCATGCCCGTGCCCACCGGGCGCAGCTTCGAGGTCGAGGCGATCTTCCTGGTCACCCTGCGCGAGGGCCGGATCAGCGAGATCCGCGCGGTCAGCGACCGGCTGGGCCTGTTTCTCCAGCTGGGCTGGGACTGGCCGGAGACCGGCTGACCCGCCTGCCCGCCAGGGTCAGCGGCAGCAGCGCGCCCGCCAGCGCCAGCCCCGCCGCCACCAGCAACATCGTGGACACACCCGACCGGTACGGCGCCGCCAGCACCGCCACGCCCACCGCCGTGCCGACCTGCTTGAGCGTGTTCACCGTCCCGGTGGCCATGCCCACCTGATCCATCGGCGCGGTCAGGCCGACCTGGTTGGCCACCACGTTGCCCGCGCCGAGCCCCAGGCCGCCGAGGAACAGCCCGATCATGATCGGCGTCCACCGGCCGGCCGCCGGGATCGCCATCACCAGCAGCGCCACGGTGATCAGCGCCGGGCCGGCGGCGATCAGCACGCCCATGGGCCAGCGGTGCAGCACCCGGCCGACCGCGATCGGGCCGATGACCGCGGCCACGCTGAAGGCCAGGAAACGCACCCCGGCCTCGACCGGGCTCGCCTCCAGGGGGCCCTGCACGTACAGGGTGAGATAGGTGAAGCCGCCCAGCAGCGCGGCCAGCATGAGCAGCGTCGTGGCCGAGCCGACCGCGAACACCCGGTTCCGGAACAGCCCGAAGTCGATCATCGGGGTCGCCGTCCGCCGCTCGGCGAGCACGAACGCCGCCAGCAGCGCCAGCCCGGCCACCAGCAGCAGCGGCACGTCATGGATGAGTGCCGGGATGATCGCGAACAGCGCCGCGGCGACCAGCATGACGCCCAGCGGGTCCAGGTGACCCCGGCCGCGCGACTCCGGCACCCGCTGCCGCAGCGCCACCAGGATGAACACGCCGATCGGCAGGTTGATCAGGAAGATGGCCCGCCAGCCGAACGTCGCCGTCAGCACGCCGCCCACCACCGGGCCCAGCGTCATCGCCAGGCCGGAGACCGCGCTGAAGATCCCGAGCGCCCGGCCCCGCGCCGGGCCCTCCGGGTAGGCCGAGGCGATCAGCGGGGTCGTGGTGCCGTACAGCGCGGACGCGCCC
The DNA here is from genome assembly GCF_040631115.1 of Nonomuraea sp. NPDC005692. Lineage (NCBI taxonomy): Bacteria > Bacillati > Actinomycetota > Actinomycetes > Streptosporangiales > Streptosporangiaceae > Nonomuraea > Nonomuraea sp. NPDC005692. The sequence continues at coordinate 977,722 of NZ_JBEXYU010000001.1, read as the reverse complement.
AGGCCCTGGACGCCCCTGGCCACGTCCAGCAGGGCGGCCGTGGGGGCCAGCGCGCAGGCCAGCGAGGCAACCGTGAAGACCGTCACGCCCACGGCCAGCATCCGGCGGCGGCCGTACCGGTCGGCCAGCACCCCGGCGGGCAGCAGGACGGCGGCCAGCGTCAGCGCGTACGCGTCCACCACCCACTGCACCTCGGCCAGGCTCGCCCCCAGAGAGGCGCGGATGTCGGGCAGCGCGATCGTCACGGCGGTCAGGTCCACCACCACGAGCACGATGGTCAGTGAGGCGAGAGCGAGAACCCATCCGCGTCGCATGCCTGCTCCTCACGATGAGAGGCCCCTTGTGCAGTGGTACTCCTGGAAGGAGCCGAATGCTAGGTTTCGCAGTCATGGAGATCAGAACGATCCATGCCAACGGTGTGGAGTTCGCGTATCTGACCGTGGGGGAGGGGCCGCTGGCGTTGTGCCTGCACGGGTTCCCCGACACCGCGCACACCTGGCGGCACCTGATGCCCGAGCTGGCCCGACGTGGCTACCGCGCGGTCGCGCCGTTCAGCCGCGGCTACGCGCCCACCGAGATCCCGGCCGACGGCGCGTACGAGGAGGCGGCCCTGGTCGCCGACGTGCGTGCGCTGCACGAGGAACTCGGCGGCGACGAGAACGCGGTGATCGTCGGGCACGACTGGGGGGCCTTCCCCGCCTACGCCCTGGCCGGGCGGTTCCGCCGGGCCGTCGCGCTCGCGGTGCCGCCGCCGGGCGCGCAGCTCCCGGGGTTGCTGGCGTACGAGCAGCTCAAGAGGTCGTTCTACATCTTCCTGTTCCAGACCGTGCTGGCCGAGCCGGCCGCCGCCGACCCGGCCTTCCTCGACCGGCTGTGGCGGGACTGGTCGCCCGGCCACGATCCGGCCGAGGACCTGGCGTTCGTCCGGCGCAGCCTGGGCGAGCCCGCCAACATGGCGGCGGCCATCGGCTACTACCGCGCCGCGCTCGGCACCACGCCCCCCTCGGGCCGCTACCCGGACGTCGATCCCGCCACCGCGGGCCCGGTCCTGTACCTGCACGGCGAGCGGGACGGCTGCATGGGGGCGGAGATGGCCAAGGACGCGGCCGGCAGCCTGCCGCCGGGGTCGCGCGCCGAGCTGGTGGCGGACGCGGGCCACTTCCTGCACCTGGAACGGCCCGCGGAGGTCAACCGCCTCATCCTCGACTGGCTCGGCCCCGCCTCCTGACCGCGGCGATCACCGGGTGGGGACCGGCTCGGCCCTTCTTTCTGCCCGCCGCGATCACCGGGTGGCGCCTCGACCGGCTCGGCCCCGCCTGCTGAGTACGGCGATCACCGGGTGGCGCCCTGACAGGCTCACCCGGACCGCCTGCTCGACCGCGAACCCGGCCGGCGCGCCACCCGGTGTCCCGCCGGCGCCGGGATCGTCGTGGAGCAGCGCCACGGCCAGGCCGCCGGGTTCCAGCACCCGCCGCACCTCCCGCCACAACGCTTCCAGACCGGGCCCGAGCAGGCCGCGCGGCGGCACCTGGCGTCCCCAGGGCGGGTTCACCAGCACCCGCCGCACGCTTCCGTCCGCCACGGGAAGCCGTCCGGCGTCGGCGAGCCCCCAGCGGAACGGGTCCGGATCGTCCGGGGGCAGGGCGGCCCGCGCGTTCGCGGCGGCCGCGGCGACGGCGGCCGGGTCGCGGTCGAACCCGGCGAACCTGGCGAGCCCGGCGCGCGGCGCGAGCGCGTGCGCCTCGATGAGCGTGGTGCCCGCCCCGCAGCAGGGATCGAGCACGACGCCCCGGAAGCCCTCCGCGCCCAGCCCGGCGAGCTGGGCCATCGCGGCGGCCAGCGGCGGGTGCAGCGTGCCCGGGATCGAGGCCGTCTTGTACGGCCTGCGGTGCAGCGGCCGGTCACCGGCCCGCCGGGCGATGACCGCCTGGTCGCCCTCGATCGTCACCCGCCACGCCGTCGCCCCCGCGGGTGGCCGGCCGCCGTCCCGCCGGGAGTGGTAGCGCAGCCGCCACGACCGGGCCAGCTCGGTTCCGACGGCGTCCTCGATCTCGTGCCTGGTGTAGTTGCGGCGTCCCACGAACGAGGCCGAGACCTCGACGTCGGGGCCGCCGGGCGCGCCGAGGTCGATCCCGCGGGCCGCCCGTGCCAGCCGGGCGAGCGCGGAGCGGCCGTGGCCGACCCCGTCCACCACGGCCGCGGCCAGCAGTACGTCGTCCGCGGTGCGCAATCCCAGGAGCCCGGCGCCGGGCCGGACCTCGAACCACACCTCCCGATGGCGGACGCCGACGACGGCCCCGAGACGGGCACGCCTGATCTCCGCCGCGACCAAGGGTTCGGTGCCACGCACCGCCCTGGCCACCGCCAAGGTGAGCAACAACTGTTCTTCTCCCACGTAGCGACCCGGGACGGCGGCAGGCCGCCCCGCATCACCGGCGGTGGGTCAGCCCACGGCCCGCCGGCGGATCGCTAGCCGAGGAGGAAGAAGAACGTCATGCGCGGCACCCTACAAAAGCCCCGTCCCCGCGAGCCACCGGTTTTTCCGGCAGCCACGTACGGTGTACGTCGAACCCATTGACGTAAGTGGTCGCTTTCCGAATGATGGCCCTATGACCGTCCTGGACTTCGACCTTTCGGACCGGAACTTCTGGGCCAGACCCATGAGCGAGCGCGAGGCGGCGTTCGACCGGTTGCGCGCCCGCGAGACGCCGGCCTTCTTCGAGGAGATGGAGATGGCCGTCGCGCCCAAGGGGCCCGGCTACTACGCGCTGGCCAGGCACGCCGACATCCTGGAGGCGAGCCGCAACCCCGAGGTCTTCTGCTCCGGCGACGGCGGCGCGACGAACATCCCCGACATGCCCGCCGAGTTCACCGAGTACTTCGGCTCCATGATCAACATGGACGACCCCCGGCACGCGCGGCTGCGCAGGATCGTCTCCCGCGCGTTCACCCCCAAGATGATCAAACAGTTCGAGTCGGACGTCGACGCCGCCGCCGTGCGCATCGTCGACGACCTGGTGGCCGCCGGCCCCGGCGGCGACTTCGTCACCGACGTGGCCGCCCGCCTTCCGCTGAAGATCATCTGCGACATGATGGGCATCCCCGAGCGCGACTACCGGTTCGTCTTCGACCGCTCGAACATCATCCTCGGCGGCTTCGACCCCGAGTACACCGGCGGCGACCTCGACCAGCTCGCCACCCGCCTGCTCACCGCCGGCATGGAGCTGCAGCAGCTCGTCCAGGACCTCGCCGCCCACCGCACCGCCAACCCCACCAACGACCTGACGTCCTCGCTGGTCAACGCCAACATCGACGGCGAGCGGCTGACGATGCAGGAGCTGGGGTCGTTCTTCATCCTGCTGGTGGTCGCGGGCAACGAGACGACCAGGAATGCCATCTCCTACGGCCTGCGCCTGCTCACCAAGAACCCCGACCAGCGCGCCCTGTGGCTGCAGGACGTCGAGGGCCGCGCACCCGGGGCCGTGGAGGAGATCGTCCGGCTGGCCTCGCCGGTGAACTTCATGCGCCGCAAGGTCACCCGCGACCACGAGATGAACGGCCACCTCTACCGCGCCGGCGAGAAGGTGGTGCTGTTCTACTGGGCGGCGAACCGGGACGAGCGGGTGTTCGACGACCCGTACCGCTTCGACATCACCCGCCACCCCAACCCGCACGTCGGTTTCGGCGGGCCGGGGCCGCACTTCTGCCTCGGCGCCCACCTGGCCCGGCGGGAGATCACGGTGATGTTCCGCGAGCTGCTGCGCCGGGTGCCGCAGATCGAGGGCGGCAGGCCCGACCGCCTGCACTCCTCGTTCATCAACGGGATCAAGCACATGGAGTGCACGTTCTGAGCCGGGCGCGGCGGCGCCCGGGGCTCAGGACTGCGCGGTCAGCTTGAGCTGGTTCATCACGGTACGGATGTCCGGAAGCAGCTGCTTGCCCTCGTCCGGGATCGACACGAACACGATGGCGGGCGCGCTGCCGCCGGTGTTGACCGCCATCGTGACGATCGTGGCCTTCTCCGTGCCGGCGGTCATGGCGTACGCGATGAGCCGGCCGGTGGAGGTGCCCACCTTGATCGGCTGCTGCGCGATCTTCCTGACCTTGTTGCCGTCGGGGTAGAAGTCCTTGCGCGCCTGCAGCACCATGCGCCTGATGACCGGCTCCAGGTCGTCCTCCTGGTACAGGGAGGACAGGTTCGCCGGCAGCGGGCCCGACATGACCTGGGCGTACTTGTCGGGCGCGACCTCCGTGTACTGGCGGGTGTCGTAGCCGAACGTGGACTTGACCGTGGCCCGCTGGTCGAGCTGCCAGCTGCCGCCCAGGCGGGGCAGGGAGACGCCGGCCGCCGCGTCCTCGACCCGGCCGGTCACCGGGGACGCCTTGCCCGGGTACTTGGGCAGGGCGGGGATCGTGGTGGAGCGCTTGCCCGTGCCCGACTTCGTCGGGCCCGCCGAGGCCGCGGGGGAGGAGGCGGTCTTGCCCTCCGGGGTGTCCTCGCCGGCCAACGGGCCCGCGAGGAAGGCCCACAGCAGCGCCGCGACCAGGGCGATCACGACCGAGCCGCCGAGCGCGTAGATCCAGATGGGCTTGCCCTGCTCGTCGTCCAGGGAGTCGTGGTCGCCGCCCTGGTACTCGTCGCCGAAGACGTTGTTCCAGAGCTCCTGCTGACGGTCGGGGGGCGGGGTGCGCGAGCCGCTGATCTGGCCGGCCGTCACGAACCGGCGGTCGGGGTCGGAGGGGTCGCGGTTCAGGTTCGAGCCGGGGCGCGGCTGGTCGGGGTGGCCGTCGCCGGGCATGCCCGGTCCGGCCGGGGGCGCGCCGACGTGGGCCGCCGCGAGCGGGCCCGGGGGCATCGAGGGGTCGCCCACCATGGTGTCGGCCTGCCGGCCGCCGTACATGACGGTGTGCTCGTCGGCCGGGACGGCGGACGGCGCGCCGGGCCCGTCGAGCGGCGACGGCGCGGGCTGGACGGGGGCGTCGAGCGGGCCGGGCGCGCGGCCCATCGTGACCGTGCGGTCCAGCGGTTCGGCGGCGGACGCCGACGGGGCGGGGGCGGGGCTGTTGGGCCAGGGCGCCGGCGTGGACAGGTTGGACCACGCGCCGGGGGACGGCGTCGGCGGCTGCGACCAGGCGGGCACCGGGTCCTGCGGCTGGACCGGCTGCTGCTGCTGCTCCGGCCAGGAGACGGGGACCTCCTGGCGGGGGGTCTCGGGCCAGCCCTGCTCCTGCCGGGGCGGGTCGGGCCAGGACGGCCGCGCCGGCTCCGGCCACGACGCGTCGCCGCCCCGCTGCTGCGCGCGGCCGTCTTTGCGTGAAGAGTCGTTGCGCGGGAGATCGTTGCGCGGGAGATCGTTGCGCGGTGAGTCGTTGCGCGGGACGTCGGGCCAGGAGGCGTCGGGGCGCGGCGGCTCGGGCCAGGAGGGCGCCTGCGGGGCCTCGGGCCAGGACGGCTGGGCCGGGGCGGCCTCCGGCCACGACATCGGCACGCCGGAGGACTCCTGCCCGCCGGACGGCCAGGAGGAAGGCACGTCGTTGCGGACCTCCGGCCAGGACGGTGGCAGGTGCGACGCCCCGGAGCTCGCGGAATTCTCCGTTGACATTGCTGCCGGCCCTCCCGAGGTTGTGTCCGGATGTGCCGCTATATCCGGATTTGACGTACCAGGCATGATCTCATGGGATTTTCCAGGAGATACGGCTGGTTTCGCAGCGAAACGAGCGAAGCCGTGCGGATCGGTTGGCGGATCCTGCAGCGGCAGGTCGCCCTCCGGTCGATCTGGCTCAGCTGGGTACACCACGCGACGACAGTATTCTAAAGGGACATATGAGGTCACAACGGATACATCACCATCAGGTCTCGCTGGACCTGAAGGGTCTATTGTGCCTGCGCCGGTCGCCGGAGTATCTGCATTCCGTCGAAGACGTGCGCTAGGCTTGACACATGCGTTCCGCGACCCTGCTTCTTAGCGGGCCGCGACGGCCCTGAGAGGTCTCGCCGTCGCGGCTACCCCTCGTCGTGCACGAGGGGTTTTCTTATGGGTCCGAGTCAAGCCAGAAGGACAGTAGCCGTGAGTGAGTACGACCCGCAGGCGCTGCAGGCCAAGTGGCAGCAGCGATGGGAGGAACAGGAGCCCTACCGGGCGAGCGAGGACGCGGCCGACACCCGGGAGCGGCGCTACATGCTCGACATGTTCCCCTACCCGTCGGGCGACCTCCACATGGGCCACGGCGAGGTGTTCGCCATCGGCGACGTCGTCGCGCGCTACTGGATGCAACAGGGCTACAACGTCCTGCACCCGATCGGCTGGGACTCCTTCGGCCTGCCCGCCGAGAACGCCGCGATCAAGCGCAACGCCCACCCCGCCGAGTGGACCTACGCCAACATCGAGACGCAGGCCAACTCCTTCCGGCGCTACGGCATCTCCTTCGACTGGTCGCGCCGCCTGCACACCAGCGACCCCGAGTACTACCGCTGGAACCAGTGGCTGTTCAACCGCTTCTTCGAGCGCGGCCTGGCCTACCGCAAGGGCGGCCTGGTCAACTGGTGCCCCAACGACCAGACGGTGCTGGCCAACGAGCAGGTCGTCGACGGAAAGTGCGAGCGCTGCGGCGCCGACGTCATCCGCCGCGAGCTGACGCAGTGGTACTTCAAGATCACTGACTACGCCCAGCGCCTGCTGGACGACATGGAGCAGCTCGACGGCTGGCCCGAGCGGCTGCTGACCATGCAGCGCAACTGGATCGGCCGCTCCGAGGGCGCCGACGTGCTGTTCGAGATCGAGGGCCGCGACGAGCCGGTCCACGTCTACACCACGCGCCCCGACACCCTGTACGGCGCCACGTTCTTCGTGGTCGCGGTCGACGCCGCGCTGGCCGACGAGATCGTCACCGACGAGCAGCGCCCGGCCTTCGAGGCCTACCGCGCCGAGGTCGCCAAGCTGAGCGACATCGAGCGCCTGTCCACCGACAAGGAGAAGACCGGCGTCTTCCTGGGCCGCCACGCGGTCAACCCGGTGAGCGGCGAGCGCATCCCGGTCTGGGCCGCCGACTACGTGCTGTCCGACTACGGCCACGGCGCGATCATGGCCGTGCCCGCCCACGACCAGCGCGACCTCGACTTCGCCAGGAAGTTCGAGCTGCCGGTCAAGGTCGTCGTCCACACCGGCCTGGCCGACCCCGGCGAGACCGGCGAGGCCACGCCCGGCGAGGGCACGCTGGTCAACTCCGGCCCCCTCGACGGGCTGGTCAAGGCCGAGGCCATCGCCAAGATCATCGAGATCCTGGAGGCCGAGGGCCGGGGCACCGGCGCGGTCAACTTCCGGCTGCGCGACTGGCTGCTGTCCCGTCAGCGCTTCTGGGGCACGCCGATCCCGATCATCCACTGCGCCGACTGCGGCGAGGTGCCCGTCCCCGACGAGCAGCTGCCCGTCACGCTGCCCGACCTGCGTGGCGAGGCGCTGGCGCCCAAGGGCGTCTCCCCGCTGGCCAGCGCCACCGAGTGGGTCAACGTCGAGTGCCCCAAGTGCGGCGGCCCGGCCAAGCGCGACACCGACACGATGGACACGTTCGTCGACTCGTCCTGGTACTTCCTGCGTTACACCTCGCCCGGCTACACCGACGGGGCGTTCGACCCCGAGCAGGTGCGCAAGTGGGGCCCGATCGACCAGTACGTCGGCGGCATCGAGCACGCCGTGCTCCACCTGCTGTACTCGCGCTTCTTCACCAAGGTCCTGCACGACATGGGCATGGTGAACTTCACCGAGCCGTTCCTGCGCATGCTGAACCAGGGGCAGGTGATCAACGGCGGCAAGGCGATGTCGAAGTCCCTGGGCAACGGCATCGACCTGGGCCAGCAGATCGACGCGTACGGCGTCGACGCCGTACGCCTGACGATGATCTTCGCCGGTCCGCCGGAGGACGACATCGACTGGGCCGACGTCTCCCCGGCCGCCTCGCAGAAGTTCCTGGCCCGCGTGCTGCGCGTGATGTCGGAGCCGACCGCCGAGCCCGGCGTGCCGTTCGAGGGCGGCGACGCCGAGCTGCGCAAGGTCACCCACCGCACGATCGACGAGGTCACCAAGCTGGTCGAGTCGCAGCGCTTCAACGTAGCGGTGGCCCGCATGATGGAGCTGACCTCGGCCGCCCGCAAGGCCATCGACTCCGGTCCCGGCGCGGCCGACCCGGCGGTGCGCGAGGCCGCCGAGTCGCTGGCGGTCATGCTGTCGCTGGTGGCGCCCTACGTCGCCGAGGAGGGCTGGGAGCGCCTGGGCCGCACCGGTCCGGTCGCCTTCGCCGGCTGGCCGGTCGCCGACCCCGCGCTGCTGGTGCAGGAGTCGGTCACGTGCGTGGTGCAGGTGGCGGGCAAGGTGCGCGACCGGCTGGAGGTCGCCCCCGACATCTCCGAGGACGAGCTGCGGGCCCTGGCCCTGGCCTCCGACAAGGTGGCCGCCTACCTCCAGGGCGCGCCGCGCAAGGTGATCGTGCGCGCGCCCAAGCTGGTCAACATCGTCCCGTAGGCGTCTAGAGCCGGCGCAGGGCCGGCAGGAGCTCCTTCTCCGCCCAGTCGAAGAACGGCTCCTGCTGGTCGTGCCCGATCTGCACGAGCGCCACGTGCGTGTACCCGGCGTCGGCGAACTTCTTGACGCCCTGCACGACCGCGTCCACGTCGTCGCCGCAGGGCACGCTCTCGGCGACGTCCTCGGGGCGTACCGAGCCGGCCGCGGCGGCGAAGTTCACCGGGCCGGGCAGCTCGGCCATGACCTTCCAGCCGCCGACGCCCGACCAGCGCCACAGCCGGTGGGCCCGCTCCTTGGCGGCCTCGGGGTCGGTGTCGTAGGCGATGGGAAGCTGGCCGTAGACCGGCCTGCCCTGGCCGCCCGCCGCGTGGAACTGCTGCACCACCTCGGGCATCGGGTCGTTGATGACCAGCACGTCGCCCAGCTCCGCGGCGAGCTCGGCCGACCGGCCGCCGGAGGCGGCGATGCCGATGGGCACCTGCTCCTCCGGCAGGTCGTAGAGCTTGGCGGAGTCGACGTCGAAGAACTCGCCCTGGTAGGTGACGTACTCGCCGCTGAACAGCTCCTTGATGATCTGCACGGCCTCGGCGAACATCCGGTGCCTGGTGTCCACCGGCGGCCAGCCCTCGCCGACGACGTGCTCGTTGAGGTTCTCGCCGGCGCCCAGGCCCAGGGTGAACCTGCCCTCGCTCAGCACCCCCATCGTGGCCGCCTTCTGGGCCACCACGGCCGGGTGGTAACGCATGATGGGGCAGGTCACGTACGTCATGAGCGGCAGGCGCTCGGTGACCTGCGCCGCCGCGCCCAGCACCGACCAGCAGTACGGCGAGTGGCCCATCTCCTCGATCCACGGGAAGTAGTGGTCGGAGATGACCGCGTAGTCGAAGCCGACGCGCTCGGCGGTGGCGGCGTAGTCCACGAGTTCGCGGGCCGGGGTCTGCTCGGACATCAAGGTGTAGCCGATTTGTACCATGTGCTCCGGCTACCCAGGTTTGTCCGGATTAGGGTCGGGCGTCCGGAGATCAATCGTCACCGCGCAGCTCTTCGATCACCAGCCCCAGGCCGATGGCCAGCAGCCAGAGGTCCTTCGACAGGCCGATGCCTTGCTGGGTCGGGCGCAGGCTGCCCTCCTCGCGCATGCCCGGCGTCCTGACGTAGAGCCCGAGCAGCCCCGCCGCGAACGCGGTCAACCCCGCGCCGGCCAGCAGCGACGGCACGAACGGCAGGACGAGCGCGGCCCCGAGGGCGAGCTCGCCCTTCGACAGCAGCCGGGTGAAGGCCACCGGGTCCAGGCCGCGCAGGAACGGGTACGTGCCCGCGGCCATGCCGTGCAGGCCGGCCGCCGTCTGCTCGTCGGCCTTGGTCTTGCCGATGCCGGAGTTGAGGATGATGGCAGCGGCGGCCAGGCGGCCCGGAAGCTGGTGCGGGCGGACGAAACATCTCATGATTCCTCACAGTGTGTGATTTGTGGCGATTGGCTCCTTCCCTGCCGTTCACCGCACATCCGGGGCATCGGACGGTCTTGGCTGTTCGCGGAGGGTGGACCCTGCTGTGAGAGAAAATCTTTAGCTCGTTTGGTGTCTCGCATTAGTGTCTAGCTGTGACATATGGCGCATACCTGAGATATCCACATCTGTCCGGTGACCTGGTCACCTTCGTCGCCGACGACGATGTCTGGCTCGCTCCCGTCGCCGGCGGCCGGGCCTGGCGCTTCACCGCCGACCGCGTGCCGGTCTCCTCCCCGCGGTTCTCGCCCGACGGCTCGCGCATCGCGTGGACGAGCGGCAAGGAGGGCGCTCCCGAGGTGTTCGCGGCCGAGCTCGACGGCGCCGAAGGCACCCGGCTGACGCACTGGGGCAACGCCATGACCGGCGTCCGCGGCTGGACCGCGGACGGAGCCGTGCTCGCGGTCAGCTCCACCGGGGAGGCGTCACGTACCCGGCTGTGGGCGTACGCCGTCCCGCTCGACGGAGGACCGGCCGAGCGGCTGCCGTACGGCTGGGTCGGCGAGGCGGCCGTCAGCGGCGCGAAGGTGGCCACGGTGTCGCCGGTCTGGCGCGAGCCGTCCCAGTGGAAGCGCTACCGGGGCGGCACGGCGGCCAAGATCTGGGTCGACGCCGACGGCGACGGGGAGTTCGCCAGGCTGTTCGCCGACAGCCCCGCCCAGTACTGGGCGGTGAACTGGGTCGGTGACCGGATCGTCTACCTGTCCGACGCGGACGGCGTGGGGAACCTCTACTCGGCCCTTCCCGACGGGTCCGACGTGCGCCGGCACACCAGCCACGACGAGTTCTACGCCCGGCACGCCACCAGCGACGGTCAGCGGGTGATCTACAGCCACGCGGGTGACCTGTGGCTGCTGGAGAGCCTCGACGCCGAGCCGTACAAGCTGGAGGTGAAGCTCGGCGGCCCGCGGCCGGGACGGGCCCGGCGGCCCGCGCCCACGCGCGTCGGCGGCTTCTCCCCGGACACGACCGGACGGGCCAGCGCGGTCGAGATCCGCGGCACCGCGCACTGGGTGACCCACCGCGACGGACCCGCGGGCGCGCTCAGGGTGGAACCCGGCGTGCGGGTCCGCCTGCCGCGCGCCCTCGGCGCCGACGGACGGGCCGTGTGGGTCTCCGACGCCGGCGGCGAGGACGGCCTGGAGATCGGCACCCCCGGTGGCGAGATCAGGAGCCTGGCCGGCGGGCAGCTCGGCAGGGTGCTCGAACTGACCGCCGCGCCCGACGGCAAGCACGCGGCCGTGGCCACGCACGACGGGCGGCTGCTCGTCGTGGACCTGGAGTCGGGCGACCTGCGCGAGCTCGACCGCACCACGCAGGGCGACATCAGCGGGGTCACCTTCTCGCCGGACTCCGGCTGGCTGGCCTGGGTGCACCCCGACCACGAGCCGCTGTCGCAGATCAAGATGGGCCGCGTGGACGGCACGTCCGTGATCGACGTGACGCCGCTGCGCTTCTCCGACTACGACCCGGTGTTCACCAAGGACGGCAAGCACCTGGCCTTCCTGTCGGTGCGCACGTTCGACCCGGTGTACGACGCGCACGTGTTCGACCTGTCGTTCCCGGCGGGCTGCCGGCCGTACATCGTGCCGCTGCAGGCCGCCACGCCGTCGCCGTTCGACCCCTCGTTGCAGGGGCGCGGGTTCAACGGCGAGGACGACAAGCCCGGCAAGGACGACAAGAAGGACGACGCGCCGCCGCGTACCGAGGTGGACCCGGAGGCGCTGGCCTCCCGCGTGGTGCCCGTACCCGTGCCGGCGGGCCGCTACGGCAACCTCAGGACCGCCAAGGACGCGCTGCTCTGGCTCCGCCACCCCCTGGCTGGCCAGCTCGGCGACGGCACCGAGCCGGTGACCGAGATCGTGCTCGAACGTTACGACCTCAAGAAGCGCGCCAAGGCCGAGCTGGGCAAGGAGGTGCGGGCCTTCGAGGTCAGCGGCGACGGCACCAGGCTCGTCACCAACGGCAAGAACGGCCTGCAGACGCGGGCGGCCGGCGAGGGCGACGAGGTCGTCACGATCGACCTCGACCGGATCACCGTCCAGATCGACCCGGTCGCCGAGTGGCGCCAAGGCTACCGCGAGGCCGGACGGCTCATGCGCGACCACTTCTGGCGCGAGGACATGGGCGGCGTCGACTGGCAGGCCACGCTCGACCGGTACGAGCCGCTGGTCGACCGCCTCGGCTGCCACTCCGAGCTGATCGACCTGCTGTGGGAGGTGCAGGGCGAGCTGGGCACCTCGCACGCCTACGCCAGGGGCCACGACGGCGTCACCGATCCGCGCCGCCGCCAGGGCCTGCTCGGCGCCGACCTGGCCAAGGACGAGGACGGGACCTGGCGGGTCGAGCGCATCCTGCCGGGCGAGACCTCCGACCACGCGGCCCGCTCGCCGCTGCTCGCGCCCGGCGTCGCGATCCGTCCCGGCGACGCGATCGTGGCGGTGGGCGGGCGTCCGGTCGATCCGGTACGCGGCCCGCTCGCGCTGCTGTCCGGCACCGCCGACCAGCCCGTGGAGCTGACCGTGCGGCCCGCGGCCGGCGGCTCGCCGCGCCGGGTCGTCGTCACCCCGCTCGCCGACGACAGCCAGCTGCGCTACCACGACTGGGTGGAGAGCCGGCGGGCCTTCGTCCGCGAGTCGTCCGGCGGGCGGCTCGGTTACCTGCACGTCCCGGACATGGTGGCGTCGGGGTGGGCGCAGTTCCACCGCGACCTGCGTACCGAGATGGCCTTCGACGGGCTGGTCGTGGACGTGCGTGAGAACGGCGGCGGGCACCTGTCGGAGCTGGTGCTGGAGAAGCTGTCGCGCAAGGTCACCGGCTGGGCGCGGGCCCGCGGCTACGAGCCGATGCGCTACCCCGAGGACTCGCCCCGCGGGCCCATCGTGGCCGTCGCCGACGAGTTCGCCGGGTCCGACGGAGACATCGTCAGCGCCGGGATCAAGAACCGCGCCCTCGGCCCGCTGGTCGGCACCAGGACCTGGGGCGGCGTCATCGGCATCGACTCGCGCTACTCCCTGGTCGACGGGACCGTGGTGACCCAGCCGCGGTACGCGTTCTGGCTGGAGGGGCCGGGCTGGGGTGTTGAGAACCACGGCGTCGATCCCGACGTCGAGGTCGTGATCACGCCGCAGGACCGGGTGGCGGGCCGCGACCCGCAGCTGGCGAAGGCGGTCGAGCTGGCGCTCGCCGCCTTGGAGGAGCGCCCGGCCGCCACCGCGCCGGACCTGCCGCCGCTGGCCTGACCGTCCTGAGGGGCGGCCCGCCGGGGCCGCCCCTCAGCTCAGCCTGATGAGGATCTCCGAGAGCACCGGTTCTCTCAGCTCAGCCTGGTGAGGATCTCCGAGAGCACCGGTTCGGTCGTCGCGAAGTTCAGCCGTACGTAGTCCGCGCCGCCCGGCCCGAACGACGCGCCGTCGTTGAGCCGCACCCTGGCCTCCCGCTCGATGACCTCGGCCATGCCCGGCCGCCCGGTGTGCAGCCAGGCCAGGTAGGTGGCCTGGGGCAGCCGGTACCCGAACCGGTCCGGCAGCCGTTCGGCGATCAGCCGGCGGTTGCGGTCGAGCAGCGCCCGGGTGCGGTCCAGCCAGGCGTCGCCGTGCCGCCAGGCCGCCACCGTGGCCTCCACCCCGAACACGTGGGTCGACCCGAAGAGGAACGGCGGCTGCGCCGCCAGGGCCGCGCGCACCCCGGCGTGCCCGATGTGGGCGACCGAGCAGCGGATGCCGCCCAGGTTGAACGCCTTCGTCGCCGAGGTGAGGGTGACCGTGCGCTCGGGGAGGATCGTGGCGAAGGGGATGTGCCGGTGGGGCTCGTAGGTGAGGTCGGCGTGGATCTCGTCGGCCAGCACCAGCAGGTCGTGGCGTTCGACGTGCTCGGCCAGCCCTTCCAGCTCGGCGCGGGTGAACACGCGGCCTGTCGGGTTCTGCGGGTTGACCAGCAGGAGCACCCGGCAGCCGGACAGGTCGGGCACCTCGAACCGCCACGCGTCGCCGTCCGGTTCGAGCTGGATGGGGACGAGCGGACGTTCCATCACGCCGAGGGTCGTCAGGAACGGGTGGTAGGCGGGGGTGTGCAGCGCGACGCCGTCCCCGGGCCTGGTCCAGAGGTGCAGCAGCACCTGGAGGGCCTGGTTGATGTCGCTGAACGTGTGGACGTGCGACGGGTCGGCCGGCCAGCCGTGACGGGCTGCCATGCGCTCGGCGAACGCCTCGGCCAGGGGGCCGCCCTGCGGCTTGTCCAGCCAGGTCGGGTAGCCGAGATCGCCGGCGGCGCGGCGGGTCAGGGCCTCGATCACCTCGGGGGCGGTGGACAGGTCCATGTCGGCGATCCAGGCGGGGATGACACCGGGGGCGGTGATTGCCCATTTGAGACCGTCATGCGTCTCTTTGAGGTCCTTCATCTCTTTGGAGGCGGGGGTCTCTTTTGGGGCATTCATGTCGGTCACGGGCACAGTCTAGGAGTTTGCGGTGCGGCGGAGCGGGGGCGTGGGCGTGCTGCCGGCGCCTGCGGATGGCGGGCGCTGTGGAGGCGCCCGTCGTCTTGAGGAGCGGGGCCGGGTCTCGGGGCCGCCGCCCTGGACGATCATCGGCCCGGGCCGCTGGTCCGGGGCCCTGAGGAACGTCCCGGGGGAAAGGCGATCCGATGCCGCCCCCCACGCGAGGCCGGGATGGAAGGGCCTCGACGTTGGAGGGCGGCGTTCGGTGCGTGCGACTTGCGAGGAATCGCCACATGGCGCCAGCGACCGCAGCCCCCGTGCGAGGGAGGCCGGATCGCGAGAAATCGAACGGCGACCGCAGCCTCTCAGGGAGGGCGGCCGGCCGGCGGAGGACTAGAGGCGGCGGAGGACGGCCACCACCTTGCCCAGAACGCTGGCCTCGTCACCGGGGATGGGCTCGTAGTTCGGGTTGTGAGGCACCAGCCACACGTGTCCGTCCTTGCGCTTGAACGTCTTGACCGTGGCCTCGCCCTCGATCATGGCGGCCACGATGTCACCGCTCTCGGCGACCGGCTGCTGACGGACGACCACCCAGTCGCCGTCGGCGATGGCGGCCTCGATCATCGAGTCACCCGCGACCTGGAGCAGGAAGAGCGTGCCCTCGCCGACGAGCTGCTTGGGCAGGGCGAAGACGTCTTCCACGCTCTCCTCGGCCAGGATCGGGCCACCGGCGGCGATGCGGCCCACGAGCGGGACGTAGGCGGCGGTCGGCCGGCTCACCGGAGCCTCGTCGTCGGTGGCGTCGGGGTCGACCCACAGCACGGGCTCGCCGGGCAGGCGCACTTCCAGGGCGCGCGGCCGGTGCGGGTCGCGCCGCAGGTATCCCTTGCGCTGCAGGGCGGTCAACTGGTGCGACACGCTGGACGTGCTCGTCAGCTGCACGGCCTCGCCGATCTCGCGCATCGAGGGCGGGTAGCCGCGCTGCTGCACCGAATCGCGGATCACTTCGAGGATCTTGCGCTGCCTGGGTGTCAGGCCCAGGGAGTCGCGCCGGCGCACCGCGAGGTCTGTGACCCCGTTAGCGTCTTCCCGCTCGCTCATGCTCTTCCTCCTCGCCTGGCGGCGGCCCGCCTCACCGGCGAACCTCCCGGTCCGTGGTCTTGATGTCGCACACAGCGACCGTATCGCTGTTGAAGATCATCTTCAAACAATTGTTCGAGTCTTCCTCGAAATTGTCGCCAGCGTGGTGTACAACATCGTACGGGAGTTCGATCGACACCGTGTTCGATTTGCTGATCTTATTTTGGCCGTTTCCTCGGGCCAGACGGCGGGAGGTCAATCGTGCGAACGACCCCGAACACCAACCCGACCAGCGAAGATGCCAATCGGCTCACCCTCATCGCCGACGCCACCCGGGGCGGGGGCCGACGGGGAGACGGCCCGCGTACAGACTCTGACCGCCATGAAAATCCGGGAAAACGACCGGCTCCCGATTCGAACACTCGGCAGCGCCGCGCCGGCGGCTCCGGGGGAGCCGCCCGCGGCTCGGACCGCCCCCGGCTGTGGCTGGTCCCCTCCCCGCGTTCCGACGCGGATACGGACGCCGACCGGACGCCGCCTCAGGAGAGCGGTGGGCAGCCCCTCGCGGACGACACGCCCACCGCCCGCCGCCGAGCCGAGGTTATGCAAGGCGCGCCCGGCACGGACGTGACCGAACCCCGCGCCCGCCCGCCCGAGCCCGGCACCCGTCACCGACGGCCACCCGAGGCGGGCGGACACCGTCCGGAGGGTGAGGCGGAGGGGCGAGAAAGCCTGGGCGAGGCGGAGCGGCGGGGAAGGCCAGGTCCGGCGGAGTCGCCGGGAAGGCGGGGACGAGGGGGCCGTGCGGCGCGAAAGGCGGGCCGGAACTCGGCGATCCTCCAGGAAGGGCAGCAGGAGCGCCAGGCGGAAGCCCGAGCCGACCGCCCCTGGGAACGGCGGCGTCCAGGGGAGGCCGCGGACCGACCTGACCTTCGCAGGCGGCGCTCGGGTGAGTCCACCGGCCGGCCCGAGGCGCGAAGGCGGCGCTCCGGCGAGTCGACCGAGCAACCCGAAACACAGGGGCGACGCCGGAAGAGGGGCGAGCGGTTGGACGAGCAGGGACTACGCCGGGAGGAGACCGCCCAGCGGTCGAGCAAGCAGGGGCGGCGCTCGGGACGGTTGGTGGAGCGGCTGGGCGAGCCGGGGCTGAGCTCGGGAGAGTCCGTCGAGCGGCCGGTCAGGCAGGGGCGGCGCCCGGGGCGGACGGCGGAGCGGTTCATGGCGCGGGGGCGGCGCTCGGGGGAGGTCGCAGGACGGGAGCGGGGGCAGGTGATGAGCGGGCCGGGGGGCTCGCGGCGTCAGGGGGCGCGGAGGAACGGGGGTTCTGGTGACGGCGAGGCTCGCGGGGGGCGGGAGATGTTGGGACGTGTTGTGGGGGCGGAAAGTGCTCCGGCCGGTGAGGGGGCGGGGCTTGTGCGGAATCGTCGTCCGTTGCGGCGGCGGGGGCGGGGTGCCGGGGTGGTTTCTGGGGGCGGCGCCGGCGTCAAGGCTCCGGCTCCTCCGGTGCGGCTGACCCGGCGAGGGCGGATCGTGCTGGTGGTGGCGATGGTGTTGCTCTCCCTGGGCGGTTTCTGGCTCGGGACGCGGGCGGCCGGCCATGCGGCTGTGGGCGCCGGGGTGCCCGGAGGTTCCAGTGCGGGCTTGGGGGTGCCTGGTCACGTGGCTGTGGGTGCTGAGATGCCTGGCCGGACGTTGCCATGGGCGAAGGCCGGCTGAGGGAACACACTGCGGGGTTCGCGGACGCCGGGCGCAGCGGGTAGAGCCCCCGGCGGACGGCCCCAACGGGCGCCCCGAGGATGGACCCCAGGCTGATGGCCCTCCTCCAAGACGCGGGCACAGCTGGCCTGGCCCAGGGAAGCGAAAAGTGGCAGGTGGCCTGGCCTCAAGGGAACGGGTCCAGAGGAATGGGGCCAGGAGCGGGAAGCGGACCGGGCTCAAGGAGCCGGCGGCCGGGTCAGGTAAAGAGGCAGGACCCTGGATGCGGCGGTCCCGGGCCGGGTTCAAGGAAGCGGGCCCTTGGGGCGGGAACCCGGTCGGGTCCATGGCGGCGGAACTCTCGGGGGCGGGGCCGGGGCGGGTTCAAGGCGGCGGGACCTCTAGGTGCGGCGCATCAGGTCGGGTGCAAGGAGGCGGGCCCCTGGGGTGGGAGCCGGGTTGCGTTCAATGCAGTGGGATTCCTGGGGCGGGTGCAAGAGGCGGTCCGCTGGGGGTGGCGGAGAAGGGGTGGGTGCAAGGAAGTAGAGCCCGTGGGGGCTCGGGAGTGGGGTCAGGGAAGTGGCCCCGTGGAGGCGGGCCCCTTGGATGCGGCACAGCCTCACGGGGGCTCTAGGGGCGGGGGCGGCGGAGGAAGGGGCCCGTCCAGTACCCCCCAACGGGTTGGGCTCAGGAAAGCGGGACCCTCCGGGAAGGGGGCGGGGCTTCGGGGGTGGGACTCCGAACGGAGTGGGGCCGGGAGCCGGACGGGTCAGCGGAAGGGGGGGAGGCCCAAGCGAATGTTGGGGGTGGGGGTTCCGGTGCGATTTGTGGGGGTAGTGGAGGGGGCTTCGGGGGTGGTGGGAGGTGGGGGGAGGCTGTGGGCTCCGGTACCTTTGTGGGGCCTGTTTGGGCTGGTCGCCGTCGGGTGACATGGGGCCGGCCCGGTGAGGCGTGCGGGGCGCCGACCGGGGCGACACGCCCGAGGCTCTTGTGACTGAGGGGCTGATCAGCGACTTCAGCTCCACGGTGTTGCTCAACTTGCGTTCATGGTCGCGCGCTTCTACGGTTGGACCACAACATCTAGTAGTTACACCGATGTCGGTTCACCACACCTTGTGTTTCCGTGACCGCACCATGGCGAGCCGTGGGGCGTGCGCGAGCGTACCGCGGCGAGGGTTTTACGCGTGTGGTGGGCCGGGCGGGTCGAGGAGGCGAAGCCGTGCACTGTCCGTTCTGTCGCCACCCTGACACCAGGGTCATCGACAGCCGGTCCACGGACGACGGCGCGGCCATCAGGCGCCGCCGCACCTGTCCAGAGTGCGGGCGCAGGTTCACCACGCAGGAGACCGTCCTGCTGATGGTGAGCAAGCGTAGCGGGGTGACGGAGCCGTTCTCGCGGGACAAGGTCGTCGCGGGCGTGCGGCGGGCCTGTCAGGGCAGGCCGGTCAGTGAGGACTCGCTGGCGCAGCTCGGGCAGCGGGTAGAGGAGGCCATCCGGGCCAAGGGCGCGGCCGAGCTGCCGTCGAACGAGGTGGGCCTGGCGATCCTCGGCCCGCTCCGGGAGCTGGACGAGGTGGCCTACCTGCGATTCGCATCGGTTTATCGCGGTTTCGAGAGCCTGGCGGACTTCGAGGCCGAGATCTCACAGTTGAAGGCGGAGAAGGGGGAGTCATGACGGACACGGCCAGCGGTTCAGTGGCGCGCGGGGGTAAGCGGCCGCGTAAGGGGCTGAGGATGAAGCGGATCTTCACGAAGCCCGGCGTGCACCCGTATGACGAGGTCCAGTGGGAGCGCCGTGACGTCGTGATGACGAACTGGCGCGACGGCTCGATCAACTTCGAGCAGCGGGGTGTCGAGTTCCCCGAGTTCTGGTCGGTGAACGCGGCCAACATCGTGACGACCAAGTACTTCCGCGGCGCCGTGGGCACGCCGCAGCGCGAGTGGAGCCTGAAGCAGCTCGTCGACCGGGTGGTCGGCGTCTACACCCGGACGGGCGTCGAGCACGGCTACTTCGCCAGCGACGAGGACGCCGAGATCTTCGACCACGAGCTCAAGCACGCGCTGGTCCACCAGGTCTTCGCGTTCAACTCGCCGGTCTGGTTCAACGTGGGCACCGCGTCGCCGCAGCAGGTCAGCGCGTGTTTCATCCTCTCCGTGGACGACCAGATGGAGTCGATCCTGGAGTGGTACAAGGAAGAGGGCGTGATCTTCAAGGGCGGTTCGGGGTCGGGCGTCAACCTGTCCCGCATCCGTTCGTCCAAGGAACTGCTCTCCAGCGGCGGCACGGCCAGCGGGCCGGTCAGCTTCATGCGCGGCGCGGACGCCTCCGCGGGCACGATCAAGTCGGGCGGCGCGACGCGCCGGGCGGCCAAGATGGTCGTGCTCGACGTCGACCACCCCGACATCGAGGAGTTCATCGAGACCAAGGCGCGCGAGGAGGACAAGGTCCGCGCCCTGCGTGACGCCGGTTTCGACATGGACCTGGGCGGCAAGGACATCGTGTCCGTCCAGTACCAGAACGCCAACAACTCGGTGCGCGTCTCCGACGAGTTCATGCGCGCCGTGGAGAAGGGCGACGAGTTCGGCCTGCGGGCCCGCCTGACCGGCGAGGTCATCGAGAAGGTCGACGCCAAGGACCTGTTCCGCAAGATGGCCAAGGCCGCCTGGGAGTGCGCCGACCCGGGCGTGCAGTACGACGACACGATCAACGACTGGCACACCACGCCGGAGACCGGCCGGATCACCGCCAGCAACCCGTGCTCCGAGTACGTGCACCTGGACAACTCCTCGTGCAACCTGGCCAGCATCAACCTGCTGAAGTTCCTGAAGGACGACAACACCTTCAACGTCGCCGACTTCGTCAAGCTGACCGAGCTGATCATCACCGCGATGGACATCTCGATCACCTTCGCCGACTTCCCGACCGAGCGCATCGGCGAGACCACGCGGGCCTACCGCCAGCTCGGCATCGGCTACGCCAACCTGGGCGCGCTGCTCATGGCCACGGGCCACGCCTACGACTCCGACGGCGGCCGCGCGGTGGCCGGGGCGATCACGTCGCTGATGACCGGTGTGTCCTACCGGCGCAGCGCCGAGCTGGCCGGGGTGGTCGGGGCGTACGACGGTTACGCCCGCAACGCCGAGCCGCACAAGCGGGTCATGCGCAAGCACGCCGCGGCCAACGACAACCTGCGCACGGTCGGCACCATGGACGCGAAGATCCACGCCGAGGCGTCGCGCCAGTGGTCGGAGTGCCTGAAGGTCGGCGAGAAGAACGGCTACCGCAACGCCCAGGCCAGCCTGCTCGCCCCCACCGGCACCATCGGCCTGATGATGGACTGCGACACCACCGGCATCGAGCCGGACCTCGCGCTGGTCAAGTTCAAGAAGCTGGTCGGCGGCGGCTCGATGCAGATCGTCAACCAGACGATCCCGCGGGCGCTCAAGCAGCTCGGCTACCAGCAGGAGCAGATCGAGGCCATCGTCGAGTACATCGGCGAGCACAGCCACGTCGTCGACGCCCCCGGCCTGCGCAAGGAGCACTACGAGGTGTTCGACTGCGCGATGGGCGAGCGGGCCATCGCGCCGATGGGCCACGTGCGGATGATGGCGGCGACCCAGCCGTTCCTGTCCGGCGCGATCTCCAAGACGGTCAACCTGCCGGAGTCGGCCACGATCGACGACATCGAGCAGGTCTACCTGGAGGGCTGGAAGCTCGGCCTGAAGGCGCTGGCCGTCTACCGCGACAACTGCAAGGTCGGCCAGCCGCTGTCGGCCGGCACCGGCGCCAAGAAGGACGAGCCGAAGGCCGTCGAGGCCGAGCCCGAGGTCAAGGTCATCGAGGTCAACCGGCCGACCCGGCGGCGCATGCCCAACCAGCGTCCCAGCATGACCACCCGCTTCACCGTGGGCGGCGCCAAGGGCTACATGACCGCTTCGTCCTACCCGGACGACGGGCTCGGCGAGGTCTTCCTCAAGATGTCCAAGCAGGGCTCGACGCTGGCGGGCGTCATGGACGCCTTCTCGGTGGCGATCTCCATCGGCCTCCAGTACGGGGTGCCGCTGGAGACGTACATGAGCAAGTTCGTGAACATGCGGTTCGAGCCGGCGGGCATGACGGACGACCCGGACATCCGGATGGCCACGTCGGTGATGGACTACATCTTCCGCCGCCTGGCCCTCGACCACCTGCCCTACGACGAGCGGGCGGCGCTCGGCATCTTCTCGGCGGCCGAGCGCGCCGCGCAGCAGCGCGGCGAGGACCCGGCGGCGCTGCAGGAGGCGGTCGACCGGGAGGCGCTGGCCCAGTCGGCGCCCATCGAGAAGCCCAAGGACGAGCCGAAGGACGAGCCGGTCCGGGAGCTGACGCTGGAGAGCCACCAGCGGTTCACCGCCGACGCGCCGCTCTGCATGACCTGCGGCACCAAGATGCGGCCGGCCGGAAGCTGCTACGTGTGCGAGGGCTGCGGCTCGACCAGCGGCTGCAGCTGATCCACGCTGAACTGAGATGAGGGGGGCCCGGGAACGGGTCCCCCTCATCGGCGTTCCGGGGTCAGGTTCGGGTCAGGAGGTCGCGTAGGACGTCGGGTTTGTCGGTGATGATGCCGTCCACCTGGTACGTCAGCAGGCGTTGCATGTCGTCGGGGTTGTCGACCGTCCAGGCGAAGACCTTCATGCCGTGCTCGTGGGCCAGCTTCACGTACGAAGGGGTGAGCGCGGAGTACGGCGGGTTGACGTGGTCGGCGAACCTGGCCAGACCGGGCAGCGCGGCGGTGCCCGGCGTGCCGAGCAGCCCGATCGGCACGCCGGGCAGCAGCCGGTGGAAGGCGCGCATCGAGTCCCAGTCGAACGACTGCGCCACCAGCCGCCCCGGCACGAGCCAGGAGGGCTCGGCGCGCAGCGCACGGACGATGCGGGCCTCGATGCCCGGGTAGAGCCGCGGCTCCTTGACCTCCAGCAGCATGCCGGCGCCGGACCCGGCCATCGCGCGCAGTGCCTCCTGCAGGGTCGGCACCCGCTCGCCGGTGTACTCCCGGTCGAACCAGGAGCCCGCGTCCAGCCTGCGGATCTGCGCGAGCGTGAGGTCGCGCACCCGCCAGGGCGCCAGGCCGGGCAGGACGCGCTCGGCGTCGGTGGTCCGGACGAGGGTGGTGTCGTGCATCAGGACCAGCTCGTGGTCCTTGGTCTCCTGGACGTCCAGCTCGAACATGTCGGCCCCCTGGCGGGCGGCCAGCTGGAAGGCGGCGACGGTGTTCTCCGGCGCGTACGCCGAGGCGCCCCGGTGGGCGACGTTGACCACTGTGGTCACAGCGGCGGCGGCGGTGGGCGGGGAGGCCAGGGGGAGGAGGGCGAGGGGCAGGAACAGGGCGAGTCGCCGCAACATGGATCTCCTCGGTGGGGGAGAGACCGACAACCCCGACCATGACAAGGCATGATGACCGTGAGTTGAGGGCAGAGTAACGCAGCGGTGCCCACCGGATGAGGCTTCGACACGCGGACATGCGAGAGGGCGGGCCGCCCGCGGCGGCCCGCCCTCAGGTCTTACCAGGCCGGGGTTACCTCAGCCCGGCGTCCAGCGCGGTGGTGAGGACGCCCGGGTCGCCGGACATCTCCCAGATCATCGCGCCCAGCAGGCCCTTGCTCTTCAGCCAGGCCGTCTTCTTGCCGATCGACCAGGCGTCGTCGAACGTCCACCACTGCCCGTTGTTGCCGGTGTAGCAGTAGGTGGCGACGGCGACCTCGTCGTGGCGGACCGTGCAGCCGGGCACCATGGCGAGCAGGTTGCTGTAGCCGCGCGTGCCCGCCTCCTCCTGGAACTGGCCGGGAGCCGCGCCGTGCGCGTCCTGCCACTCGCCGGCCTTGCCGCCGTCGGTCACCTGCTGCCAGCCGCGGCCGTAGTAGGCCAGGCCGATGGTCAGCTTGCGCGGGTTCACGCCGGCCTGGAGGTAGACGTCCACGGCCTTCTCGACGCTGAAGTCCGGGTTGTACGGGCTGTCCGCGTCGAGGTACAGGTTGCCCTGGTGGCCGGTGCGGTTCGGCTCCCAGGAGTTGTCGCTGCCCGCGCCGTGGAAGTCGTAGCCCTGGACGTTGAAGATGTCCAGCGACTTGGCGACCTCGGGCAGGTCCCAGCCGGCGGCGATCTTGGCCGGGTCGGCCGGGGTGAACGCCGTGAGCTGGTACCGCTTGCCGGTCGTCGTCGTCAGCGCGTCGAGCTGGCGGCGGAACTCGGCGATCAGCAGCGTGTTGTTGGCCTTGTCGTTCTGGCCGATGTGGTTGCCCGCGTGCCCCTCGGCGCCCGGCCACTCCCAGTCGAGGTCGATGCCGTCGAAGATGCCCGCGGCCGTGCCCGGACCGCCCTTGCCGTTGTAGTCGGGCAGGTTGCCCTTGATGTAGGTGTCGATGCAGGAGGCCGCGAACTTCTTGCGGGAGGCGTCGGTGGCCGCCACGTCGGAGAAGTACTTGGAGTACGTCCAGCCGCCGAGCGAGATCAGCACCTTGAGGTTCGGGTACTTCGCCTTGAGCTTCTTGAGCTGGTTGAAGTTGCCCTGCAGCTTCTCCCAGCCGGTGTCGGCGACGCCGTCGACCGACTGGGCGGAGCTGAACGGCCTGCCGTAGTCGGCCTCGGCGTCACCGGCGCCGTCGCCCTGGTTCGGGTCCTGCGGGTCGGACGTGGTGCCCTTGGTGACGCCCTGCAGGCAGGTCAGGTTCTTGGGGTCGATGTTGGCGAAGGCGTAGTTGATGTGGGTCAGCTTCGCCGCGGCCCCGGTGGTGTCGAGGTTGCGGACGAAGTACTGCCGGCCGTAGATGCCCCACTGGACGAAGTAGCCGACGCGGGCGTACCCGGTCTCGACGATGTCCGACGTCGTCACCTTCACCGGGGCGGAGGCGGCCGAGAGGTTGTCGTACAGGTCGCGGGCCTTGACCGTGAAGGAGTACTCGGTCGAGGGGGACAGGCCGGAGACGACCGCCGTCGTGCCGGTGACGGTCGTGGCCAGGGTCGAGCCGACGAAGACGTCGTAGTTGGCCACGCCGGTGTTGTCGGTGGAGGCCGTCCAGGACAGCGTGACGCTGCTGGACGACTTGGCCGTGCTGCGCAGGCCCGACGGCACCGACGGCGCCTGGGAGTCGTCGGCCGGGTTGCGGGTGGTCACCTTCAGCTGCGCGGAGGCGGCCGACAGGGTGCCCTTGCGGTCCTTGGCCTTGACGGTGAACGTGTACTCGGTGTTCGGCGTCAGGCCGGAGACCGTGCCGGAGGTCTCGGTGACCGAGGCGGCCAGGGCGGAGCCGTTGTAGATCTCGTACCCGACGATGGGCAGGCTGCCCTGGGTGGCGGCGTCCCAGGCGAGCGAGACGGTCTTGGTGGTCTTGACCGGCGAGCGCAGGTTCCCGGGGGCGCCGGGCGGCGCGTCGGGGGTGCCGTCGCAGTTGACGTCGTTGATCCGGCAGCTCGTCGGCTCGGCGTTGGCCGTGCTCACGGTGAAGCTCGGGCTGTAGGGCTCGGTGGTCGCGCCCGCGTTCACGGTGGTGTTGTAGTGGACGGGGGTCAGCGTGACCGTCCGTCCGCTCTGGGTGAGCGAGCCGTTCGAGGCGTTGCTCGCGGTGACGCCCGCGGGCAGGTCGAAGACGATCGACCAGCCGTTCAGCGCGGTGGTGCTGTTGTTGGCGACGATGAACTTGGCCGAGGTGCCGCTGACGTCGTACGTGGCGCTGACCGGCGGCTTGGCCGGCGGGTCACCGCCGGTGCCGTCGCAGTTGGCGCCGTTGATCAGGCAGCTCGTCGGCTGGACGGCCGAGCTCAGCGTGACCTTGGGGCTGTAGGGTTCGGTGTTCTTCCCCGCCTGCACGTTGTTGATGTAGAAGGCGGGGGTGAGCGTCACCTTGGTGCCGTTCTGGCGGATGGTGGCGTTCTGGGGGTTGCTCGCGGTGACCCCGGAAGGCAGCTCGAAGACGATCGACCAGCCGCTGACGGCGGTCGTGCCCGGGTTGCTCACCAGGAAGGTGCCGGTGTTCCCGGAGAGGGAGAACGTGGCGATGAGCCGGCTCGCGGCCTGTGCGGGAAGGGTGCACATGCCGATGATCACGAGAACGGCGATCAGGGGGGTGACTAATCGGCGCACGTCAAGGACCTTTCTTTAAAGAAAGTTTCCTAACAATTACGCGGATCGTAAGCCCCTCCCACTCAACTTGCAAGAGCCTGTCTGATCTAGCCTGACAAGATGCGAGGGGTGTTGCCGGTCCTGCTGTCGGCGTGGTTCATGGCCCAGTTCGACTTCTTCGTGGTCAACGTGGCCGCACCGGCCATCGAGCACGACCTGAGCGCCGGTCCGGCGGCCCTGGAGCTGATCGTGGCCGGGTACGCCTTCACGTACGCGGCCGGCATGATCACCGGCGGCCGGCTCGGCGACCGCTACGGCTACCGGCGGCTGTTCGTCCTCGGCGTGGCCGGGTTCACGGTCGCCTCGGTGTTGTGCGGCCTCGCGCCCGGCGCCGCCTGGCTGGTCGCCGCCCGCCTGCTCCAGGGCCTGGCCGGAGCCGTCATGGTGCCCCAGGTGCTGGCCATGATCTCCGCCGTCTACCCGCCGGAGCGCCGCGGCCGCGCCCTCGGCTGGTACGGCGCCGCCGGCGGCCTCGGCTCCATCGCCGGCCAGGTGCTCGGCGGCCTGCTGCTCACCGCCGACGTGTTCGGGCTCGGCTGGCGGGTGATCTTCCTGATCAACCTGCCGGTCGGTCTGGTCGTCGTGCCGCTGGCCCGGTGGCTGTTGCCCGAGGCCGACCCGCACAAGCCCGTCGCGTTCGACCTGCCGGGCGCGGCGGGGCTGGCCGCCGGGCTGGCGCTGCTGCTGGTGCCGCTCGGCCTCGGCAACAGCCTGGGCTGGCCCGTCTGGACGTGGGCCGCCATGGCGGCGAGCGCGCCGGTGTTCGCGCTGACCTGGTGGTGGCAGCGGGCGCTGGCCGCCCGGGGCGGGCAGCCGGTGCTCGACCTCGGCCTGCTCAAGGTCCACTCCTACCTGGCGGGCGTCGGGGCGATCGTCGCGTTCATGGCGTACTTCGCCTCGTTCATGTTCACGCTGACGCTGCTGTTGCAGAGCGGGCTCGGGCTCACCGCGTTCCAGGCGGGCCTGGCATTCGCGCCGATGGGCGTGCTGTTCACCGTGACCTCGCTGCTGGGCACCCGCCTGGTCGGCCGGTACGGGCTGGTCGTCGTCATGATCGGCGGCCTGGTCACCGCCCTGGGGCTGGCGCTGCTGGTGGCCGGGGCCGGGCGCGGGCTGCCGTACGTCATGGTCGCGCTCATGCTCGTGGGCTCGGGCAACGGCCTGGTCCTGCCGCGGCTCATCGGCGCGGCGCTGGTGGAGGTCGCGCCGTACCAGGCCGGCATCGGGTCGGGCGTGCTCAGCACGGCGCAGCAGTTCGCCGGCGCGGGCGGCGTCGCCGTGATCGGGGCGGTCTACTTCGCGGTCGCCGAGGGCGGCCACCACGCGCGGGCCATGCGCTGGTCGGCCGCCATCGACCTGGCACTGATCCTGCTGGTGGTCGCGATGGTGGCCTACAACTGGCGGCGCGCGGTCAGGAGGGCGTCGGCAGCAGGGCCCCGTAGAGCCGTCTCGCCCGGATCCTGACCACCAGCCGGCGGTCGGCGACCATCCGGTGCAGGAACGCCAGCTCGCCCGCGGCGTCACCGAAGGACGGCTGCATGGCCAGCAGCTCCAGGCCCACCTCGTCACCCGGCCGGTCGCTCACGGGGGACAGCTCGGCCTCGCCCTCGGCGACGGCGTAGCAGCCGAAGTCGTCACTGGCGACGTAGAGCGCGCAGCGGGGGTCCTTGTGCAGGCGGCGCACCGTGAGCCGGTCGGCGACGGTCGAGATCCGCACCACCCGCCGCGGCGCGTCCCAGGTGTAGACCACCGTGGACAACTGCGGACGGCCGCCGCCGTTGGTGGCGAGCGCGCCGAAGCGCTGGCCGGCGAGCAGCGCCGAAAGGTCCTCCTCGGGCAGCTCCAGCGGCTGTGCGCCCATTGCCCCCATTGCCTCCTGTGACATCCTTCGACCCCCGTCGTGATGCGAAGATGTCAGCCTATCCCGAGTTGTCGGGAGAACGACTGGACGTCGGAGATCACCCAGTATTCGGAGAATCGTCCGTCCGTGGCACGCAGGAGGTCGTGCCCGGAGAAGGAGACGAGGGTGCCCGGCGGGGCGCTCGCGCCGGGAAGGCCGCCCCGGTAGGCGCCGGTGAACGTCCACCGGGCGGCGATCAGGTCGCCGTCGACGGCCGGGCCCACGTCGAGCGTGACCCGGACGTCGTCGAACGGCTCGTGGCCCTGGCGGATCGCCTCGATCAGCCCGTCGGGGCCGTGCACGTCCGTGCCGGGCCAGTGGCCGACGAACCCGGGGGTCACCAGGTCGTGCGCGAGGGGGAAGTCGCCGTTCCACAGTTCGAGCAGCCAGCGCTCGTACAGTTCGATCAGCATGGCGGCACGACTACCCGCGGGGGAGGCCTCTAGCCGCAGTTGCCCCAGCTGGTACGGCCACCGCCGGCGATGGACCCCGTGGTCGCCTGGATCGTGCCCCAGAACTTCACGCAGGCGCCCTTGGCCCAGTACTTGACGGGCCCGGCGTACTGCCCGAACTTGCCGGCGTCCATGCGCGTGATCGGGTCCTGCTTCTCGTCCTTGCGCGGCTTGGCCATGACGGTGAGCCTGGCGCTCATCTGCGTCTTCGAGCCGATGAAGCTTGACTTGATCGTGACCACGCAGTTCTCGCCGGTGCCGCGGTTGAACAGGAGGTAGACCGTGCCGTAGCGCTTGCCGCTCTGTGTCTTGACGGGCTGCGCGCCGCCGGAGACGAGCCCGAAGCCGGAGCCGCAGATGCCCTGCGGGCTGCTCGCGGCCGTGGCGTTCGCCGGGGCCGCGAGCACGCCGCTGAGGCCGATCGCTGCCGTCAGAAGGATTGCCTTTGCGGGCATGCGCACCAGTACGTCCCTTTCGATTGGCCTTGACTGAAGATCTCGACAAGCATGCCCGAAAATTGGTTATCGGTCCAGGCTTTACCGGCGAAAGCGTGGCAACGGTAGGTTTCCGCCATGACTCTCGCCATCATCAACGGATACGTCGTGCCGGTCGACGGAGACCCCATCGAGGGCGGCACCGTCCTGGTCGGCGACGGGAAGATCGTCGCCGTGGGCCGGGACGTACGCATCCCCGACTCCGCCACCGCCGTGGACGCGGACGGCGGCTGGGTGCTGCCCGGTTTCGTCGAGGCGCACGGCCACCTGGGCGTGTACGAGGAGGCCGAGGGCTGGGCGGGCAACGACACCAACGAGATGACCGACCCCAACGGGGCCCGGCTGCGCGCCCTCGACGCCATCAACCCGGCCGACCAGGGTTTCGCCGACGCGCTGTCCGGCGGCGTCACCACGGTCGTGATCAAGCCGGGCTCCGGCAACCCGATCGGCGGCCAGACGGTCGCGGTCAAGTGCTGGGGCAGGTCGGTCGACGAGATGCTGGTCAGAGAGCCGGTGAGCGTCAAGAGCGCGCTGGGGGAGAACCCCAAGCGCGTCTACGGCGACCAGAAGAAGCTGCCCTCCACCCGGCAGGGCGTGGCCGCGGTGATCCGCGACGCCCTCATGAAGGCGCAGGACTACAAGGCGAAGAAGGCCGCGGCCGAGCGCGAGGACAAGCCGTTCGACCGCGACGGCACGCTGGAGATCCTGGTCCGCGTGCTCGACGGCGAGCTGCCGTGGTGCCAGCACGCGCACCGCGCCGACGACATCGCCACCGCGCTGCGCCTGGCCGACGAGTTCGGCCACCGGCTGATCCTCAACCACGGCACCGAGGGTCACCTGCTGGCCGACACGCTGGCCGAGCGGAACGTGCCGGTCATCATCGGCCCGCTGTTCACCAGCCGGTCGAAGGTCGAGCTGCGGCAGCGCGCCCTGCGCAACCCGGGCATCCTCGCGCGGGCCGGGGTCGAGCTGGCGATCACCACCGACCATCCGGTGGTGCCCATCCACTTCCTCGTCCACCAGGCCACCCTCGCCGTCAAGGAAGGGCTCGACCGGGACACCGCGCTGCGCTCGATCACCGTCAACCCGGCCCGCATCATGGGCCTCGACGACCGGGTGGGCTCGCTGCGGCCCGGCCTCGACGGCGACGTGGTGATCTGGTCGGGCGATCCGCTCGACGTGATGAGCCGGGCGCTGAGGGTGTTCATCGCCGGGCGTGAGGTGTACTCCTACGTGGACGGGGAATCCGTCGTGGCCGATCCCTATTACCGCGAGTCACGGTGATGTAGGCGTCTGTCAAGTGTGCGACGGCCGGGAACGCTCATAGTAGGTGCACTGAGTCGGAGAAAGGCGCCCCCCATGACAGCTCCGCAGCTCGCCAAGAGACCCAGCAAGGCGCTCCTGATCGGACTGGTGGTCTCAGGCGTCCTCGCGCTGATCGTCCTCGGTCTCATGCTGCACAAGGGCGGGCCGGTCGGGTTCGGGCTGTCGGCGGTGCTCGGGCTGGCGCCGCTGCCGGTGTTGCTGGCCGCCGTGCTCTCGCTCGACCGGCTGGAGCCTGAGCCGAAGCTGCACCTCGCCTTCGCCTTCGCGTGGGGTGCGGGCCTGGCGATCGTGCTCGGCGTCGGGCTGACGCTGGCCGGACAGGCGCTGTTCCTGCGGGCCGGGTACGGCGCCCAGCTCGTCAACGACGTCGGCACCGTGTTCCTGGCCCCGGTCATCGAGGAGGCGCTGAAGGGGTCGGCGCTGCTGCTGCTCCTGCGCAGGAAGCAGGAGATCGACGGCCTGACCGACGGCATCGTCTACGCCTCCATGGCGGGGCTCGGCTTCGCCGCCGTGGAGAACATCGGCTACTACCTGATCGCGTTCGGCCAGGACGGCACCGGCGCCGCGGTCCGGCTGTTCGTGCTAAGGGGGCTGATCGACCCGCTCGGCCACCCCATCTACACCTCGATGATCGGGCTCGGCGTCGCCTACGCGCTCACCCGCCGCACGCCCGCCAGGTTCGCCGCGATCCCGCTCGGCTACCTGGGCGCGGTCGTCCTGCACGGGCTCTGGAACGGCGCCGCCTCCACCCAGTCGCTGGCCTGGCTGGGCACGGCGTACCTGGTGATCATGGTGGCGCTGGTCCTGCTCATCGTGGTCACCGTCGTCGAACGCCGCCAGCTCGTCTCGAAGATGGGCGTCTACCTGCCCGGCTACGGCCAGACCGGCCTGGTCACGGCGGACGACCTGAAGATGCTCAGCACGCTCAAGGCCCGCAAGGCGGCCCGCAGGTGGGCCAGGGGCGCCGGGCTCGGCCGCGCGATGAGCGACTACCAGCAGGCGGCGACCGAGCTGACCGTGCTGCACCTACGGGCCGAACGGCAGGGCATGGACCCGGCCAGGTTCGCCATGGAACGCGACGCCCTGCTCACCTCGATGGCCCACGCCCGGCGCTGGTAGCCGGGGCCGGGTTCAGGGGCGGGTGAGCACGGCGGCCAGGGCCGTCACCGCCGCCAGCACGATGCAGGCCGCCACCGCGACCGTCGCCCCCCGGTCCACGCCGAACGCGCCGACGACCGCGGCCACGCCGGCCGCGCCCAGGGAGGAGCCGACGTACCGGGCGGTGTTGTTGGCGCCCGACCCCATGCTGACCCGGTGGGCCGGCACGCTCTCGATGGCCAGGTGGGTGATCGAGGAGTTGATCAGCCCGGACCCGGCGCCGCTCACCACCAGTCCGGCCATGACCAGTGGCAGGTCAAGTGAGCCGCCCACGCCCAGCAGGCCGGCGAACCCGAGCGCGGTCAGGCCGAGGCCGAGGGCCAGCCGGGCGGCGGTGCGCAGGCGTACCAGCCGGGACATCAGCGACACCGCGAACGACGTGCCCGACCAGAGGCAGAACAGCAGACCGGTCTGCAGCGGCGTCAGCGCGTGCGCGGTCTGGAGCACGGTCGGCAGGTAGCTGAGCAGGCCCACCACCGCCGCCCCGACGATAAGCGCGCCGCCGGTGGCGACCAGGAACACCGGCCGTCCGAACAGCTCCAGGTCGAGCAGCGGCTCCGGTCGCCGGCGCTCCACCGACACGAACGCCGCCACCAGCAGCGCCGCCAGCGCGAACGCCCCGATCACCACCGGACGCCCCCACCCGGCACGCCCTTCGGTGACCCCCGCGACCAGTGCCCCCACGCCCAGGCTGAGCAGCACCACGCCGGGCACGTCGAACCGGCGCGGCGCGGGGGAGCGCGACTCGGCCAGCAGCCGCGCCGAGGCCACCGCCAGGGCGAGCGCGGCGGCCGACAACACCCAGTAGACCGCCCGCCAGCTCACCGCCGTGGCCAGCGCGCCGGAGGCAAGGGGGCCGAGCGCGGTGCCCAGCCCGATCATGGCGCCGTACAGCCCGGTGGCCCGCACCCGCTCGGCGCCCGAGGGGAAGGCGTGGCCGACGATGCCCAGGCTGGCCGCCAGCATCGCCGCGCTCGCCCCGCCCTGCGCCAGCCTGGCCAGCACGAACACCGGCACCGACGTGCTCAGCGCGGCCGCCACCCCGGCGGCGGCCAGCACGGCCGACCCCCACACCAGCACCCGCCTGCGCCCGTGGTCGTCGGCCAGCCCGCCGGAGACCAGCAGCAACGCCGACAGCCCGAGCGAGATGCCGCCCAGCATCCACACCGGCCCCGTCGGCCCGGCGCCCAAGGACGCGGCCGTCTGCGGCAACGTCACCATCGGCACCGTGTAGTTCGTCAGCACCAGCAGGGGCGCCGAGGACGCCACGGCGAGCGTGCCCGGCCGCACCCGGGTCAGTTCGGTCACTGAACTCATGCGGCGCAACGTATCACGGTTCGGTGAATGAACTAACATGGGATCCATGGCGCTCGGCAAGAACTACGAAGGCCAGGACTGCTCGCTGGCCAGGGCCCTGGAAGTGATCGGCGAACGGTGGACGCTCCTGGTCGTCCGCGACGCCATGTACGGCGTACGCCGCTACGGCGACTTCCTCGCTCACCTCGACATCCCGAGGGCGGTCCTGTCCCAGCGGCTCGGGGCGCTGGTCGAGGCCGGCGTGCTGGCCAGGAGCCGCTACCAGGACAACCCGCCCCGCGACGAGTACGTCCTGACCGCCACAGGCCGCGAGTTGTGGGTCCCCATGCTGGCCCTGTCCCAGTGGGGCGAGCGCAACCTCGGCGGGGCCGGCCCACGCCGCCTGTTCCACCACGCCGCCTGCGGCACCCGAATCGACCCCGTGTCCCGGTGCCCGTCGTGCGGCACGGCCGTCGGGCTGGAGGAGATCGAGGTGCGCCCCGGCCCCGGCCTGACGGACAACCGGCACGATCCGGTCAGCGTGCTGCTGCGGGCACCCCACAGGATGCTTGCTCCGATCACCTGACAAAATCGGGCGGTAACCCCCGAAAGGAGATCAGATGAGCTGGGCGGAGATCGGGTCCGAGGAGGAGTTGCGGGAGCTGCTGGGCGAGGTGATGCCGAGGGCCGTGACCAAGGAGCGCGTCCGGCTGCACGCGCGTGACCGCGACTGGCTGGCGGCCTCCCCGCTCTGCCTGATCGCCACGTCCGACGCCGAGGGCAACTGCGACGTCTCGCCCAAGGGCGACCCGGCCGGGTTCGTCCACGTCATCGACGACACCACGATCGCCATTCCCGACCGTCCGGGCAACCGCCGGGCCGACGGGTTCCACAACGTGCTGAAGAACCCGCACGTCGGCCTGATCTTCCTGATCCCGGGCCGCAACGAGACCCTGCGCGTGAACGGCCGCGCCCGGCTCGTGCGCGAGGCGCCGTTCTTCGACGAGATGATCGTCAAGGGTCACCGGCCGCGGCTGGCCCTGGTGGTGGAGATCGAGCAGATCTTCTTCCACTGCGCCAAGGCGTTCATGCGCTCGCAGGTCTGGGCGCCCGACTCGTGGAACCCGTCCGTCCTGCCCTCGCACGCCAGGCTGATCAAGGAGCTGCAGGTGGTCGAGGAGACGCTGGAGCAACTGGAGACGTACTACGGCGAGTCCTACGCCAAGAGGCTCTACGGCTGAAACCGGACGGCCGGCGGGGGGAGCCGGTCACGTCGGGCCTCGGCGGTGCGGTGGTTCGTGCGGGTCAGGCGGCTGGTGTCGGTCCGCCGGGGAAGCGGATCACGTTCCGGCCGCTGTAGGCCCGCAGGTCGACCACCTTCGGGTCGGTGGCCTCGGTCCTTCTGTGGCGGACCGCCGCCCGGATGTCGCGGATCTTGTGCCTGGCGATGTGCGGCGGCACCACCGCAAGCCTCTTCATGTGAGCCCCCCGTGATGTTTCTGTTACCTCTGTTATCTACCGATACAGCCGTAAGTTCGCTGTAAAGGGTAGCTAATAGGGCAACTTTCGCCCCGACGGGGTGCGTAGATCCGGTTCGGCCGACGGGTGAGGACGCCTGCTGACCGTCGATCTCGGGACTCTGACACGTTTCACGGTCTTCCCCCTTCCGGGCCGCCGCCGGCTGACGGCGGCTCGGCGGGTGCTGCCACCCGCCTTGCGCGTCAACCTAACCGGGGCCCCCGGGGCCGCTCAACGCATTTCTACGGCTTCGCGCTGGTGCGCCCCCGTCACGTCCCCGGAACCAGGCGAGCGGTCACGCCGACCCGGTTCCAGGCGTTGATCATCGCGATGGAGACGACGAGGGCGGCGAGCTGCTTGTCGTCATAGTGCTCGGCCGCCTGCTCCCACACCTCGTCCGGCACGGCCTCGCCGCGGTCGGCCAGGCGGGTCGCCTCCTCGGTCAGCGCCAGCGCCGCCCGCTCGGCCGGGGTGAAGACCGTGGCCTCCCGCCAGGCGGCGACCGACCACAGCCGCTCGTCGCTCTCCCCGGCCCTCTTCATGTCACTGCTGTGCATGTGCACGCAGTAGCCGCAGCCGTTGATCTGGCTGGCCCGCAGCTTGACCAGCTCGATCGTGGCCGCGGGCAGGTCGCTGCCGTGCATGTACGCCTCCACCGCCAGGAACCCCCGGTACGCCTCCGGGGCGAGCTTGGCGATGTCGATGCGCTGGGTCATGGTGGTCCTCCCTGTGTCGTCGCTTCCATGACACAGGACGAGGTGGCCCGGCGCGATGTGACAGCTCCGGGCGGGGCGGACGGGATCCGTCTCAGCCCCGGCAGTTGCCCCACGAGCCGCGGCCGCCCCACGCCTCGACACGGTTGTCCGGGGTGCGCGTCCAGCCCGCGTACTTCACGCACTTCCAGCTACCGTCGATGTGGCCGGTCTCGGCGTAGAAGCGGTAACGCTGCACGTCCTCGCTCCGGCCGCCGCCGCGGACCTCGATGGAGGCGCCGGTGACCGTAGGGGTGCCGCGGAAGGCGGTCTTGATGGCCGCCACGCAGTTCTTCCCGGCGCGCTTGTTGTACATGAGGTAGACGTGCCCGAGCACCTTTCCGTCGCGCGTCTTCATCGCGCGGTGGCCGTCCTGCACCCGGTGGTAGCCCGCGCCGCAGACGCGCTCGGGCGTCTCGGGGGCGGCGGCCGCGGAGGCGGCGTAGGCGGAGGAGGGGGTGGCGGCGATACCGGCGGCGACCAGTCCGGCCGCGATGACCGTTCGCGTCAGCACGTTTTTCCCTTCGGCGGGGGACATTAAGGACGTCGTCGATCTTTACCGAGACTTGACCGCAATTCAAGGGGGTTGGTGAATGCCGCTCATCGCGGTGTCCGCCGTCTGGGCGGTGTTCTGGGGGTCCTGGGCGGCTCTGCTGCCGGCCGTGAAGCAGGAGCTCGGCGTCTCGGCGGCGCAGCTCGGCGCGGCGCTGGGCGCGGTGCCCGTCGGAGCCCTGCCCGCGATGGCGCTGACCGGCCGGCTGGCCCGCGGGCGCGAGCGCCATGCCCTCATGGCGGCGACCGTCCTGTTCGGGCTGACCGTGGCGGGCCTGGCCGCGGTCACCGCGTACTGGCCGCTCGTGGCCGGGCTGCTGCTGCTCGGCGCAGCCAGCGGGGCGCTCGACGTGGCGCTCAACCTGACCACGGGACGCGTCGAGCGCGAGCGCGGCCGGCGGCTCTTCCAGGCGGTGCACGCGGCCTTCCCGCTCGCGGTCATCGTGGCCGCCCCGCTCACCGGCCTGGCCCGGTCGCTCGGCATGGACGTCCGGGCCGTGCTGCTGGTGATCGCGGTGCTGGTGGCGGCGACGTCCCTGTCGCTGCCCGCCCTGCCCGTGGGCCGTGGCCGGGCCGCCCCCTCCGGCGACAACCACGTGGGGCGCCGGCTGTGGGGCGTCGCGCTGCTGCTCGGGACGCTGGCCGGATGCGTGCTGGTGATCGAGAACGCGGTCGAGCAGTGGTCGGTGCTGCTGCTGGAGGAGCACAGAGGCGCCACGCCCCTCACGGCGAGCCTGACCCCCTCGGTCTACATGGCCGCGCTCACGGCCGGCCGGCTCGCCGCGCACATCCTGCCTCCGGTGCCCCTGCGCGCGCTGTACCTGGCCGCCGGGGTGGGCGGCGCGGCCGGGATCGGCCTGGCCGGGCTCGGTGACGGCGTGCCGCTGTCGATGGCGGGCTTCGCCCTGACCGGGCTGGCGCTCGGGCCGCTGGTGCCCGCGCTGCTCAGCCGCTCGGCCGCCGACGACCCGACCGGGACGCTGGTGTGGGGCGTCTCCATGGTCTCCTACGCCGGGTTCGTCGTCAGCCCGCTGCTGGTCGCGGGGCTGACCGGACCGTTCGGGCTGCCCGTCGCGCTCGCCGCGCTCGGCCTCCTGGGGCTGCCGTTGCTCGTACGGTTCGTCATCATCGAGGGTGACTCGGCCTGAATATGGCGTTTCGTTGGGGAAAGCGCACCATGGTTCCGGGTATTGCCCCAGGTGATTCGGACGTGAAGAGGGGATCACCATGGCCGTCTGCGACAACTGCGGCAACGACTACGACATGGCCTTCGAGGTGCACGCGCAGGGAGCCGTGCACACCTTCGACTGCTTCCAGTGCGCGATCGAGGCCATGGCGCCGATCTGCGAGCACTGCGGCACCAAGGTCATCGGGCACGGCGTCCAGTCGGGCGAGCACTGGTACTGCTGCGCCCACTGCGCCCGCGAGGAGGGCAACAAGGGCATCGTCGACCGGGTGATGGCGAGCTCGTCCGCCTGACCGGACGGCGTCAGGCCGGGGCCAGCAGCGTCCGCATGCGGCTCAGGGCGCGGTCGAGCGCGTCCTGAGGCACCGGCGCGGCCAGGTCGAGGGTGATGGCGCCGTTCTTGGCCTCCCACACACCGGCCACCCGGCCCTCGTGCACCACGACGGGCGAGATCCAGCCCGCCTGGCGGCTGACCTTGGGCTTGAGCGGCGGCGGGACGAGCGGGGCGAGCGTCCGCGGCGCCCCCAGGATGAACTGGTCGAAGCCCGGCAGCAGGTGGACCTCCTCCGACGGGCGGGTGGCGGCCAGGTCGTCGGCGTGCTCGGCCAGCGCGTACAGGGTCGTGCCGTCGTCGGCCCTGACCTCCACCAGCTCCGGGGCCAGCCCCTTGACCCACGCCCTGAGCACCGCCTTCCTGGCCACCCCGCCGAACAGCCAGGTGTCGAACATCTCCGGCGTGGCCGGGCCGTGGGCTCCCAGGAACGCCCGCAGCACCCGCACGCCGGCCTCCTCCTGGTCGGGCAGCGCCCCCGGCCAGCCCGGGACCCACGACCGCGGCGCGGTGAAGGTCACCTTGCCCTCGCGGGGCGGCCCGTAGCACAGCTCGCCCAGCCGGCTCAGCGGCTTGAGCAGCGCTCCCCAGCCGGACGTCAGCGCCTCACGGAGATGGGCGTCGCCGGTCAGCGCCACGATCGCGTCGACCAGCTCCTCGCGGGTCAGCGGCGATCCCTTCAACGCCTCGGGGACGGCCTCGATGACGGCCTCGATCTCCGCGGCGGTCACGCCGTGGCCGCGCTGCCAGGAGCCCTTCTCCCAGAATCGCAGCGTGCTCAGGGCCGCGCACAGGCCGGCCAGCTCGTCGGCGGGCACCAGGTGGAGGGTGCCGCGCATGAGCCAGGTCTTGACCAGGGCGCGTTCGCTCCACAGGGCCCGGTCGATCTCACCGGGGTCGGGCCGGGCGCTCCTGACCGCCACCGCGAGCTGGGCCGAGGAGGCGACCTGCGCCTGCACCCCGCACAGCCGGCGGGCAATCGACACCGCGTCCGGCCCGTCGGCCGCCGCCACGAACTGCCTGCGCAGCCGCCAGGTGAGGATCTGCGGCCAGGTGAGCTCCATCGTCATGCGTCACTTTTACCGCCTCCCGCCGACATTCCGCACATTGGGCGAAAAGGGGGATATGGGAAGATCAAGCATGCCTCTCGACGGTCACCTTCTCGCGCTGTTTGCGGTCACCACCATCGTGGCGATGATCACCCCCGGCCCTGACATGCTGTTCGTCCTGGGCTGCGGGATGCGGGGCGGCCCCCGGGCCGGGCTGCTGGCCACGGCCGGGGTGGCGACCAGCGAGGCGATCCACGTCGCCGTGGCCGCCGCGGGGCTGGCCGCGCTCTTCGCGGCCGTGCCGGTCGCCTTCACCGTCGTACGGATCGCCGGCGCCGCGTACCTGATCTACCTGGGCGTGCGGATGTTGCGGGACCGCAAGGGCGGGGTGAGCGACATGCCCGAGCCGGGCACCGGGATGTCCGGTCGCCGGGCCTACCTGAGCGGTCTGCTGACGAACCTGCTCAACCCCAAGATGGTCACCTTCACCGTCGCCTTCCTCCCGCAGTTCGTCGATCCGGGGCTGGGCCGGATGTGGCTGCAGTTCGCCGTGCTCGGCGCCGTCCTGATCGCCTTCGAGTTCGTCGTGGACGGCGCGGTGGGCGTGCTGGCCGGGCGCATCGGCGGATGGCTGCGCCGCAGTGCCGTCGCCCGCCGCCGGGTGAACACGGCGACGGGCGGCATCTTCGTCGGGCTCGGCGTGAAGCTGGCCGTGGAGCGTTGAGCGCCGGTCAGCCGGTGAAGCCGATGTCCTCGTAGCGCAGGTCGTAGAAGCCGCGTGCGCCGACGTTGGCCAGCGTCTGCTTGGCCGCCACGTTCTGCGGACGCTGGTAGAGCGGCAGGACGTTGACCAGCTTCCAGATCAGCCCGTCGGCCTCGTTCGTCTGGGTGCGGGCCCCGGCCGGGTCGAGGTTCTGGGCCGCCTTGTCCATGGCCTGGTCGATCTCCGGCGAGCCGGTACGGCCGAAGTTGGCGTTCCAGGTCTTGCCGTTCGCCGAGTTCGCGTAGATCCCGTAGCTGCTCGAGATCGGGTAAGGCGTCCCGATGTAGGCGAATGGCGTGATGTCGAAGTTGCCGGGGATGACGTACTTGGTGAAGAAGTCGTCGCTCGGTACCGCCTTGATGGTGAGCTTCACCCCGATCTGGGCCAGCATGTTCTGGGCCAGCTCACCCTCCGACTTGCTGAGCTGCACCCCCGACGGCACCACGAACCGCAGGTCGAGCGGCTGCCCGTTCTTCTGCCTGACGGCCCCGTTCAGCTTCCAGCCGGCCGCGTCGAGCAGTTGCTTGGCGCGCTCGGGGTTGTAGACGCCGAGATTTCCGGCGTTGTCCAGGTATCCCTCCTGGGTGTTCATGAAGAAGTGGTTGTTCAGCAGCGCGATCGGCCAGTCGAGCCCCTGCAGGTCGGACTGCGCGATGGCCTGCCGGTTGATGCCGAGCTGGATGGCCTGGCGCACGTTCACGTCTTTGAGCGGCTCGCTCGACCCGTTGAAGGTGAAGTGCCGGAAGTCGGGCCCGGCGGCCTGGCGTACCTGGGCGCCCTGCGTGGCCCTGGCCCGCGCGTAGTCGGGCGCCGACGGCCCGACGTCGATGAGGTCGAGCTCCCCGTTGCTGAACGCGCCGATCAGTGAGTCCTGCTCCGAGGCCCGGTAGATGATCTGGTCGAGCTTGGCCCGGTTGCCCCACCAGGCGTCGTCCCGGACGATCGTGATCGTCTTGGCCGTCTGGTCGAAGCCCTTGAACTTGAACGGCCCGGCGGTCACCGGGATCTTGTTCAGCCACGAGGTGTTGAAGGCCTGCGGGGTCCGGTTCGTGGCGGCCGGCAGCAGCGGCCCGAACAGCGACTGCCAGTCGCCGAACGGCTTGGTGAAGGTGACCTTCACCTCGTGGTCGTCCTTGCCCCGCTCGACCTTCTCGATGTCCTGGTAGCCGGTGGCCGAGACGATGTGGAACTCGGGGTTGCGCCCGTTGAGCGCCTGCCACTGGGCCTGGTAGTCGGCCCAGGTGATCGGCTGCCCGTCCGACCACCTGGCCTTGGGATTGAGCGTGTAGGTGACGACCTGCTTCGGGCTCTGGTCGGTGACCTTGGCGTCGAGCACGTAGTCGGTGTCGACGGTGATCTCCGCCTTCTCGTCGGAGACGAACGGCGAGGGCAGCAACGCGTTGCTGATCACGGCCGCCATCGCCAGGTTGCCGTCGACGTGGTTCCTGTTCCACTGGGTGGGGAACTCGTTGATGCCCCAGCGCAGCGTGCCGCCGTCCTTGACCTTGTCGCGCGGCTGCGGGTTGATGTCGAAGGCCTTGATGGTCTTGTGCGCGCCTTCCGTGCCGCTCGCCGAGCCGCCCCCCGAGCCGCCGCCGCCACAGCTCACCAGCGACAGCGAGCCGGTCACGGCGACGGCCACGACAAGACGTGAAGCTTTCATCGAGCGCATTCCTCCTGATCTAGACGACGTCGAGCCTCTCGGCGTAATGGCAGGCCGCCTCCTGGTCGTCGGCCACCGGCAGCACCTCGGGCTCGACGCCCACGCAGAGCGCGCGCTCGTCGTCGGTGAGCACCGAGCGGAACTTCGGGCAGCGGGTACGGAACCGGCAGCCGGTCGGAGGGTGGGCCGGGCTGGGCAGATCGCCTTCGAGCAGGATGCGCTCGCGTACGCGCTCGCGCGCCGGGTCGGGCAGCGGGATCGCCGACAGCAGGGCCTGCGTGTACGGATGCGCCGGAGCGCCGTAGACCGCGTCGACCTGCCCGATCTCGGCGATCCTGCCCAGGTACATGACCGCCACCCGGTCGGCGATGTACCGCACCACCGCCAGGTCGTGCGCGACGAACAGGTACGACAGCCCGAGCCTGGACCGCAGCGAGCCGAGCAGGTTGATGATCCCCGCCTGGATCGACACGTCGAGCGCGGAGACCGGCTCGTCCAGCACCAGCAGCCTGGGCTCCAGCGCCAGCGCCCTGGCGATGCCGATGCGCTGCCGCTGGCCGCCGGAGAAGTCCTGGGGGTAGCGGGCGGCGTGCGCCGGGTCGAGGCCCACCAGGGCGAGCAGCTCGCCCACCCGCCGGCCCGGCCGGCGTTCCCCGTGGGTGCGCAGCGGCTCGGCCAGGATGTCGTAGACCGTCATGCGCGGGTCGAGCGAGGCCATCGGGTCCTGGAAGACGACCTGCATGTCCCGCCGGATCGCGGTGCGCCCGGCGCCGTCCAGCCGGGCGGTGTCGCGGCCGAGCACGACCACGCGCCCCTCCTGCGGCGGGACGAGCTCCAGGATCTGGGTGAGCGTGGTGGTCTTGCCGCTGCCCGACTCGCCGACCAGGCCCAGCGTCTCGCCGCGGCGGATGTCGAAACTGACGCCGGCCACCGCGTGCACCGTGCCGACCCTGCGCTTGAACAGCGCCCCCTTGAGCAGCGGGTAGTCCTTGACCAGGCCGTCGACCTCCAGCACCGGCTGCTCGGCGCGGACCGCGGGGGCGACGGGCTCACCGGCCGCGTGGCGGCCGGGGCCCTGGGGGCGTACGACCTCCCAGCGGATGCACGCCGCCCGGTGGCCCGTCGCCACCTCGAACAGCGGCGGCTCGGCCGCGTCGCACTCGTGGATCTTCAGCGGGCAGCGCGGCGCGAACGGGCAGCCCGGCGGCAGCGCCGCGGGGGAGGGCGGGTTCCCGGCGATCGGCAGCAGCGGCTGACGGCCGCCGCGGTCGACCCGCGGGATCGAGGCCAGCAACCCGGCCGTGTACGGCATGCGCATCCGGTAGTAGATGTCGTCGACGTCGCCGATCTCGACCGGGCGCCCGGCGTACATGACCAGGACGCGGTCGGCGAAGCCGGCCACCACGCCGAGATCGTGCGTGATCATGATGATCGCCGCGCCGGTCTCCCGCTGGGCCTTCTTCAGCACCTCCAGCACCTGCGCCTGGATGGTCACGTCGAGCGCGGTGGTGGGCTCGTCGCAGATGATCACGTCGGGGTCGTTGGCGATGGCCATCGCGATCATCACGCGCTGCCGCATGCCGCCGGAGAACTCGTGCGGGAAGGCGAGCGCGCGCTCGCTCGGCGACGGGATGCCGACCAGCTCCAGCAGCTCGACGGCCTTGACCGCGGCGTTCTCCTTGGTCACCCGCTGGTGGATGCGGACGGCCTCGGCGATCTGGTCGCCCACCCGGTAGACGGGCGTGAGCGCCGACAGCGGGTCCTGGAACACCATCGACACGGTCTTGCCGCGGAAGCGGGTCAGCTCCCGCTCGGAGGCGCCGATCAGCTCCTTGCCGTGCAGGCGCACCGACCCGGTGACCCGGGCGCTCGGCGGCAGCAGGCCCATGACCGCGGCCGAGGTGACCGACTTGCCCGACCCGGACTCGCCCACGATGCCCAGCACCTCACCCGGGCTCACCGAGTAGCTGACCCCGCGCACCGCGCGCACGTCGCCGAAGGACACGTGGAGGTCGCTGACCTCCAGGACGGGGTTCGCCGCCGGCCTCATCGCCGCGCCGCCGGGTCGAAGGCGTCGCGCAGCGCGTCGCCGATGAGGTTGACCGCCAGCACGGTGACCACCAGCAGCCCGGCCACGAACCAGAACGTCCACGGCGCGTAGACCGCCGTGCGCGAGCCGTCGGCGATCAGCGTGCCGAAGGACACGTCGGGCGGCTGGATGCCGAACCCGAAGTACGACAGCGAGGTCTCGGTCAGGATGGCCGCGCTGACGTTGAGCGTGGCGTCGACGATGAGCAGCGAGGACAGGTTGGGGATCACGTGCCGGAAGATGATCCGCACCGGCGGCACCCCCATGAAGCGGGCGGCCTGGATGTACTCGCGCTCCTTCAGCGAGATCGTCATCCCCCGGACGATCTTCGAGGTCACCATCCACAGGAACAGCGCCAGCATGACCACGAACAGCACCCACTGTCCGGCCCCGAACAGCGGCGACATGATCGCCAGGATGAGGAACGCGGGCAGCACGAGCAGCAGGTCGGTCACCCAGCTCAGCGCCCGGTCGGTCCAGCCCAGGAAGTAGCCCGAGAAGGCGCCGACCACCGCCGCGACCGCCGTGGACACCAGCGCCGCCAGCAGGCCCACGATCAGCGACTTCTGCATGCCGCGCAGGGTCA
The DNA here is from genome assembly GCF_040631115.1 of Nonomuraea sp. NPDC005692. NCBI lineage: Bacteria > Bacillati > Actinomycetota > Actinomycetes > Streptosporangiales > Streptosporangiaceae > Nonomuraea > Nonomuraea sp. NPDC005692. The sequence goes on along the minus strand of NZ_JBEXYU010000001.1, from coordinate 935,220 downwards.
CCGCGTAGACGTCGGCGCCGGTCTGGAGCGTTCCGAACCAGTGCCGGGGCGAGGGCGGCTGCAGGAACGCCGTGAAGTCCTTGTCGGTGTAGGACCACGGGCTGAACAGCGGCCCCACGAACGCCAGCAGGAACATCAGCGCCAGCACCGCGAACCCGACCAGCCCCTGCGGCGAGCGGAAGAAGCGCCCGGCCACCACCCGCAGCCGCGACGGCGCCCGGCCCAGGTCGCCGGTCAGCTCCTCCGCCAGCTCCTCCTCGGAGAGCGTCATCACGCCCGCACCCTGGGGTCGAGCGCGGCGTGCAGCAGGTCGGAGGCGAGCGCGGCGCACAGCACGGCCACGGCGGCCAGGAAGGAGATCGCCGCCACGGTGTTGACGTCGTTGGTGAAGATCGAGTTGATCAGCTGTTCGCCCAGCCCGTGCCAGCCGAAGATCTTCTCGGTGAAGGTGGCCCCGGTCAGCAGGGTGCCGAACGTGAAGGCGAAGTAGGTGGCCACCGGGATCAGCGCGGTGCGCAGCGCGTGGCGGGTCAGCGCCCGGCCCCTGCTCAGCCCCTTGGCCCTGGCCGTACGGACGAAGTCGGCGCCGAGCACGTCGAGCATCATGTTGCGCTGGTAGCGGCTGAAGACCGCGACCAGGCCGACGGACAGCGAGATCGTCGGCAGGATCAGGTGTTGCAGCCGGTCGAGCACGTAACCCCAGAACCCGGTCTCCAGGCCGACGCTGTACTCGCCGCTGACCAGCAGCACCTGGCGGCCGAAGAGGTTGTCGTTGGCCCAGGCGGCGGCCAGGATCAGCATGTTGGCCAGCACCACGACCGGCACCGCGAGCACGACGAACGACAGGCCCGTCGAGAGCCGGTCGAACCAGCCGTACTGCCGCACCGCCGCGTACGCGCCCACCAGCACCCCCAGCAGGCTCCCGAACAGCAGACCCAGGATGACCAGCCGGAACGTGACCCCCATCCGCCGCCTGAGGTCGTCGTTGACCGGCGAGCCGGTGACCGTCCTGCCGAAGTCGCCGTGCAGCACGCCCGCGGCCCAGGTGGCGTAGCGCTGCAGCAGCGGGGTCTTGTCGTTGAGGTTGAGCGCGGTGAGCTGGGCGTCGACGACGGCGGGCGGCGGTTTCGGGGTGCGGTCGGCGTAGTTGGAACGCGGGTCGAGCGCCCCGGCGGCCAGCAGGTACGCCAGGCTCGCGGCCACGCCGACCAGCACCACGTAGTTGAGCAGCCTGCGGGCCAGGAACCCCGCCATCGTCCCCCTCCCGGATGCGCACGATAGGTAATCATACTGCTACAGGCAGCAGCATCGTGGCGCGGGGAAATGCCAAAGAGGGGTTAACGTCCGGAAAGTTCATCCACGGCGGTGCGCACGTCGTCGCTGGTGATCGTCGTGAGGTCGGCTGCGCTGGCCGACCCGCCGCCCGACGCGTGGGCGGCCAGGCGCACGTCGCGGCGCATCGCGGCCCGTTCGAACAGCGAGCGGGCGAAGCGGCCGTTGCCCAGGCCGTCGATCAGCCGCTCCTCGCACACCCAGGCGAACACCTCGTCGAGGTCACGCAGGGCCTGCTCGTCGAAGCTGTCGCCGGCCTTGCCGGCCAGCAGCACCGCGATCTGCGACAGCTCGCGCGGCGAGTAGCTGGGGAAGGCCACGCGCTGGTTGAACCGGCTGGCCAGGCCGGGGTTGGTGGCCAGGAAGGAGTCCATCTCGCGCGGATAGCCGGCCAGCACGATGACCAGCCGGTCGCGGTCGTCCTCGGCCCGTTTGAGCAGGGTCTGGACGGCCTCGGAGCCGAAGGCGTCGCCGCCCGCGTAGCCGGGGTTGACCAGGCTGTAGGCCTCGTCGATGAACAGCACGCCGCCGAGCGCCCGGTCGACCAGCTCGTTGGTCTTGATCGCGGTCGCGCCGAGGTGCTGGCCGACCAGGTCGGCCCGGTGGGCCTCGACGACGTCGGGCCTGGCCAGCAGGCCGAGCGCGGCGAAGACGCGGCCGAGCACCCGCGCGACGGTGGTCTTGCCGGTGCCGGGCGGCCCGGCGAAGACGAAGTGGCGCATCTGCGGCGGCGTGGGCAGCCCGCGCTCCTGCCGCATGCGGGCCACCTGGAGCTGGGCGGCGATGGCGTGCACCTGCCGCTTGACCGGCTCCAGACCGGCCATCGTGTCGAGGTCGGCCAGCGCCTCCTCCAGCGTGGGCGTGGCCACGTAGCCGCGGAAGCGGGCGGTCAGCTCCTCGAACGCCTTGGTCACGTCGGGCGTGGTGGTGGTCACCAGGTCGTGGGTGGTCGGGGTGCCGCCGGCGCCCACCACGCGCACGTCTCTGGCCTGCGCGGCGGCCTCGACCAGGCTGCGCACGAACCGGGCGTTGCCCAGCTCGTCGACCAGGCCGCGCCGCTGGACGTCTTCGTAGAGGCCGAGCAGGGCGCGCCCGGCGTCGGGGGCCATCGTGTCGCCCCGGCGCCGCTGGAGCACCTCGGTGATCTCGGCCAGCTCGGGGGCGGAGTAGCTGGGGAAGCGCACCCGGGTGGCGAACCTGCTGGCCAGGCCCGGGTTGCTGGACAGGAACGAGGCCATCTCCTGCTCGTAGCCGGCCAGGATGATGATCAGCCGCTCGCGGTCGTCCTCGGCCCGTTTGAGCAGGGTCTGGACGGCCTCGGCGCCGAACCTGTCGGGCTGGCCGTCGGAGGAGTTGACCAGGCTGTAGGCCTCGTCGACGAACAGCACGCCGCCGAGCGCCCGGTCGACCAGCTCGTTGGTCTTGATCGCGGTCGCGCCCAGGAACTCGCCCACCAGGTCGGCCCGCTGCGCCTCGACCACGTAGGGGGTCTCCAGCAGGCCGAACGCGTAGAAGATCTTGGCCAGTGCGCGGGCCACGCTGGTCTTGCCGGTGCCCGGCGGGCCGACGAAGACGAAGTGCCTGGTCGGGCGTTCGGCGGTGTAGCCGGCCTCGGCCCGCAGCCGGGTGGCCTCGATGGAGGCGGCGATCGAGCGGACCTGCTCCTTGACCGGCGCCAGCCCGATCATGCCCTCCAGCTCGGCCAGCGCCTCCTCGACGGAGATCTGCGGCGGCGCGCCCGCCTTGTCGGCCTGCGGCTCGGGCCGGCCCTCGCGGGCGCGCACGCGCACCTGCTGCTCCTCGGCCGACAGCTCGGCCTTGGCCCGGCGCGCCTGGAGGAACCGGTGGGCCAGCACGACGACGGCCGCCAGGCAGGCGCCCCAGAGCGCGACGGCGGCCGACACGAAGGAGAGCCCGAAGGCCAGCACCCCGGCCGACACGAGCGCGGCCAGCGTGGTGACCCACGGCGTGACCCAGCGGATGAGGTGGGCGGCGGCGGCCACGGGCAGGGCGAGCCCGACCATCGCGTGCAGCGCCATGGAGCCGGGGGGGAAGAGCCAGGAGAACAGCGGCAGCGCCACCACGACCCAGCCGGCCACGACCAGCGCGGTCGCGGCGGCCCGCGGGAAGCGCATGGTCAGCGCCACGAAGGCGAGGGCCAGCAGGACGAGGGGGAACGTCTTCAGCAGATCCCAGCCGAGCGCCGCGCCCACGCCCATGACGACGATGAGCAGCACGGCGTAGAGCACCCGGCGCACGGCGGGGGGAATCTGGAAATAACGCAGTCTCACCTGCTCGAACAGATCCCGCGCCGCGGCCCGCCCCGCGGCCTGGGCCCTGTCGGACTCACGCATCACGCCTCCCCGGTCCGCCCCCGGTTATACCGCACCCGACCGACGATTGGGCGGGCCTGACACGCTAGGTGGAGGTCACGAAAAGGGCGATCCGACGTCCGAGTTCGGTGCCGGCGTCCTCCTGGAGGAAGTGGCCGGCGCCGGCGATCACCGGATGGGACAGCCCGGCCGTGCCCGCGACGGCCTTGAGCATGATGGGCGCCATGCCGCCGGTGATGGGGTCTCCGTCGGAGAAGGCCACCAGGAACGGGCGGTCGAGCGTGGTGAGGATCTGCCAGGCAGCGCGGTTGGCGGGCGCGGCGGGGTCGTCGGGCGTGATCGGCACGAGTCCGGGCAGGGCGCGCGGGCCCGCTTTGTACGACTCGTCCGGGAACGGCGCGTCGTAGGCCGCCCGCACCTCGTCGCTGAGGCGCGTCCGGCAGCCCGCCTGGACCAGCCGGGCGATGTCCAGCGTGGGGGCGCCGGCGACGGTGTCCTTGAAGCGGTGCCAGACGTCGGGCATGGGAATGTCACCCGAGGGCAACCCCGTGTTGGCGGCCACGATCCTGGCCACGCGCTCAGGGTGCTCGGCGGCGATCCGCAGCCCGATCAGGCCGCCCCAGTCCTGGCCGACGACGGTGACGCGGTCCAGGGCCAGCGCGTCGAACAGCAGCGCGCGGGTCCACTCGACGTGCCTGGCGTAGGTGTGCTCGGCGGGGTCCACGGGTTTGTCCGAGCGGCCGAAACCGATCAGATCGGGGGCGATCGCGCGCAGCCCGGCCGCGGCCAGCTCGCGCATGACGTGGCGGTAGAGGAAGGACCAGCTCGGCTCGCCGTGCAGCAGGACGACCGGCTCGCCGTCCGCGGGGCCGGCTTCGACGTAGGCCATGCGCAGGCCGTCCGGCAGGTCGGCGTGGCGGGGCTCGTAGGGGAAGTCGGGCAGGCTCGCGAAACGCTCTTCGGGGGTGCGCAGGGTCCGCATAGAACAAAACTCTATTCACCGTCGCTGGTGTCTGCCGGGGAACTCGCCGACGAGCACCTGCTTGGGGGTGACGCGCAGGACGTCCGGGCCGGCCAGGGCGACGCCCCGCACCTCCACCCAGAACCGCCGCTGCAACGGGTCGGCCGCGAACACCGCGACGCGCGGGTCGCCCGCCACGCCCTCCCACGCCTCGGGCCCCGCGATCAGCCGCAGCTCGCCGGAGGAGGTGACGGACCCGGCCGCGCCCACGACCCGCGGCCCCGTCGGGTCGCCGTAGGACAGGACGAGGCTCCTGGCGTAGGAGAACGCCTGGCGCGCCTCCGGGGGCAGGGTCACCGAGGGCGCGCCGCCCATGGGCAGGTCGCACATGACGAGCGAGGCCCGCCAGGGCCCCGGCGCGCCGCGCCACCACGCGCGCAGGGCGTGCGCCGCGAACACCGTCATCGCCGCGCCGAGCGCGCCCAGCCCCGCCCGCCATCCCCACGCCGACCCCAGCGCGCCGCCGACGGCGCAGCCGAGCGCGGCGAGCGCCACGAAACCGCCCGCGGCGAGCAGCCACCCGTCGCCCCCGCGGCGCGCCCGCAGCCAGGCCCGCAGCATCGGGAACGGCACCGCCACCGCCGCCACCGCGGCCCGCGGCTCGACCGCCAGCGCCCCGCCGACCAGCGGCACCAGCACCGACCAGGTCCTGATGAGCACGATCCACAACGTCACGCCGGCGTTCCTGGCCGCCGTGCGCTCGCCCGTGGCGCGGGCCAGCTCGGCCAGCGCGGGCATCGGCCGCCCCCGCCACGCCTCCGCCAGCACCCGGACGACCGCCAGCGCCGGCCACATCAGCACCACGATCCCGGCCAGCCCCGCCCACACCGGATCCCGCCAGGACGGCGCCGCCGGCACCGCGCCCAGCAGCAGCCACCCCGCGAACGCCGGCGCCGACAACCCGGCCGACACCACGGCCGCGCCCAGCCAGGGATCGCGCCCGGCCATGGCCGGCACGTACGCCCAGACCCCCACCCGCCGCGCCTGCCGGACCGTCAGCGGCACCAGCGCGGCCAGCGCGGCGAACCCGCACCACCGCGCCCACACCGCCGAGTCGAGGGCCGGCGCGGCCGCCGTGACGGCGATCGTGGCCAGGGCGAGCAGCAGCCGGGCCTGGCGCGCCCACACCTCCAGCGCCCGCCTGGCCCGTCCCGTCTGGCGCGGGTCGACCGGCCAGGCGGGGTCGTGGTGCGGGCGCGGACGGTCCCAGCGCAGCAGGCACAGGGCCAGGTTCACGCGGGCCTGCGGATGGGCCGGAGCCGTGGCGAGCGCGGCGCGGTAGGCCCGCCCGGCCTCCGGATGGTCGCCGCGCAGCAGCGCCAGGTCGCCGAGCAGGACTTGGGGGTCGGCCTCCTCGGGGGCGAACCGCGCGGCCAGCACGGCGTCGGCGACCGCCGCGGACCAGCGGCCGGGGATCCGGCGGGAGATCGCGGCCAGGCGCAGGCGGGCGGACCAGGAGCCGGGCGCGAGGTCCACGGCGCGTTCGGCCGGGGGGAGGGCGTCGGCGTCGCGGCCCTGGCGTTCGTGGGCCAGGCTGATGAGGCGGCAGGCCCATTCGTCGCCGGGGTCGAGGTCGGCCGCCCGGCGCGCGGCCTCCAGCGCCGATTCGGGACGGCCCGCGTTCAGCCTGGTCAGGGCCTCGGTGCACCACTCGCGTGAGGACTTATCGGAAATATCGTCTTTCCCGGCACTTCCATCGTTCCCCACGGCTTCCATGATCGGGTGACGGATGGAGGTTGGGTAGATCCAGACATATGGCTGTATCTCACTAGAGAGGTGGGGGGCGTCGCGGATCGGCCCATACCGCTATGCCGAGCGCCTGGCATGGCCTAAGCTGCCACGCAAGCCGGAGTGGAGAGCCACGGCAGGAGAGGGCGCGAGACCGCCCCCGTGAGTTCCCCCGCTTTCGACCGTTCTGCGCGTGCAGGCCCTGGTGACCGGATCGGCCTGCAAGGAGGCCCATGACCGTCACACAGGCCGCACCCCTCGTACGGCGTGCCGATCGCCCGCGACGGGACAACCGCTGGGCCGTCCTCGTGCTGCTGTGCCTGAGCCTGCTGCTGATCACGGTCGACGCCACCGTCCTGCACATCGCGGTGCCCGCGCTCACGGCCGCGCTCGAACCGTCCTCCGTCGAGCTGCTGTGGATCATCGACAGCTACTCGCTCGTCGTCGCGCCGCTGCTCATCGTGTTCGGCACGCTCGGCGACCGCTACGGCCGCAAGCGGCTGGTCCTGGGCGGCTTCGTGCTGTTCGGCGTGGCCTCGGCGGGAGCGGCGTTCGCGCCCACGCCGCTGACCCTGATCCTGGCCAGGGCGCTGCTCGGTGTCGGCGGCGCCATGATCATGCCGGCCACGCTCTCACTGATCCGCCAGGTGTTCACCGACCGCCGCGAACGGGCCGTCGCGCTCGGCGTCTGGAGCGCGGTGGCCGCGGCCGGGGCGGCGGTGGGCCCGCTGATCGGCGGCGTGCTGGTCGGCGTCTGGTGGGGCGCGGTCTTCCTGATCAACGTGCCGATCCTGCTGGTGCTGCTGCCCCTGGCCGTCCGGCTGCTGCCGGAGTCGCCGCTGCGCAGGGAACGCCCTTGGGACTCGACGAGCGCCGTGTTGTCGGTGCTCGGCCTGCTCGCCCTGGCCTTCGGGCTGAAGGAGGCCGGGGCGGGGAGCCTGCTGCCGTTCTGGGCCTCGGTGCTGGTCTTCCTCGGCGGGGCGGGCCTGCTGGTCGCGTTCGTCCGCCGTCAGTCCCGTCTGCCGGCGCCGCTGCTGGAGCTGGCCCTGTTCCGGCGGCGCGAGTTCACCACCGGCGTGGCCGGCGTGCTGCTGGGCGTGTTCGCGCTGGTCGGGCTCCAGCTCATGCTGGCCCAGTACCTGCAGCTGGTGCTGGGCGACAGCCCGGTGCGCGCGGCGATCAGGATGTTGCCGCTGGTGCTGTCGGCCGTCACCGGCGGCCTCGCCGCGGCCCACATCCTGCCCAGGATCGGCATGCGCGCCACGATGAGCGGCGGGCTCGGGCTCGTCGCGCTGGCCCTGACCCCCACGCTGGACTGGGGCGTCGAGGGCCATCCCGTGATGCTGGCGGTCTGCTTCGTGGGCATCGGGTTCGGCGTGCAGGTGGCGCTGCTGGCCGCCTCCGACACGATCATGTCCTCCGTCCCCGAGTCCCGGGCCGGCGGGGCCGCGGCCATCGAGGAGACCGCGTACGAGCTGGGCGCGGGCCTCGGCGTCGCGGTGCTCGGCACGATCACCACGCTCGCCTACGCGCCCGCCCTGCCCGCCGTGCCCGGCGTGTCCGTGGGCCGCATGGACCAGGCCAGGCAGTCGCTGGCCGGAGCCGCCCACGTCGCCCGCGAGATCGGCGGCAGCACCGGCGACGCGCTGCTCGGCGCCGCACGCTGGGCCTTCGTCAACGCGCTGCACACGACCGTGGTCGTCAGCGTCGTCCTGCTCGGCCTGACCGCCGTCGCGGTGGCCGTGCTGCTCAGCCGTGATTGAGGTGTGCCATGACCCGAACAGGGCAGACAAATACCGTGAAACAGGCCCTGCGTGATGTCGCCGCCTTAGTCGCCCGCGTCGGCGTGGGCGGCATCTTCTTCGCCAACGGCTGGACCAAGCTGGAGGACGGGCTCACCGCCACCGGCGCGAAGTTCCTCCAGCAGGGTGCGCCCGCGCCCGGCGCGTGGGCCACGGTCACCATGCTCGCCGAGCTGATCGGCGGGGCGCTGCTGATCGCCGGGCTGGGGGTCGCCGTCACCGGGCTGATCCTGTTCGCCGAGGCGCTGGGCGTCTTCCTGGTGGCCCCGCCGCTCAACCCCATCAGCATGAACGAGCTGATCCTGCTCGGGGCGGCCGCCATTCTGCTGGCCGTCGTGGGCGCGGGACGGCTGTCGGTCGACCACATGGTGGTGATCCGCAGGCGGGAGAGCGAGGCGGCCGACGAGTTCGCCGCCGACGCCGAGGCCGACCGGGTCATCGCCTCGCTGCGCGACGCCGACACGCCCGCCCGCCAGTCGAGACCGGCCGAGGACGCCGTCCCCCAGACCGAGGAGACCGGGCGGCAGGCCGAGGAGACCGGGCAGCAGGCCGGGGACGCGCCCTCGCCCATGACGGACACCATGCCGCACCCGCGGCCCCGCACGCGGCCCGCCGGCCCGCCGGCGACCGAGGAGCCCGCGCCGGCCCCGGCGACCGGCGACACGCTGGTGGCGGGCCGCAAGAAGCCCGCGCCCCGCGGCCGCCGTCCCTCATCGGAGGGCTGAGCGCGCGGGCACGCGCAGCGCGCCCTGGGTGAGCGCGATGGCCAGCAGGATGACCAGCGCGCCCACCGGCTGGTTCCAGGTGATCGTCTCGTCGAGCAGCAGCACGCCGGAGGCCACCGCGAACACCGGCAGCAGGTACGTCACCGTCGAGGTCGTCGTCACGCCCGCCAGGGCCTGGACCCGGTACAGCAGCAGGTAGGCCACGCCGGTGCCGAGGCCGCCGAGGCCCAGCAGGCTCCACCAGACCTCGGCGGGCGCCGCGGTGTCCACCAGCGGCACGCCCGCCACCAGCGTGATCACCGCGAGCTGGACCGCGCCGGTCAGCAGCTGTCCCGCGGCCAGCACCACCGGCGGCTCGGACCGCCGCCCGGTGATGAAACGCCCCATGTACGCCCCGCCGACCCCGTAGCAGAGCGCCGCCCCGAAGCAGGCCAGGCTGCCGCCGAGCTGCCCGCCCGCCATGGGCTGCCACACCCCGAGCACCACCATGACGCCGGCGAACCCGAGTCCGAGCCCGGCCGCCCGCGCGGCGGTCGCCCGTTCGGCGCGCAGCACCAGCGTGAAGGCCAGAGTGCACAGCGGCGTGGTGGCGTTCCAGATGGCGGCGACGACGGAGGAGACGTACTGCTCGCCGTAGGCGAACAGGGTGAAGGGCAGCGTGGTGAGCACGACGGAGGCGATCTGGAAGTGCCCCCACAGCCGCGGGTCGCGGGGGAGCGCCCGCCTGGTGACCGCGAGCGCGATGAGCAGGGTGGCCGCGCCGACCGCCATGCGTCCGAACGACACCTGCAGCGGGTGCAGCGCCCCCACGGCGACCTTGATGAAGAAGAAACTGTTGCCCCAGATGGCGGCCAGCAGCAGGAACGCGGGCAGCCACCTCCCCGCGGTCTCGCTGCGCACGTACGCCTCCCCTAGATGAACCATCGAGGAGCGTAGCGGTCAGAACCGACAATTGGCAGAAGTTACATGTCGGCGGTGAGCCGGGCCACCACCCGCATCTTGTTCATCGCGTCCAGCGCCGCCACCTTGTACGACTCCGCCAGCGTCGGATAGTTGAACACCGCGTTGACCAGGTAGTCCACGGTCCCGCCGCAGCCCATCACGGTCTGGCCGATGTGCACCAGCTCGGTCGCCCCCGTGCCGAACACGTGCACGCCGAGCAGCCGCCGGTCATCGGAGGAGACCAGCAGCTTGAGCATCCCGTACGAGTCGCCGATGATCTGCCCCCTGGCCAGCTCCCGGTAGCGCGAGATGCCGACCTCGAACGGGATGCGGTCGCGGGTCAGCTCGTCCTCCGACTTCCCGACGAAGCTGATCTCCGGGATCGTGTAGATGCCGATGGGCGGCAGCTCCCGCAGCTGCTCCACGGGTTCGCCGCAGGCGTGCTGGGCGGCCACCCGGCCCTGCTCCATCGAGGTGGCGGCCAGCGCCGGGAAGCCGATCACGTCGCCGACCGCGTAGATGTGCGGCACGGCCGTGGCGTAGTGCTCGTCCACCCGGATCCGGCCGCGGTCGTCGGCGGCCAGCCCGGCGGCCACCAGGTTCAGCTCGGCCGTCCTGCCCTGGCGTCCGGCCGAGTACATGACGCAGTCGGCGGGGATGCGCTTGCCGCTCTCCAGCAGGGTCAGCGCGCCGCGCGGGCGGCGTTCGACGGCGGCGACGTGCTCGCCGAAGCGGAAGGTCACCGCCAGGTCGCGCAGGTGGTACTTGAGCGCCTCCACGATCTCCAGGTCGCAGAACTCCAGCATGCGCTCGCGCCGTTCGACCACGGTCACCTTGGTGCCGAGGGCGGCGAACATGGAGGCGTACTCGATGCCGATGACCCCGGCGCCGACCACGACCATGGTCTCGGGCACCCGGTCCAGGTGCAGGATCGCGTCGGAGTCGATGACCGTGCGCTCGTCGAACTGCACGCTGTCCGGGCGGGCGGGGGAGGTGCCGGTGGCGATCACGATCCGGTCGGCGGTGACCTTGCGCTCCTCGTCGCCGCTGATCCCGATGGTGTGCGGGTCGAGGAAACGTCCGGTGCCGGGCAGGACCGTGACGTGGTTGCGGCCGAGCTGGCTGCGGATCACCTGGACCTCGCGGCCGATCACGTGCTGCGTGCGCATCCCGAGGTCGGCGACCGTGATCTCGTCCTTGACGCGGTAGCTGGCGCCGTACAGCTCGCGCTGGTTGAGGCCGGTGAGGTAGAGGACCGCCTCGCGCAGCGTCTTGGACGGGATCGTGCCGGTGTTGATGCAGACGCCGCCGATCATGTTCCGCTTCTCGACGACGGCGACCCGCCTGCCCAGCTTCGCCGCCGCGATGGCGGCCTTCTGCCCGCCGGGACCGGAGCCGAGCACCAGCACGTCGTAGTCCGCCACATCGCCCAGTGTGAGCGCGCGGGGTTACCGGCGGAAGACCCGTCGGCCAGACTGCGCGTATGCAACGTGCATTCCGTCAGGTCGACGTGTTCACCTCCGTCCCTTATCGCGGCAACCCGCTCGCGGTCGTGCTCGACGGCCAAGGGCTGGACACCGAGGAGATGCGGCGCTTCGCCGCCTGGACGAACCTGTCCGAGACGACGTTCGTGCTGCCCCCGACCGTGCCCGGGGCCGACTACCGGGTCCGGATCTTCACCGGCAGCGGCGAGCTGCCCTTCGCCGGGCATCCCACGCTCGGCACCTGCCACGCCTGGCTGGAGAGCGGCGGCCGGCCGCGCGACGCGGCGGAGATCGTCCAGGAGTGCGACGCCGGGCTGATCCGGGTGCGCAGGACCGAGGACGGGCTCGCCTTCGCCGCGCCCGAGCTGGTGCGGTCGGGGCCGGTCGAGGAGGAGCTCGCCGAGCGCCTGGCCGAGACCCTGCGCATCGGGCGCGAACGCATGCTGGCCGTCGAATGGGCCGACAACGGGCCCGGATGGGTGGTGGTGGTGCTGCTGGCCGCCGCCGAGGAGGTGCTGGAGCTGCGGCCGGGCGCGATCGAGCACATGGTCGGCGTGGCGGGGCCGTGCCGGGAGGGCTCGCCGTACGCCTACGAGGTGCGCGTGTTCGCTCCCGACGTCGAGGATCCGGTGACCGGCAGCCTGCACGCGTCCCTGGCGCAGTTCCTGCTGCGCACGGGGCGGGTGAAGGCGCCGTACACGGCGGGGCAGGGGACCGTGCTCGGCCGGGCCGGGCGCGTGCGGATCACCGCCGACGAGCGGGACGTGTGGGTCGGCGGGGCGGTCGTCACCTGCGTCAGCGGCCAGGTCGCGTTGTGAAGCGCACCTCGTCGCCGGGCCGCAGTTGCGCCGCGACCGGCAGGTCGGCCTGCCGCACCACCGCGATCACCGGGTAGCCGCCCGTGGGCGGGTGGTCGGCGAGGAACACGATCGGCTGCCCGCTCGGCGGCACCTGCACGGCGCCGGTGACCATGCCCTCGCTCGGCAGCTCGCCCTTCCTGGCCCGCGTCAGCTCGGGCCCGCGCAGCCGCACACCGACGCGGTTGCTGTCCTGGCTCACCGCGTACGGCCCCCCGCACAGCGCCTCCAGCGCCTCCGGGACGAACCAGTCGTCCCGCGGCCCGGCGAGCACCCGCAGCACGGCGGGCGCGGGCCCCGGCGGCGGCGCCAGGTCCACCGAGATCTCCTCGGCGACGGACCCGCCCACCGGCAGCAGCGCCCCGGCCCGCAACGGCTCGGGGCCGAGCCCCGACAGCGAGTCGGTGGACCGGCTGCCCAGCACCGGCTCGACCGCGATGCCGCCGCGCACCGCCACGTACGTGCGCAGCCCCCACTCCGGCGCCCCCAGCCGCAGCTCGCCCCCCGGCGGCACCCAGAACGGCCCCCCCATCCGCGCCTCCGCCGGCGCGCCGGTCAGCGCCGCCCACGCGCCCTCGCGGAACCGCAGCCGCGCCAGCCCGAACGTCACCTCGATGCCCGCCGCGTCCTCGCGGTTGCCCACCAGCCGGTTGGCCAGCCGCAGGCTCGGCGCGTCGGCCGCCCCCGAACGTGGGACGCCCAGATGGGCCAGGCCGGGCCGCCCCAGATCCTGGACGGTCGCGTACGGACCGGGCGCGATCACCTCGATCATGCGCGCTCGAACCGCACGCGCATCCCCGGCCGGAACAACGACGGCGGCTCGGCCGTCACGTCCCACACCCGCGTCGCCGTGCGACCCAGCAGCCGCCACCCGCCGGGCGAGGCGGCCGGGTAGACCGCCGAGTACGGCCCCGCGACCGCCACCGAGCCGGCCGGCACCGACGTGCGCGGCGTGTCCAGCCGGGGCAGTTCCAGCACGGGGTCGAGCCCGGTCAGATAGGCGAACCCCGGGGCGAACCCCAGCCACCCGACCACCAGCTCGCGCCCGGTGTGCCGGGCGACCACCTCCTCGGCCGAGATCCCGGCCAGCGCCGCGACGGAATCGAGATCGGCGCCGTCATAGACGACGGGAATCGTCACCACCGGCCCGGCCGGAGCGTCGGCCCCTCCCGCCGCCCCGCCCGCCGTTCGGGTCATGGCCGCCAGCCTGACCCGCAACCGCTCCCGATCGGCGCCCGGCGCCACCACGAGCACGGTCTCCGGCCCCGGCACGACCTCCACGACCCCCTCGGGCCGCTCGGCCCGCAGAGCCGCGTCGAGCCGGTGGGAGGCCGCCAGCGACCCGGTCTCCACGAGCAGCGCGTGCTCTCCCGCCGCACGGATCACGCGAACGCCTGCAGGACCACTCCGGCCGCCAGCAGGTCGTTGCGCACGGCACGGGCCAGCCCGACGGCGTCAGGGGTGTCTCCGTGGACGCACAGCGACCGGGCGGAGACGGACACCGGACTGCCGTCGACGGCCGTCACAGAGCCCTCCAGGGCCATCCGGCGGGCCCGCGTGGTCACCGCCGCCACGTCGTGGATCACCGCGCCCGCCTCGCGCCGCGGCACCAGCGCCCCCGCCGCCGTGTACGCCCGGTCGGCGAACGCCTCGCTCACCGTCGGGACGCCCGCCGCCGCGGCCACCTCGTGCACGGCCGAGACCGGCAGCGTCAGCACCGGCAGCGACGGGTCGTAGTCGGCCACGGCGTCGATCACCGCCGCCGCCTGCACCTCGTCGCGGCAGACCCGGTTGTACAGGGCGCCGTGCGGCTTGACGTAGGAGACCCGGCCGCCCATCGCCCTGGCGATGCCGTCGACGGCCGCGAGCTGGTAGAGCACCTCGGCGCACAGCTCCTCGGGCTCGACCTCTATCTCCCTGCGGCCGAAGTGGGCCAGGTCGCGGTAGGACACCTGGGCGCCGATCGACACGCCGCGGTCGACGGCCGCGGCGCACGTGCGCCTGATCGTCACGGGGTCGCCCGCGTGGAAGCCGCAGGCGACGTTGGCGCTGGTGACGATGTCGAGCAGCGCCAGGTCGTCGCCGAGCCGCCAGATGCCGAAACCCTCACCGAGGTCGGCGTTGAGGTCGATCACCATCCCACCATCATGGCGCAGCGCTACCTCGGCGCGACGTACAACGTCTGAGTCGCCGAGCCGACTTCGCCGCGCTCGTCGTACAGGGTGGTCCGGGTCAGGCCGCGGCCGGCGGGGCCGATCGCGGTGGCCGCGTCCATGCAGGTCCATTCGCCCACCGGCGTGCGGAACAGCGAGATCGTCAGGTCGACGTTGACGAACAGGTGGGTGGCGAAGTCGACGGCCGGGCTCACGCCGTTGCCGCTGTCGGCGAACGCGGCCAGCCGTTCGAACGGGGTGGTCTCCTCGCCCTCCACCAGCGGCACGGTCAGCCTGCCCCACACCGTGGCCGGGCCGCTCAGCATCGGGCCGCCGCGGGCGAACCGCCAGTCGAACGCCCTGCCGTAGCCGAAGCCCGACACCAGGTAGGACCCCGCGTGCTCGGGCGAGGGCGGCGGCACGGGCGCGGGCGGCCCGGCGGCCGGCGTGGCGGGCGTGTCGGCCTCGCGGATGCGCCACGCGGTGGCCCTGGCGTACTCGCGCCCGCCGGACAGCACGGCCGCCGACAGGCACTGCACCCGCTTGCCGTCGCGGACGACGTCGGTGACGACCTCCAGCTCGGCCACGGGCACCGGGGCGAACACGTCGACCGCCAGCCTGGACAGCGCCAGGCCGGGCAGGGGCGCGGTGCGGTCGAGCTCATGGACGATCAGGGCGGTCACCGGGCCCATGTGCTGGGAGCCCGGGTCCCACGGCCCCTGGGTGTGCTCGGAGGCGAGGTAGCGGCCCATGGCCAGCCGGCGGTACATCGACATGGGACGGACTCTAGATCTCGTCGGGGATGTCGGCGATGTCGTCGAGCGCCGCGGCCAGCTCGTCGGGGTCGCCGCCGATGCGCTCGGCGATCTCGATCAGCACGTGGAGCACGTCGTGACGGTCGTGGCCGAGGTCGAGCAGGCGCTGGGCGGCCTCCCACAGCTGGGGCGGGTCGCCGTCCCACAGCCGGGTCGCGATCTCCTCGTGCCAGGCCAGGTGCTCCTGGTCGATCACGCCGCCGTGGTCGATCTCCAGTAACGTGCGCCGGTCGGCCTCGTCGGCCGGGTTGAGCCGGTCGAGGTCGATCCCGTTGTGCACGCCCTGCAGGTAGGGGAACGCGAACACCCGCCTGGCCAGCGCCGACAGGTCGCCGTCGGGCAGCAGCCGCTCCAGCAGCGGCCGGTCGAGCCCGAACGACGTCGGGTCGCGGTAGGCCTCGGGGAACTTGCCCGTGGCCTCCCACACCGCGTCGAGCGTGGCCTTGAGCCCCTGCTCGGGCAGGCCGGTGCGGCGCGCGGCGAAGCGCACCCACGCCGACAGCACGTGCGGCATCGCCTCCTGCTCGGCCACGCTCAGCATCACCTTGCGCGGCAGCCAGTCGAGCAGGAACGTCTCGCACTTGGTCGGGCTGACCCGCAGCGGCCGGTTGAAGTCGCGCTCGCAGCCGTAGTCGATGATGTGGTCGGCGCAGCGCGAGGCCGCCGACGGGTCCGACAGGTGCTCGGCGGCGTCGGAGGCCAGGAACTCGGCGGCCAGCATGGCCCGCCGCTCGCGGCTGTAGGGCGCCTCGATGTGCAGCGGCGCCGGACGTTTGCGGCCCGGCGGCAGCGCCTTGAGCCGGGCGCGGGCGAAGGCGTGGTAGGCGCTGTAGCTCTCGCTCACCGGCGGCGGCGTCTTGGGCTCCCTGGTGGCCTTCATGGCCGAGTCCAGGAGCGCCCTGGCCTGCTCGGGCTGGATCTCCTCGAACAGCAGCATCGGGTTGTCCGCCGCCTCGGCCCTGGCCTGCTCCAGCAGCTTGTCGACGTGCGAGGACACCCACGCGTCGCGGGCCATGCCGCTCATGTTGTGGTCGACGACCACGACCAGCGCGTGCCGGTCGCTCGGCACCGATGCCTCGTTCCAGCGGTAGGCGAACGTGCAGATCACCGTGTCCTGGTCGCCGTAGGCGTCGCGGGAGACGTAGCAGCCGGTGGGCTTGACCGCGCCGACCTTGTCGGCCCACCCGGGCCTGGCCACGCCCGACTCCATCATCGCCAGGGCCGCGCCCTCGGCCTTGGCGCCCTGGCGGGCGGTGCCCAGGTAGGCCAGGCACACCAGCAGCGTCAGGGAGGCCGGGGTGCCGGCCTTGGCCGCGTAGTCGACCAGGCCCTCCCCGAGGACCTGCTCCACGTCACCGCCCCTGACCCGCCTGCCCCACCAGGCCCCGATCATGTCTGAGACCATCAGCTCCGCGTCGAGAGGGCTGCGCACCGCGAGCAGCTCGCGGGCCGCCTGCACCATCTCCTGGAACACGTCGTCGGGCGGGCTGCTCTCCCGGGGATCTCGTCGGTGTCGGCGCACGCCCTCACTCTCTCGTATTCCAGGCGCAAACGGTGAAGAGAACTCGGCCTGGTGACCCCGATGTTATCGGTGGAGCCGCGATCAGCGGGGACTTCGGGGCGGCGGGGCGGAGTTCACGATGGCGAGCAGGTGCTCGCGCGCGATGCGCTCCACCACCTCGGGCGTGGCCGGGACGCCGAGATGCTCGGCGCACGCGCACACGTCGGCCACGCACCGGTCGATCGTGTCCACGGGTACGGTCAGGAACTCTTCGGCCAGCCTGAGACTGACCGGCTCCCTGAGGAAGCGTGTGGCCAGAGCGAGCATAGATGTGAGATTCCTCTGGAGACCCGGGAGCAAACCCCCAGGAACGTATGCAGGGTGACTTGCGCTCCCATTTCATCTTTTCTCGGCCTTGTGTCAAGGCTCTGAGGCGCCTGTGTTCGCTTCTCGTGCAAAGCTGTTTCCATGCGCATCCAGCTCGCCCAGCGGGACGAGGCAGACGAGCTCCTCGGCCGCAGCCCGCTCGCCCTGCTCGTCGGCATGCTGCTCGACCAGCAGATTCCCATGGAATGGGCGTTCACAGGGCCGCACACCATCTCGGAGCGGCTCGGGCACGACCTGACCGCCGAGGAGATCGCCGCCTGCGACCCCGAGGCGTTCGCCGCGCTGCTCGCGCAGAAGCCGGCCGTGCACCGTTACCCCAAGTCGATGGCCGCCCGCGTCCAGCAGCTCGCGGCCTACCTCGTCGAACACTACGACGGGCGGCCCGAGCTCATCTGGAGCGACGCGGCCGACGGGAAAGACTTGTTGAAACGACTGCAGGCCCTTCCGGGATACGGCAAGCAGAAGGCCCAGATCTTTTTGGCATTGCTGGGCAAGCAGCTGGGGGTCCAGCCGTCAGGCTGGCGTGAGGCAGCCGGACTCTACGGCGAGGAGGGGTCATACCGTTCGGTCGCCGACGTGGTCGACACCGACAGCCTGGGCCGGGTGCGCGCCGCCAAGCAGGAGGCCAAGCGCGCGGCCAAGGGCGAGTAACCTGATCTTGCTGCGCAATGTGGAGCGACTTTGACAGGATGCGTTGACCCTTATGGCGACCGGGCGGCGGCGGGGGCTTCCGTCGGCGCATGCCCATCGCCGATGATGTACTGCAGAATCCGGTCGCCCGGAGCTGCGCTACGCCGATACACAGTTATGGAGATGTGCCGCGTGGGAGACCCTGGCACGCGACGGAGGTGCCGACCATGAGCGCCGAGACCTCCGTTCCCCGTCCCCGGGAGTCGGATGTGGACATCTCAGACTCCGCCCTGTTCAAGGGCATGCTGTCGGAGGCCGAGTTCGCCTTCGCGTTCTTCGACGGCGATGGCCGCGTCCAGCGGGTCAACGACGTGTTCAGCGACGTCGTCAGCGTGCCCGCCGAGCGCCTGGTGGGCCGCTCGCCGGTCGAGGTGCTGGCGGCCGACCTGAGCCAGATCATCACCCACGCCGTCCAGGCCGTCATCGAGAGTGACGCGCCGGTCACCGAGGGCCGCGTGCGGGTGCGTTCCGCCGAGGGCGACACCCGTCACTGGTCGTTGTCGTTCTCGCCGGTCCACGACGAGGCGGGCGAGCTGCGCGCCATCGCGCTGGTCGGCCTCGACGTGACCGAGAGCAGGCAGACCGAGGAGGCGCTGCGCCGCAGCGAGGAGCGCTACCGCTCGCTGGTCGAGGCGCAGTCCCAGCTCGTCTGGATCACCTCGCCCACGGGCGCCGTCGTCGAGGACGCGCCCCAGTGGCGCGCCATCACCGGTCAGGGGCTGGAGGAGTACCTCGCCAACGGCTGGCTGGAGGTCGTCCACCCCGAGGAGCGCCAGCAGACCGAGGAGGCCTGGCGCGAGGCGCTGCGCGGCCGCACGATGTTCGAGTGGAACTACCGGGTCCGCACCCGGGCCAGCGGCTACCGCCACTTCGAGGTGCGCGCGGTGCCGATCATCAGGCACGGCAGGGTCGTGGAGTGGGTCGGCGCCAACACCGACGTCACCCCGCAGCGCGAGGCCGAGGAGATGCGCGGCAGGCTGACCGACCAGCTCGGCGCCGCCGCCCTGCGCACCGCCCGGCTCCAGGGCGCGACGGCCCAGCTCGCCGAGGCCCTGACGGTCGAGCAGGTCGTCCAGGTCATCATCGACGTGGGCCGCACCGCCCTGGCCGCCGACCGCTCGGCCGTGGCGCTGCTCGACACCGACCGCGCCGCGCTCAAGCTGGTCAACGGCGAGGGCATCCCCGAGGTCCAGGGCTCGGGTGACGAGATCCCGCTGTCCCACTCCAACGTGATGACGATGGCCGTCAACAGCCGCCGTCCGGTCTTCGCCGAGTCGCCGGAGTCGCTGAAGGCCCAGCTGCTGGAGGCCGGCGACGACGAGGAGGCGCTGGCCGGGTTCATCAGCCAGGGCGACGAGCGGGCCTGGGTCGGCCTGCCGCTGCTGGCCGCCGGCCGGGCGCTCGGCGCGCTGCGCTTCTCGTTCACGCGCCCGCAGAAGATCTCCCAGGAGGACGGCGTCTTCCTGGAGGCGCTGGCCGGGCAGTGCGCCCTGGCCGTGGAGCGGGCCACGCTGTTCGAGCGTGAGCACCGCACGGCCGAGACGCTGCAGCGCAGCCTGCTGCCCGACCGCCTGCCCGTGGTCAAGGGCCTGGTGCTGGCCCAGCGCTTCCGTTCTGGTAGCCGCCACGTCCAGGTCGGCGGCGACTGGTACGACGCGTTCGTCCTGCAGGACGGGCGTGTCGCGGCGGTCGTCGGCGACGTCATGGGCAAGGGCGTCAAGGCCGCGGCGGGCATGGGCCGCATCCGCAACGCGATGCGGGCCCTCGCGCTCACCAATCCGCCGCCCGCCGCCGTGCTCACGGGCCTCGACCGGGTCTTCGAGGCCACGGAAGAGGAGGAGCAGGTCACCACGCTGGCCTACATGGTCGTCGAGCCGGTCACTGGCGAGGGCACGCTGGCCATGGCCGGCCACCCGCCACCCGTCCTCGTCTCGCCCCAGGGCACGGCGATCCTGTGCGACGCCGAGCCCGGCACGCCGCTGGGCTGGCCCACCAGCCGCCGGCAGTTCCGGTTCGTGGTGCCGCCGGGACACACCGCGGTGCTCTACTCAGACGGTCTCGTGGAGAACAGGAAGCGAGGGCTTGACGCCGGTCTCGCAGAGATTTGCAGTGTTGTGACCGAAGCGCCGCCTGAGGTGGTCAGCAGTCCGCACATGTTGCTGGACTTCCTGGTTGACCGGATGTTGTCTGGATATGAACAGGATGATGACGTTACCGCGCTCGCAATTCACGTCCCGCCGGCCACGAAGAGTGACTGAATGAAACAGTCATAACGGTTGCTTTCGGGTATCAGTGCCCCGCTTACGTACGCACTACTGTCTTGGTCGGCCTAGGGTGGAGGACAACCGCCGGGAGGTGGCCGTATGGAGTGCGGGGTCGTGCCACAATGCTGTGTCAGGTCCGTCGCGCTTCGCACGGCCTCACCGATCTCCGAGAGAGGCAACAGCCCCCAGCGGGCATCTGGGTCCATTGTCGCCACGCGTTCGTTCGAGAGGTGTTCGTGTCGCCTGCAAGTTCGACTCGCTCGAAGCCACAAGAGCTGAACGAGCCCGTCATTCAGCGACTGCTCGAGCGTGGGCGCTCGCAGGGTTTCCTCGAGTCTGAGGATGTCCGTCAGGCCTTCGAGGAGGCGGACATCCCCATGTCGCACGCCGCCGCGTTCTTGCGGAACCTCAGCAAAGAGGGCGTGACCGTGGTGGTGACCGCCGCGGATTCGGCTGCGCCGAAGAAGTCTCGTGGTCCAGCAAAGCGCCGCACCGCTGCCCCCGTCAAGACCAAGACGGCAGCGGCCGCCAAAGAGCAGCAGCCCGAGACCGTGACCGCGGTCGTGGGCGCCGCTGAGGCCGAGCCGGCCGCCAAGAAGCCGGCTCCGGCCAAGAAGGCCGCTCCCGCTCCGAAGAAGGCGGCTCCGGCCGCCGCCAAGAAGGCCAAGCCAGAAGTCAGCGCTGGGCCTGCCGAGACCAAGCCGAAGGCACCCGAGGGCGCCAAGGCGACCGACGCGGACGACGACGACGATCTCGAGCTCGACGGCGACGTGGAGCTGGAGGACCTCGAGGACATCGAGGTCGACGACATCGTGGCCGAGGACGACGCCGAAGCCGAGGGTGACTCCGACTCCGACGACGACTCCGACGACGAGCCCAAGGCCGCCGACGTCGCCGTCGCCGCCACCGCGGACAAGAGCGAGGACGAGGTCCTCATCCTGTCCGACGACGACGACGACGCCCCGGTCGCCCAGGTGGCCGCCGCCGGCGCCACCGCCGACCCGGTGAAGGACTACCTCAAGCAGATCGGCAAGGTCCCCCTGCTCAACGCCGAGCAGGAGGTCGAGCTGGCCAAGCGCATCGAGGCCGGCCTGTTCGCCGAGGAGCAGCTCGGCGGCGGCGAGACCGAGAGCCTGCCGGTCGACGTCCGAGCCGAGCTCGAATGGATCGCCGAAGACGGCCGCCGGGCCAAGAACCACCTGCTGGAGGCCAACCTCCGGCTCGTGGTCTCGCTGGCCAAGCGCTACACCGGGCGCGGCATGCTGTTCCTCGACCTGATCCAGGAGGGCAACCTCGGCCTGATCAGGGCCGTGGAGAAGTTCGACTACACCAAGGGCTACAAGTTCTCCACCTACGCCACGTGGTGGATCCGGCAGGCGATCACGCGTGCCATGGCCGACCAGGCGCGGACCATCCGCATCCCGGTCCACATGGTCGAAGTGATCAACAAGCTGGCCCGGGTCCAGCGGCAGATGCTGCAGGACCTCGGCCGCGAGCCCACGCCGGAAGAGCTGGCCCGCGAGCTGGACATGACGCCCGAGAAGGTCGTCGAGGTCCAGAAGTACGGCCGCGAGCCCATCTCCCTCCACACCCCGCTGGGTGAGGAGGGCGACAGCGAGTTCGGTGACCTCATCGAGGACTCCGAGGCCATCGTGCCGGCCGACGCCGTCAGCTTCACGCTGCTGCAGGAGCAGCTGCACTCCGTTCTCGACACGTTGTCGGAGCGGGAGGCGGGCGTCGTGTCCATGCGGTTCGGCCTCACCGACGGGCAGCCGAAGACGCTCGACGAGATCGGCAAGGTTTACGGGGTCACCCGTGAGCGCATCCGCCAGATCGAGTCGAAGACCATGTCCAAGCTGCGTCACCCGTCCCGGTCCCAGGTGCTGCGCGACTACCTGGACTAGGAGCCACCTCGTCGATCGCCCCGTCCGGAACCCTCCGGGCGGGGCGATCGCCGTTTCCGGAGGTCGTCAGGCCGGGTCGGTGACGTGCACGTCGATCAGCCAGGGGCGGTTCGTCCGCGCGGGCTCGGCGAGGTCGACCGTCCAGCCCAGGTTGCCGAGGGTCTTGGCCAGCTCGCCGGGCGTGCCGGGGGCCTCCTCCTGCTGGAGCAGGACGCGGGCGATCTCGCCCCGGGTGGCCTTGGCCATGTGGCTGACGACCTTGCCGTCGCGGAAGACGCGTACCGACACCGACCGGTCGCCGGGCTGCCACGCCCCCGCGTACGTGGCCGAGCGCAGGTCCACCACCAGCCCCGGCATCCGGTCCAGTTCCTTGGACAGGTGCGTGCGCCAGTAGGCGGCCAGGCCGCCCAGCGGCGGCAGGCTGACGCCCATCGACAGGCGGTACGGGGGCACCTGGTCGGAGATGCGCAACACGCCCCACAGGCCGGAGAAGATCAGCACGGACTCCTCCGCCCTGGCCCGGGCGGCGTCGTCCAGGGTGTTCAGGCCGAGGTTGTCGTACAGGACGCCGGTGTAGAGGTCGGCGGCCGGAAGGGTGGGCGCGGTCCGCAACACCGTGTTCTTGGCCGCCTCGCCCGCCAGACCGGGCGTCAGCCCGAGCACCTGCGCGGCGTCGCGGCGCTTGGAGGCCCGGATGAGCGCGGTCATGACCCGCTTGCGGGCACGGTCGAGCTTGGGGAAGGACAGCTCCCCGAGCGGCGGCCCGCTTCCCTCGGCGGCCTTTCCTTCGGACGGCGGCAGCAGAATCAGCACAACCCCACACCCTAACGGGCCGGTCAGAGGGTGTTCGCGCTGGTCGGCTAGGCTGCGCGGATGAACGTCGACCTGCTGGTGCACCAGGCGTGGCCGGCCTACGAGCAGCGTGTTCACGACGGCTGGGTGCTGCGTTCCGCCGGCGGCGTGACCAAACGGGCGAACTCGGTGCTCGCCCTGAACGCCCCCGCCGACCTGGACACCGCGATCGGCGCCGCCGAGGCGTTCTACGGCGAGCGGGGACAGAGCTGCGCCTTCTCCGTCGGCCCCGGCACCTGGCCCGGCCTGGACGCCGAGCTGGCCCGCCGCGGGTACGAGCTGGTCGATCCGACGGTCATCATGGCCGGATCGCCGTCGGCCGAGCCGCGCGGCCCGGTCCGGATCGAGGACCACCCGTGGCCGGAATGGCTGGAGACCTGGTGGTCCGTGGACGGCCGGTACGGCGCCGGCCTGGAGGAGGCCGCCCGCATCTGCACCGGCGTGCCCGCCTGGTACGGGGCCGTCGAGGAGGACGGCGTGCCGGTCGCGGTCGGCCGGGTCGTGCCGCAGGGCGACACGGCGGGGATCTTCTGCATGGCGACGTTGCCGCGGGCCCGGCGGCGCGGACTGGCCCGTACGGTGCTGCGCGCCCTGACCAGGCATACCGGGGCGAAGAACGCGTACCTGGTCACCACCGAGCCGAACCACGGGGCTCAGGCTTTGTACCGCGGCGAGGGTTTCCAGACCGTCGGCCGATACCACTACAGAGTGCGTACGACCTGACACCCGCCGTACGAAGGGCCTGAACCAAGGGCGCGCGAGCGGCCGAACCACCGCGTGCAGAGGGTTGGGACTACGGCGCGCATGCGGCCCTGATCACCGTGCGGCGACCGTGGTGTACGGCGGGCGTGCCCTGGACCACCGCCTGCGCGCGCCTTGGACGGCCCCTTGCATGCGACCCGGCCAGCGCTTACGTGCGGCCCTAACCGCCGCGTGCGGTGGGTTGGGACTACGGCGCGTATGTGGCCTTGACCACCGTGCGGCGGTCCTGGTGCATGGTGGGCGCGCCCTGGGCCACCGCCCTGTGCGCGGCCTGAACCGCCGGGTGTGGAGGGTTGGGGCTATGGCGTGGATGCGGCCCTGACCGCCGTGGGTCGGGCTTGGTGTACGGCGGGTGCGGCCTGGATCACCGCGTGCGTGCAACCCAGCCACCGCCTGCGTACCCCGGAGTCACGGCTTGCGTGGGTCTGAACGCAGAACGGCGACCCCGGCGTGGTGCGCCGGGATCGCCGAACTGGACGTGCAATATGTGGTTATGTGATCACAACGAACGCGTCAGCGGTCGTCGTTGGGGTTCATTGACGGGGTTTCGCTGAGGCGAGCCGACTCGTCCAGGATGTCGGCGCCCTTTTCGCGCAGCGCTGCGACGTGCTGACGCCCATGGTGGGCGCAGAACAGCAGCTCCCCACCAACAGGCAGGGTCGCGCGAATGTAGGCCTGGGCGCCGCAGCGGTCGCAGCGGTCGAGGGCCGTCAGCGGCTTAACGGGGGCGAGAGCTCCAGTCACGTATCGCCTTTCGGGTCACCCCCGCCGAAGCGAGGATCTGGCGTCAGTCACTTGAGACAACATCTAACCGGACGTGGACGTTCCCAACCTCCGCCTCGCTACGCCCAGAGCAGAATGTGTCCGAAAGTAATGGTGATCAGCCGGTTGGTAACGGCAAACGTGTCGCCATGGCAAGCTTGTACGCGCGCCTGAGGGAAGAACGGTAGGCTACGCACACGTGTTCGATGCTTAGACCAGGGGAGCAAGAGTGACGGTAGTGGAGGCGGGTTACACAGCTCGTCACCTGTCGGTGCTTGAGGGCCTCGAGGCCGTACGCAAGCGGCCGGGCATGTACATCGGGTCCACCGACAGCCGCGGGCTCATGCACTGCCTCTGGGAGATCGTGGACAACGGCGTCGACGAGGCCCTGGCGGGCCACTGCGACCGCATCGAGGTCGAGCTCTACGCCGACGGTTCCATCGAGGTGCGGGACAACGGCCGCGGCATCCCCGTTGACATCCACCCCAAGACCGGCCTGGCCGGCGTCGAGCTCGTCTACACCAAGCTTCATGCCGGCGGAAAGTTCGGCAGCGGCTCCTACGGCGCCTCCGGCGGCCTCCACGGCGTGGGCGCCTCAGTGGTCAACGCCCTGTCCTCCCGGCTCGACGTCGAGGTCGACCTCGACGGGCGGGTCCACGAGATCAGCTTCAGGCGCGGCGTGCCCGGCGTCTTCGACGGCGACGGGCCCACGGCCAAGTTCAAGAAGAAGTCCGGGCTGCGGATCGGCGGCTCCCTGCCCAAGAACGTCACGGGCACCCGCGTGCGCTTCTGGGCCGACAAGCAGATCTTCCTGCCCGACGCCGAGGTCTCGCTCGACGAGATCCACGTGCGCCTGCGGCAGACCGCGTTCCTGGTGCCCGGCCTGACCCTGGCGGTCTTCGACAGCAGGGGCGAGGAGCGCACCGGCGAGGAGTTCCGCTTCGACGGCGGCATCTCCGAGTTCACCGAGTTCCTGGCCCGCGACGAGCCCGTCTGCGAGGTGCTGCGGCTGCAGGGCGTGGGCCACTTCCACGAGACCGTGCCGGTCCTCGACGACCAGGGCCACATGACCCCCACCGAGGTGCAGCGCGAGCTCACCGTCGACGTGGCGGTCCGCTGGGGCAAGGGTTACGAGTCGACCGTGCGCTCGTTCGTCAACGTGATCGCCACGCCCAAGGGCGGCACCCACATCACCGGTTTCGAGCGCGGCCTGGTCCGTACGATCAACGAGCTGCTGCGCGAGACCCGGCTCCTGAAGAGCGGTGACGACCCGGTCAACAAGGAGGACATCTCCGAGGGGCTGACCGGCGTGGTCACCGTCCGGGTGCCCGAGCCGCAGTTCGAGGGGCAGACCAAGGAGGTGCTCGGCACCTCCGCGGCCACCCGCATCGTCTCCCACGTGGTCTCGCGCGAGCTCAAGGAGCTGTTCGCCAACCCGCCGCGCGGGTTCAAGCAGCCGCTGCGGGCCGTGCTGGAGAAGATCGTCGCCGCCGCCAAGGCCCGTATCGCGGCCCGCGAGCACCGTGACAACCAGCGGCGCAAGAGCGCCCTGGAGAACTCCGCGCTGCCCGCCAAGCTGGTCGACTGCCGCAGCGACGCCGTCGACCGCAGCGAGCTGTTCATCGTCGAGGGCGACTCCGCGCTCGGCACGGCCAAGCTGGCCCGCGACTCGGAGTTCCAGGCGCTGCTGCCGATCCGCGGCAAGATCCTCAACGTGCAGAAGGCGTCCGTGAGCGACATGCTCAAGAACGCCGAGTGCGCCGCGATCATCCAGGTGGTGGGGGCGGGGTCGGGGCGTTCGTTCGACATCGAGGCGGCCCGCTACGGCAAGGTCATCCTCATGGCCGACGCCGACGTCGACGGCGCGCACATCCGCTGTCTGCTGCTCACCCTGTTCCACCGCTACATGCGGCCGATGGTGGAGGCCGGCCGGGTGTTCGCGGCCGTGCCGCCGCTGCACCGCATCGAGCTCACCAACCCCGGGCGCGGCAAGGAGAAGTACATCTACTGCTACTCCGACGGCGAGCTGCAGAAGGTCCTGCGCGACCTGGAGCGGCGGGGCAAGCGCTGGAAGGACCCGGTGCAGCGGTACAAGGGTCTGGGGGAGATGGACGCCGACCAGCTCGCCGAGACCACGATGGACCCGCGGCACCGGGTGCTGCGCCGGGTGCGCATCGAGGACGCCGAGGGGGCCGAGGCCATCTTCAGCCTGCTGATGGGGAGCGACGTGGCGCCGCGGCGGGAGTTCATCGTCAGCAGCGCGGCCGAGGTCGACCGCGACCACATCGACGCCTGAGCCCGGACGGGTGCTCCCGGGGCCGGACACCTGGCCCCGGGTTCCTGCGACGACGGCTCAAGGAAGGTCTCGGGTCCCAAGGATTTCGGGGCCTCGCGCCCACCTCTCGGTGACCACCATGCTTCAACTGCACTGACAGGGCGATACCGGGCCTTAACGTGACACCGGGCTTCCACAATGCTCTCCAACATGTCGTCCACCGCAAGACGACCCCTGGTGTTACCGGGCTGCGCCCTGGTCGGGCTTCAGGGCGACGACCCAATGTCACGTCACCGCGCCTCAAGGTAGTGCTCGACTTCGGGCGCCAGCGGGCCCAGGGCGACGCCTGGCCCAGGAAGATGCCGAGTTTGGGGTGGCATCGGCCTCAGGGCGACGCCGGGCTCAGAAGGACGCCGGATTCTGGGCGTTATCGGGCTCAAGGCGATATCCCGGGCCTCGGGGCGGCACCCCCGTATCAGGACTTCTGGCCCAAGTAGGTGTGGCGTTGCCGGTGGATGGCACGCGGGCTGGCTTGGGGAAGTCCTCATGGGAGGTCGGCGTGAACCTCCCGGCGGATGCGCGTGCGCCGGCGTGCGGTAGGGCGAGAGTCTGCCTGACGACCCGAGCGACCCGGGCGACCGGTCTCGGCGGGGCCGTCCCGTACCCGCGGCCTCGGAGGGGCGGTTGCTTCCTCCGCCTCGGAGGGCCCGCCCTTGTGGTGCGTCGGTCTTGGGACGTTGAGGGGCGTGCGGTGATGCGCCTTCTGTCGCATGTGGTCTTTCTCCGGCAATTCGTCTCAGAGCCACCGACGGTTCGGCTGTGAGAGTGGGGAGGGGCTCGTGAACAGCGCAGCGCGCCTTGGTTCTGTGTCTGCTGCGTCGCCGCCGAGATGAGCAGCGGTGGCGGCCGCTCGGGCCCAGGTGAGAGTCGGAGCCGAGTGCATCGACCGGCGTCGGCGTGTCGGGCCGTCACCCGTCGCCTGCGCCCTTCGGGTGTGCCCGTGCTGGGCGTGGGAGCCGGTCATCACGGTGGCCGCTGGTGGGAGCATGTCGTGCTTGGGGCGTCGAGGGCCTTGCAGAAGCTTCGTTGGACGGCGTCGCACCGAACCAGCACTGCCCCCAAGGCTCTCAGGGCCTCAGGCGGGCTCTGAAGTCGCGGTTTGGGGCCAGGGCGCCCCATGGGTGTTCTGGGGGCTCCTGGGGCCTCCTGGTGGGGCTGGTGGCCGCGCTGGCGGAGTTCGTGGGGTGACCTGGCGGAAGGACGGTGTGATCGACCGGCCAGCGGGTACGGGCCGGACGCCGCCGTTTCGCGGACGAGTCATGCCAGATCCCCCACGAAGTCACGGGCCGAGGGGCAGGGAGAGGGTGTCGATGGGGGCGACCGCGGGGGCGGTGGTGGATCTGGACGCGGCGCGCATGCAGATGGCGTTGTCGCTCGGCTGGCACATCGTCATCGCCTGTCTCGGCGTCGGCATGCCGGCCATCACCCTGCTGGCCGAGTGGCGGGGGCATCGCACCGGGGACAACAACTACCGCTTGCTGGCACGGCGGTGGGCCAGGGCGCTCGGGGTGCTGTTCGCGGTCGGCGCGGTCTCGGGGACGATCCTGTCGTTCGAGATGGGCCTGCTGTGGCCGGGCATGATGGGCGTGTACGGCGAGGTCATCGGCCTGCCGTTCTCGCTGGAGGGCATCGCGTTCTTCGTCGAGGCCATCTTCCTCGGCATCTACCTCTACGCCTGGGACCGCCTGCGGCCCGTCGCGCACCTGCTGACCGGGATCCCGATCGTGCTGGCGGGGGTTGCCAGCGCGTTCTTCGTGGTCGCCGCCAACGCCTGGATGCAGCAGCCCACCGGGTACGAGGTCGCGGGCGGCCGGATCGTGGCCGTCGATCCATGGGCGGCGATGTTCAACCGGGCCACGCCGCCCCAGACGGTGCACATGATCCTGGCGGCGTTCATGGTGGCCGGTTTCCTGATGGCCGGCGTGTACGCGGTCGCCATGCTGCGCGGCCGGCGCGACCGCTACCACCGGCTCGGCCTGCTGCTGCCGCTCACGGTCGCGGCGGCCGTCACGCCCGTGCAGATCGGCGTCGGCGACTGGGCCGCGCACTTCGTGGCCGAGTACCAGCCGGTCAAGCTGGCCGCCATGGAGGGCGTGTTCCGTACGGGCCGCGGCGTGCCGCTGCACCTGGGCGGGATCGCGGTGGACGGCGAGCTGAAGTACGCCCTGGAGATCCCCTACGGCCTGTCCCTGCTGGCCCACTGGAACCCCGACGCGGAGATCACCGGCCTGGAGCAGGTGCCGGCCGCCGACCGGCCGCCGGTCAACATGGTGCACTGGGCGTTCCAGATCATGGTGCTGATGGGGTTCGCCCTGCTGCTGCTCGCGGCCTGCCTCGCGCTGTCCTGGAAACGGCGGCGTGACCTGCCTGAGTCCCCGTGGTTCCTGCGTGCCGCCGCGTTGTCGGGCGTGGCCGCCGTGCTGGCGCTGGAGAGCGGCTGGGTGGTGACGGAGGTCGGACGCCAGCCGTGGATCGTGTTCCGGGTGATGCGCACGTCGGAGGCGGTCAACCCCGCACCCGGCCTGGTGTACGGGTTCGCGCTGGTCACGGCCGTCTACGTGGCCCTGACCGTGGCCACCGTGTACGTGATGCGCCGCCTGTCCCGCGACGTGCCGGTGCCGCTGGCGCCGCAGGAGCCCGACGTCACCGGCTACAAGGTCGTGTGACGATGCCGCTGCCGCAGATCATGCTGGCCGTCCTGTGGATCGGGCTGACGGCGTACGTCCTGTTCGGGGGCGCCGACTTCGGCGGCGGCGTCTGGGACCTGCTGGCGGGCGGCGCCGAGCGCGGCCGGCGGCGGCGGGACCTGGTGGAGCACTCCATCGGCCCGGTCTGGGAGGCCAACCACGTGTGGTTGATCTTCGTGATCGTGCTGGCCTGGACCGGCGTGCCGGCGGTGTTCGCCTCGGTGGCCTCCACCCTCTACATCCCGCTCACGCTGGTGGCGCTGGGCGTGATCGGGCGCGGCGCGGCGTTCGCGTTCCGCAAGGTCTCCGCGCGGCTCTGGCAGCGGCGGCTGTTCGGCGCCACCTTCGCCTTCTCCTCGGTGGTGACCCCGTTCTTCCTCGGCGCCGCGGCGGGCGGCATCGCCTCCGGACGGGTGCCGCCCGGCATCGCCAAGGGCGACCTGGTCGGGAGCTGGGTCAACCCCACGTCGATGGCGGTCGGCGCGCTGGGCGTCGGCACGGCCGCGTACCTGGCCGCCGTCTACCTGACCCGCGACGCCCGGCGCGGCGGCCAGGAGGACCTGGCCGAGGAGTTCCGGCGGCGGGCGCTGGGCTGCGGCGCGGTGGTCGGCGTGCTGGCGGCGGTGAGCCTGCTCGTGCTGCGCGCCGACGCGCCCGCCCTGTTCGCCGAGCTGACCACCGGCCGCGCCCTGCCGCTGCTGGCGTTGTCGGTGCTGGCCGGGCTGGCCTCGCTGGTGCTGCTGTGGCGACGGGCCTATCTGGCGGTACGCCTCAGCGCCGCGCTGGCCGTGACCGGGCTGCTGTGGGGCTGGGGCGTGGGGCAGTACCCCGTGCTGCTCCCCGGCCTCACCCTCGACCAGGCCGCGGCCACCGACGCGGTGCTGGGGGCCAGCCTGGGCTCGCTGGCCGTCGGCGCGGTCCTGCTGGTCCCGTCGTTGTGGTGGTTGTACGCCACCTTCCAGCGCGAGCGCGGCGAGGTCAGTCGCCGACCGGCGTGAGCAGGCCCGTGCGCACGTCGTAGATCGCGCCCGTCACCGGCATGCCGGCGGGCAGGAACGGGGTCGAGCGGATGCGCGTGAGGTCGTGGCGCAGCGCCTCGCCCTGGTCGGGGACGGTGTGGAACTCCAGGCTGCGGGTGTCCACGCCGCGGGCGCTGGTCAGCTCGTGCACGTCGGCGTCCGTCACCTTGGTCATCCCGCAGTCGGTGTGCGGCATGACCAGGACGCGTTCGACGCCGAGCAGGTACACGGCGAGGACCAGCGTGCGCAGTACGTCGTCGGTGACCCGCGCGCCGGCGTTGCGCAGGATCTTGGCGTCGCCTGGCTGGAGGCCCAGCAGGCCCAGTGGGTCGATGCGGGAGTCCATGCAGGTCACCACGGCAAGCCCGCGGGCTGCCCGGCCGGTGAGCCCGGAGTCGCCGAAGTCCTTGGCGTACTTCGCGTTGGCGGCATACAGGTCGTCGAACGCAGTCATGCCTCAGATCTTCCCTTACGTCCCAAAGATGATGCTTTCCGGGGTGGCGACTGGCGCGAGTTCCCGAAGGTCCCACGAAATTCACTCACCTTGAGTGATGATGTCGTCACCATCTGTATGCCGTCGAAGAAGGTCAGTCGTGAGTAGGTCCGAATCGCTCGCCGCGTATCTCCGCGCTCAGGCCCGGCGCCGCCTCGACCGTGTGGAGTCCAACGACGACGGGCGCAACGCCAGATGCGCGCTGGCCCTGCTCGACACCGCCGCGTACGCCGCCGGCCTGCCCGAGGACGACCCGATCATCCTCATGCTCGACCAGGCGGGCTGCTACGGGCCGCTCGGCTGCGAGGAGTTCGACCCGGGGGAGGCCGGCGTCCGGCTGATCCGGTCGTGGACCGGCGGCGAGCCCCACGAACTCCTGCTCGCCCTGCCCGCCGCCATCGAGGCCGCCACCTCCGCCTGACGGCGGTCAGGCCGCGGGCTCGTTCCCCGGCCGCCACTTGATGCCGCAGCCGATCGAGGCGCGCTGGTCGGCCGGGACGGGATCGCCCGCGAGCAGCGCGTCGATCGCCGCCCGGAGCGAGGAGCCGGTCACCGGGACCGAGTTGCCCGGCCGCGACCCGTCGAACTCTCCCCGGTAGACGAGCCGCAGATCGCCGTCGTAGAGGAAGAAGTCGGGCGTGCAGGCCGCGCGGTAGGCCTTGGCGACGTCCTGGGTGTCGTCCAGCAGGTACGGGAACGGGAACCCCGCGCGCCGGGCCTGTTCGGCAAGGTGTGTGGGATCATCGTCGGGGTAGTTCACGCTGTCGTTGCTGCAGATGCCCACGACCGACAGCCTGGAGCCGTAGCCCGCGGCCAGCGTGCCGAGGCCCGCCTCGAGGTGCCGTACGTAGGGGCAGTGGTTGGACAGGAAGACCACGAGCGTGGCGGGGGAGCCCTTGAGGTCCGCGAGCGAGACGCTGCCGCCGTCGATGGCGGTGAGGTCGAAGGCGGGCGCGGGGGTGCCCAGGGGGACCATGAACGAATTGGCGGCCATGACCTTCATTCTCGTCGGCCGGGATGCCGGCGAAACAAGTCCAGGAGGTGAATGATGACCGGCATCGCGGAGTTCCGTACGACGGTCCTCGACTGCCCGGAGCCCCGGGCGCTCGCCGAGTTCTACTCGCGGTTGCTCGGCTGGCCCGTCACGTACGAGGACGAGACCTGGGTGGTCGTCGAGGACGGCGGCTCGCCCAAGCGCCTGGCCTTCCAGCGCGTGCCCGGCCACCGGCCGCCGACCTGGCCGGAGGGCGACCGGCCGCAGCAGCTCCACATCGACGTCACCGTCACCGACATGGACAAGGCCGAGCGGCAGGTGCTGGAGATCGGCGCGACCAAGCACGAGCGGCAGCCGAGCGAGGACGACAGCTTCCGGGTCTTCCTCGACCCCGCCGGCCACACGTTCTGCCTCTGCCGCGACTGACCGGACGCCCGCTCCCGCACGGGCCTCCAGGCCGTTCAGGGAGCCCGGAGCCGGCGGAGGGGGCCGAGGCCGCCCTCCGCCGGCCGGGGATCACTCCTCCGCGGCCGCCGCCGGCGGCGGCGCGTCGCCCTCCGGCCCCGCGGCCAGGGCGCCGCCGACGGCGCCGATGGTGTGCGTCAGCCGCACGCCGGAGCCGTCGCGGCGGCCGATCTCCTCCGGCAGCGGCACCGGCTTGCCCACCGCCGACACGGCCTTGGCGGGCGCGGGGCCGGCCCAGGCGAGCAGCAGCTCGTCCTCGCCCTTCAGGAACCGCTGGGCCCGCACGCCGCCGGTGGCCCGGCCCTTGGGCGGGAACTCGGCGTAGTCGGAGACCTTGCCGCCCCCGACCTGCGTGCCCGGCAGCGCCGTCGAGGACCCGGCCACGGTGACCACCTGCGCCGGGCGCGAGGGGTCGACCACGCCGAACCAGATCGCCCGGGCGCCGTCGTCGAGCCGGATGCCGGCCATGCCGCCGGCCGGACGACCCTGAGGACGCACCAGCGAGGCCGGGTAACGCAGGAGCTGGGCGTCGGAGGAGATGAAGACCAGGTCGTGGTCCTCGGAGTCGAGCTCGGCGGCGCCCACCACGGTGTCGCCGTCCTTGAGGGTGATCACTTCGAAGTCGTCGCGGTTGGCCGGGTAGTCGGGCACCACCCGCTTGACCACGCCCTGGGCCGTACCGAGCGCCAGCCCGGGGCTGTCGGGGTCGAGCGAGCCGAGGCCGACGACCTTCTCGTCGGGCTGCAACGAGACGAACTCGGAGACCGGATGGCCGCCCGACAACGTCGGCGGGTTGGCCGAGGGCGGCAGCGTCGGCAGGTCGACCACCTGGACCCGGATCAACCGGCCCAAGGACGTCACCACGCCCACCTCGCCGCGTACGGACGTGCGCGCCACCGACACCAGCACGTCGTGCGCCGACCGATCGCCCTCACCGGCCAGCGGAGCCGCGTCGGAGGTGCGGGCCAGCAGCCCCGTGGAGGACAGCAGCGCCCAGCACGGGTCGTCGGCCACCTGGAGCGAGGCCACCGGCGTGCGGGCCACGCCCGGCGCCTCCAGCAGCACGGTACGGCGCGGCGTGGCGTACTTCTTGGCCACCTCGGCCAGCTCGCCCGAGACCACCTGCCGCAGCTTCGCCTCCGAGGACAGGATCTCGGTGAGCGCCGCGATCTCCTCGCTCAGCGTCTCCTTCTCCTGGTCGAGCTCCAGCTTGTCGAACCTGGTCAGCCGGCGCAGCGGCGTGTCGAGGATGTAGGCGGCCTGGATCTCGGTCAGGTCGAAGACCTCCATCAACCGGGCGCGGGCCTGCGCCGAGTCGTCGGAGGAACGGATGACCTGGATGACCTCGTCGATGTTGAGCAGCGCGATGATCAGGCCGTCGACCAGGTGCAGGCGCTCCTCGCGCTTGCGCCGGCGGTACTCGGACCTGCGCCGCACGACCTCCAGCCGGTGGTCGACGTAGACCTGCAGCAGCTCGCGCAGGCCGAGCGTGCGCGGCTCGCCGTCGACCAGGGCGACGTTGTTGATGCCGAAGGTCTCCTCCATCGGCGTGAGCCGGTAGAGCTCCTCCAGGACGGCCTCGGGGATGAAGCCGTTCTTGATCTCGATGACCAGGCGCAGGCCCTTGTGCCGGTCGGTGAGGTCCTTCAGGTCGGCGATGCCCTGGAGCTTCTTGCTGGTCACCAGCTCCTTGATCTTGGTGACCACGCGCTCGGGGCCGACGTTGTAGGGCAGCTCGGTGACGATGATGCCCTTGCGCCGCGGCGTGATCTGCTCGACCGCGCACCTGGCCCGCATGCGGAACGTGCCGCGCCCGGTCTCGTAGGCGTCGCGCACGCCCTGCAGCCCGATGATCGAGCCGCCGGTCGGCAGGTCGGGGCCGGGCACGAACTTCATCAGCTCGTCGAGCGTGGCGTCGGGCTTCTTGATCAGGTGGCGGGCGGCGGCCACGACCTCGGCGAGGTTGTGCGGCGCCATGTTGGTCGCCATGCCGACCGCGATGCCGGTGGTGCCGTTGACCAGCAGGTTGGGGAACGCCGACGGCATGACCGTGGGCTCGGTCTCCTGGCCGTCGTAGTTGGGCTTGAAGTTGACGGTGTCCTCGTCGAGCGACTCCACCATGAGCATCGCCGCCGGGGCCAGCCTGGCCTCGGTGTACCGCATGGCGGCGGGCAGGTCGTCGGGGGAGCCGAAGTTGCCGTGGCCGTCGACCAGCGGCAGGCGCATCGAGAACGGCTGCGCCAGACGCACGAGCGCGTCGTAGATGGCGCTGTCGCCATGGGGGTGGAGCTTGCCCATGACGTCGCCGACGACGCGCGAGGACTTGACGTGGCCGCGGTCGGGACGCAGGCCCATCTCGCTCATGGAGTAGAGGATGCGCCGCTGCACCGGTTTGAGGCCGTCGCGAGCGTCGGGCAGAGCCCGCTGGTAGATCACCGAGTACGCGTACTCGAGATAGCTCTTGCGCATCTCGGAGGAGACGTCGATGTCGACGATCCGCTCCTCGAAGTCCTCAGGCGGGGGTGCAGTCGTACGTCGGGCCATGTCGAACATTGTGCCGAAGAGACTCGGGTGCCCGCGACTCGTCGGCGCGCCGCCCTGGTCTTGACCAAGCAATTGCTTGGGTCTTAACGTCGGAGGCGAGGACCCCGTCCCCCCGCCTCCGGAGGCTCCGCCATGATCGAGTTCCATCCCGTGACCAAGCACATCGGCGCCGAGGTCACCGGGGTCGATCTGCGCAAACCCCTCTCCCCGGAAGACGTCGCGACCCTGCGCGCGGGATGGCTGAGGCACCTGGTGCTGTTCTTCCGCGACCAGCACATCGACGACGAGCAGCACCTGCAGTTCGCCCTCAACTTCGGCACGCTCAACCATCCGGCGTTCAAGAAGGACTCCGGCAGCCCGATCCACGTCCTCGACCAGACCTCCCCGAAAGGCGAGGGCGGGGACGAATGGCACAGCGACAACACCTTCGAGCCCACGCCGCCGATGGGCTCGCTGCTGCGCTGCATGCAACTGCCGAGCGTGGGCGGCGACACCTGCTGGGCCAACACCTACCTGGCCTACGAGACGCTGTCGCCGTCGATCCAGCGGCTGTGCGACGAGCTGACCGCCGTGCACGACATCACGATGTCGATGAAGAAGGCGATCTCCAAGGGGCACCCGTTCGACCTGGCCGAGATCCAGGCCAAATGGCCGCCGATAGAGCGCCCGGTGGTCCGCGTGCACGCCGAGACCGGGCGCAAGGCCCTGTTCGTCAACCGCGCGTCCACCACCCGCCTGGTGGGGCTGAGCGACCGCGAGAACGAGGCCCTGCTGCCGCTGCTCATCGACCACATCCGCTCGCCGGAGTACCAGTGCAGGCTGAACTGGCGTCCCGGCACGCTGGCCTTCTGGGACAACCGCCCCACCCAGCACTACGCGGTCGCCGACTACACCGAACGCCGCCGCATGCACCGCGTCACGATCAACGCCTTCCCCGAGCACGCGGACAAGGAGCGACTCACAGCCTGAGCGAGGCCCAGCTCGACAGGGCGAAGAACAGGAACAGCAGCACCTCCACGCCGTAGACGATGTTGCGTCCGGTCGGGCCGAACAGCACGTACGCCACGGCGGCGAGCGTGCACCCGACCACGAGGAGCACGTCCACCACCCCCAGCACGATCGCCAGCGCGAGGCGCACCAGGAACCACAGGAAGCCCAGGCCGAACCAGCTCGACATCGTGGAGTCGTCGTAGGCCCACCTCGACAGCGCCATGGGGGAGTAGAAGGAGGTGTCCCAGTACTCCTGCCAGCGCTCCCCGACGCCCGCCGACCGCTCCTTGACGGCGGCCTGGGCGTTCTTGAACTCGATGGTCTGCACGGTGCCGTTCGTCACGTCGATGAGCACCTGCCGGCGGACGACCTGGATCACGGCCGTGCCGTTCACCACGGCCATGAACTCGCCGGAACCGCTGTTGACCTTGTAGATGTGGTCGAAGCCCGCCACGTCCGGCTTGTCCGGGCTCTTGCGGGCGTCGCGGACGACCACGTAGAAGGCGTCGTCGTCGGCCTCGGGCAGGTTGTACTCGGCGCCGATCGAGAAGACGCCGACCGGCGTGACCAGCGAGGTCTCCCCCGAGAGCCGCACGACGCCGTCGCTGCCCCACTCCAGCTTCACCGGCAGGAAGGCGGGGTGGTAGGACGCCTTCACGTCGGTCCCGGCGCAGCCCGCCGTGGTGAGGATCATGACGGCCAGCACCACCCGGGCCATCATCTCGAAGTGATCTTTCGTGCTCCTCCGGCGACGCGTCGCCGCCGGTACGACCGGGGTGTGGACAAGCCCCGTCATCAGCCCTCCTGGGGGGCGAAAGCGCTTGACGACTGCTCAACGTCCCGTCCGGCCCCCCGGTTCCGGACGACGGGGCCCGCGCCTTCCGGCCCTTCGACCGGTCGGAGACGCGCGGTGGGCCTGTTCCGTCGGTGGAAGCTGGTAATAAGGGGGGCATGATTGAAGCCCCCGACGCGGCGATGCTGCGCGAAGAGGCCGAGGAGCGGCTGCGAGCCCTGGCCGGCGACCACGCCCGGCTGCGAGACGACCAGTGGTCCGCCATCGAGGCGCTCGTGCTCGACCGGCGCAGGGTCCTCGTCGTGCAGCGCACCGGCTGGGGCAAGTCCGCCGTCTACTTCGTGGCCACCGCCCTGCTGCGCGAGCTCGGCGAGGGCCCCACGGTCATCGTCTCGCCGCTGCTCGCCCTCATGCGCAACCAGATCGCCGCCGCCGAGCGCGCCGGCATCAGGGCCGTCACGATCAACTCCGCCAACCCCGAGGCGTGGGAGGAGATCTACGGCCAGGTCGCCGAGGGCATGGTCGACGTGCTGCTGGTCAGCCCCGAGCGGCTCAACAACCCCGACTTCCGCGACAACGTGCTGCCCGAGCTGGCCGAGAGCGCCGGGCTCGTGGTCGTCGACGAGGCCCACTGCATCTCCGACTGGGGCCACGACTTCCGGCCCGACTACCGCCGGCTCGCCACGCTGTTCGACGAGCTGCCGCCCGGCATCCCGGTGCTGGCCACCACCGCCACGGCCAACGCCCGCGTCACCCGCGACGTCGCCGAGCAGATGGGCGAGGGCACGTTCGTGCTGCGCGGCCCGCTGGAGCGCGAGAGCCTCCACCTGAGCGTCGTCCAGCTGCCCTCGGCCGAGCAGCGCCTGGCCTGGCTGGCCCAGACCCTGCGCGAGCTGCCGGGTTCCGGCATCGTTTATACGCTCACCGTCGCCGCCGCCCACGAGATCGCCGGCTACCTGCGCGAGCAGGGCCACGAGGTGGCCGCCTACTCCGGCCAGACCGACCCGGCCGAGCGGTTGGCCGCGGAGGAGGCGCTGCTCAACAACAAGATCAAGGCGCTGGTCGCCACGAGCGCGCTCGGCATGGGGTTCGACAAGCCCGACCTGGGCTTCGTCGTGCACGTCGGCGCGCCGCAGTCGCCCGTCGCCTACTACCAGCAGGTCGGCCGGGCCGGGCGCGGCGTCGAGCGGGCCGAGGTCATCCTGCTGCCCGGCACGGAAGACCGCGAGATCTGGGCCTACTTCACCTCCCTGGCCTTCCCTCCCGAGCCCGTCGTGCGCGCCACGCTGCAGGCGCTCGAACAGGGCGGCGTGATGTCCACCCAGGCCCTGGAGACCGCGGTCGACCTGAGCCGCAGCCGCCTGGAGATGATGCTCAAGGTCCTCGACGTCGACGGCGCCGTGCGCCGGGTCAAGGGCGGCTGGGAGTCGACCGGCGAGCCCTGGGCCTACGACGCCGAGCGCTACGCCCGCATCGCCGCCGAGCGCAAGGCCGAGCAGGACGCCATGCTGCGCTACCTGACCACCGACGAGTGCCGCGAGCAGTACCTGCGCAGGCACCTCGACGACGAGACCGCCACGCCCTGCGGCCGCTGCGACAACTGCACCGGCCGCCACCGCTCGCCGGAGATCGCCGCCCAGGCCGTCGAGACCGCCCGCGAACGCCTGAGCAGGCCCGGCGTCGAGATCGAGGCGCGCAGGCAGTGGCCCACCGGCCTGGCCGACCTGTCCGGCAGGATCAAGCCCGAGCTGGGCGCCGAGCCCGGCCGCGCGCTCGGCCGGCTGACCGACATCGGCTGGGGCAACCGGCTGCGCGAGCTGCTCGCCGGAGCCGACGGGCCGATGGCCGACGACATGTTCAAGGCCGTCGTCCAGGTGTTGTCGGCTTGGGGCTGGCAGGAACGGCCGGTGGCCGTGGTCAACGTGCCGTCGGCGACGCGCCCGCAGCTCGTGCGCGGCTTCGCCGAACGGCTGGCCCAGGTGGGCCGGCTGACCTACCTGGGCGAGCTGGGCTACCGGGCGGGGTCGCCCGGCCGGCAGTTCAACAGCGCCAAGCGCGTCCAGGCGATCAGGGGCACGCTGGCGATGCCCAAAGACCTCGGCGTCGCGATCGCCCAGTGCGGCGGCCCGGTGCTGCTGATCGACGACCGCGTCGACACGGGCTGGACGATGACCCTGGCGGCGGCCCTGATCCGGCACGCGGGCGCGCCGGCGGTGCTGCCGCTCGCGCTGGCCACCACGTCCTGACCGGCGAGAGGAAGCCCGGCCGGGGCAGGAGAAGCCCGGCCGGGGAGCGGGTCAGAACGGCGGGCGCGCGCCCAGGTGCATGATGGCCTTGGCGGCGAGCCGGCACCCGGCGGCCAGCGACTCGGCCGGCGGCTTGCCGGCCAGCCACGGCGGCAGGAACCCGGCCGAGAACGCGTCGCCCGCGCCCGTGCCGTCAACGATCTTGTCGACCGGCTCGGCGGCCACCCGGACCGGGTCGGGGCGGCCGTTGCTGAACCACAGCGCGCCCTCGGCGTTCATCTTGATGACGACCTGCGGGAACCACGCGGTGAGCACCTTGGCGGCGGCCTCGGCGTCGTCGCGGCCGGTCAGCACCTTGGCCTGGTCGATGTTGGCGAACAGCAGCTTCGCGCCGTTGGTCCATTCGAGGAACGGCTCGGCGCCCGTGCGCTCCAGCGGCGCCGAGGAGGCGCAGTCGACCGAGATCGACATGCCCGTGCGGCGCGCCATGTCGAGCGCCGCCAGGCCGGCGTCGCGCGAGCCCTCGTTGACCAGCGTGTAGCCCGACAGGTGCAGGTGGGCGCCCGAGGTGAACAGGTCGCGCGGCAGGTCTTCGGGGGACAGGGCGGCGTTGGCGCCCGGGTCGGAGAGCATCGTGCGCTCGCCCTTGTGCGTGACGAGCACCACGCAGGTGCCGGTGGGCCGCTCGGGATCCATGACGAGCCGGGCGTCGACGCCGTAGCCCATCAGCTCCATGTCGCGGTTGCGGCCGGTGATGTCGGCGCCCCGGCGGCCGATGAAGGCCACCTCCGCGCCCTCGACGGCGAGCCACGAGGCGATGTTGGCGCCGGAGCCGCCGCCGTGCATCGTCACGATCGCGGGCGTGTCGCTCGCGCGGGCGAGCGCGTAACGGGCGCGCGCGACCGCGTCGGTCATGAGATCGCCCACCACGACGACCCGCGTCATGATGCCACCACCTTGCTGCCTTCAGAACGACCCTGGCCACGGCAAAACTAACAGCTTCCGGGCTGTTCGTGGGGCTGACCCCGGACACCGGGCAGCAGTCGATGCACAAGCGTTGCCCAAGAGGCCCACCGGTCTTGGCATGTGGGATGCGGGTTTACGCTCGTGGCGTGGAGGCACAGTATCCGGCTCACTGGGAGGCCGACGTCGTCCTGGCCGACGGGGGCACCGCGCACGTGCGCCCCATCAGGCCCGCCGACGCCGACCGTCTCCGTGCTTTCTACTCCCGTCTGTCGGCCGAGTCGATCTATTTCCGGTTCTTCGGCCCCCGGCCCCGGCTGTCCGACCGCGACGTCGAGCGCTTCACCAACGTCGACTACGACAACCGCGTGGCCCTCATCGCCACCATCGGCGCCGAGATGGTCGCGGTCATCCGCTACGACCGCACCGAGCCGGGCGAGGCCGAGGTCGCCTTCCTGGTCGAGGACGCCCACCAGGGCAGGGGCGTGGCCTCCGTCCTGCTGGAGCACCTGGCGGCCACGGCCCGCGAGCGCGGCATCGAGCGGTTCGTCGCCGACGTGCTGCCCGCCAACATGAAGATGATGGGCGTCCTGCGCCAGGCCGGCTACACCGCGCAGAGCCAGTTCGCCGACGGCGTCGTCCGCATGACCCTCGACCTGACCCCGACCGAGACCTCGGCCGAGGTGACGACCTCGCGCGAGCACCGGGCCGAGTCCCGGTCGATCGCGCGCCTGCTGGCCCCCGGCTCGGTCGCGGTCATCGGCGCCTCGCGCGAGCCCGGCGGCGTCGGCCAGACCGTCCTGCGCAACCTGCTGGCGGCCGACTTCACCGGCCCGGTCTACCCCGTCCACCGCCAGGTGCGGGCCGTCGCGGGCGTGCGGGCCTACCCGAGCGTGACCGAGATCGACGGCGAGGTCGACCTGGCGGTCGTGGCCGTGCCCGCCGAGGGCGTCCTCGACGTGGTCAAGGAGTGCGCGGAGAAAGGCGTCCACGGGCTGGTCGTGGTCTCCTCCGGGTTCGGCGAGACGGGCGCGTCCGGCCGCGCCCGGCAGGACGAGCTGGCCCGCATCGCCCGCTCCTACGGCCTGCGCGTGGTCGGCCCCAACTGCCTGGGCATCGCCAACACCGACCCGGCCGTCAAGCTCAACGCCACGCTGGCCGCCACCGTGCCGGGCCGCGGCCGGGTGGGCTTCTTCAGCCAGTCGGGCGCGCTCGGCACCGCGCTGCTCCAGCGCGTGGCCCAGCGCGGCATGGGCATCTCGTCGTTCGTCTCGGCCGGCAACCGCGCCGACGTCTCGGGCAACGACCTCCTGCAGTACTG
Organism: Nonomuraea sp. NPDC005692; assembly: GCF_040631115.1. NCBI lineage: Bacteria > Bacillati > Actinomycetota > Actinomycetes > Streptosporangiales > Streptosporangiaceae > Nonomuraea > Nonomuraea sp. NPDC005692. Next base: position 894,056 of record NZ_JBEXYU010000001.1, on the reverse strand, counting down.
GGAGGAGGACGCCGCGACCGAGGTGATCCTGCTCTACCTGGAGTCGCTGGGAAACCCGCGCAAGTTCACCCGGCTGGCCAGGCGCATCGCGCGCAACAAGCCGATCGTGGTGGTCAAGAGCGGCGGCACCCCGGCCGGCCACTCGGCCGAGGAGCTCGGGCTGCCCGACTCCGCGATCAGCTCCCTGTTCGCCCAGGCGGGCCTGATCAGGGTCGACGACCTCATCCAGCTCTTCGACGTGGGCCAGCTGCTGGCCTACCAGCCGCTGCCCGCCGGGCCCAGGGTCGCGCTCGTGACCAACTCCGACGCCCTCGGCCTGCTGGCCGCCGACTCCTGCCTGGCGGCCGGCCTCGAACCGCGCCCGCCGGTCAACCTGGGCGCCGCGGCCGGGCCGGCCGAGTTCGGCGCTGCGCTCGCCGGCGAGCTGGCCGCCGAGGAGGTCGACGCGGCCGTCGTGATCTACATGCCGCCGATCCCCGGCGAGTCGGACGAGGTGGCGGCCGAGCTGCTGCGCGTCTCGCAGGTGTCCGCCAAGCCGGTGCTGGCCACGTTCCGCGGGCATCTCGGCATGCATCCGTCGCTGCGCGTGCCCAGCGGCTCCGGCGGCACGCCCGCACGGGGCTCCATCCCGTCGTACGCGGCGCCGGAGGAGGCGGTCAGGGCCCTGGCCCACGTGGTGCGGTACGCCACCTGGCGGGCGCATCCGGCCGTGCCGCCGCCCGAGCTCGACGGCCTCGACACCGCCCGCGCCCGCGAGCTGGTGCTGGCCGCGCTGTCCGGCGCCCCGGCCCCGGCGGGGGAGGAGCCGGGCGGGTTCGCCGAGCCCGGCCCGCCGGTCGAGATCGACGCCACCGAGCTGCTGTCGTCCTACGGGCTGACCGTCTGGCCCGCCGAGGTCGTCCGCTCGCCGGAGGAGGCCGTCGGCGCCGCCGAACGGCTCGGCTGGCCCGTGGTGCTCAAGGTGGCCGACCCGGGCGCCTCGCGCCGCGCGGGCACCGTACGCCTGGGGCTCACCGGTCCCGAGATGGTGCGCCACGCCTACGCCGAGTTCGCCGACCAGCTCGGCGAGCGGGTCGAGCTGGCCGTGCAGCGCATGGCGCCGCAGCCGGCCGTGCCCACCGTCGTGGGGGTCGTCGAGGACCGCGCGTTCGGGCCGGTGGTCTCGTTCGGGCTCGGCGAGGTCACCGCCCGCCTGCTGCTCGACCAGGGCTTCCGGCTGGCCCCGCTGACCGGCGAGGACGCCGCCGCCCTGGTGCGCTCCGTACGCGCGGCCCCGCTGCTGTTCGGCCAGTACGGCTACCCGCCCGTCGCCGTCCCCGCCCTGGAGGAGCTGCTCGTACGCGTGGGCCGCCTGGCCAACGACCTGCCGCAGGTGGCCCGGCTCGACCTCGACCAGGTGCTGGTGGGGGAGTCGGAGGTGCTGATCCTGGGCGCCCGCGCCACCCTGCGCACCCCGGCCGGACCACGCCTGGACGGCGGCCCGAGACGGCTCTCCTGACCACGCCCACAATGTCGTTCATGTCTAGACAAAGACGTTGATAGAGCGTTATGTCTGGCGGGTGAGTGCACTGCGCGGCCCTGGCAGGATGGAGGCATGAGGGAAACCCGAGTCTCAGCCGCGGGCCTGCGTGAAGCGATCGAGCGCAGCGGCTACTACCCCGACCTCGTCACCGATGCGGTCGAATCCGCGCTGGGCAAGGAGGCCGTGACCGCGTTCGTGGTCCACCACGAGGCCACCTTCGATCCCGCGATGGAGGTCCGCAGGCACGTCACCGTCCTGGTGCTGTCGACGACGAGGCTGCTGGTCTGCCACACCGACGAACACCCGGCGGTCGAGGGCGTCTCGGCCTCCCACGCGTCCACGACCACCGAGGCGGTCCGGCTGAGCCGCGTCCAGTCGGTGGCCGTCACCCGCGTGGTGCCCGACCCGGCCTCCTACGTGCCCGGCGTCCCGCCCACGGAGGTCACCCTCACCATCGGCTGGGGCGCCATCTCCCACGTCGACCTGGAGCCCGCCACCTGCGGCGACGAGAACTGCGACGCCGACCACGGCTACACCGGCGCGATCACGGCCGACGACCTGTCGCTGCGGGTCAGCGAGGCGGCCGACGGCCCAGAGGCGGTCACCCACGTGCTGGCCTTCGCCAAGGCCCTGTCCGAGGCCACCGCCCGAGCCGCCGCCTGACCACGACGGCCCGCCGTTCGGAGCATCGCCCGCCCGCACCCGGTCACCGTCAGGGCCGCCGCCTGACCACCCCCGGCCACTAGGATGTGGGGATGCTGCCGGACTACGGCTCCGGGTCGCTGGCGGACCTCCCCGGTTCGCTGCTGGCCGCCCTCGGCCTGACCGAGCCCAACCCGCTGGCCCTCGACCCCGCGGCGCGCGTCTGCCTGCTCCTGGTCGACGGCCTGGGGGCCGAGCTGCTCCGCGCCCACCCCGAGACCGCCCCCTTCCTGTCCGCCCTGCCCGCCCGCACCCTCACCGCCGGTTTCCCCGCCACCACCGTCACCAGCCTGTGCTCGCTCGGCACCGGCCTGACCCCCGGCGAGCACGGCATGGTCGGCCTGACGCTGGCCGTCCCCGGCACCGGCCACCTGTTCAACTGCCTGCGCTGGACCCTTCCCGGCGGCCTGACGATGGACCCCGAGGAGTGGCAGCCCGCTCCCACCGTCTACCAGCGCGCCGCCGCCCAGGGCGTCGACGCCGTCTACGTCGCCCCCGCCGAGTTCGAGGGCTCCGGCCTGACCAGGGCCGTCTACCGCGGCGTCCGCTACGTGGCCGCCGACGGCGTCGACGACATCGTCGCCCGCGTCGGCGAGGTGCTGCGCGCCGCGCCCCGCACCCACGTCACCGCCTACTACGGCAAGCTCGACGCCGTCGGCCACCTGGCCGGATGGGGTGGCGAGGAGTGGCTGAGCGAGCTCGCCGTGGTCGACGGCCTGGCCCGGCGGCTGGCCGAGACCCTGCCGCCCGGTACGGCCCTCTACGTCACCGCCGACCACGGCATGGTCAACGCCACCGAGAAGATCGACGCCGAGCGGGTGCCCGCGCTGACCGAGGGCGTGGCGCTGCTCGGCGGCGAGGCCCGGGCCAGGCACGTCTACGCCGAGCCCGGAGCCGCGGGGCACGTCCTGGAGGCGTGGCGCGCGACCCTCGGCGACCGCGCCTGGGTAGTGTCCAGGCAGGAGGCGGTCGAGTCCGGCTGGTTCGGGCCCCGGGTGCGCGAGGCGTGGCTGGGCCGCATCGGCGACGTCGTGGCCGTGCCGCGCGCCGGTCTGGCCGTCACCGCCCCCACCCGTCATCCGATCGAGGCGCTGTTCACCGGCTACCACGGCTCGCTGACCGCCGCCGAGCTCAACGTCCCGCTGCTGGAGGTATCCACCCGATGAGTGCGCTGATCACGCCCGCCGAGCTCGCCGCGCTGCCCGACGTGTCCGTGCTCGACGTGCGCTGGCGGCTCGGCGGCCCGCCCGGCGTGGAGCTCTACCGCGAGGGGCACCTCGCCGGCGCCGTCTTCTGCGACGTCGACGCCGACCTCGCCGCGCCCCCCGGCCCCGCCGGCCGCCACCCGCTGCCCGGCGCCGAGGAGTTCCAGCGGGCCATGCGCGCGCTGGGCGTGTCCGACGGTCGCCCGGTCGTGGTCTACGACGACGCCGGCTCCACGACCGCCGCCCGCGCCTGGTGGGCCCTGCGCTACTTCGGCCACCGGTCCGTACGCGTGCTCGACGGCGGCCTGGCGGCCTGGGCCGAGGCCGGCCTGCCGGTCACGAAGGACGAGCCCGACGTCGCGCCGGGCGACTTCACCGCCAGGCCCGGCGGCATGCCGACGCTGACCGCCGACGAAGCCGCCACGGTGGCCGCCGAGGGCGTGCTGCTCGACGCCCGCGCCGCCGAACGGTACCGGGGCGAGGTCGAGCCCGTCGATCCGGTGGCCGGGCACGTGCCCGGCGCGGTGAACGCGCCCACGACCGGCAACGTCGACCAGGGCGGCAGGTTCCTCGCCCCCGCCGTCCTGCGCGACCGCTTCGCCGGGCTGGGCGTGCGCGAGGGCGTCCCGGTGGGCGCCTACTGCGGGTCGGGGGTCACCGCCGCCCACGAGGTGCTGGCCCTGGAGCTGGCCGGCGTGGCCGCGGCGCTCTACGTCGGCTCCTGGTCGAACTGGGTCGCCGACCCGGCCCGCCCGGTGGCCACCGGCTGAGGCCGGAACGCGGTCAGCCGGCCGGGTGGAGCGGCCGGTCGCCCGCCCCGAAACAGACGAACCCCAGCAGGCCGGTCTTGGCCGACGCGCAGGCCAGAGCCGCGTCCGGCGCCTGCCCGGCGGCCAGCAGCTCGTGGAAGGCGCCCATCATGGCCATCGCCGCCTCGTCCCCGATGGGCACCATCCCCGCCACCACGCACGAGCTCCCACGCGCCAGGAACGTGCCCGGCAGCCCCAGCGGCGCCCCCTCCGCCGGCGTACGGGCCATGCCCGAGTTGCACGCCGACAACACGACCAGCTCCGGCGCGCGGTGCAGGCCCAGCAGGTCGTAGGCCATGAGCTGCCCGTCGCCGAGGGTGATGCCGGACAGCAGCGGGCTGCGGGCGTGGAAGGCGCCGTGCGCGGCCAGATGGAGGACGTCGGCCTCGCCGAGCGCCGCCAGCACGTCGTCCCTGCGGCCGGGCACCGCCCGCGCGCCCGGATGGCAGGCCAGCACGCGGGCCACCTCCTCCTCCGCGTGCGCCAGCTCGGGCCCGGCCGCCGCCAGCACCACCGGCGCTCCCTCCCGCACGCGGGCCCGCCGCCGCGCGCCCACCCACGCCGCCGCGCTCGCCGCCACGCTCACGGGACGCTCACGCAGCCCCGGCAGCGCACCCCAGGGCAGGGTGTGCAGCGGCCCCACCGGCACCACCACCAGCGGCCGGTCACCCAGCTCGGCCACGAGCGGCCCCAGCAGCAGCCGCTCCAGCTCCGCGCCGGCGTCGGTCAGCTCGGTGAGCGCCTGGGCGGGACCGGCCACGTCGAGCCCCGCACCCCACTGACGCAGGGCGTGGCGCAGCCGCATGATCGCCTCACGCGCCTGCCGCACGTCGCCCAGCCGCCGCAGGATCAGCCGGTCGGCGGTGATCAGCACCACCAGCAGCGTCTCCTCGTCGGCCACGAACTCCACCAGCGCCGCGCCGTCGAGCGCCGCCCGGACCCGGTCGATCTCCACCAGGCCGCACGCGTGTTCCGGCGCCGCGACCGCGCGCCACCGCTCGGCCCACTCGAACACCTCGCCCGCGCACCCGTCGCGCACCGCCAGGCCCAGCCCGAAGGCGGCCAGCCGCTCCCCGGACCGGGCCGCGTGCGCCCGCAGCGCCGGATCCTCGAACGTCTCCACCTGCCCGCTCACCTCGGCCAGCCCGTCGCGGACCGCCCGCAGCGCCCCCGTGACGTCCTCCCGCAGCGCCGCCTCCAGAGCCAGGGCGTGCTGGCGTACGGTCGCCGGGATCTGCGCGAGCTGCGTGGTCTGCGGCTCGGGGGCCAGCGAGGTCAGGCGGGTGCCGGCCGGCATCCAGCGCTCGGCGCGCTCGGCGTGCCGGGTGAGCCTGCGCAACTGGGCCGAGGCCACCGGATGGTCGTCGACGGAGAGCGCCGCCTCGGCCGCGCTCAGCCGCAGCGCCGCGGCGGCGGCCACGTGCGAGGAGACGTCCTCCAGCTCGTCGGCGCACTTGATCAGATCGGTGACCAGCTCGGACGTGACCGGCCCGACCGCCAGCCGGGCGCGCAGGACGACCTCGCCGGCCAGCGGCAGCCACGACAGCCGCTCCTGCTCGGCCAGCTCGCGCGCCGCCTGCTCGGCCACCTGCCGCGCCCGGTGGGGGTCGCCGGTGAGCAGCTCGACCTGGGCCAGCTTCAGCCGCGCCTCGGCCAGCGCCACCTGCGCGCCGGACGACTCCAGATCGGGCACGGCCAGGCTCAGCATCGCCCTGGCCTCACCGGGCAGGTGCGCCGCCAGCAGCGCGCCGGCGAAGTCGGCCCGCATCGTGGCCAGCCGCTCGGGGAAGCCGAACAGGGTGTCCTCGGCCTCCCGGTAGTGCTCGAACGCGCCCGCGATGTCCCCCCGCCGCACGGCGAGGAACGGCAGGTTGGCGGCCGACAGCCGGGCCAGGTGGCGCAGGCCGGCGTATTGGGCGATCTGCAGGCAGGCCGCGATGTCGCGCATGGCGGCGTCCCAGTCGCCGCGGTAGGCGTGGATCAGGCCGCGGTTGAGCAGGCCGCCGGCCAGGAACCGCCGGTCGTCGACCGTGCCGGGCGCGGACACGAGGGCCCGCAGCGACCGGTCGCAGGCGGCGATGGCCTCCTGGTGGCGGCCCAGGTGGGCCAGGGCGACCGCGCGCTGCGTGTCGAGCTTGGCGCGGTCGAGCGGCGACAGGTAGGCCCAGGCCAGGGCGGCCACGCGCAGGGCCTGGAGCGGGTGCCCGCGCTCGGTGCGCACGGTGACCAGCGACAGCCGCGCCTGGGCCTGGCGCTCGGCCGGAGCGCCCGGGATGGCGATGGCCTGCCGCAGGCAGTGTTCGGCGGCCAGGAGATCGCCCAGCTCGCGGGCGGCCAGCGCCATGGCGCGCAGCGCGATCGCCTCGGCCTCGGGGGCCTCGGCGCGGCGGGCGGCGGCCAGGACGGTGCGGCCGGCGTAAAGGGCCTGCTCGGGATCGACGTGCGCGCGCAGCACGGCGGCCTCGGCCGCCTCGACGAGCGGACCGTGGTCGGCTGCTGATCCTGGTGGGGGAGAAGTGACGCTCATGGCGGGCTGACCGGCGGGGAGGAGGGGTGGGGGCGTACGGCGCGGGCGCGTGCCTGGGCGGCGGCGGCGTCAGGGCCGGATGCGCACCCACCTGGTCTGGACGGGGGCGTGACCGGGACGGTGGTACACGACGCTCAGCCATCCGGGCGGCAGCCCGGTGGCGGCGAACCGGCCGTTCTGGGTGACCTGCCGGGTGAGCGTCAGGTGGGGGGTGCGCACGTCGATGACGGCGCCCTCCCCGGGATCGGGAAAGATCTGCCCGGCGACGTCGATCAGCCCGTCGCCCACGGTCACCTCCAGGTCGAAGGTGAGACCGTCGGTGACGAACCGCACCAGATGGGAGCCGTCGTCGCGGTCGGGCGCACCGGACCGCGCGGCGCGGCCCCCGCCGTGGTCGGCCGGGTTGGCGGTCACCGCCTGGGGAACGCGCAGCCCGTAGATGTCACGCGCGGCGGCCGACACGTGCCCGGGCATCGGATCCATGCCGGCGGCCAGCCGGAGCGCGGCCAGGAAGTACTCGTCGTTGATCATTGCGCTGTCTCCTGTAGTGAGAGCAGAGTGCGCAGTTTCTCCAGGCAGCGGGCCCTGGTCGGCCCCACGCTGCCCACGGGCAACCCGAGCCGCATCGCCATCTGCTGGTTTCCGAGATCGGTCGCGACCAGCTGCAGCAGAGTGCGGCAGGGTTCCTGCAGGGCGGAGACCGACTTCCACAGCAGACGCCTGCCGTCGGCCTCCAGCACGGCGGACGCGGGGTCGGGCTCCTCGACGGCCCCGAAGGTGGGCCTGCCCTCCGGATCGGCGACCAGCAGGCCCGACGGCTCCTTCCGCAGCAGGAGGAGCGCCTCACGGCGGGTGGTGGTCATCAGCCAGCCGCCCACCCGCGAGGGGTCGCGGATGTCGTGCATGTGCTGGAGCAGCCGCAGCCAGGCGCCCTGGACCGCGTCGGCGGCGTCGGCCTCGCCCAGCCCGCACGAACGGGCCAGCGCCCACATGCGCGGGCCGAACCGGGACTCCATCTCGTCCCAGGCGGATCGGTCGCCGTCGGCCGCGTCGCGGAGCAGCTCCGCCGGATCGCGCAAGTCGCTCATGCGGCCTCCTTTCGTCCCGAACGGGGAGGTCATCCTGCCTCCGCGTGATTGGCCGAGGACTGAGCGTAAACTCTACAGACTCGTGGGTACGAGAACTCCCAGATCGGGAATTTGCCGGGACTGCCGGGGGTCGAGCAGTCGTTCGACGGCTTCCTTGGCCGGTTCGCGCCGGGCGGCGTCGGCCACGGCCCCCGACACCAGTGCGGTGGCGAACGACGTGCCGCTCCAGGCCGCGTAGCCGGCGAACTCGCCCGTGTCCAGGAAACTGCTGGTCAGCCAGTCGCCGCGGGCGCAGGCGTCGACCCAGGTGCCGTACCCGGAGAAGGGCGCGCGGCGCTCCTGGGCGGCGTCGAGGGCCGCCACGCCCACCGCGCACGGCAGGGCGGCGGGCCAGAACGGCCGGTCGGAGGCGGTGTTGCCGGCGCAGGCCACCGTCACCGTGTCCTTCAGCGCGCCGATGGCGTCGGACAGCAGGGGCGGCGGCCGGTCGTCGAAGGAGTGGCAGCCGAAGGAGAGGTTGAGCACCTGGGGCGGGTCCTCGCGCATGCGGTGGAGGGTGCGCACCACGGTCGCCTCGTCGCCCAGGCCGTCGCCGTCGAGCACCCGGCGGACCCGCAGCCTGGCGCCCGGCGCCCGGCGGGTCAGCAGGCCGGCCACGAACGTGCCGTGCCCGGCCTGCGCCCCCTGGGCCGCGTCGGCGCTCTCCGGGCCGAGCCTGGCGTACCAGTCGCTGCCCGACCACCACGGGTGCTTGGCCACGCCGGTGTCGAGCAGGGCCACGACCACCTCCGAACGCGACCTGGCCGGCCGGAAGGAGACCGGCGGCGTGGGGAACGGCCGGGACGCCGGCCCGCCGAAGAACAGCGGCTGTCCGGTGAGCACGTGGTTGGGTGAGGCCCGGAAGCCCCGGTCGCGCAGCTCGGCGGTGATCTCGCACGGGTCCACCCCGGCCGACAGGTGCAGGACGGTGACCCCGTCGGCCTCGGAGACCGCCTGCGTCCAGCGGGCGGCGGCCGACACCGCGCCCCGGTCGACCAGCACCTGACCTGGCCGGATGAACGCCTCGCCGACAGATTGCATGTCCATGAGCCGGTATGTTTCCCCGCCCGCCACAACTGTCACGTGACACGCCCGCACCAACTTGGTATGGCCCCCCTCTGGTGTCCGATGGCGACCGACGGTAGTCTTCCCCTAGTCACTTGTGATCATCCCGGGGCGAGGCCGTTGGGGAAGGCGCACCTCGTACCGAAACGGGAGGTCCGGTGTCTGCTCGTGGCGTCCTTTACGTCCACTCGGCTCAGCCCGCGCTGTGCCCTCACATCGAATGGGCAGTCGCGGGTGTCCTCGGCGTGCCCGTTGATCTGACGTGGACACCGCAACCAGCCGCGCCGAACGTCGTGCGCGCGCAGGCGGAGTGGGAGGGCCGCGCCGGCATCGCGGCGGCCATCGCCTCTTCCCTCATGGGCTGGCAGCGCCTGAGATTCGAGATCACCGAGGATCCCTCGCCCGGCGTCGACGGCTCCAGACACGCCTACACGCCGACGCTCGGCGCCTTCACCGCGGTCATCGGCGCGGCCGGCGACATCATGATCCCCGAAGACCGCCTGCGTGCCGCCATGATGATGGCCGCCCAGGGCCGGTGCGTGCTGGAGGACGAGCTCGACAAGCTGCTCGGCCGGCCGTGGGACGAGGAGCTGGAGCCGTTCAGGTACGCCGGCGACGGCGCTCCCGTCCGCTGGCTGCACGCCGCCGTCTGACCTGACCCACCTCCCGCCGAGCGCCTGCCGGGGGCGGCCCGCGGCAGGCACGTCATGCCCTGAGCCCCCCGGCTTCTCGAACAACGGAAAGGCCCCGCACCGGGTCTCGGTGCGGGGCCTTTCGCGGAACCGACCTCTACAGCGGGATGTTGCCGTGTGCGCCCCTGGCCGGGGTGGCCTGGGCGAGCACCTTGGCGATGGCGCCGCGCGTCTCCGCGGGCTTGATCACCTCGTCGATGACGCCCAGCTCCTGGGCCCGTGCCAGGCCGCCGGCGAGCCTCTCGTGCTCCTCGGCGAGCCGCTGCTCCAGCGCGGGCCGCTCCTCCTCGGGCGCCGCGGCGAGCTCGCGCCGCTTGAGCACGCGCACCGCCGCCACGGCCCCCATGACCGCCACCTGGGTGGTCGGCCAGGCGAACACCTTGGTGGCGCCCAGCGCCCGCGAGTTCATCGCGATGTACGCCCCGCCGTACGCCTTGCGGGTGACCAGCGTGACCCGGGGCACCGACGCCTCGGCGAAGGCGTGCAGCAGCTTGGCGCCGCGCCGGACCACGCCGTCGTGCTCCTGGCCGACGCCCGGCAGGTAACCGGGCACGTCCACGAGGACAACCAATGGCACTCCGAAGGCGTCACACATACGTACGAAGCGAGCGGCTTTCTCGGCGGACGTGGCGTCGAGGCAGCCGCCCAGCCGCAGCGGGTTGTTGGCGACGACGCCGACCGTCCGGCCGCCGAGGCGGCCCAGCGACGTGACGACGTTGGGCGCCCATTTGGCGTGCAGTTCGACGCCGGCCTCGTCGAGCAGGCCGTTGACCAGCGGCTTGACGTCGTACGCCCGGCGCGCGGACTCCGGCAGCAGTGAGGAGAAGTCGACCTCCTCGACCGCGCCGGGCCGCACCCGGCCCTGGTGGCCGAGCAGCGTGGCGAGCCGGCGTGCCTGGAGGTAGGCGTCGGCCTCGGTCTTGGTGACGACGTGCACGACGCCGCTGCGCCTGCTGTGCGGCTCGGGGCCGCCCAGCGCCTCGCTGTCGACGCTCTCGCCGGTGACGCTGCGCACGACGTCGGGGCCGGTCACGAAGATGCGGCCGGTGTCGGCCAGGATCACCAGGTCGGTGAGCGCCGGGCCGTAGGCGGCGCCGCCGGCCGCCGGGCCGACGACCACCGAGATCTGCGGCACGACGCCCGACGCCTTGGTCATGGCCGCGAACACCCGGCCGACGGCGTGCAGCGACTCGACGCCTTCGGCGAGCCGGGCGCCGCCGGAGTGCCAGATGCCGATGACCGGCACCCGCTCGCGGACGGCCACGTCGTAGGCGTGCACGATGTGCTCGCAGCCCTCGCTGCCCATCGCGCCGCCCTGGAAGCGCGCGTCGCTGCAGAAGGCCGCGACGGGCACGCCCTCGATCCTGCCCATGGCGGCCAGGACGCCGCTGTTGTCCTGCGGGGTGATGAGCCGCAGCGAGCCCTCGTCGAGCAGCGCTGCCAGGCGGACGACTGGATCGCGGGGGTCGGCGGGCTCCTGGCCGGAGCCCTCACCCACCACCCGGCTGTCCAGTACGGTCATCAAGCCCCCTTGAAGACGACGGTCACGTTGTGCCCGCCGAACCCGAAGGAGTTGTTGACCGCGGCGATGTCGCCCTGCGGCAGCGAGCGGTTGGCGCCGTGGACGATGTCGACCTCGATGCCGTCGTCGAGGTTGTCGAGGTTGATGGTGGCCGGGACGATCCGCTCCTGCAGCGCCTTGATCGTGAAGACGGACTCGATGCCGCCGGCGCCGCCGAGCAGGTGACCGGTCATGGACTTGGTCGAGGTGACCAGCGGGTGGGTGCCGATGGCCTTGGCCACGGCCTGCACCTCGCCGACGTCGCCCGCCGGGGTGGAGGTGGCGTGCGCGTTGACGTGCTTGACGTCGAGGCCGGTGATCTCGGCGTCGGTCAGCGCCTGCGTCATCGCCATGATGATGCCGCGGCCCTCGGGCTCGGGCTGGGTGATGTGGTGGGCGTCGGCCGAGTAGCCCACGCCGGAGGCGTAGGCGTAGATGCGCGCGCCGCGCGCCTTGGCGTGCTCCTCCGACTCCAGCACCACGATGCCGGCGCCCTCGCCGAGCACGAACCCGTCACGGTCGCGGTCCCACGGCCGGGAGGCGCCCTGCGGGTCGTCGTTGCGGGTGGACATCGCCCGCGCGGCGGCGAAGGCGGCGATGTTGAGGCCGTGGATGGCGGCCTCGGTGCCGCCGGCGACCACCACGTCGGCGCGGCCGAGCCGGATCATGTCCATGGCGTAGCCGATCGCCTCGGCGCCGGAGGCACAGGCGGAGACGGTGGCGTGCACGCCCGCCTGGGCGCCCAGGTCGATGCCGATCCAGGCGGCCGGGCCGTTGGGCATGAGCATCGGCACGGTGAAGGGCGACAGCCGGTTCCAGCCGCGCTCCTTCCACGTGTCGTACGCGGTCAGGGTGGTGGTGATGCCGCCGATGCCGCTGGAGACCACGACGCCCAGCCGCTCGGGAGCCACCTCGGGGGCGCCGGCGTCCTGCCAGGCCTCCCTGGCGGCGACCATGGCGAACTGCTCGCTGCGGTCGAGACGGCGGGCCTCGGGGCGGGGCAGCACCTCGGTGGGGTCGACCGCCGCCGTCCCCGCGAACCGCACGGGGACGGAGTCGATCCACTCCGTGGTGAGGGTCTCCACACCCGACTGACCGGCGAGGAGCGCCGTCCAGGTCGAGGTGACGTCTCCACCGACGGGCGTCGTCGCGCCGAGCCCGGTGACGACGACACGTACCCGGTTCGCACTCACGTTTTCGCGCTCCTTACTGGTCAGAACTGTTGGGCGTCAGGCCTGGATGAAGTTGAGGACGTCCTTGACCGTCTTCAGGTTCTTCAGCTGGTCGTCGGGGATCTCGACGCCGAACTCGTCCTGAGCGGCCACGGCGATCTCGACCATGGACAGGGAGTCGATGTCGAGGTCGTCGACGAAGCTCTTCTCGGGGGTCACCTCGCCGGCCGGAATGCCGGTGATCTCGTTGATGATCTTGCCGAGGCCCGCGAGGATCTCCTGCTCGGTGGCAGCCATGTCGCTATTTCTCCTTCATTTCTGGTTTCTGTACGGCGTCCGCCGTACGAGCTGAGGTACGGCGGGAGCCGTACCGGATCCTACGGAATCTCGATCACTTGGCCCGCATAGGTCAGACCGGCGCCGAAGCCGAGGATGAGCGCGAGGTCGCCTGAGCGGACCTCGCCGCGCTCCAGCATCCGCGAGAGCGCGAGCGGGATGGAGGCCGCCGACGTGTTGCCCGCGGTGACGATGTCGCGGCCGATGACGGCCTTGTCGGCACCGAGCTTGCGCGCGATGGCCTCGATGATGCGCAGGTTGGCCTGGTGGGGGACGAACGCCGCCAGCTCCGAGGGGTCGACCCCGGCGCGGGCGCACGCCTCCAGGGCCACCGGGTGCAGCGCGGTGGCCCAGCGGAAGACCGTCTGGCCCTCCTGGGAGAGGAACTTCGTGCGGTCGGCGATGGAGATGGCCTCGGACTTGTCGCCGGCGCTGCCCCAGACGACCGGGCCGATGCCGGGCGTGTCGGTCGGGCCGACCACGGCGGCGCCGGCGCCGTCGGCGAAGATCACGGCCGTGGACCGGTCGGTCCAGTCGACCCACTGCGACAGCTTCTCCGAGCCGATGACCAGCACGTTCCTGGCGGCGCCGCCGCGGACCGCGGCGCTGGCGGTGGCCAGCGCGTAGCAGAAGCCGGCGCAGGCGGCGTTGACGTCGAAGGCGCCCGGGGACTGGATGCCCAGCCGGTGGGCCACGAGTGCCGCGGCGTTGGGGATCTGGGTCTCCAGCGTGCAGGTGGCCACGATCACCAGGTCGATCTCGTCGGGGGTCAGGCCGCTGGCGGCCAGCGCCTTGCCGCCGGCCTGGACCGCCATGTCCTCGACGGACTCGGTGGCCGAGGCGACCCGGCGCTCCTTGATCCCGACGCGGGACTGGATCCACTCGTCGTTGGTGTCCATGGTCTTGGCCAGGTCGTCGTTGGTGACGACGTTGTCCGGCTGGTAATGGCCGAGGGCCAGAATCCGGGCGCCGGGGGCGATGTCGGGGATCCTCACTTGATCAGCTCCCTGGCCGCGTCGAGGTCGTCGGGTGTCTTCAGCGCCACGGTCTCGACGCCGCGCAGGCCGCGCTTGGCGAGCCCCGTCAGCGTGCCGCCGGGCAGCAGCTCGATCATCTTGGTCACGCCCAGCTCGGCCATCGTCGCCATGCACAGGTCCCAGCGGACGGGGCTGCTGATCTGCGAGATGAGCCGCTGGACGAACTCGGCGCCGGTGGCGGCGGGCCGGCCGTCGGCGTTGGACAGCAGCGTGACCTGCGGGTCGCCGGGCACGACGTTCCAGGCCGCCTCGCGCAGGGCGTCGACGGCGGGGGCCATGTGACCGGTGTGGAACGCGCCGGCCACCTTGAGCGGGATGAGCCTGGCGCGGGCGGGCGCGTCGTCCTTGAAGGCGGCGAGCTGCTCCAGCGTGCCGCCCGCCACGATCTGGCCCGCGCCGTTGATGTTGGCCGGGGTCAGCCCGTGGCGCTCGATCGCGGCCAGCACGTCGGCCTCCACGCCGCCGAGCACGGCGGTCATGCCGGTCTCGGTGACGGCGGCGGCCTTGGCCATGGCCTGGGCGCGCTCGCGGACCAGGCCCAGCGCCTGTTCGGAGGTGAGCACCCCGGCCAGCGCGGCCGCGGCGAACTCGCCCACGCTGTGGCCGGCCAGCAGGTCGGGGGAGGCCCCCAGCGCCTCGGCGGCGGCCAGCGCGGCGGCCACGAGCAGCGGCTGGGCCACGGCGGTGTCGCGGATCTCGTCGGCGTCGGCGGTGGTGCCGTAGGCGACCAGGTCGATCCCGGCGACCTCCGACCACGCACCGAGTCTGTCGGCCAGACCGGGCAACTCGAGCCAGGGGGTCAGGAAGCCTGGGGTTTGGGCGCCTTGGCCCGGAGCGACGAGTACAAGCACAAAAACCACCATGCCCTGTAGAACTTCGACACGCGGATGGAGATCCGTACGAACTTTGTCCCGGGTGTTTTGTAGGAACCCTACAGTGAAGATTTCGGGAATGTTACGTTAGGGCCCGCCATGCCGCGGCGCCTTCGGAAAGCCGGCCCAGGATGAGACCGACCTGCAGCGTGAAGGCCGACCTGCCCTCGGTGGGCTGGTAGCCCGTGAGTTCGGTGATCTTCTTCAGACGGTAGCGGACCGTGTTCGGGTGCACGAACAGCAGCCGGGCCGTCGCCTCCAGGGAGGTGCCCTGTTCGAGGTAGGTGGCCAGCGTATCGAGCAGGGGTGTGCCGGCCAACGGCAGGTAGACGTTCTCGATGAGCTGCTCCCTGGCGTCGGCGTCGCCGTCGAGGGCGCGTTCGGCCAGCAGGTCCTCGGCGTGCACCGGCCTGGGGGCGTCCGGCCAGCCCGCGGACGCCTTCAGCCCGGCCAGCGCGGCCCGCGCCGACCGCGCGGCGGCGTGCAGGTCGGGGACCTCGGGACCGATGACGATCGGGCCCACGCCGAAGCGCGCCACGACCTGCCGGGCCGCGTCGTGGACGCTGTCGGCGCCGCCCACGATCACGATCAGCCGGTCGGCCTGCACGCCGGCCAGCAGGTCCATGCCGATGCGGCGGCCCTTGTCGCGCAGGCCGTCGATGACCGCGCGCGGGTCGTCGTCGGGGGCGTGCCCGGCGATCACGACGACGGGGGAGGAGGTCCAGCCGAGCGCGGCGGCCCAGGAGTGGAGGCCGTCGTCGACCTCGCCGCGCACCAGCGCGTCGACGATCAGCGCCTCCAGCCTGGCGTCCCAGGAGCCGCGGGCCTCGGCCTCGCGGGCGTAGACGTGCGCGGCGGCGAAGGCCACGTCGCGGGTGTAGCGGAGCATGGCCTGCTGGAGCTGGTCCTCGCCGCCCGGCGCGGCCAGCTCGTCGGTCTGGGCCTCGACCACCTCGACCACGACCCTGACGATGTCGACCGTCTGCTGGAGCGAGATCGAGCGCTTGAGCTCGCGCGGGGCCGTGCCGAAGAACTCGATGCTGGGCGTCGGCCGGTTCTCGCCGGCGTGCTGGAACCACTCCACGAACGCGGCGATGCCGGCCTGGGCCACCAGGCCCACCCACGAGCGGTCCTCGGCGCTGAGCGCGCGGAACCAGGGGAGCTGGTCGTCCATGCGGGCCATCGCCGCCGTGCCGAGCGCGCCCATGGCGCGCTCGAGCCTTCGCGTGGTGTCCTCCCGGGTCCGGTCTGTCACGCCTCCTAGAGTGCCAGGTCGGTTCCGATGACCGGAACGGTGGTGTTTCAGATGACCGCAACCGCCGTGATCAGGCCGATCGCCACGTGGGTGACCGCCAGCAGGCGCGCGCCGGGCTGCAGCTCCGGCTCCTTCACCAGCTCGCGTACGGAGATCCCGACGACCTTGTCGAACACCAGCATCGCCACCGTCTGCACCACGATGCCGACCAGCCCGAACACGGCCGTGCCCGCGAGCCCCTCGGCCAGCCGGCCGCCGGAGGACCAGATGGACGCGGCCACGATGAGCCCGATCGCCGCCAGCGCGGACGTGGTGAGCAGCGTGGCGTTGGCGTTGCGCTCGGTGCGGATGATCTCGCTCAGCTTGCCGGGCGTGGCCCAGTCGATCACGTAGAAGCCGACGATCAGGAGGATCACGCCGACGGCGGCGTACGCGGCGATCGCGCCGGCGCCGCGGGCCAGGACTTCGAGAAGGGTCACGTCATTTCCAATCACGGGGGTGCTTCAGATCGCGATGCGATGAGGGACGAAGGAGGAGGTGTCGTCGGTGATCAGGCCGGTGGTCTCCCTGATGCCGAGCCCGGCGGCCTCGTCGGCGACCATCCAGGCCCCGAGCACCGGCCGCTGGCCCTCGAAGGCGGGCAGGGCCTCGAACCCCTGGAAGACGTAGCCTTCCCGGCCGTAACGGCCCGGGGTCTCCTGGGTGCCCTCGGGGGTGACGATGCGCATCGAGGCGCCCTCCCTGCCCAGCAGCGGCTTGGCGATGTAGGAGGTCAGCTCGCGCGGCCCGTCGAGGTAGGCGGGCAGCAGGTTGGGATGGCCGGGGTAGAGCTCCCACAACACGGCGAGCAGTGCCTTGTTCGACAGCAGCGCCTTCCACAGCGGCTCGATCCAGGTGGAGTGGCGCACCGCGTGCCGGCCGAAGTCGTCGGCGAGCATCCACTCCCAGGGGTAGAGCTTGAACGCCGAGCGGATCATCTCGTCCCCGGCGTCGACGAAACGGCGGTTGAGCTCGTCCCAGCCGATGTCCTCCATGGCGACGGCGACCGTCCGCCGGCCCGCCTGCTCGGCGGTCTCCTGCAGGTAGGCGACCGTCATGGCCTCCTCGCCCGTCTCGTCGGCGTTGGTGAAGGCGAAGTGCGTGGGGCCGGGCGGCAGCGGCAGCTCGCGCCAGCGCTCGATGAGCCGCTCGTGCAGGGAGTTCCACTGGTCGTCGCCGGGGTGGGCGTCCTGCAGCCAGAACCACTGGATCACCGACGACTCCACCAGCGACGTCGGCGTGTCGGCGTTGTACTCCAGCAGCCGGGCCGGGCAGGTGCCGTCGTAGCGCAGGTCGAAGCGGCCGTAGAGGTGGGGGTCGCGGCGCTCCCAGGAGCGGGCCACGGCGTCCCTGGCCCATTCGGGGACGGCGAAGTCGGCGTAGCGGCCGGTGGAGACGACGTGCTCGACGGCCCGCAGGCACATGCCGTGCAGCTCCTCGACCTGCTCCTCCAGCGACTCCACCTCCTCCAGGGACAGCACGTAGTGCACCGACTCGTCCCAGTAGGGCCTACTCAGGCCCTCGGGGTGGGCCGCCCGGTGGTAGGCCAGGCCCTGACTCTCGATCGTCCTCTCCCAGCCGGGCCGGGCGATGCCATGCTCGCGGCGCACGTCAGCTCCCGCCGCCCCAGCTGTTGCCGAAGCCGCCGCGCTGGATCGACTTGCCGTTGCGGCTGGAGATGTTCACGTCGGACGGCCGGTACGTGGTGCCGCCCTGCATGCGGTTGCCGACCCGGTGGCCGCCGTAGTACCACATGTAGGCGCCGCGCGAACCGGCGTAGTAGTGGGACCCGCCGCCGCTGCCGCCGTCGTCGTCGCAGTAGTCGTCGTCGACGACCTCGTACGTGCCGTCCTCCAGCTGCACCACGCAGTCGGCGGTGACGTCGTCGTCGTCCTGGGTCGCGGCGCAGTAGCCCACCAGCATCACCGACAGGACCCCGAGAATGGTCAGTGGTACGGCCTTGGACGATTTGCGCGGGGGTGGGGGGGCCGGCTTGCGCGGCGGGTGTGCCATCTAGCTCCTGCTTTCCTGGGCGAATCAGCCTATCGGTGCGCTTCGCCCCCGTTCAATGCCGGTGGTCGTCGGCTCGGGTATGAATGACTCATGGAACCGGTCCAGGCCCTGCGCGAGATCGCCTTTCTGCTCGAACGCGCAGGTGAGCCCACCTATCGGGTCCGCGCGTTCCGCCGCGCGGCCGCGGTCGTGGACGACCTGCCGGAAGGCGAGCTCGCGCGGCTGGCCGGAGCCGGCGGGCTGGGCGACCTCCCCGGCATCGGCAAGGTCACCGCCCTCGTGATCAACGAAGCGCTCGACGGTCAGGTTCCGACGTATTTGCGTAGGTTGCGGGCCACCGAGGGCGTCGAGCTCGACGCCGAGACCGCGGCCCTGCGCGAGGCGCTGAAGGGCGACCTGCACAGCCACTCCGACTGGTCCGACGGCGGCTCGCCGATCGAGGAGATGGCCGAGGCCGCCAGAGGGCTCGGGCACGAGTACTGGGCGCTGACCGACCACTCGCCGCGCCTGACCGTGGCCAAGGGATTGTCGGCCGAGCGGCTGGAGCGGCAGCTCGACGTGGTGGCCGGGCTCAACGAACGGCTGGCGCCCTTCCGGATCCTGACCGGCATCGAGGTCGACGTCCACCTCGACGGCTCGCTCGACCAGGACCCGGCCCTGCTCGCCCGGCTCGACGTGGTGGTGGCCAGCGTCCACTCCAAGCTGCGTATGGACCGCGAGGAGATGACCCGCCGCATGGTCACCGCCGTCGCGAACCCCCTGGTCGACGTTCTCGGCCACTGCACGGGGCGGGTCGTGCGGGCGGGCGGCGAGCGCGGGGTCAAGAGGCCGGAGTCGGAGTTCGACGCCGAGCTGGTCTTCGAGGCGTGCCGGCGGTTCGGGGTGGCCGTGGAGATCAACTCCAGGCCCGACCGGCTCGACCCGCCCAAGCGGCTCATGCGGCTGGCGTACGAGACGGGGTGCGTGTTCTCGATCGACTCCGACGCGCACGCGCCCGGGCAGCTCGACTGGCTGCGCTTCGGCTGCGAGCGGGCGGCCCGCTGCGGGATCGAGGCCGCGCGGATCGTCAACACCTGGCCCCTGGACCGGCTGCTGGAGTGGACGGCGGGGTGAGCCCTGGGTGGCGGCGGAGCCAGGTCGTTGTCGCGGGGGCCGCGCGGGGCCGGTGATTGTCGGTGGCGGCGCGTAGCGTTCCGGCTGTGAACCGTACCGACCGGCTCTATGCGCTCGTCGAGGACCTGCGCGCCATCGCGCCACGCTGCCGCTCCGCCCGCGAGCTCGCCGAGCGGTTCGAGGTCAGCGTGCGCACCATCGAGCGCGACATCACCGCGTTGCAGGGGTCCGGGGTGCCGATCTACGCCGAGCCCGGTCGCAGGGGCGGCTACGCCCTCGACAAGAAGATGTCGCTGCCTCCGCTCAACTTCACCCCGGCCGAGGCGGTGGCCATCGCGGTGGCGCTCAGCCAGGCCGGCGACCAGCCGTTCGGCCGCCAGGCCCGCAGCGCGTTACGCAAGGTGGTCTCGGCCATGCCGGGGCCCGAGGGCGACCTGGCCAGGGAGCTGGCGCGGCGGGTGCAGCTCGTCAGCGAGCCGCCCGAGCCCGGCTCCCCGAGCCGGCCGCTCGGCGCCGAGGGCATCTCCAGGGCCATCGAGGAGGCGCTGCTGCGGCGGCGCGTGCTCAGGCTCGACTACGCCGACGCCAAGGGCGCGCTCACCTCGCGCGACGTCGAGCCGGGGGTGTTCCTGGGCGGGCGCGGCGGTTTCTGGTACCTCGTGGCGTGGTGCCGGCTGCGGGAGGACGTCCGGGTCTTCCGGCTCGACCGCATCGCCGCGGCCGTCGTCACCGTCGAGCGCTGCCCGGAGCGGCCGCTCGAAGGGTTCGCCCCCGACGTGCCGGAGATGGTCGTCCGCGGAACCATGCTCGATTAATCATGCGAAAACACCGACATAGGGTTGTCGCCATAGCGATACATCGTTGTCTTGTTCGAAAGACGAGGAGACGATGATGGACAACACGGTGACCTGGTTCGAGATCGCCACCGACGACCCCGAAGGCGCCGAACGTTTCTACGGCGAGCTGTTCGGCTGGTCGTTCAGCCGCGACGACGACGGCCCGGTCGACTACCGCATGATCGGCTACCCGGGCGGCGAGCGGCCCGGCGGCGGGCTGTTCAACACCAAGGGCGACTTCCCCGCCCACGCGGTGTTCCACGTGCAGGTCGCCGACGTCGAGGCCGCGTGCGCCAAGAGTGAGTCGCTCGGCGGCAAGGTCGAGATGAAGGTGATCGACGACGGCGCCGGCACCGACTTCGCCTATCTGCGTGACGTCTCGGGGAGCCTGTTCGGAGTCTTCCACCGCAGGTGAGCCCTCCGGCGGCCGACGCCGCCGGAGCTCGCGGGACGTTGCCGCGATCGCGCCCCCGGGGAAGCACCTTCCCCGCCGAACCGGGGCCGCGCGACGGGGGCCGTCCCGCCTGGGAGCGGTTCACCCGCCCTGGACACGCCGCCGATCGCCGAGCGGCGGCGCGTCCAGGGCCCCTTCCCCGGCAGGGGGTTCGCATCAGAAGGCGGCGGCCGCCAGCCAGCGGGTCAGCAGGTCGTGGTCGCCGAAGACGGCCGGCGAGCGCGGGGGCCGCCGACCGTAGAGCAGCAGGAGCAGTTCGCTCGCCGGGCCGCGCACGGCGACGTCGCCCTTGGTGTGGCCGCGTTGGCAGCTGACCGCCCCGTCGGCGCCCTGCGTGATGGTCCACTCGCCGTCGAGATCGCTCGCGTGGAGGTGGATCGTGGCCCCTTCCGCGCCGAGCCCGGCCAGCGACCTGGTCACCCAGGACGCGTACGGCAGGTTGTGCAGGAACTCCTCGATGCCGTCCACGGCGGTCGCCGCCGGGATCTCCGGGTCGAGGCCGAGTGCGAGCTCGGCGTCGACCCGGTGGATCACCAGCTCGAAGAGCATCCTGGGCGCCCACCATCGGGCCCGCAGGTCCGGGCCCCACGTCCACACCGCGAGGTCCGGGTCGGTGGTGCGCAGCACGTCCAGGAGGTCGGCGGCGCCCTCCATGAGCCAGGCGGCGTCGCCGTTCGCGCCCTCGGCCAGGCCGCTGGGCACCTGCCGCGACCAGACGCGCTCCTGGACCTGGTTGCGCAGCACGTAGGTGGCCCAGCGATGGGTCCGGCCGACGTGCGTGACGAGGTCGCCGAACGTCCATCCCGGGCACGTCGGCACCGGGACGGACAGGTCGGTCGTCAGCGCCGCCAGCCGCGCGGCCTCGCCCTCGATCCGGGCGACGAAGGTGTCGTTGTCGGTCACCCGTCACACACTAGGCCGCCGGGCAGGTCGCGCCCTTGGCGGGCAGCTTGCCCTCCACCAGGTACGCGTCCACCAGCCCCTGCACGCACTTGCTGCCCGACAGGTACGCCCCGTGCCCCTCGCCCTCGTACGTCACCAGCCGCGCGGTCCTGAGCTGGGCCGTCAGCCGCGGCGCCCACTGGTACGGCGTGGCGGGGTCGCCCTTGCCGCCCACGACCAGGATCGGCGCCGACCCGGTGGCGTTGACGTGCCGCGCCTGGTTGCTGCCCTTGGCCGGCCACACCCGGCACAACCCGCCCGAGCCCTCGCTGCCGAACAGCGGCGAGATCCGCAGCGCCGCCGCCTCGGTGCGCCGCAGCTCGGCCTCGCTGGGCCGCTCGGCGGTGTCCACGCAGGTGATGGCCGGGAAGCTGGTCATCTGCGTGGAGTAGGTGCCGTCCTCCGAGCGTCCGGTGTAGGAGTCGGCCAGGTACATCAGCGCCTCGCCGTGGCCCTTCAGCGCCTCGCCGAGCGCCTTCTCCAGGAACGGCCAGGTCAGCTCGGAGTACAGGGCGGCGGCCACGCCGGTGGAGGCCAGGCCCTGGGTCAGCTTCCGGCCGTCCACCTGCAGCGGCTTGGTGGTGAGCCGGTTCATCAGGTTCTCGACGTTGGCGTTCGCGGTGGTCACGTCCTTGCCGACCTCGCAGCCGCCCTTGACACAGCTGCGCAGGAAGCTCTCGTACGCCTGCTGGAAGCCGCGGGTCTGGGTCAGCGTGCGCTGCTCGAAGGTGACCGTCGGGTCGAGCGGCGCGTCGAGCAGCATGCGGCCCACGTTCTTCGGGAACTGGGTGGCGTAGACGGCGCCGAGCTGGGTGCCGTACGACATGCCGACGTAGTTGAGCTTGGGGTCGCCGACGGCGGCGCGGATGCGGTCCATGTCACGGGCGGCGTTCACGGTGCCGACGTAGGGGAGGACCTTGCCGGAGTGCTGCTGGCAGAGCTGGGCGAACTCCTTGTTGGCGTCCAGGCTCTCCTGGTGGGTCTGCGCGTTGGTGGGCAGCGTGTCCAGGGAGACGAACCGGTCCATCTGCGCGCTGTCGCCGCAGCGTACGCCCGCGCTGCGCTCGACGCCGCGCGGGTCGAAGCTGACCAGGTCGTAGTGGGCGCGCAGCGAGGTGAGCGCCTTGGCGGCCTGGTCGAGGGTGTCCACGCCGGAGGCGCCGGGCCCGCCGAAGTTGAACACCATCGAGCCGAGCCGCTTCTTCGGATCGGTGGCCGCCAGCTTGATGAGCGCCAGCTCCAGCTTGTCGCCGTCGGGCCGGGAGTAGTCGAGGGGCACCGCCAGCTTCCCGCAGCGCACCGAGGCGTCCTGCTGGGCCGGTGGCTCGCCGTCCGGGCGCTTGATGTCGGTGCACGGCCCCCACGCGATCTGGTCGGTGTCGGCGGCGGGCCCGTCGGTGGCGGGCTCCGCGGGTGCACTCGCGCAGCCCGCGGCCGTCACGAGCAGGGCGGCGGCTAGGACGCGTCGCATACGTACATTCCCCTTCGTGTCTTCGGGGGAAGTAGTGCCCACGATACGGGACCTCGCGTCGAACCTGGGTGAGGCGGCCCTGGGTGAGGCGGCACGTACCCCTCCTGGACGTGCCGCCTCATCCGTCGAACGGAGCGGAGGCCCCGGACATGACGGCGCTCCCGCGAGAAACAGTTCGCGGGAGCGCCCCTTCCGGATGACTCAGACGCCCATCGACTGGGTGTCGTTGCTCTCCGCGCCGCCGGCTTCGGTGACGCCGTTCTTCAGGTGGTAGCGGGCGATGGCCTCGCGCAGCACCTCGCCGTCGAGCTCGCCCCGCTTGACCAGCCGGGTGAGCACGGCCAGCGTGATCGAGGCGGCGTCCACGTGGAAGTGGCGACGCAGCGCCGAGCGGGTGTCGGACAGGCCGAACCCGTCGGTGCCCAGCGAGGACCAGTCACCCGGCACCCACTGCGCGATCTGGTCCTGGACCGCCTTCATGTAGTCGCTGACGCCCACGAACGGGCCGCTGGCCTGCGAGAGCGCCTGCGTCACGTACGGGACGCGCTGCTCGGCGTCGGGGTTGAGCAGGTTGTGCTCCTCGCACGCCAGCGCGTCGCGCCGCAGCTCGGACCACGACGTCGCCGACCACACGTCGGCGGACACGCCCCACTCCTCGGCCAGCAGGCGCTGGGCTTCCATGGCCCACGGACCCGCCACGCCGGAGGACAGGATGTTGGCCTTCGGGCCCTGCGTCTGCGGACCCTCGGCGAACTTGTACAGGCCCTTGAGCAGGCCCTCGACGTCGAGGTTGGCCGGCTGCGCGGGCTGCAGGTAGGGCTCGTTGTAGACGGTCAGGTAGTAGAAGACGTCTTCGGGCTGCTCGCCGTACATGCGGCGCAGGCCGTCCTTGACGATGTGGGCGACCTCGAAGGCCCAGGACGGGTCGTAGGAGACCGCGGCCGGGTTCGTCGAGGCGATGAGCGGCGTGTGGCCGTCTTCGTGCTGCAGGCCCTCGCCGTTGAGCGTGGTGCGGCCGGCGGTGGCGCCGAGCAGGAAGCCGCGGCCCATCTGGTCGCCCATCTGCCACATCTGGTCGCCGGTGCGCTGCCACCCGAACATCGAGTAGAAGATGTAGACCGGGATCATGTGCTCGCCGTGCGTGGCGTAGGAGGTGCCGGCCGCGATGGTCGAGGCCATCGAGCCCGACTCGCTGATGCCCTCGTGCAGGATCTGCCCCTGCACGGCCTCCTTGTACGACAGCAGCAGCTCCCTGTCGACCGCCTCGTACGTCTGCCCGTGGGGCGAGTAGATCTTGGCCGTCGGGAACATGGCGTCGAGACCGAACGTGCGGGCCTCGTCGGGGATGATCGGCACGAACCGGTGGCCGATCTCCTTGTCGCGCATGAGGTCCTTCAGCAGGCGCACGAACGCCATGGTGGTGGCGACCTGCTGCTTGCCCGAGCCCTTGCGGAACTGGCTGTAGACGTCGTCGCCGGGCAGCTTGACCGGCTTGGCGCGCATGACCCGCTTGGGCAGCACACCGCCGAGCGCCGCGCGGCGCTCCTTCATGTACTGGATCTCGGGGTCGTTCTCGCCCGGGTGGAAGTACGGGGGCAGCTCGCCCTCCAGGGCCGAGTCCGGGATCGGCAGGTAGAGCCGGTCGCGGAACTCCTTCAGCTCGGCCTTGGTGAGCTTCTTCATCTGGTGGGTGGCGTTGCGCGCCTCGAAGTCCTTGCCCAGCGTCCAGCCCTTGATGGTCTGGGCGAGGATCACCGTCGGCTGGCCGACGTGCTCACGGGCCGCCTTGAAGGCCGCGTAGACCTTGCGGTAGTCGTGGCCGCCGCGCGACAGCTTGCGGATGTCGTCGTCGGACAGGTGCTCGGCCATCTTGCGCAGGCGCGGGTCGCCGCCGAAGAAGTGGTCGCGGATGTAGCCGCCGGTCTCGACCGAGTAGGTCTGGAACTGGCCGTCGGGCGTGGTGTTCATCTGGTTGACCAGCACGCCGTCGACGTCGGCCGCGAGCAGCGGGTCCCAGTCGCGGCCCCACACGACCTTGATCACGTTCCAGCCGGCGCCGCGGAAGTACGACTCCAGCTCCTGGATGATCTTGCCGTTGCCGCGTACCGGGCCGTCGAGCCGCTGCAGGTTGCAGTTGATGACGAACGTGAGGTTGTCCAGCTCCTCGCGGGCGGCCAGGCCGATCGCGCCGAGCGACTCGGGCTCGTCCATCTCGCCGTCGCCGAGGAAGGCCCACACGTGGCTGCGCGAGGTGTCCTTGAGCTGGCGGTTGAGCAGGTAGCGGTTGAACCGCGCCTGGTAGATCGCGCCGATCGGGCCGAGGCCCATGGAGACCGTCGGGAACTCCCAGAAGTCGGGCATGAGCCGCGGGTGCGGGTAGGAGGGCAGGCCGTGGAAGCCGTGCGACAGCTCCTGCCGGAACGCGTCGAGCTGGGCCTCGTTGAGGCGGCCCTCCAGGAAGGCGCGGGCGTAGATGCCCGGCGCGGCGTGGCCCTGGAAGAACACCTGGTCGCCCGACTCGCCGTGGTCCTTGCCGCGGAAGAAGTGGTTGAAGCCCACCTCGTAGAGCGAGGCCGCCGAGGCGTAGGTGGCGATGTGACCGCCCACGTTCGTACGGGCGTTGGCCCGCGACACCATGACCGCGGCGTTCCACCGGATGTAGGCGCGGATGCGCCGCTCGACGTGCTCGTCGCCCGGGAACCAGGGCTCGCGCTCCGGCGGGATCGTGTTGATGTAGTCGGTGCTGCGCAGGCCCGGCACGCCGACCTGGTGCTCGCGGGCCCGTTCCAGCATGCGGAGCATGAGGTAGCGGGCTCTGGTGCGGCCTTCGGTCTTGACGACATTGTCGAGAGACTCGAGCCACTCGTTGGTCTCACTGGGGTCGACATCAGGCAGCTGGCTGGGTAGGCCGTCGCTGATGATCGAGAATCGCTGGCGTCCGGAAGCCACTGGGTCTCGCCTTCCGAGAATGACTGAAGTCTGGTCTGGGTCGCTTTCCATCCTGGTCGCTAGTCGTAGAAAACGCATCTCTACTGACGGGTAACCAGAGCGTCCCTGCTGGCAGGGCCATGTTGGTGGCCTAGACCACCGATGGTAGGACGAATCGCCACCAAAGGTTACATCGGTGGAGCAATTTAACAAGACTAGAAAACGGACGAAATTTCCCCCCAATCCTAGGGGGCTGGCCCGGTGGGTCGGCCTCCGCCCTCACCCCTCCCCCGAACGGGGCGGTCCTCACCCGGCGGGGGCGGCCGCGCCGCGCCGCGCGAGTCTAGCCACCCACTTTCCGGTGGAGCCCGGCGGGGCGGCGTCCGCCGGGAGGGCGGCACACGCACACCTCTTCTCCTTGCTTCTGTACGCGCTCCGGAACCGCCGCACGGGCCTTCACGGAATGCGGCCGGTTCCAGGGGAGGGCTCGGGGGAAGCCCTCCGAGTTCTCCTGGAGCTGTACGCCTGCGACAGGGCGCATCCGATACGGGCCGCCCCTGAGACGGGCTGCCTGAGACCGGCTGCCTGAGACCGGCCGCACCCGAGACGGGCCGCCCCTCAGACGGGTCGCACACCCGCGCCCGCCGCCCGAAGTGTCCGCACGGTGGCCCCCCGGGGAGCGCAGGGAGCCGTGGGGCCCGTCGCGGAGCCGGGCGGCTTCCTGCCCACAGGAAGCTATGTCCGGCTCCTGGGCGTCTGCTCTCCTTGTGTCTCTTGTCGAGTCGGCCCTCCACCGCGCATCCAGCCGCTGTCTCTGCTCGCGGCCCATCTGGCCATGCCGGATGCGATCTCGTTCCGGCCCGCACATACGGCTCTCGGCCGGGCCGCTGCCGAAATGAGGCCATATCGGAACCATCAGGCGACAGAGCCGGACGCGACCCCGCCGTCCAGGCTCTGACCAGCGACAACGCCCTGATGGTCAGGTGATCCGACGACCACGGTCCGGCCGTGACGGCCGAAACGCCGCGCCCGTGCCGCGTAACGTTTCGGTCATCATTTTCGGCCCCCATGAATACCGGGCAAAAAAACGCCATCCTTGGGATCCGCTCTTTTCCTGGGCCATCCGTCGTACCAATGTGGAAGGTATGAATGCGACGGCAGGAGACCGCCTCCTGATGCACGGCAACACCGTCGGCGAAGGGGATCGGAGCGGCGTCATCACCGAGGTCCACGGCACGGATGGCGGGCCTCCGTACATGGTGCGGTTCGACGACGGCCACACCGGGCTGGTCTTTCCCGGCCCTGATGCGGTCGTTGTGCCTCAGTAGGATTTCCCTGTGAGATCAGAAATCATCTCCGTGGCCACGGGTTCACGTGAGACCGTGCACGACATCACCGCTGAATGCGCTGAATTCGTGCGCGCGCAGGGAAATGACGGCCTGTTGCACGTTTTCGTGCCGCACGCGACCGCGGGCGTGGCGCTGCTGGAGCTCGGCTCCGGCAGCGACGACGACCTGCTCGCCGCGCTGCGAGACCTGCTCCCGGCCGACGACCGCTGGCGTCATGCCCACGGTTCGCGCGGTCACGGCAGGTCACACGTCATGCCCGCGTTGATCCCGCCGTACGCCACGATCCCCGTGCTGGGCGGGAGAATGGCGTTGGGCACATGGCAGTCCGTCGCGCTGGTCGACCTCAATGTCGACAACACGCAACGCCAGGTTCGCCTGTCGTTTTTGTCAGATTGATTCTGGCCGACTACGGCCGTACCCGTGGCGACCGTTGACGACTGAGGGTCACAGCGTGTGGACTGTGCCGAAGCGATAAACCGCATAGAGCGGGGCCACTCAAGCAGGAGGGATAAACGTGAGCGCGACCGCGGGTCAGGCGCAGGGCGAGCGCGGCCTGGCCGAACGACTCGGCCTCAAGCCGGGTCAGGTGGTGCAGGAGATCGGTTGGGACGAGGACGTCGACGACGAGCTTCGCGACTCCATCGAGGACCTGACCGGCAACGAGCTGCTGGACGAGGAGAGTGACGACGTTGTCGACGTGGTGCTGCTGTGGTGGCGCGACGGCGACGGGGACCTCTTCGACGCCCTCAGCGACGCCATGCGAGCACTCGCCGAAGCCGGCCAGATCTGGCTGCTGACTCCCAAGGCCGGGCGCGATGGCCACGTGGAGCCGAGCGACATCGGGGAGGATGCCGCTACCGCGGGTCTCTCGCAGACCAGCAGCATCTCAGCCGCACCGGACTGGTCCGGGACCAGGCTCGTCGCCCCGAAGGGCCGACGTTAGGAAACTCCGAGGCCGGCCGATACGGCAGGATGGTGGCTGTGAACGCACATCCTGCCGAGGTCGGCGCACTGGCTCCGGATTTCGAGCTGCAGGATCAGCACGGCGCCCCGGTGAGACTGTCCATGTTCCGGGGCGAGAAGGTCGTGCTGGTCTTCTATCCGCTTGCCTTCAGCGGGATCTGCGAGGGCGAGCTCACCGCGCTGCGTGACCAGCCTCTCGACGCGCGGGTGCTCGCCGTGTCGGTCGACTCCGTGTTCGCCTTGCGTGCCTGGTCCGATCGGGAAGGTTACGGATTCGCCCTACTCTCCGATTTCTGGCCACATGGACAGGTCGCCCAGGCGTACGGTGTGTTCGATGAGGCGAAGGGGCTCGCACGTCGGGGGACCTTCGTCATCGACGGCGAGGGCGTGATCCGGTGGTCGGTGATCAGTCCGATCTCCTCGGCACGTGACGTCGCCGACTACGTCAAGGCACTCGCCGACATTTCTTGACCTCGGAGGGAACGATGCCCTGCTACCGATGCGGGGCCCGGCAGACCGACCCGGTCCGTGGCGCCAGCCCGTGGCAGCGCGGGGTGCGCAACGAGTCCCAGGTGCTGATCTGCCCGGACTGTCAACGGCTGCACGACCTCGACCTCGACTCCTGCGCCACCTGCGGGTCTACCGCGCTCATCTGCCGGCTGGGGGAGATCGAGTGCCGCGGCTGCGGCGCCGTCCGGCAGGCCCGGGCGCCGAAGGGGTTCGAGGAACAGGGGGCGTACGTGGGGTCGGGTGCTCCGCCGGGGTTGTCGGCGGAGGTCGAGGCGGCGCTGAACCGAGTGCTGGGCAGGGCCTGACCGCCCGGGTGATCTTGAGCCCAAGGCTCTGGCGTCGGGTGGTTGATCGCCAGTTCAGGGCCCTGGTGTGGCCGTCCTGGACCGTGGCGCCGTGCCACCCTTCCAGCTGAGAGATTCTCAAGCGCCTTTTCAGACATTTGCTGACCTGCGCTATCGTCTCCTTTCGTGTCCGCTATGAGTTCGTTCGTCGTCGCGCTCGACGTCGGTGGCACGTCCATGAAGGGCGGCCTGGTCAGCGAGTCCGGTGAGGTGTTGCTGAGCGAGCGGCGCCACACTCCTCGCGCGGAGGGCCCTGAGGCGGTCGTGTCCGCCATTTCAGACTTCATCGGCCACCTGGCCTCCTCCGGCGACGGCGAACCCGCAGGCGTCGGTCTGGCCGTCCCCGGGCTGGTGTCCGCGAACGCGGCTCTCTATGCGGCGAACCTGGGCTGGCGTGACGTCCCCGCCTCGAACTTCACCACCCTGGACATCCCCGTCATGCTGGGCCACGACGTCCGCACGGGCGGGCTGGCCGAGAGCATCCTGGGCGCCGGAAGGGGCGTCTCCGACTTCCTCTTCCTCCCCATCGGCACCGGTATCGCCGGAGCCTCGATCATCAACGGCGACCCGTACGGCGGCTCCTCCGGCTGGGCCGGCGAGATCGGCCACACCCCCGTCTTCCCCGACGGCGAACAGTGCGCGTGCGGCCAGTTCGGCTGCCTGGAGACGTACGCCTCGGCGGCCTCGGTCGGCCGCCGCTACAGTCAGCGCGCGGGCGTGGAGGACGTACGCGCCGAACAGGTGGTCGCCTCGGACGACCCCATCGCCATCGAGGTGTGGGACGAGGCCGTGGAGGCTCTGTCGCTCGCTCTGGCGACGTACACGCTGCTGCTGGACCCCTCGGTGATCGTCCTCGGCGGCGGCCTGGCCGAGGCCGGTCCCGCGCTCTTCGACCCCGTGCGTACCCGCCTGGTCAAGCGCCTGGCCTTCCGGGACGCGCCTCCGCTCGTCCCGGCCGCGCTGGGCGTCGACGCCGGCATGCTGGGCGCCGCCCTGCTGGGCTGGCGCGCCGCCGGCCGCCCCGAACTGGGCCCCGGCTGGACGGTGAATGTGCGATCGGCCCCTCTGGTGTCGTAAGGTTAGTGCCGATCAGGGGGCGGTTAGCTCAGCGGTAGAGCACTCGCCTTACAAGCGAGGGGTCACTGGTTCGAACCCAGTACCGCCCACCTCGTAGAACAGCCCCGTTTCCCATCGCGGAAACGGGGCTGCATGCCATTCACGTGCCATCAGCCGGTGCGGGGCTCCCCTCGATCTTGGTGTTCATGGCGTCGGCGATGTTGCAGTCTGTCTCCGCCGCGCTGTGCTGGTAGATCAGCGCGGTTCGGACGATGTCGTGTCCCACGCGCTGCATGAGATCTTTGAGGCTCGAGCCAGAGCCCGGCGGCGATCGTGTTTCCGGTGTGCCGGAGATCATGGAACTGCAGGCCGGGAAGCCGATCTTCCTGGTGTTGGCGTTCCACTTGGCCGCGCGGCGGAAGTTGCCGCGCCGGAGGATGCCGCCGCGTGCTCCGGTGAAGATCAGCGCGCTGTTTCCGCATCCGTGAACTCGTCGAGATGTTCACAGGCGACTCCTCGTCGGCCACAACCAAGTGCCGCGCGGGTCCAAATCCGGTCCATTGGCCGACAAGGTGTATCAGGGAGCCACAGGTGCGGTGCGCACCCTGAAGAGCTGGAAGATCCTTCGCAAGCTACGCTCCAGCCCCGGTGAGGCTGGCCATCTCTGCAAGGCATCGCCGTCTTTCAGAATCACGGCGTCGCACAGGCCACCCAAGTTGGAAAGGTTCAGTGCCCCAGCTTCGCGAAGCTGGGGCGGAAAAACTTCGGCGAGCCAAGCGTTCGGACGGCCCCGGGAAAGGAGAAGC
Organism: Nonomuraea sp. NPDC005692; assembly: GCF_040631115.1. Taxonomy (NCBI): domain Bacteria; kingdom Bacillati; phylum Actinomycetota; class Actinomycetes; order Streptosporangiales; family Streptosporangiaceae; genus Nonomuraea; species Nonomuraea sp. NPDC005692. The sequence continues at coordinate 863,350 of NZ_JBEXYU010000001.1, read as the reverse complement.
TCCTTTCCCGGGGCCGTCCGCTAGTTGTAGCGATCGGACAGGATGATCACTTGGCATTTGCCCGCGCCGGCCAGCAGCACTCCCATTTTGCTGTTGCGGAATTCGTCGGGGGCCTTGGCGTACGTTCCGCGGACCGAATATTGGCTCGGCTCTATCCCGAAGGAACGTGCCGCCTCCTCGACCCTGGTCTCGTCATAGAGGTCCCCGTCGTCGTCCTGCCGTTCGAGCCCCTCCTTCTTGAAGAAGGCGGGTCCCTGAGCGCAGTCCACCGAGAAGGCCAGCTCCAGCCAGTAAGGATCGTTGTCCATCCGGGATTTGAACTTTATGCCGGCAGCGGTCTGCGGGAGCGATATCTGATGGTCGCCCAGTACGTTGTCGAATTTGAGAGTGGGCGCTGTGCCGGGGAGTGCGCGTGGATCCGGATTGCGGTCGGTCAGCGGAGGGCCCGACGAGCATGCGCCCAGAGCGCCGACGAGAACCGTGAGCAAGAAAAGCACTCCGAATCTATTCACGACCATATCCACGCGCCGCTCCTTACGCAGGGGCCTCACCATACCATGACACTATCCTGGTCCGGGCCAGTCGATATCCTTCGGCTTTACGTTCGGGGTGGCCCGGGTCGACCGCATCGACCCGTAGACATCGAAGTCCCGGGCCAGCCCGACTGTGTGCAGATTCGAGATCGCAGGCTGGGGGGTCTTGAACACGGGGCCTGGGCCGCGATTCTCACGGCTGTTTCCGAAGTTGTATCGCTTGTAGAACTCCACGGTGTACGACTGGTAAGTTTTCCCGTTCTTCGTGAACGAGTATCCGTGGATCCGGTACTGATACCCGTTGAAGGCATAGTACAGATCCAGGTTCTCTTTCTCGTTGAATCGCGTGCTACGCCAGCCGGAATCGAAGACGATATCCCCTTCATGTTTCTGTAGGAATTTCTCGATGTTCTTCGCGAGTGTGGCGCTGAGTTTGATCAACGCCTCCACGCTGACCCGTACGGCCTGGCCCGTGTTGTCCAACCAGTGGCTGAGCAGGTAGGCCGCGATGGGCCACTCCTTGAAGACCGCGCCGACGGCGAGCGCCTTCAGCTGCTGCTTGACCCACCAGTCCCGCGCCTTCGGCTTGCCGACGCCGTACGGGCGTCCGTAGTCTGTCGGCGACCAGTGCGGATGTACCGAGAAGTACTCAACTGGGCTTTCTTTCCGAACCGGGTCCAGCTTGAGGAGGAGTTCGTTGGAGTACTCGTATCCCGCGGGTTTGTCGTCGCACGGCGTGGCCAGTGTCTCGCCACAGGGGTTGGTTCGCAGACCGCTCGGGTCTGACATTCCGATGGGGTTGTTTCCCGCGTAAGAGTACGGATTGGCCCATTCAGGTGCTCGCGGGTCGAGCTCGGGGTCGGTGGAGACAAATCTGGCGATGGCTGGGTCGTAGTAGCGAGCGCCAAGGTAGTCCAGGCCGGTGGAGCCATCTTCGACCTTGCCGAGGTATCCGCGGTCGGTGAAGGGCAACTGGTCGCCGCCGCGGCGCTGGCCATACGGCAGGTAGCGCTGGCGGGCCGCAGCGCCGCTGCTGTCGTTGATCGCGAGTTGGGCGCTGTTCTGCGAGCCGGACAGCAGCCAGGTCACGCCACTCGCCTCGCGAAGGGCGATCTGCGCACCATCCGCGCTGGTGTAGTACCGCTTTGCGGTGATCTGTCCGGCGGAGAGCTTGAGTTCGGTGCTGCCCAGGTAGAGGGTGCTGCTGCCGTCGGGATCACGCCTGATGAGACGGTTGCCGTCGGCGCCGTAGATCATCGAGGTCTTCTTGCCGTCGACCGTGGCCGAGGCGAGCTGGCCGAGTTCGTTCCAGTCGAAGGTGGACTGCTTGCCCGCGACGGTGCGGGAGGTGAGCTGGCCGTTGCCGTCGTAGGAGTAGCTGTCGGTGCCATCGGGGCGGCTGATCGCGGTGACGGCGTTCGGACGGACAGCACCGGCACCGGCCCCGGGATAGGAGTAGGTGGCGGTCGTGGCGTTGTGGGTCAGGCTGGTGAGGTTGCCGACCTTGTCATGGCCGTAGGCCTGCTGGTATGGGTCGGCGCCTTGGCCGTCTCCCTGCCCGGCGCAGGAGCCGGCCGTGGTGGTGTAGGCCGTCTTCAGATGGCGCAGAGCGTCGTAGGTGAAGCATTCCGACTGGCCGTCGCTGCTGCCGGGGATGGCGGAAGTGGCGTCCAGGATTCGGGCGACCTGCCCTGCAGTGTCGTAGCCGTAGCGGTCGTCCTGAACGGTTTGCGGGCTGGCGGTGTCGGCTTTGGTCTGGGTGGTGACTCGTGCCAGCCATTCGGTGGTCGGGTCACGCTCCAGGCTGCGCTTGATCTGTCCGGCGGCGCCCAGGAGACGCGTCGCGAGCTGGCCCGTAGCCGTGAAAGCGGTGTCCTTGAGGTAGGTGAAACCACCGCCCAGATCCGAGGTCAAGCCCTTGACGAGGCCTAGCCCGGTGAAGCTGTGGGTGATCTTCTCGGCGGGCAGGCCGCCGGCGGCCGGTAGAGTCTGCTCGCGCAGGTTTCCAGCCGCGTCGTAGGTTGAGGTGAGGGCGTACTCTCCGGCCAGGCTCCCCTCACCGGCGGGAATGGTGACCTTTCTGGCGGTGGCGCGGTAGTCCCCGTCATAGCCGGTGATGGTGTCGGTGTAGGGCTGCCCGTCGACGAAGCGGGTCGAGGCGGAGAGTTGCCCCTTGGCGACGGCATCGTAGGTCCACTCGGCGAGTTTGACGCCGGTGTCGGCGTCACCGGACCACAGGAACGTGGGCCTCCCGAGGTCGTCGTAGCTGTGCGAGACCTTCTGCCCCTTGCCGTCGATGCTCCAGGCCAGCCGCCCTGCCGCGTCGTAGCCGTAACTGGACTTGCCGGCATCGGGATCGGAGGCGGTGGCGGGGTGGCCGAGCCAGTCATAGGTGTTGGCGCGGACGTTGCCGTTGGCGTCCGTCATCGAGGTCATGTTGCCGTTGAGGTCGTAGCCGTAGCTTGAGTCGTTGTGACTGCCGGCACCCGTCCACTCCTCGACCTTGACCTTGCGATCGAAGGCGTCGGTGACAGTGGCGGTCTTCCCTCCCGTCGGCGGGGTGACCTCAGTCCTGTCCATGCCTGGATAGGCCGTGGTGGTCCGGCGCAGCTCTGTGCCCAGGTGGTAGGAGATGGCCGCCATCGGACGCTTCTGATCGTCGTACAGCGTCTTGATCCACTGCGGCAGGTCGGTCAACGCCGGATTGAGCAGGCTGCTGCCCGGCACAGCGCTGTTGTAGACCGGCCCGGAAGCCGCGAGTTCCAGGCCACGGGCGTCATAGGCGGTAACGGCGACGATCCGGCCACCAGAGGGGGAGGCGGTCTGCACCTCACGATTGCGACCGAGCCCGTCCTCGTAGTTGACGGTGCTGGTCCACACTGCGGAGGATCCGGTCCCGGTCAGCAAGCGCTTCGTGGTCGTCTTGACCGCCGCAGTGGGTTGGCCGAGATTGCCATCCCAAGGGATGTCGTACGTGACGGTCGCGCTGGGAGTGCCACCGCTGCGTGGTTGTCCCGGCCGCCACAGCGCGGTGGTGCGACCCAGCGAGTCGTAGTCCGACTCGGTGACCTTCCCGTTGGCGTCCGTGGACGAGACGACGGCGCCGTTCAGGTGAGACCGCTTGGCGGTGACCACCTGGCCGAGCGGGTTGGTCGTGATGATCCCGTCCTTGGGCCAGCCGATCGCCGGAGTGTACGTCGTCCTGGTGGTCTTGCCGAGCGGGTCGGTGGTGGTCAACGGCCTGCCGTACCCGTCGAAGGACGCCTTCGTCGGGGAGAAGGTGGAGGCGTCCGTGTAGGACCGGTTCTCCGTGGTGTTGCCGTCGCTGGGTTTGTTGGTGGCCGGATCTGACCCCTGGTCGTACAGGGTGACCGTCTTGCCGATGAGGGCACCGGCGGTGCAGTCGTCGCCGGTGTGCTTCTCCACCACCGAAGGGAAGGCGACCAGGTACTGGCCGGCATCGGTATTGCGGGCATAGGTGGTAGAGACGCAGCTGTTATCGGTGCTGACGCCGTCCTGGCCGTAATCGTTGATTTTGATGGGGAGACCGTCGGAGTTGTAGGCGGTCCTGGTGTCGGTGTACCGCCATGCTCCGCCGGTGACCGCTTCGCGCGAACGCTCCCGAGTCTTCAGGACGAAGGCGGGATCGTTGGTGCCAGGTCCGTTGCCGGAGGTTCGGACGGTGTACTCGTATCGCGTCGACGACATCTCCGTGTATGCGCGTGGGGAGAGCGCGGTCATCTTCCACGCCTGCTCCTGCAGCACATTTCCCTGTAGCAGTGCCGCGTCGGTGACAGTGTTGCCGTCGAAGTCGGTGATCTGCCCCCCGCCGCCGCGGAAGAACGTAGTCGTGCGCACGGTGTAGGCCGATGCGTCGCTACCGGATCCCTCAACCGTGCGGACCGCACCGTACCCACGCCAGTCGGATTTCTCGGGCGCCTTGCCGGGCTCGACGATCTGGGGCGGAGTGAGCCACAGGGGAGCGCCGAGGTATTCGTAGGCGTGCACCATGTCAGGTGAACCGGCCACCATGTCCCGCTCGACGACCTTGGTCGTCAGTTGCTTGTAGTAGCGGGTCCAAGATTCGTAGCCGGCTTCGGGGTCACTGCCCTTGTCCTTGTCGAAGCAGTCGCCGGTCTTGTCGGCGAAGTAGTTGGAACCGTCCCGCCCCTTGCCGCCGCCGCATGGATCGTTCTGAGCGTAGGCGATCTCGACGCGGCCCCCCATTCCGTTGGCGACGGAGGATATGCGCGGCACCATCCGCCACGACAGCTGGTCGGGCCAGTCGGAGTTGTTGGTGTAATCCATCGCCCCGGCCAGCATCACCGCGTCGAAATCTTGCGGCGGCAACGTGACCGGCGATCCGGCCAGCCCCGTCTTCCGCACCGTGTCCAGCCACAAGGCGGGATCGCGCGGCGGGCCGAAATCGGTGCGCTGGTAGATCCAGGACTGCTTCAGATCCACCCGTTCGACCTGGTCCCAACCATTGGTGGAGGGGTTGAGCGACTCGGCCAGGACCGAGGTCAGCTTCTTGGTGCCGTAGAACGCGATCTTGTCGTTCGCGCATCCTTGGGCCTGGGTGCAGCGAAAGTCCGTGGGCCAGTCGGCGACGTCCCGGTCCACCGTGTTGAACGTGGTGCGCGCTGTCGGCACGCTGCCGCTGACCTGGCTGTTGTGCCCCCACGCGACCTGGTGGAGCAAGCCGCCGCTGTTGTACGGAAGCACCTTGTACAGCTCGTGCGCGCACGAGGGCAGGCAGAAGTAGTTGGTCTCGGAAGAGTAGCCGTAGTCGACGACATTCTCGTTACGGTCGACCTGCTGATCGAGATTCCACCGCCACACCCCGGTACATGTCGGCGGGATGTCGTTGTTCTGATACTTGGTGTAACAGGGCTCCCCAGAGTCGTTGCCGATGTAGGGCACCTGCCACTGCGCGTCCTTGGTGAAGCCGAACCGCCACACCTCCCCCTGCTGGTTGCTGACCTTCCAGTACGGCTGACCGTCCGCCCCACCGGCGACCTGCTCGATCCGCCAGCCGAAGTCCGGGACCGTCTTCCACGTTCCCGAGGTGGCGTCCTTGACGATCTGAGCCGACCTGCCGCTCACGTTCAACACCAGCTCTGATCCTGCGGGATCGGTGGAATCGGGCGACTCCCAGCAGAGCGCGCCCCCGCCGATGCCCTTCTCCTCCGCGGTCCAGATCAGTTCGGCGGTGTACGGGTCGTAGTAGTTGTCGGCGTAGCAGCGGCGGTAGCGTCGCTCGATGAAGCCCGCGTTCAGTTCCCAGCCCACGCCCACGGCGGTGGACTGGTTGTTGGTCCAGTCGCCCTGCCCGTCCACGGAGGAGGCATCGTAGGAGAGCGCCAGATCCGGCCCGTCCCCGGCCGTCACCGGCACCTTGGGCAGCGGCAGTTCGTAGTTGAACCCGCCGCCGGAGTCGCCGGCCTGCCAGGTCCCCGACGGCTTCAGATCGGTAGCGCCCCAGTTCCCATCCGAGCCGGTCAAACCGCCCGCCAGGAGATATACCGATCCCGCGGCCAATTGTGCCGCCTGAGCGGCGTCCGCCGCCTGGAGCGCGTTGACCTTGGCGTCCTTGCCACGCGTGAGCGGCTTCGGCTGAGGCTGTGTCGCGTTGGCGGGCGACGCCTCTACATCGGCCGTCAGTGTTCCGGCCTTTATGTCGTTGGTGGCCTTCACCACGGCCGGGCGTACGACGCACTCGCGCGGGCGCGGGCTTTGCATGGCACAGGCGGGAAGGCGTAACAGTTGCAGGCGGCCGGCCCAGTTGCCGCCGTAGGCGTCCCGGAAGGCGGCGTAGGAAAACTCCACCCGCACCGCGCCCGCCGTACCGGCGTCATCGGCCCGCACGAGCTGTGCGGCCAGGCCGACGCCGCCCAGCGCGCGCACCGCGTCCGGAGCCAGCGTCTCCACCTTGACCTTGCTGGGCGAACCGCCCTTGACCGAACCGACCCGCACCGGCAGGGACCCGGCGTCAACCACCTTGCCCTCCGTGGGCATGTCCACCACGGCGCTGCCCTGCTTGGGCCAGACCGGCTTGACGGTGGTCACCTTCGGGGACGTCTCCTCTGCGCCCTTGACGGCCTTCTTGTGCGGAGGTGGCTGCCCGTCGACCGGCTGTTCCGGATCCGGTCCGGCGGCGGCCGCCGGTGTCATCAGTGGTTCGGGGACGCCCAGCCCGGACACCAGGAGCGATGCCACTAAGACTGCCGCGAGGGTCACCCACCACATCCGCATACGCCGAACCCGCATACCGCTCCCCTTCTAGGCACGCTGACGCAGACCTCGGGCGAGGAGGCCTTCAATGACCTAAAGCAGACATAAGGACGATCAATGGGAACAGTGAGCGACGATCAAAGATCGGTCAATGCCGAGAAGGTTGCCTTCCCGATGCGAACAGTCACGGCCAGTCATCAACAGCGATCATGTTCGATGGTCAACCGCCCTGTCATGGCAACCGCTTCCCCATCGTCTTGGAGAGTGTGATTTCGATCACACCCTGTTCGCGCGGCCCTTCCCGGCAGCACGCACAAGTAGGCAACGGAGGGATTGACCCGCTGGGCCATGTGTCCGGGGTGTCAAGTCCTCGGCTCTGGCGAACGCCCTCCGAGATCGGCGCTTGGGGTGCTGGAGGGATGTCTGGTCCAAAGGCTCCGCGTCGCCGCCTACGTCCTCCGTTACCGGCCCCCGCGAAGCCCTTTGTCTTCGATCATGTCGACGCGCCCGAAGTCGGCAACCAGGTTCCGGCGGGAGGGTCCTGCCGGATGAAAGCCCGGAACAGGTTGTCCGGCGGGAAGTCGCAGAGGAGGCCGGTCTGGCCGAAGTCGCCATCGTCGGGCCATTGCGGTGGACCGCAGGCCTCGTGAAGATCGCGGCCAGCCACGGCGCACGACGTTCTTCCGGCTCGCCGCCGGCCCCGACAGACCTCGGCGGCTCGGCAACCTTGATGCCGCCGTAGACCGCAGCATGAGTGCCTTGGACATCGACCACCGATGCCGACCGAGGCACTGGCAGATGATTTCCCCGAGCGATTCTTGGTGGCCCGCTCTGCGGCGTCGCCAAAGCTTGTATCGAGGGATACGTGAATGTGGATCTCGTGACAGGTGGCGAGACGATCGGGGTATGCCTGCTCGGCAGCTTTCTGCACATCTCCGATGTCAATTGCGCATGGGCCGAGATTGCCGTCAATTAGCATATTCGAATGTCCCGAACGTGAGGCTTCCGGGCTTCACCGATGATGACGCTTGTTGTCCCCCTGGCTGGGCAGACGTCTTCCCGACTCAAGCCTCGCCATGAAATGATCCACTGCGGTTGGATCCACGTGAGGACTGGCATGTCTCCCAGAGCGATGGCGTTCGTCGCCTTCCTGTTGATCGGCTCGGGCATTCTCAGCGGCCTGATGTCCGTTACGTCAGGCGGTGCATCTTGCGGCTCGGCATTTGTCGGAGTCACCTGGACGCAGCTCGATCCGTCCTCCGCCTTGGCCGACAGGCTGCACCATTTGGACAACTGCACAGACCTGCGGAACCTCGTCAAGATCCCCGCTACCGTACTGATCGCCGCAGGTGGGGCCACGTTGTTCGCTGCCTTCCTCTCACGGCGACGCATATCCGTTTCACGCGGATAGAGTGGCGTCAACGTGTCATCAGCCGGGGCGGGAGCTCTCCCGAGGGACTGCCGCTCGACTGTGCTCAGGTGCCTGGCATGCTCTGGGGCGTGAGAATTCGTACTGCGACGCGCCCGGATCTGCCCGCGGTCATCGCGCTTCTGGCTGATGAGGACACCGTGGTCGATCCGCGGACCGTTGAGGTCGACGAGGCGTACGAGCGGGCCTTCCAGGACGTCGACACCGACGAGCGCAACGAGATGATCGTTCTGGACGAGGGAGACGGTACGGTCGTCGGCTGCCTCCAGTTGACGTACATCCCTGGCCTGGGACGGCACGGGCAGGAGCGGGCGCTGATCGAGGCGGTTCGGGTGCGTGCCGATCGACGTGGGGAAGGGCTCGGGCGCGAACTGCTCACCTGGGCGATCGAGCGGGCACGCGCCCGCGGCTGCACCCTGGTCCAGCTCACCAGCAACAAGCGCCGCACCGAGGCCCATCGTTTCTACGGCTCGCTCGGCTTCGTACGCAGCCACGACGGGTTCAAGCTGTCGTTCTGAGGCAGGGGTGAACGATCGTGCAATGACCGTCGGCGATTCGACTCAAGCGGTGGTCATCCCGCTATGGGCGATCATGTGACGATCTTGATCGTGCGTACTCCAGGCTTCGCGATCAGCTCGGCGAGCGCCGGTTTCGAGTATCCGGAGGTGACGAGTCCATAGATCTTGCCCTCGTGTGCCGCCTGACGTAAACGAAAGAGATCGAGCCCGAAAGACTTGAGGCTCAGTGCGTCGGTCCACTGCAACTTGGCCGCCCAGCGTCTGTACAGCTCGATCGGCGAGGTGTTCTCGCATTCGGTGCCGTAGACCGCGCACGACCGCCAGTAGACAGGTTTGCCGGCGGCCCCGCGCGATCCGGAGAGGAACAGAAATACGGCGTCCGATCGGAGTCCTCGCACGCCCAGGGTGGTGGTCACTTCGTTCTCGGTCATGGGGGCGGCCAGTTCCACGACGGCGGTGAAGAATTCATTTTCGTCCAGGGCTGCTATCGCCTGGCGGTGCCTGAGATCTGGCCGGCTCGTCCGCCTCTTCGCCGCCGTGGAACGAGCGCAACAACGGGGTCATCGTCGTCTCCGGAAGCGGGGGAGCGGAGGTCCGGCCCAGCACGTCGGTCACCATCTGTCCGTACGCCGGACGGCTGAGCTGCCCCGAACCCAACTGCAAACCGCCGGCCGCCATGCTCATCGACAGAGGGCCCACGCTCACGTCCTGGCCCACGGCGACGTGGTGCTCCGGATGCGCCACCTGAAAGGCGCCGCCATAGACCTCGCGCATGCGTTCCGTGCGCCCGCCGAACAGGTGCACGCCTTCGGCCGGACAGGCGAGCAGAACGAGCATGACGACGATGACGTACCCGGTTCTGCGGGAATTCCAAGTGCGGCTGTCTGCGGTCAAGGCGGTCTCCCGTGCGCGCTGATGCCGGTCGAACAGTGATGATCAAACCAGATCACCACCGGTACGGCATCGTTTGATCCGCTGTGTCTGCCTGAGTGGCATTGCCGCACTAAGATCGCGTCCCGTGTCTTCGGAACATTTATGGCGGTTTATCAGGATCGGATTAGTAAGTCTGATTCTTCTGGCGGCGGCCACGGGACTGGTGCTCGGCGACACCTGGCTCTGGGTGGCCGCCGAGTGGTCGCCGCCGACTTTCGGCGATCTCTACCCGGGCGACGGGTCCGACAGCTCAGCCTCTCTGGCGCTGTTCGGGGCCGCCCTGGTGAAGGCCGCGCTCCTGTGGCTGATCCTGCGTGCCCCCGTACCGGGGCCGCTGGACCGCAGGGAGAAGGCGCTGCGCCGGCTGCTGTATCTGGCGGTGGCCTACGGGCTCGTGCTGTGGTACCCGATCGCGCTGCTCCCGGACGCGGTCGATGCGGCATTCACGCTCGTTCTGTGGGCCGCGATCGACGTCCTCTACCTGCTCGTCATCCGGTGGCGGTCCCGCCTGTTGCGCGGGGCGGCCGGAGTGCTGTTCGCGGTCGAGCTGGTCGGGGTGGCCAACGGACTGCTCGACGAACTCGACCTTCCGGAGCTCGGACCGAGCGGCGTCCTCGACCTGGGCCTGACCGGCGGCGGAGTCCTGGCGACGCTCGTCACCGTCCTCGGGCAGTGGCGTGACGGCCGCTGGAGCCGGGGCACGCAGATCGCCGGGCTGTTGTCGGTGGGCGGTTACGCGCTGGCGATCCCGTTCAACCTCCTCATCGGGGGGGACTACGGCGGCGGTCTGGCGACGCTGGTCGTGATGGACGCGGTGGGGCTCGTCAGCACCGTGTGGATCGCCGCGACCGCTCGTGAACTGCCCGCCGAGGGCCGTCCGGCGGATCTCCCGGCCGTCCGGCGGCGCGGGTTCCGCGTCGCGGTGGCGGCCGTGGCCGTGCTGTCGCTCGTCGTACTGATCAACCCGGAGCAGAACGCGCGCCTGACCTACACCGCCGGGTCGGCGGACTGCTACGACCGGCCCAGTTTCGGCGACGTGAAACCCGCGGAACGCGACGCCGTGTTCCTGTGCCGGGCGCGCAGCGGAGACGGCGCAGGACCGCCCATGTTCCCGGACACCACGTCGGACCAGGCGGTCCTCGCGTACGGACGGGCGCTGTGCCGTGCGAAGGACACCGGCGAGCAGGAGACGATCCTCGCGCGGGCCGGCAGCGGCCGGGCCGCCTGGCGGGTGGACCCCGAGGAGCTCGTCTACGTCTGTCCGGAGATCATCGGCGCCACCCGTCCCGACCTGTTGCGGTCGACGGCGGAGACGGAGGCGGCGAGCGCGGCCTACATCGCCGGGGAGAACGCGAAGTGCCGGGACCCGTGGCCCCGGACGAAGGGTGTCGTCCAGGCCACGGCCAAGTATTTCCTGTTCGTCGACGGCGATCCCGGATACCTGGTCCAGGACGGCGAGGGCGAGGCGGCCATGGAGGAGGCGGAGCTGGCGACGGCCCGGTCCTACGAAGACGGCGCCCTCATCGGGGTGGCCCGCGGCACGGCGCTCATCGGGCACGTCGAGGACGTCGTCGATCTGTGCCTCACGGTGAAGGCCTTCCGCACCGCGCCGCCACCGCGGACGGCCGGTTGGGACCAGGTCCACGAGGTGCCGATCGTCAGCCGCGGCGGCCGGCTCGCGGTGCCCGAGATGGCCGACGGCGGCGACGTGGGCGCGGGTGCGCCGATGCCGAACCTGGCGATCGCCGGGAAGGGCCGCTACCGGCTCCGTGTCCACGTGCGGGTCGGCGAGGCGGGGGAGCAGCACCTGGTCGTCGTGTTCCCGGGCGCGTCGAGGAAGCGGCTGAAGCTGAAGTCCTGATCGGAGGCCGGGCGCGCCGGGGGCTTATCAGCGCTTCCGGCCACCGGCGCCGGCCTCGCCGGCCGTAGGACCGTAGGACCCCAGGACCGTCGGTTCGCCACCCTGGCACACCTCTCGCTCGCATTTACATACATGATGTATGTATGTAACATCCGTGGCGTCGTCAAACACTCCAGGAGGGGGCGGTCATGCGGGCGATGCTGCAGTCGGCGTGGGGAGAGGCCGAGACCATGGCACTGGTCGAGGTCATGGCGGCCGGGGTCAATCCGGTGGACGTCTTCACCAGTCGGGGGCAGGCGTACAACCGGGTGCTGGACCTGCCGTTCATCAACGGCTGGGACGTCGCGGGCACCGTGGTGAGGACCGGTTACGGCACGACCCGTTTCCAGCCCGGCGACCGGGTGTTCGGCATGCCGTGGTTCCCGCGGGCCGGAGGGTGTTACGCCGAGTACGTCACCGCCCCCGCCCGTCACCTCGCCCGTATGCCGGAGGGCATGGGCTTCACCGAGGCGGCGGCGCTGCCGCTCGCCGGGCTGACGGCGTGGCAGATGCTGACCGAGGTCGCCGCCGTGGCGCCGGGGCAGCGGGTCCTCGTGGCGGGGGCGGCCGGGGGCGTGGGACACCTGGCGGTCCAGATCGCCACGGCCCGCGGCGCCCACGTGACGGGCACCGCGAGCGCCGCCAAGCACGCCTTCGTCCGCGAACTGGGGGCCGACGAAGTGATCGACCACTCCACGACCGTGGTGTCCGACGTGGCGCGGGACATGGACGTCGTCGTCCAGATGTTCGGTGGCGAGGCCGGGCTCAGGGCGCTGGAGTGCCTGCGGCCGGGCGGCATCCCGGTCAGCGGGCAGGCGGCCTGGACGCCGGGCCTGCACGAGCGCGCCACCGAGCTGGGCGTGCGCGCCGCGGCCTACCTCGTCGATCCCGACGGCGCCGGGCTCGACGCGCTGGCCGGGCTCGTGGCCGAGGGCCGGTTGAAGGTGCACGTCGACGCGGTGTTCCCGCTGGCGCGGGCCGGCGAGGCGCACGATCTGGTCGGGGCGGGGCGTACCAGAGGCAAGGTCGTGCTCGCCGTCGGCGAGCCGAACTGAGGAGGAGCAGTGTCGGAACAGCACATCCCACCCGCTGACGTGGTGCGGGCCTACGCGCGGGCCAAGAGCCGCGCCGATGTCCAGGAGGCTCTGCGGTACTGCAGTACGGACACCGTCTTCGAGACGATCGCGTTCCGGGCCGTCGCAACCGGCATCGACGAGGTCGCCCGGCAGACCGCCGCGTTCCTGCGCACCTTCCCCGACTACGGCGTGGAGCTGGAGTACCTCGCGGCGGCGGACGACCTGGTCGTCGGCGCCGGGACGGTCCGGGGCACCATGACGCAGAGCCTGGTGGGCATCCCGGCCACGGGCAGGGCCTTCGCGCTGCCGTTCGCCTGCCACTGGAGAGTGCGGGACGGGCTGATCGCGCACGAGCGGTTCTTCTTCGACCTCCACCAGATGTGCGAGCAGCTCGGGCTGTCCACCGCCGCCGTCGCGGCGCGGTTCGCCGCCTGGCGCGAGCGGGCGCGGGCGGTGTCGCGATGACGACGTACGTCCTGGTCCATGGGGCCTGGCACGGCGGCTGGTGCTGGCGGCAGGTGTCCGCGCGGTTGCGCGAGGCCGGTCACGAGGTCCACACCCCGACGCTGACCGGCCTCGGCGAGCGGGCCCACCTGGCCGGCCCCGAGGTCGGCCTGCGGACGCACGTGGACGACCTGCTGGGCCTGCTGCGGTACGAGGATCTGCGCGACGTCGTGCTCGTCGGCCACAGTTACGCCGGTCTGGTGGTGCGCGAGGCCGCCGACCGCGCGCCGGAACGCGTCTCGCGGATCGTCATGGTCGACGCCTGGGCGGCCCGCGACGGGGAGTCACTGGACGACCTGGCTCCCGCGTTCTTCCTCGACTGGATCGGGTCGGCCACCGTGGACGGCATGATCCCGCCTTCGGCGGCGGCCGCCGTCGGCGTGACGGAACCGGATCAGGTGGCCTGGCTGGAGCCCCTGCTGACCGCCCATCCCCGGCGCACGTTCTCCGATCCGACCAGATTGTCCGGAGCCGTCGACACGATCGCGTGCCGAGCGGTGCTCTGCACGCCCGGGGGCCCCATGCCGTTCGCGCGGCTGGCCGGCGAGCACGGCTGGGAGACCACCGTCCTGGACGTCGGCCACGACGCCATGGTCACCGCGCCGCGGGCGCTGGCGGACGTCCTGATGCAGCACCCGTCCTGAGCCGGCCCGGCCGCCCGGTCCGCCGCCGGACCGGGCGGCCGAGCCCGCTCCGGTGAACCGAGGTCCCGCCGCTGCGGCGGTCCACCCACGTAGAGAGGCGGCCACATGGCCGAAGTGAAGGTCGGCTACCTGCTGCCGACCCGCGACCAGGCCGTACGCGGCGACGACGACCCGGCGCTGATGATCGCCCAGGCCCGGCACGCCGACGCGCTCGGGTTCGACTCCGTATGGGCCGGTGACAGCCCGCTGACCCGGCCGCGGGTCGATCCGCTGCTCCTGCTGTCCGCCGTGGCCGTCACTGCCCCGCGGCTCACGCTCGGCACCGCGGTGCTGCTGCCCGCGCTCCGGCATCCGATCCTGCTGGCGCACCAGCTCGCCTCGCTGGACCGGATCGCCGGCGGACGCCTGATCGTGGGCATGGGCGGCGGTTTTCCCAACGCGAGCACGGAGGCGCAGTTCGACACGATCGGCGTGCCGTTCAGGACTCGGGTCAGCCGGCTCGAGGAGTCGATCGAGGCGATGCGGCGGCTGTGGGGCGGCCAGGGCGCCTCGTTCACCGGCCGGCACTTCGACTTCCGCGACGTCTCCCTGGTCCCGACGCCGTCCCGTCCGTCCGGCCCGCCGATCTGGCTGGCCGGAAGCGGCGAGCCGGCGCTGCGGCGGGTGGCCCGCCTGGCCGACGGCTGGCTGCCCTATCCGCCCGCCGTCGCGGACTACGCCCGCGAGCGGGCGACCATCGAGCAGGAGGGGTCCCGTCCGGTCACCCACGCCCTGTACGCGACGCTGTCCCTGGACGACGACCCCGCGCAGGCGCGCGAGACCCTGCGGCGGAGCATCGAGCGTTACTACAACGCCAGGCTGGAGGCGGTGGAGAAGATCCAGGCCATGTTCGCCGGCCGGCCCTCGGACGCCGCCGAATGGCTGAACTCCTACATCCGGGCGGGAGCCCGACACGTCGTCATCCGGCTGGCCGCCGACGACCATCACGCGGCCCTGGAGACGGTCGCGGCCCGGGTACTGCCCCTGCTCCACCTGAACGGGCACCCGTGACGCCGCATATGGTCTTCTCATCTCGGGTTCGGAGCAAGAGGAGACACACGGGTGGCAGAGAGCACGGGGGTGCGGCGGAGCCAGCACGAGCGCACCAAGGCGACCACGGGCGCCCTGGTCGCGGCGGCGCGTGAGCTTTTCGTCGGCGACGGATTCGCCGCCACCGCGGTGGACGACATCTGTGCCAGGGCCGGCGTGACGCGTGGCGCGTTCTACCACCACTTCAGCAACAAGGAGCACATCTTCCGCGAGGTCTACGCCGCCGAGCAGAAGGCGCTCTCGGTGATCGTCCGGGAGGCGTTCCAGGCCGAGCGGGACCCGTGGCGCGGGGTGTCGGCGGGTTGCCGGCGGCTGCTGGAGGCGTCCCTCGAACCCGCCGTACGGCAGATCACGCTGGTCGAGGCGCCGGGCGCGCTCGGCTGGACCGCCATGCGGGACATCCAGGCCGGGTGCAAGGAGCAGATGCGGCGCGGGCTGGCCATCGCCATCGAGGCCGGCTGCATCCCGGACCGGCCGCTCGACCCCGCCACCTCGCTGCTGTACGGCGGGATCTGCGAGATCGCCCAGGACATCGCCCGCGCCCCGGACCAGCGGGCAGCGCTGGCGGACGCGCTGGCCGAACTCGACCGGGTGCTCGCCGGCGTCGCCCGTCTCTCCGCCCCGGGCTGCCTGCACACGAGCTAGCCGGCCACACTCTCCGATCGCCAGGTCGATGTGCAGCGGCTGCCACGCCTCCGTAACGGCGGCGACGTATTGTGGTGGAGGTCCCGGGGGTAAGGACTCTTCAGCCGAAGGGGCCGCGCAGCCCGCGAACGGAGAGCCACCTGCCATGCGAAATCGCACGTTGCGGATCCCCGCCACCGCTGCCGCCGTCCAGGAAGCCATCGACCAGGCGACCGCGGGCGAGGTCGTGCTCCTGGAGCAGGACGGCCGCCTCGTGGCCGCGGTGGTGCCCTACGAGGTGGCCGCCGCCGGCGTCGACCTGCTCAACGAGGCTCAGGATGCCGCCGACCGGCTGTCGGGGCTGAGGCTGATCGCGGAGCTCGAGAGCGGCATGGAGACGATGCGGCTCAGCGACCTGCGCCGTGAGCTGGCCTCATGAAGGGCTACTACGAGATCCAGCTCTCGTCATCGGCGGTGCGGCAGATCCGGGCCGTGCACGCTGCGGAGCCGATGGCCGCCACGTTCGTCGTCAACTGCCTGGAGTATCTCTCCACCGACCTCGACTCGGGCCTGCTGCGCACGATCGACAAGGAAGCGGGGCTGCTGAAGGCGGAGATAGGCGACTTCGAGGCCCTGTGCTGGGTGCGGCACGAGGAGATGAGCCTGGTGATCCTGACCGTCTCACGGAGTCGTCACCCAGCGTGACGCCGCGCCCTCGTTCGCCCGTACGGCGAAGTCGCGGACGTCCCGCATCCGCCGCGTGCTGACCGGCTCGGCGTAGATGTAAGGGCACATGTCCGACCGCGTCATCTTCGACCGCTGGTACAGCGAGAAGTCGTACCAGGCGTAGTCGTGCCGCGCGAGCTGCTCGATCACCTCCTCCCTGATGCGTTCGCCGTACATGGAGTCGTGCATCTCGATCAGGAGGGCCGGCTGGTGGTGGGCGATCGTCTCGGCCGCGCCTGCCAGCGCCTTCCCCTCATGACCCTCGATGTCCACCTTGACCAGCCGGATCCTCTCCCGGGACCGGGAGGTCATGAGATCGATCGGCAGGGCGTCGGCCTCACCGAGGAACGCGCCGTACCCCTCCTCGCCGTGGTGGAGGGCGGACGTGGCGCAGCCGGCGGGGATGGTCGCCGGCTCGCCGGCGGCGAGCGTACGCGTGCAGGGGCCGGCGGTGACGTCGTAGGGATCCCAGAGTCGCAGTCGTGCGCCGGAGTCGTGGGCGGCCACCGGATGGACGTCGACATTGCCCAGGTCGTTGAGCTGCAGATTGAGGTGCAACGCGCGCAGCGCGACCGGGTTCGGCTCGACGGCGATCACCTTCGTGAACGCCCTGGCCATCCGTAGGGCGTAGTGGCCGACGTGGGCGCCGACGTCGAGGAACGCCGAGCCCGGCTCGGCGAAGGACCGCAGGAGGCGCCAGATGTCCTGCTCGTGCGGCCCGGGACCGACGCGGTCACCGCTGGCGGGCCGGAGGGCCCAGGTGAGTCCGTCGCACTGCGAGAGGGAAGGTGTCGTCGGCATCAGGACTCCCGGGGAGGTGTTCCGCGCTCACCCACGTGTGATCGATCTCGCGTCGGAGGAGATCCAGCTTCGGTGTGGATAGAAGCTCCTGAGTTCCCGCATGCGCGAGGAGTCCGCGAAGAAGACGAACTCCAGGTTGGCACGCCGCAACATGCTGCGTTTCGCCTCCTCGCCCAGCAGGCCCCCGACCACCGGGACCGCGTTGACCGCCACTTCGGTGAGCGTCGACAGACCGGTCATCGCGAACCGTTCGGCGACCTTCGCCAGTCCGGGCATCTTCCTGCGCAGGAAGATGCCGAGCTTCGTGGATCTGACCGCCAGATGGGGGCGGGTCGCCCGGATGTGGTCGCATATGCGCTGCCAGTAGTCGGCGGCGCAGTCGGCCAGGGCCGTGGCCAGCGCGTCGTCCGCGTCACGGGCGTCGGAGACTTCGAGGTAGGACTGGATCTCGAACAGCTCCCTGGCCTGTTCGCGCAGTTCGACGATCTCCTCGAAACGGAGCATGGCCAGCAGGTCGGGCGGCGGCCCCTCCACCATCCGATAGGCCGTCTCGACGAGCTCCCGCATGTCGAGCTGGGGATCCGGCCGGCTGTGCGCACGGCCAGCATCGGTGAGGACGGCCTCGGCGAGGCCGGTGCCGTCCCCGGAGGTCCAGTCCGAGCCCATGATCCTCGCGTTGAACGCGCGTGCGTGTGCGGTCTCGTCGAAGAGGCCGTGGATCTGGATCAGCTCGCTGCTCACCGGCAGTCCGGAGTCGTGGAGCAGCGCGAAGATGGGGGTGTGGGAGAACCGCGGCCTCGACAGGATGTCGTCGTACCGTCTTCTCAGTTCGATCGGCTGCGCCGACAGCAGGCCGCTCAGCACCGATCCGGGCGCGTTGGCGGCCTCGCGGACCTGCCGCATGAAGTCGTCCTTGGCGGTGACATAGTCATAGCGGACGACGACGGAACCGTCTCCGGCGAGAACGCCGTCAAGTTCCTTGATCATGCGGTCGCGGGCGGCCGAGACCGGCGAGACGACCCAGCCCTTCCCGTCGGGGCTGTTCCGCTTCCAGCTGTTCAGCACCGCGGCCAAAGAGTCACAGGGATCGAGCCGGTCCTCCTGGTAGAGGTAGTTGTGGGCGCGGAGCCCGACCGCGACGACACCCGTCGCGACGAGATCTCTGAGCAGCCGGTAGAAGTTGTTCTCCCGCAGGTCCGACCTGCTGAAGTCGCCCACGATCCTGGGGTTGTCCACGAGCTGCGTGTCATGCACGTAGACCCGCTCGTTGAAGAGCGCCCCGAACACCAGCAGGGCCCGCAGCTGCATGGTGGAACTGATGCCGGCCCAGATCGGTTCGAGGGCGGCGAATTGGGACGTGGCGCGCAAGGCGTTGATGGAGCGGGAGTCATCGCGCTTCATCTCTTCGAGATACCACCCTTCGGTCGCCACCCCTAAGGGAAGCACAGCCGGGTACCGCAGGGAAGGTTGTCATGGAGAGTGGCTACGGCCGGCGGGCCCGCGTCGTACCATCCGCTTGAGCCTCTGGTGGCGTCTCCTTGGGAAAGGGGCCGGTTGTGTCATCGCTCGAAGAGGCCGTGGAGTCCAGGGACCATCTCGTCGCCGTCTGGAGCGAGCTGGTACGGGACAGAGGCGGCCGGATCGGTACGGACGACGGCGTCGTGCACATGTGGGCCGACAGCCCCTTCGGCTTCTGGAACACCGTGACCCTGGCCGGTACGGACATCCCGGCGGACGCGCTCGGCGACCGGCTGGCACGGGCGGCGTCCTTCATGAGGGCCAGGTCCGAGAGCGGATATCTGTGGATCTTCGAGGATCTGTTGAGCCCTCAGGCGCGGGAGAGCCTGTTCCGGCGCGCGGCCGAGGCCGGGCTGGAGCCGGCGTTCTCGGGCCGGGGCATGGCGGGGGACCTGTCCGTGCCTGAGCCGGATCATCCGGACCTGGAGTTCCGGCGGGTGCAGAACGAGGAGCAGCTCGCCGCGTACGGCGACATCAACGCACGCGCCTACGGCATGACGCCCGAGGCGGGCAGGCTCGCCCTGGCCGGCTCCGAACTGTGGCGCGGAGACGTGCACGCCTACCTCGGATACCGCGACGGACGGCCGGTGACCTGCGCCGCCACCGTCGCCGGCCCACGTTCGATCTTCCTGGCGCTGGTCGCCACCCTGCCGGCGGAGATGCGCAAGGGGTACGGCGAGGCCGTCACCCGCAAGGCGATCCACGAAGGCGGCAGGCGGAGCGGGCACCGGCGGCTGGTCCTCCACGCCACGCCGGCCGGGCAGCCGGTCTACGAACGCATCGGCTGCCGAGCCAACACGGCGATCCACTTCCTCCAACTCGCCCCGGCCTGACGAGCCTCTCGGTCCGGCCCGGTCAGGCGGACGTACGGGCGGTCATGCCTACATCGGATGATCACGGGTAGCGCTGTGCAACCACCCCAGCTACAGAAGTGGAAGCCGGCATGATCACTCTCATTCTGCTCATCCTCGCCCTGGCCTGCTTCGTCCTGTCCGCCTTCAACATCGGCGGCGCGCGCGTCAACCTGCTCGCACTCGGTCTGGCGCTCTGGGTGCTCAGCGAGCTCATCCCGAAGCTGGGCCAGCTCTGACCCCCAGCGGCTGAGACCACCCCCTACGGGCAGGAACACTCACATGGACGCCCTCACCATCGTCGCTCTGCTGGCACTCCTCGCCGGGATCCTGGTCGCCCTCACCCAGCGGGTGTGGCCCATCGCGTTGTTGTGCGGCGGCCTGTTCATGTCCGTGCTGGCGGACGCCGGTCTCATCGTCACGTAGGCGACGGAGACCGGCTGCCCGGCCGTTCCCGGTTCAGCAGTAGGTGATGCCGGTGACGGTGAACGGGATGTTGTGGTACGGCGTGTACTCCGACCGCTGGCCGGGG
Source organism: Nonomuraea sp. NPDC005692 (assembly GCF_040631115.1). NCBI lineage: Bacteria > Bacillati > Actinomycetota > Actinomycetes > Streptosporangiales > Streptosporangiaceae > Nonomuraea > Nonomuraea sp. NPDC005692. Next base: position 843,438 of record NZ_JBEXYU010000001.1, on the reverse strand, counting down.
GAGACGCAGGGGCCGACCTCCGGCCACGAGCCCACCGTGGGGTCCGGATGGGTGACGCGGATGACCACGGCGTAGTTGCCGGAACCGCCGCTGCAGTACGCCCAGGCGGTCTTGCCGTCCCGGCCGGTGGTGCAGCCGGTCGGGGTGGCGTGGGCAGGGGAGGCGGCGCCGAAGAGGGCGACAGTGGTGAGGACGGTCGCGAGGGGGAGGGTCAAGTGCTTTCTCGCGCGCATGTGCTGACCTCCAGTGGGTCGTCAGGCAGTGCACTGTTAGGAAAGCTTCTTAAGAGAAAGTAGCCGCCCTGTCCCCGCCGTCAAGCCCCTGCCCGGCCGCCGGGACGCCGCCGTCAGCGGGGACGGTGTCCCTTCTTCTTGCGGCTCGTCGGCGCGGCGCGGCGACCCGCACGGTTCTGGGCGGGTTTGGGGGGCTGGCGTCGTGCCTGCTTCTCCTGGGGAGCGGCGGAGGCGGCGGGAGTGCGGCCCCGGGAGCTGTTGACCGTGCGGCCGCGCACGATGCCGATGAAGTCCTCCACCAGGTCGGTGGTCGCGTCCGTGGGCCAGGCCAGGGCGACCTGGGACTGGGGCGCGTCCGTCACCGGGCGGTAGGTGAGGTCTTTGCGGTGGTGGAGGCGGGCCAGCGACTGGGGGACCAGGAGCAGGCCGGTGCCGGCGGCCACCATCTCGACCGCCTCGGCCGTGGTGGCGGGACGGGTGAAGGCCGGTTGCCCGGGCCGCGAGGCCCACTCGATGGTGTCGTCGAGGGGGTGGAAGATCTCCTCCTCGGCCAGGTCGGCGAGGGTCACCTCGTCGGCGGCGGCCACGGCGTGGTCCTTCGGCACCATGACCACCGTGGTCTCGACGTAGAGGGGGATCGCGCTCAGGCCCTCGCGGTCGATCGGGAGCCGGACGAACGCGGCGTCGGCCCCGCCGCCCCGCAGGAGCGCCAGCGCCTCGGGGGTGGGGGCCGTGACCAGCGTGAGCGGCACGTCGGGCAGCCTCTCGGCCCAGACGCCGGCCCACTTGGCGGGGGTCACGCCGGGCGCGTACGCCAGCCGGAAGTCTTCGCCGCTCTCGTCAGTCACGTCCTCAGGGTATCGATGTCGGGGACGCTGTCCCGACTGGCTAGGCTTGGGGGCATGACCTCGTCCAAACCGAAGAGCATCCAGACGATGAAGCCCGAGACGGCGGCCAAGAAGCTGGGTGTCCTTCTCTCGGCCACGCCCGCGGAGTTCCAGGCGGGCGTCGTCTCCAGGGACGAGCTGAACGAGTTGCAGGCCAAGCCGCCCGCGTGGCTCGCCGACCTGCGTCGTAACGGGCCGCACCCCAAGCAGGTCGTGGCCGCCAAGCTCGGGGTCTCCATCTCGGGGCTGCTCAGGGCCGGGATCACCGAGCCGCTCACGACCGCCGAGATCGACGCGCTGAAGGCGGAGAACCCCGACTGGCTGGAGCGGGAGCGCACCGTCCAGGCCGACAACCGCAAGGAAGCCCTCCGGCTCAAGCAGCGCTAGCCGCCGCGTCCCCGACACGACGGCGCGGCCGGAGCCAGGCGCCGCGTCCCCGGCATGACGGCGCGGCCCGCCGGTGGGCAGGCCGCGCGTCACCACCCGGTCAGGCGCGTGCCAGGTCGGGGATGCTGGACAGGCCGTGTGCGAGGTCCTCGTCCGTCGGCTCGTCGTCGGGCAGCAGCCCGGCCTGGAACTTGTCGTACGCGGCCATGTCGAAGTGGCCGTGCCCGGACAGCGCGATGAGGATCGCCTTCGACTGGCCCTGCTCGCGGCAGCGCAGCGCCTCGTCGATGGCGGCCCGCACCGCGTGCGCCGACTCGGGGGCCGGCACGATGCCCTCCTCGCGGGCGAACAGCACGCCTGCCTCGAAGCAGGCGGTCTGCCGCACCGCGACCGCCTCCATCAGCCCGTTCTCCACGGCCCGGCTGATCAGCGGCGAGATGTCGTGGGCGCGCAGCCCGCCGGCGTGCACGGGCGGCGGCACGAACTTGTGGCCCAGCGTGTGCATCCGCGACAGCGGGGTGAGCCGGGCCGCGTCGGAGTGGTCGTAGGCGATGCGGCCCCGGGTCAGGGTGGGGCAGGCGACCGGTTCGGCGGCGACGAGCCGGATCTCGCGCCCGCGGCGCAGCTTGTCGCGCAGGAACGGGAAGCACATCCCGGCCAGGGTGCTGCCGCCGCCGCAGGGGCCGACCACGATGTCCGGGTAGTCCTCGGCGAGCTCCATCTGGAGCATCGCCTCCTGGCCGATGACGGTCTGGTGGGCGCACACGTGGTTGAGCGAGCTGCCGCGGGTGTAGCCCAGGTCGGGGTTGGCGTAGGCGACCTCCAGGGCCTCGGACTTGGCGATGCCGAGGCTGCCGGGGTGGTCGGGGTCCTCGGCCAGCACGGCCCGTCCGGCCGCGGTCAGCGGGCTGGGGCTGGAGTTGCAGACCGCGCCGTACGCCTCCATGAGGGCCCGGCGGTACGGCTTCTGCCGGTAGCTGACGCCCACCATGAACACCTGCGCGCTCAGCCCGAACATGGCCGCGGCCGAGGCGATCGAGCTGCCCCACTGGCCCGCGCCGGTCTCGGTGACCAGCCCCGTCTTGCCGATCTGCTTGTTGTAGTACGCCTGCGGCACCGCCGAGTTGGGCTTGAGGCTGCCGACCGGCGAGACGCCCTCGTACTTGTAGTAGATGCGGGCGGGGGTGTCGAGGGCGCGTTCGAGGCGGCGCGCCCGGTAGAGCGGGGTGGGCCGCCACTGGCGGTAGATGTCGCGCACCGGGCCGGGGATCTCGAACTCCGGCTCGGTGCTGAGCTCCTGGTCCACCAGGGGCTCGGCGATCGTCCTGCACAGCTCGGCCCGGGTGATCGCCGCGCCGGTGGCCGGGTCGAGGATGGGGGCCGGCTCGCCGAAGTCCGCGGCGATGTTCAGCCACGTGTACGGGATGTCGTCCTCGTTCAGGGTGTACTTGACGCGCTCGTTCAACGGATACCTCTCATAAGGACTTCGTCGATGGATGTCAGACGCCCGCTTCCGCGGTCAGCGAGCCCTTCACGGTCTGGTCCCGGCCGCCCAGCAGCCCGGGGTGGGACGTCCTGAAGCCCTCCAGGACCAGCTCGTAGGGGAAGTCGTCGAACTCGCCGTGCCAGTGCAGGAACTCCATGTGCCGCCGGCCTGACTCGTCGTGCGGGTGGTAGACGCTGTCGGCGGTGCCGTCGAACTCCAGGGGCTTCAGGCGGTACAGCCGGCACAACATCTTGTTGAACACGGGGGTGGCCTTCACCCAGCGTCCTTCGAGCTGGACGGAGACCAGGCCGTGGAAGCGGAACACGTCGCCGCCGACGAGCTCCTTGAGCCGTCCGGAGGCCAGGTGGTTGCGCACGTCGGCGAACACCAGCCGGGACGGGATGCCGAGGGCACGGGCGGCGGCGGCGTACACCACCGACTTGTGCAGGCAGAAGCCGCTGCCCCGGGCGATGATCGTGCTGGCCCGCAGGCCGTCGCGGGACATGTCGATGTCGTAGACGTCGTACAGGATGGTGTCCCGCACCTGGTAGTAGAGGCGGACGGCCTGCTCGGTGGGGGTGGTGGCGCCCTCGACGGCCCGTTCGGCGAACTCGCGCACCACGGGGTGGCCGGCGTCCAGGAACTTCGTGGCGGCCAGGTCAGCGGTCATGTGTGTGACTCCTTGAGGCCGAGCATCCGGGCGATGCGGATCCGTTGCATCTCCGAGGTGCCGGAGTAGATGGTGCCGCCGACCGCGTCCCGGAGGTCCTTCTCCAGCCCGGTCCCGGTCAGGTAGCCGCTGCCGCCGAAGATCTGGATCGCGGCCAGCGCCGACCTGACGTTCGCCTCGCTGGTGACCACCTTGGCGATCGCGATGTCGGTGGCGACGTCCCGGCCGGCGGCGAAGCCGCGCGCGGCGTCGTACAACCAGCGCCGGGCGGTCTCCACGCCGATCTTCATGTCCACGATCTGGCCGGCGACCATCTGGAACGAGCCGATCGGCCGGCCGAACTGGCGGCGCCGGGAGGCGTGCTCGACGCAGCGGTCCAGCCGGTGCCGCATCGCGCCGGCCTGGACGATGAAGGAGCACAGGATCTCCCACCGCATCACGTGCTCCAGCACGGTGAAGCCCATGCCGGGCCGGCCCACCACGTTGCCGGCCGGGACCCGGCAGTCGCGCAGGGTCAGCTCGCCGAGCGGGGACGTGCGCAACCCCATCTTGGGCACGTCCGGGCCGGTCAGCAGGCCCGGGGTGTCCCGTTCGACCAGGAAGGCGGTCAGGCCGAACGGGCCCAGGTCGCGGTCGGTCACCGCGTAGACCACGATCAGGTCGGCGACCGGACCGTTGGTCACGAACACCTTGTCCCCGTCGAGGATCCAGTCGTCGCCGTCCGGTTTGGCGGTCATGCCCATGCCCAGCACGTCGGACCCGCCCCCGGGGTCGGTGATCGCGTGCGCGGTGATCGTCGTGCCGGCGCAGATGCCGGGCAGGTGGCGGGCCTTCAGCTCGGGGCTGCCGAAGCGTTGCAGCGGGATCCCGGCGCTCACGATCTGCGTGCAGAGCGAGAAGCACAGCCCGCCGTCCCGGCAGCCCTCGCCGAGCCCCTCCAGGACGTACATGGTGCTGAGCAGGTCCAGGCCGCGGCCGCCCCATTCGGGGGAGAACGGCAGGCGCAGCAGCCCGGAGGCGCGCACCTGCTCCCACTGGTGCGCCGGCAGGCCGGCGGTCCGGTCGGCGTCCCGGTCGGCGTCCAGGTGGCCTTCGCCCAGCACCTCGTACCAGTCCGCGAACTCGGCCCTGAGCTCGCGGTGTGTGTCGCTCCACTCGTCCATGGGTGACCAGATCCGTCAGTAGTGGGAGAACTGAGCCTCAGCGAGCTGGTGGCGCTCGTCGCCCTGCAGCGCGGGGGAGAAGACGCAGATCAGCCGCAGGTCCTCGCCGGGGTCGGCGATCAGGTGGTGCGGGTCGTTCTGGTCGAGGGCGTACATGGTGCCCGGCTCCAGGACGTGCTGGCGGCCGTCGGCGTCGATCACGGCGCCCCGCCCGCTGATGCAGTAGCACGCCTCCAGGTGCTTGCGGTACTGCAGGGGGGAGCTGGTGCCGGCCCAGACGATCGTGTCGGTGAGCGAGTAGCCCATGCCGTCGCGCTCGACGAGGAAGCGGTGGCTCAGGCCGTTCCCCCACTCGACCGGCGTCACGTCAGAAATCTTGCGGATGATCATTGCAGTGTCCGTTCTGCTGGTGCTGATAATGCTTTTCCGACGAATTCACGAATGGCCGCCACGGTCCGGAAGTTCTCCGGGGCGATGTCGAGCTCGTCGACCGGGACGTCGAACCGGTCCTTGATCCAGCCGATGAGCTTCAACAGGCCCAGACTGCTGATGACCCCGTTGCGGAAAAGGTCGTAGTCGGCCTCGAGTTCGTCGGGGGGAGTATCGGGGAGATACTCGGTCACCACGAATTCTTTAATCTGGAGTGTGATGTCCACGAAAGGCAGCATCACACGCGCGCGCACGCGGTCGCATCTCCGAGAATGCGCGTGCCCGCAATAGGGCTTTGCGTGTCAGCCGATGCGCTTTCGGTCCACCTTTCCGGTCGAGGTACGCGGGAACGGCTGCTCGACCAGCCTGATGGCGGACGGGATCGCGGCCCGCGGCAGCCGCATCGCGCAGTGCGTACGCAGCCGCAGCCCCGACAGCCGCCCCGGCCCGGTCCCGCGGACGAACGCGGTGAGCCGGGTCTCGGCGCCGTCCACGGCCGGGACGACGGCGGCCTCCAGGACATCGTCGTGCTCCAGCAGCACCCGCTCGATCTGCTCCAGGTTCACCCGGATGCCGCGCACCTTGAGCTGGAAGTCGTCCCGGCCGACGAGGAACAGCCGGCCGGCGGCGTCCCGGCGGACCAGGTCGCCGGTGCGGAAGAAGCGGCGGCCGTCCGGCCCGGTCACGAACCTGCCGGTCGCCGCGGCCGGGTCCGGCGTCACGTACCCCTCGGTCTGGAAGGGCGTCCAGACCAGGAGCTCGGTGCCGCCGTCGTCCGGCGGGACGGGGGCCAGATCAGGGCCGAAGGCCACGACGACGCCGGGCAGCGGGCGGCCGATCGGCAGGGGGGCGGGCCCGGCCGCCTCGGCGGCGTCGAACTCGTGCCAGAAGCTGTCGTTGGTCTCGGTGCAGCCGTAGACGTTGTGCAGCCGGGCGCGCGGGAACCTGCGCGGCAGCCCGGCGCGCAGCGGGACCGGCGCGTGGTCGCCGGTGACGATGACGTGCCGCACGCCGGGGAAGACGCCCTCCTCCAGCAGCTGGTACAGCATGGGCACGCCTTGGACGACGGTGACCCCGCAGGCGGCGAAGAAGTCGCAGACGTAGCGCGGGTTGGCGGCCAGCGCGGGGTCGACCAGGGCGACGCATCCGCCGTGCCGCAGCGTGGCCCACACGTCCAGCAGGCACAGGTCGAAGTTGAGCGGCGCGTAGTTGAACACCACCTCGCCGGGGCCGAGGCCGAACGCGTCGCCGGCCCAGTCGGTGAACCGCGCCACCGCGCCCGCCGACAGCGGGACGATCTTCGGGGTGCCGGTCGAGCCGGAGGTGGTCAGCATGAACGCGGTGTCCTGGCCGGCGACCGCCACCGGGTCGGGGAGCGCAGGCCCGCCGCCGTGCCCGCTGATCACGGCGGTGACCACGTCGGGGTGTTCGGCGGCGTCCTCGGGGGTGGCGGCCAGCACCTCGACGCAGCCCGCCCGTGCGCACAGCTCGCCGAGCGCGACCGCGCCGAGGTCGATCGGCGGCAGCAGCAGCGGACGCCCGGCCGCCAGGCAGCCGAGCACGAGCGCGACCGCCTGCGGGGATTTACGGGCGAGCACCGCGACCGGGCCCGGCGGAAAGGCGTCCAGTTCTTTCTGTGCCCGTCCGGCCATGGCGGCCAGTTCGGCGTAGCTGACTTTTTCCGTCCTGGTGCGCAGCGCCGGTGCGGACGGTTCTCTCTCGGCGTGCGCGATGAAATCGCGGAGCAGTTCTGTGGTCATCGGAAGGTCACCCATCGATTTCTTGGTTGCCGGATACCAATGATTTTCTTCGATGTGCGACCGCGGAATCGGAAATGTCTGCTTCAGCTAATTGCCCGCGTCCGGCAGCTTCCTGCAACGCCTCGACCACGAGAACGGGTCAGGACCGTACTTCCAGTTCTTCGGCCCGCTCCGGCGGGCCGGCCGCCGGGGCGGGCGGCTCCTTCTCCGCGCGGGTGGCCAGCACGCAGCCGCCCAGGATGAGCGCGAACGAGACGACGATCAGGGCGGTCAGCGGCTCGTCCAGGATCAGCACCCCGGCGACGATCGCCACCGCCGGGTTCATGTACGTCGACACCAGCGCCCGCGACGGCCCGGCCTCCTTGATGAGCTCCACGAACACCACGAACGCCAGCCCGGTGCAGACCACGCCGAGGCCGCCCAGCGCCGCCAGCACCTGCCAGCTCGGCATGGCGGACGGCCAGGTCCAGATCGCGGCGGGCGTGTAGACCAGCGCGGCCAGGGTCAGGCAGGCGGCGGTCAGCGGGATGGTGGGCAGGTCCCGCAGGTGCCGGTCGGCGACGAGCGGGGCGATCGAGTAGCAGAGCGCGGTCAGCAGCACCTCGCCCATCGCCCAGGCGTCCCCGCCGCCCAGGTGCGGCCCGGCCAGCACGGCGACGCCGGCCAGGCCGATCACCAGCCCGGTCCAGCGGGCCCTGCCGAGCCGTTCGCTGCCGCCGCTGAGGCGGGCCAGCGCCACGCCGAGGATGGGGGCAGCGGCGATCAGCAGGCCGCTGGTCGAGCTGGTCAGCCGCCGTTCGGCGTCCGACAGCAGCCACCAGGGCGCCAGGATCTCCAGGAAGGCGAACGCGATGACCGGCCGCCAGTACCGCCGGACCATCGCCAGCTGCCCGCCGCGGATCGCCAGCGGCAGCAGCAGCGCGGCGCCGATCGCGGTGCGCGCGAAGACCAGCACGGGCACCGGCACGCCGCCGACCGCGACCTTGATGAGGAGGTAGGGGATGCCCCAGATCACGGACATCAGGGCGAACAGCACCCAGCCACGGCGGCTCACATGCGTCTCCTTGCGGTCGAGATGGTCGGTCTGCTCACGGTCGGTCTGCTCACGGTCGGTCTGCTCATGGACGGTCTGCTCAGGCGAAGGGCGGGGGAGCGGCCGGTGGTGCGGCGGGAGGAGAGGGCGGGGCGGGAGCGGCGCCGGGGATGCGGGCCGGCGGCCTGCGGAAGACCGACGGCGAATCCATGAAAATCCTCCAGCCTATTCGCTGCCGCGCGACAATTCCCGCACGAAAGCATTTCTTCCCGAGAATCGCACGGCGCCCGTGTCGCGGCTTCTTTCAACGTGCTCTTTCAGTGGACAATCGGCTCGACGCCAAGGGATGCTTGACGCGCGACCGGAGTGCCGCCGATCGGTGTCCTCGCAGGTCAGTCGCGAAATCACCGGCCCTCGCCGGACGGCATCGGGCCGTTGGTCCCGCCGCGCCAAGCCGTGCACTGTCACCCTGAAACGGAGGGAAACCACCATGACCGATAAATCCCCCAATCCCGCGCTCCGGCAGCTCGACGTCCTCATCGGCACCTGGCGGGTCAGCAACGTCGAGGACGGCAAGGCGACCGACGCCGGCACCGTGCGCTTCGAATGGCTGGAGGGCGGCAACTTCCTGGTCCAGCACGTCGACCTGGTCGACACCAAGGCCGTGGAGTACATCGGCTACGACGAGGAGAGCAAGACCCTCAAGTCGCACCTCTTCGGCCAGTCCGCCGAGATCCTCAAGTACACCTGGGAGGTCAGCGGCGACACACTGACCATCTGGTACGGCGACCAGGGCTCGCCCGCCCGCTTCGTCGGCAAGTTCAACGAGAACGGCGACACCAACGCCGGCGCCTGGGAGTGGCCCGGCGGCGGCTACCGGTCGACGATGACCCGGGTCTAGCCCCGCCCGGCGCTCCGGCCCGGCGGCGAGGTCGCCGGGCTGCGGCCGGGCGCGATCTGGCAAACCCTTGTCAAGGACGACCGAAAAATCCGTAAGATACGGGTCCTAATGGTACGGATGTGACTTGGGGGCCCTGACGTGACGCTGCTGTCCCGGCGAAACCTTCTCAAAGCTGGCGCGATCGCGGTTCCGGCCGCGGTCCTCGCGCCCGGAACGGCGGCCCAGGCGGCCCGGGCGGCGCGGCCCATGCCCGGGGTCGAGATGTCGGGCATCGCGCCCGCCTCGCTCGCCGGTTTCGACAACCTGTTGAAGAAGTTCGTGCTGGACCGGCGGATCACCGCCGCGCAGCTCGCCATCATGAAGAGCGGCAAGATCGTCCTTGCCCGGGGCTACCGCTACAACGACTTCTCCAGGGCGCTGCCCGCGGTCTCGCCCACGTCGTTGTTCCGGATCGCCAGCCTGAGCAAGAACATCACCTCCGCCGCGATCATGCGGCTGGTGCAGGACGGCAAGCTCAGCCTGTCGGCCAAGGTCACCCAGCTCCTCGGGCTCACCCCCCTCGACGAGCGCATGGGCCAGGTCACCGTCCTGCGCCTCATGCAGCACCTCGGCGGCTGGGACCGCGGCGTCTCCAAGGACCAGCTCTGGCTGGACCACACCATCTCCGCCGCGCTCGACGTGCCGCTGCCGATCAGCCACGCCGACATCGTCAAGTACGCCACCGCCCGGCGGCTCGACTTCGACCCCGGCAGCAAGATGGTCTACAGCAACTACGGCTACCTGCTGCTGGGCCGCGTGATCGAGAAGGTCTCCGGCATGTCGTACGAGTCGTACGTCAAGAGCAAGCTGCTCCAGCCGCTCGGCATCACCCGCATGCGGCTCGGCCGCAGCCTGCGCAGCGAGGTCGCGCCCGGCGAGATCGCCTACGAGTCGCAGTACACGAACAAGTCGGTGGTGGACACCTCCGGCACCGTCGTCCCCTACCAGTACGGCGGCTTCAACATGCCCAACCAGGACGCCAACGGCGGCTGGCTCGCCTCCGCCGTCGACCTGGTCCGCTGGACCCTCGCCTTCGACAAGCCCGGCACGGTGCTGAGCTCGACCTCGATCGCCAAGCTGGTCGCCAAGCCGGAGATCGGCGTCAACCAGTACGGGTCCTGGTACGGCGGCGGCTGGTGGGTGCGCCAGGTCACCGGCCACCTCAACACCTGGCACGACGGCTCGATGCCCGGCACGTACTCCTACCTGGCCCGGCTGCAGAACGGCTTCAGCTACGCGGTCGTGTTCAACCGCAGGGAGGAGACCGGGTCGCTCGACTTCGACACGCTCGACGACGACATGAACAAGGTCACCGTCTCCTCCTGGCCCACGACGGACCTGACGTCCCGCTACTTCTGAGGACTTCGCGAGCTCTCAGTTCAGTGACCGGAGCTCCTTCAGGTAGTCCTTCAGCGGCTTGAGACCCACCTCCGCGCGCCGTTCGTCGACCCGCGCCTCGTCCTCGATCGGGGTGCGGGGCCGCCATTCGCCCTCGGGGGTGGTCTCCCACTGCGTCCCGTACACCTGGGGCTTCTTCTCCGCCACCCGCACCCGGTCCACCAGGTAGGCCAGCTCGGACGGGTCGGCGTCGCCGTCGTCCACCGCCCGCCGCATCATCTCCAGGCCCCGGCGCTGGAACGCCAGATCGCGGTCGGCGTGCTGGACGAGCGCCCACGCCGCCTGCGCGCCGTCCTTGCCGACCAGCGCGAACCCCGGCCAGCCGTACGCGTCGAGGATCTGCCGCATGCGTTCGGTGTTGGCCTTCTCGATCCGGTCCCAGTCCTCCTGACCGGCCTCCGGGGTGCGTAACTCCTGGTCCGCCTTGAGCATCTTCAACAGTTCGGCCCGCAGCGCGGGGTTCCTGGGGGCGTCGTCACCGCACGCCGTGACCATGAGGAACGCCGCGAACAGCCACAGGGACAAGACCCGCATGCCCTCGATCATCCCTCCGCCCGTCCGGGGACGCGAGGGATGACCGCTTGCATCCGGGTACGCGCGCTTACATCTGGGTACGCGCGTACGCCTGCAGCGCGTCGCGGACGAACCTCGCCCCGGCGGCGTCGCCGTACATGGCGGTGAACCTGGGGTCGTCGACGTACATGTCGCCGAGGCAGCTCACCATCTCGATCGAGCGCTCCCGGTCGCCCTCGGCCGTGGGCGTGCCCGGAATCTGGCTCAGCCACCGGACGTGCCGGGCGGCCAGCGACTGGGCGCGGTCGGAGGTGGGGGAGACTCCGGCCTGCACCGCGGCGACCCACGCGGCGACCAGCTCCTCGGCGGCCCGCTTCCAGGCCCGCTGCTGGTCGAGCGTCTTGCCGTGCCACCAGTCGTTGCTCACCTGGAACGCGCGCTCGCCCCAGCGTGAGATCACGTCGTCCTTGTAGTGGTCGTTGAACCCGGCCAGCATGACGTCCATCCGCGGCTCCGCCCCCGCCAGCAGGGCGTCCAGCGTGTGACGCACGGAGCTGATCTGCCGGTCGATGCGGTCGCGCTCCTCCTCCAGCGCGGCGATGTGGGCGCGCAGCCCGTCGCACGCGTCCACCTCGTCGGCCAGGACCTCGGCGATGGCCGGCAGGCCCATGCCGAGTCGGCGCAGGAGCAGGATCCGCTGCAACCGCAGGACCGCGGTGGAGTCGTAGTGGCGGTGGCCGTTCGCGCCCACCCGGGACGGAGTCAGGAGCCCGACGCTGTCGTAGTGCCGCAGGGTACGGCTGCTGACGCCGGCCCTGGCCGCGAGCTCCTGGATCGTCCACTCCATCGTTCCAGTGTCACCCGCGGCGGAGCGTGGTCGCGATGATCTCCGCGCTGTCGGCGTGCAGGGCCTGCGCCGCCGTCCGGCCGGTCGCCGCCAGGTAGGCGTCGACCAGCCGGTTGCCCGCGGCGTACCCGGCGCCCATCGGCAGGCCCACCGGGGTGACGCCGAGGTGCTCGGCGCCGGCGTCGCCGTGCACCCAGGCGGTGAAGTTCTCCATGCCCGTCACGTCGAGGCCGGTGAGCACCTTGTCGAAGACCGCGTCGTCGTGCAGGTGCGGCACGCCGATGCGGGCGGGGCCGAGCTCGTCGCCGTAGAGCTGGCGGGCGAAGGCGTCGGCCAGGCCCTCGGAGACGACGTGCTCGCCGACCGTGACGGTCGCCGGGTCCCACACGACCCCGCCGGGGCTGAACCTCAGGTTGTGGTGGAGCTCGTGCACGGCGGTGGCCTCCAGCCGCTCCACGTTCTCGGGGAAGGGCCAGAACGTGATGGCGATGTTGCCCGAGATGCCACCGAACCCGGTCACTCCCTGGCAGGGCCCCATGAAATGCTCGTCAGCCGGATCGCCGAGTACGAACAGCACGGTGATGTCCGGAACGTCCATCCCCGGCGTCGCCTCCAGCAGCACGGCGAGCGCGTCGTCGAGCGCGCGTTGCATCCGCTCCCACGCGCCGGCCGCCTCCAGGGTGTCCAGCGCGTCGAGGCAACGCTTCTCGTCACGGTCGATGGGGAACCCGGACGTCTGGAGATGCACGGACACCAGATCGACCTCACCGGGGTAGTAGCGGTACATGCCGGCGTTGGGCTCCAGCATCGAACGCAGCAGGCCGGCGCGGTCCGCCATCGGGGCCGACAGGATCCGCCGCATGGCGGAGCAGGTGTCAAGAACAGTGATCGACATGGCCCCGATGCTAGAAGTTGACGCAACGTCAACGTCAAGCCAGCCGGATCCGGCTTTCTCGGCTGCTCAGAAGGGGAGTCGGGCGTTGCTGCTGATCCTTGGGAGCCGAACGGGGAGCCGCTGCTCTACCGGGCTTGCGGCTTGAAGATCTTGTCCATCACGACCTTGCCCCTGGTCAGGGCGGATCTCTTGCCGGTAGACGGTCTCGGTCACGTGCGAGAAGAACCGCTTGCGCGGCTGCGGTGTCTCGGGGCCGGGAGAACTCGGCATGCCATCAGGGTCCCGCCACCGCAGCCGCGCCGGGGCACACAGCGCGTTCCCGTCATGAAGCCGTGACCCGAAGCTGGACATCGCCTCCTCTGGGCGGGCAGATTCCACCGGCACTGCCTCCTAGGGATAGCGATCAGGGGCGTCGGGCTACCTCGGCGGTCTGCATGTCGATCTGCACGCCGGTACGTCGACCATGAACAGCGCTCAGTCTTCCCGAACCACGCGCTGCCCCCTTCACCTGCGCGCCGCCACTGCGCGAGCGCCCAGTGGGCCCTCTCCGTGGCGCATCGGTCAGTAGTACGTGACCACGGCGTACTGGTACTCGGTGTCGCCGTTCTCGTCGCCGAAGTGCTTGCGTCCCGTCATGATCTCGCCCGGGTTCGCCTTCGACTCGTGCGACTCCTCGGTGTATGTCTCCGACCAGCGCTTATTGACCAGCGTCACGGGCCTGCCCAGATACGTGAGCATGGCGAAGTAGACCACGCTGATGCCGTTCTCGTCCCCGTCGTGCTCGCGGCCGACCATGGCGTTGCTCTCAGGAGCCTCGAACCACGAGTAGGTCTCGGGGTCGACCAGCTGGTAGCGGTTCGTGGACACGGCGACCTGTGTCCTGTCGATCCAGATCTTGCCGCACCAGTACGTCGTGTAGCCGTTCTCGTCCCCATGGTGCGCCCGGCCGATCAACACCTCGTTCTCGGGGCAGAAGAAGCTGCTGTCGTTCTCCTTGACGGTTGCGGAGTACCCCGCGACGATCGAGACGACCGGCTTCGCGGCGGCGGGGTCTGCGGGAGTCAGGGTCAGGGCCAGGACGGCGGACGCCGCAGTGGCGAGCACCTTCTTGTACACGGTTTACGTCCCTCGAATCGGTCGCTCGTGTCGGCGTTTCCGGCACGACGAACACGGTGGCGCACGCCATTGCAGTCACACTTGGAAGTGACTTGTGCCGAGGGATCCGCGGTCGGGCTCGTGGTACCAGGCCCTCCGCCCGGGTTCATGCCACCAGCCGCAAAGAAGCTGTGAGCAGCCGGAGGCTCCCGAACGGCTTGACGCGTCCCCAGTCCAGGAGGCCCTCGTTCGTCGCCGCGATGGTTGCTCCTGCGATCCCGGCCGCCTGGCTGACATAGCTCCATTGCACCCTGCCCCTGGTAGGCGGGGGCGGCGTGATTCTCAACCGTTACCGCAGGCCGATGATCGCGCATGCGGGGATGGTCCCGAGGCACGGGGCGGGCAGGGGAAAGTTCTGAGGCGCTTGCATCATGGCTGCCCCCATTCGCATGCTCCACCCAACCGACATCACGAGACCGGCAGTGACGATGAGGCAGGTGGAAGGCTCCCCGTTCGACTCCGTCAGACCCTCGTCCCCTGCCGCAACGTCAAGGTCAAGCCGAGTTTTGTCCCGAGGGCGGAACCCCGCCAGACTGGGCCGGACAGCTCGAAGGAGGACCTGATGGCCAAATACCTGCTGCTCAAGCACTACCGGGGTGCGCCGGCGGCGGTCAACGACGTGCCGATGGGCCAGTGGACGCCGGAGGAGGTCGCGGCCCACGTCCAGTACATGCGGGACTTCGCCGCCCGGCTTCAGGAGAGCGGCGAGTTCGTCGACAGTCAGGGGCTCTCGCCCGAGGGCACGTTCGTGCGCTACGACGGCGAGGGGCGGCCGCCGGTCACCGACGGCCCGTTCGCCGAGACCAAGGACCTGATCGCGGGCTGGATGGTGATCGACGTCGGCAGCTACGAACGGGCGCTGCACCTGGCCGGCGAGCTGTCCGCGGCGCCGGGCGCGGGCGGCGAGCCGATCCACGAGTGGCTGGAGGTGCGGCCGTTCCTGACCGGGACGCACCTGGTGGCCGAGTGAACGAGTCGTTTCCTGACCGGGACGCACCTGGTGGCCGGGTGAACGAGTCGCTGCTGCGGGAGCTGGTGCCCGCGGTGATCGGCGTCGTCGTCCGCCGCGGAGCGGACTTCGCGGCGGCCGAGGACGCCGTCCAGGACGCCCTGTCCGAGGCCGTGCGCGTGTGGCCGGACGACCCGCCCCGCGATCCCAAGGGCTGGCTGGTCACCGTGGCCTGGCGCAAGTTCCTCGACGCCGCCCGCGCCGACGCCTCCCGGCGGCACCGCGAGACCCGCGTCGAGAGCGAGCCCCCGCCGGGCCCCGGGGAGGCGGTGGACGACACGCTCCAGCTGTACTTCCTGTGCGCGCACCCGTCCCTGACGCCGGCCTCGGCCGTCGCGCTCACGCTGCGCGCGGTCGGCGGGCTGAGCACGCGGCAGATCGCGCAGGCGTACCTGGTGCCGGAGGCGACCATGGCCCAGCGGATCAGCCGGGCCAAGCGCACCGTCTCCGGCGTGCGGTTCAACCAGCCCGGCGACGTCGCCACCGTGCTGCGCGTGCTCTACCTGGTCTTCAACGAGGGCTACTCCGGCGACGTCGACCTCGCCGCCGAGGCGATCCGGCTCACCCGGCTGCTCGCGGCGAGGATCAAGCACGAGGAGGTGGCGGGCCTGCTCGCGCTCATGCTGCTGCACCACGCCCGGCGGCCGGCACGCACCGCTCCCGACGGGAGCCTCGTGCCCCTCGCCGAGCAGGACCGCGGCCTGTGGGACACCCGCCTGATCGCCGAGGGCGTCGACGTGCTCCAGGCGGCCCTCGCCCGCGACCGGCTGGGCGAGTTCCAGGCCCAGGCCGCCATCGCCGCGCTGCACGCCGACGCCCCGACGGCCGGGGAGACCGACTGGGCGCAGATCGTCGAGTGGTACGACGAGCTGGTCCGCCTCACCGGCAGCCCGGTGGCCCGCCTCAACCGGGCCGTCGCCGTCGGCGAGGCCGACGGCCCGCGGGCCGGTCTGGCCGCCCTGGCCGAGCTCGACCCGGCCCTGCCCCGCCACGCAGCCGTCGCGGCCTACCTGCACGAACGTGCCGGCGACCCGGCCACCGCGGCGCGGCTCTACGCCGAGGCCGCCCGATCGGCGCCCACCCTCCCCGAACGTGACCACCTCACGCGCCAGGCCACCCGGCTGCGCGAGGCGTGACGTTCCGGCGCGGGCGGGCCCGGCGGTCAGCGTCCGGTCGTCGTGGTCCGGGCCTGACGTCGTCCAGCTTCGGACGGCCGGATCCTCAGCCTCCGGTGACGACGAGCACCAGCCCGGACGCGACCAGCCCCGCCTCGACCACCACCACGAACGCGCCGGCGGGCAGCCGGTCGACGATCTTCTTGCCCGCCCAGGCCCCGGCCGCGCTCGCCGGCGCCAGGGCCAGCCCGGTGGCGAGGCCGGACGTGGTGAGCACGGCGGCCGCGCCGAAGACGACCAGCTTGGTCAGGTGCATCACCACCGCCGCCGCGGCCTCGGTGCCGATGTAGGCGCCCAGCAACAGGCCGCGGGCCAGGAAGAACGGGGCGACCATCGGCCCCGTGGAGCCGACCAGCGCCGAACCGAACCCGGACACGGCTCCGACGGCCGCGAACGCCGCGTCGTCCAGCCGCACGCCATCCGGCCGCCGGCGCCGCCGGACCACCATGACCAGTAGGAACACCCCGATGACCCGGGTCAGCGCGGCCAGCGGGGCGGCGGCGAACACCAGCGCGCCGGCCGCGGCGGCGGGCACCGCCCCGGCCGCGAAGACGCCCACCAGACGCCGGTCGACCTCGTCCCGGTTGAACCACACCCGGCTGCCGTTGCCGGCGAGCTGCGCGACGGTCAGCACCGCGACCGCGTCCCGGGTGCCCAGGACCGCGACGAACACCGGTAGCAGCAGCACCCCGCCGCCGAACCCGGCCACCGCCGACAGCGTCGCGGTGGCGAACGTCGCCGCCACCATGACGACCACCACCAGGGCGGAGTTCACGCTCCTCACCTTTCCTCGGGGATGCGCGCCTGTCATTCTCCGGACGACGAGCAGCAGGAGCAGCTGGGGGCGCATCCGTCCGCCTGCTCCTCAGGGCCGGCCGGGACGGCGCAGCAGGCGTCACCGCGCCAGGCTTCGCGGCCTTCCTTGACCGCGACGGCGGCGATCACGAGCGCGGCGACCGGGTCGGCCCAGGACCAGCCGAACAGGCTGTTGAGCGCCAGTCCCACCAGCAGCACGCCGGACAGGTAGGTGCACAGCAGGGTCTGCTTGGAGTCGGCCACCGCGGAGGCGGAGCCGAGTTCGCGCCCGGCGCGGCGCTGCGCGTGGGACAGGAACGGCATGATCACCAGCGACAGTGCGGCCAGGACGAGCCCCGGGGCGGAGTGCTCGGCCTCGCCCACCCCCAGCAGCGTACGGACGGCGTCGAAGGTGACGTAGGCGGCCAGCGCGAAGAAGGAGATCGCGATGACGCGCAACGCGGCCCGCTCGCGGCGCTCGTGGTCGGCCGCGGAGAACTGCCAGGCCACCGCGGCGGCCGAGGCGACCTCCACCACCGAGTCCAGGCCGAAGCCGACCAGCGCGGCGGAGGAGGCCAGGGTGCCGGCGGTGATGGCCACCACCGCCTCGATCACGTTGTAGGTGATGGTGGCCGCGACCAGCAGGCGGATGCGGCGCCGCAGGGCCGTCCGGCGCGCCGGGGTGGTGAGGTGCGCGGCGGTCACGACACCGGCTTCTCTGTGACCCCGACGGGGGCGGGACACAGCGTCACGGCGTGGCCGGTGGCGGCCAGCAGCTGCTCGGCGGAGGCGAGCACGTCCATCAGCTCGGGCCGGGTCAGGGAGTAGAACGACTGGCGGCCCTCGGCGCGGTAGTCGATCAGGCCGCAGTCGCGCAGGCAGGCCAGATGCTTGGACACCGTGGACTGGGCCAGGCCGAGCTGGGTGGTCAGGTCGACCACGCGGGCCTCGCCACGGGCCAGGCGCTGGACGATGCGCAGCCGGGTCTCGTCGGCCAGGGAGTGGAACAGCGCGGCCGCGGGGGAGATGCCGGCGGCGATGTCGGCACTGACACAACGGCCACCTTCAGAATCAATCGCCATGTGGCGATGTTAGCCCGAATTCGTTATCTATGGCGAGGCCGGTGGTGTTCGCCTGGGGGCCGGTCTCCCGCCTTCCCGTAGGGAAGTGCTCGCGGGGGTCTTTCGGGACGGGGTGGGGCCTGGGAGGCTCGCCTTCGTGAGTCAATCCGGGCCGCGGGGCCGCCCCGCCACCGACGAGCGTGAGGCCGTCTGGATCCTTCGGGTGCTCGGGACGACCGGCATCGCGGGCGGACTGGCTTCGGCCGCGTTCATGCTGCTGCAGTGGTCGATCCCGCCGCTGCCCTGGCTGGCGTTCCTGCTCGTCGTCGCGCTGGTCGGGGTCGGTCTGCGTGTCGAGGCGGCGATCCTGGCGCGTCCGGATCGCTGACGTGGCGCCGGTGCCGAACGCCCCGGCCGGTCGGCCGGGGCGTTCGGCAGGGCGTCCCGGTCAGCGTTCGCAGACGACTCCGTCGCCGTCGCGGTCCTGGTACCACGCGTACTCGGGGTCGACGCCCCGGCGGTACGGGCCGTAGCCGGCGGCGTTCGCCTCGGCGCAGGTGCGGAAGCGCGGGTCGGTGCCGGCGGACGGGGTCGGCGTGGGGGACGGGGTCGGCGTGGAGGTGGACGTGTCGCACTTGCCGGACCAGATCCGCAACCTCTCCGCCTTGGCCTTCGCCTGTTCCGCGCGGAAGAGGCTCTTGTACCTGTCGTCCGGCTTGGACGGGACGGCCTTGCCGTAGCCGTAGCGGATCAGGTTGCGGTTGACGTGCACGCCCTTGGCGTTCCACACGTGCGAGGGCGGGCGGCCCGGCGTTTTGGCGGTGAGCAGGTGGGCCGTCGTCCCGGGCGGCAGGAGCGCCGCCGTACGGGCGGTCGCCGCCCTCGACCAGCACCGCCCGCGCTCGGGGGTGTCCACGCCGAGCAGTTGCACGCGGATCTTCGTGGTGCCGCGCACGACGTCGATGGTGTCGCCGTCCACGATCTTGACGACCCGGGCCGCGACGGTTCCTCCGGGGACGGTGGCCGCCTCGGCCGGCGCGCTCAGGGCGAGGGTGAGGGGCAACAGGGCGGCCGCGGTGGTGACGATCCTGGCCGTGCTCGCGTTCGTACGCATGGCGTGACTCCAGGGACGGATGGTCCGGACGTGAGGAGACGCACCGACGGAGACAGGGGTGTACCGCCGGAAGGGCACGGTTATGTCACTCCTGGTCGAGGTGCGGCGACGCTGCGCTTAGGGTTTGACTGATCGTCGGCCACCTCGGGGTGGCCGACGTCCATGGTCAGAGGCTTGCGCGGCTCTCCTGGGCCTGCCCCGCGCGGACGGTTGCGCGTGCGGGGCCGGGCGGGCCGTCGGGGAGTGTCCGGCACCGGAGCCGCGATATGCTCGTACTGGTGTTCGATAAGCTGCCTCTGGGGGAGTGCCGTGGTTGTCACCAAGGAAGCCGGATGGGTCGGCCTGAGCTGGGATGACTGGTCCGATCTGAGCGAGATCCGCGCCCGCCTCGACTCCGGCGCCGATCCGCATGCCGACCTGTGGCATGAGGGGCCGCCCCTCCACCTCGCGGCCGAGTACGGCTCGCCCGAGGTGGTCGCCGAGCTGGCCCGCCGGGTCGGCGACGTGGACGCCGCGTACGAAGGGCACAGCGCCCTCTGGCGGGCCGTGTTCGCCCATCAAAGGGACAACGCGCTCGCCCTGGTCGCCGCGGGGGCCGATCCGTGGCGGCCGATGACGGGCGGCTGGTCGCCCGGGCGGCTCAGCCTGGCCGGTCCCAATCCGGGCCTGTTCTTCCCCTTCCCGCGCGACAAGCCCACGCTGTCGGAGGCGGAGATCGCCGCCGTCGTGGAGGCCGAGCGGCTGATCGAGGCCCTGGGCGACTTCGGGTACGACGGGTTGGAGCTGGTGTGCGTCGCGGGCGTCACCGCGGCGGAGGCGGCGCGGCGGCTGGGGGCGACGGTGGCCGAGGGAGCCGGGATCGACGGGGTGCTCGACGAGCCGTACCCGCGTGAGGGGAACGGTCTGGTGGGGGCCACCGACGTGCCGGGCGGATGCGTGGTCAGCCGGCGCCGGGCTTCCGAGGTGACCAGCGCCGACGTGATCAACCGCCTCTCGGCCGGCACCGTCTGCTACGCGATGTACGCCGATCCGAAGGGCGGCAACCAGGGCTGCAGCTCGCGGAACGGCGTCGTCGAGGAGTGGGACGCGTATCCGGGTGGCGGCTGGGTGTCGCCGGACAGCTCGGCGGACGAGGTGCTGAACGCCTTTCTCTACCAGGGGGAGGCTGTGGCGTACTGCTGCGCGTACACGGGGCTGCGGCTCACCGACGCCCGGCCCGTCCTGGGGCCGCCCGACATCTGGCTGCACCTCCCGCCTCGCGGCTGACGCCGGTCGGCCGGTACGTGCTTGCTCCGGAGTCAGGGTATGGCGGCCGAGGCCGCGCCCAGCACGGCTCCGTGTGAGCCCAGGGTCGAGAGCCGGACGGGGACGGCGGCGAGGCCGCGGGGCGCGTACCGGCGGATCGTCTCGATCAGGGGGACGGTCAGGAGGTCGCCGAGGCCGGTGACGCCGCCGCCCAGGACGATCACGTCCGGGTCCAGGAGGGTGGCGGCGGAGGCGATCGATCGGCCGAGGATGACGGCGGCCTCGCGGATCACCTCATGGGCCAAAGGGTCGGCGCTCTCCGCCTGATCCTGATGACCGGAAAGCTCGATCAGGTCTCGTAGATCGGTGGTGCTTGTCGGGGTTCGCGGGGTGGGGGGTTCGGTGTTGCGTTGGGCTGCGGAGAGGGGTCCGAGGGCTGGGGGTTCGGTGTTGTGTAGGGCTGCGGAGAGGGATCCGAGGTCGGGGGCGGTGCCGCCGCGGGCGTGGTAGGCCGACAGGATCGCCGGGCCTGACGCGTACGCCTCCAGGTGGCCCGTCGCGCCGCAGGGGCACGGGCGGTCGGCGTCGGCGTTCGGGGGCAGGACGGCCGGGGTGTGGCCGAGGGAGCCCGCCATGCCGTTGCGGCCACGCAGGAGTTCGCCGTCACGTACGAGGGCGCCGCCGACGCCGGTGCCGATCGTGAGGACCAGGGCCAGGTGGCTGCCCCGGGCCGCGCCGTGGCGGGCCTCCCCGAGCGCCCAGGCGTGGACGTCGTTGAGCACGGTGACGGGCAGGCCGAGCCGTTGGGTGAAGGCGGTGGCCAGGTCGGTGCCCCGCCAGCCGGGCAGGGCGTCGGTGGCGTGCGTGACCACGCCGTTGTCGCCGATCGTCCCGGCGCTGCCGACTCCGCAGGCGATGACGTCCATCCCGGCGGCGCGTGCCTGGGTGAGGCGGTCTTCGGCCAGGTCCAGCGCGGCGGCCAGCACCGCCGCGGCGCCGCCTCCGGCAGGTGTGGGGACGCGGGCGGGCAGGCGAATCTCCGTCTCGGGGGTGGCCGAGGCCGGGATCAGGGCGGCGGCGGTCTTGGTACCGCCGATGTCGATGCCGAGCACGGCGGGGATGGCGTCCGCGTGGCGCCGCACGTTGGGGGCGCTTTTCGCGCGGGGGTGTCCGGCTGGGGTGCTGTCTGTGAGGGGTTGGGCGGTGCTGTTCAGGTGGGGGTGTGCCGCTGGGGTGTTGTCTGGGTGGCGGTTTGGGGTGGGCATGGGTTCGCCGGGGTGGTGGGGGACTGCGTGGGGTGGGGTGGGAGTCATCGGCTTTCCCTGGGGGTGGCCGTGGTGAGGTGGCGGGTGAGGGCGAGGGGATCGGTGATGGCGGCGCCGATCACGACGGACCAGGCGCCTCGGGCGAACGCCTCGGCCACGTGGGCGTCGGTGCGGAGCCGGCCCTCGGCGACCGTACGGACTCCGAGGGCGGCGAGAACGCCGACCAGGTCGAGGTCGGGCTCATGAGGAAGCCCCGGCCGAGGAGCGGCGGCGGGGGCGGGGGTGGTGTAGGGGGTGTAGCCGGAGAGGGTGGTGGAGATCAGGGCTGCGCCTCGGTTCCAGGCGAGCAGTCCTTCCTCCGCTGTCGAGACGTCGGCCATGACGGGCACGCCCAGTTCTCTCCACACCCGTTCGACCAGGGACGGCGGGTCGCCCGCTTCCGCCACGGCCTCCGCCGTCACCTCCAAAGCCACCATGTCGGCGCCGGCTCGTACCAGGGCTTCGCACAGGGCGAAGGTGGGGGTGATCAGGGGGCGGGCGTGGGGGCGGGGGGCCTTGGCCAGGCCGATCAGGGGGAGGTCCGTGGCGGCCTTGACCGCGCGGACGTCCTCGGGGCCGTTCACGCGCAGGCCGGCCGCGCCGCCGAGTTCGGCGCAGCGGGCGAGCAGCGCGATGGTGTCCGGGTCGCGGAGGGGATGGCCCTCGGGGGCCTGGCAGCTCACGACCAGGCCGCCTTCGATCGCGGTCACCACATCCATTTGGTACAGCCCAATCTTTCGTTAAAGGGAGACAACCCGCCCCATTTGCTCGATTGGTATAGCCCAATTACGATCGGAGCGTCAAGAGGCCCACCCTGACCGAGGACGACCATCCGTGACGAAGATCGGCCAGCTCACAGACCATCTGCTCGCGCTCATCGAGACCGAGCTGAAGCCGGGCGAACGGCTGCCCGCCGAACGCGATCTCGCCGAGGAGTTCGGGGTCAGCAGGCTGACCGTGCGGCGGGCGGTCGACCGGCTGGAGACCGGACAGCGGGTCTACCGCGTCCAGGGGGCGGGGACGTTCGTCGCGCACCGGAGCATCGCCAAGACGATCGAGCTGACGTCGTTCAGCGAGGACATGCGGGGGCGGGGGCTGGAGCCGGGGTCGCGGCTGCTGGAGGCGGCCGAGGTGCCCGCGGGGGCGCGGGTGGGGCAGGCGCTCGGCATCAGCCCGGCGGACCCGGTCGTGCGGTTGTGCCGGGTGCGTACGGCCAGCGGTTCGCCGATGTGCCTGGAGCGTGCCCACGTGCCGGCCGCGTTCGTGCCCGGACTGCTCGACCGGCCGCTCGGCGGGTCGCTGTACGAGATGCTGGCGGGGGCGTACCGGATCAGGCTGGAGCGGGCCGAGCAGTCGATCAGGGCCACGGTGCTGGAGCCGGAGGAGGCGGAGCTGCTGGAGGCGGCGCCGCTGGCGCCGGCGTTGCTGGTCGAACGGGTGGCCTACGACCAGCGGGGAAGGGCGGTCGAGGCGGCCAAGTCGATCTACCGTGGCGACCGCTACTCCTACGAGATCGCGATCCGGCGGTGAGGGACGGCCGGGCGAGAGGGGGGGCTTGTCGGGCGGCGACGGGTGGGGTAGACGACGGAATGACAGGCTTTGTCCTCAGAGGGGTCGATCGGAGTGTTCGGCCATGCGATGGAGTGACATGTCGGGCCGGCGGCGGGCGGTGCTGCTCGGGCTCGGTTCGGCGGAGCTGGTGCTCACCGGGGCCGCCGCCGTGGATCTGTGGCGCCGGCCGCAGCGGGAGATCCACGGCTGGAAGGGCGTCTGGTGGCTGGGCATCTTCGTGCAGCCGTTCGGACCCATCGCCTACCTGGCGTACGGCAGGCGAAGGGGCCGCGGGCGCTGACGCCGGCCACTCCTGGCGCGGGCGCCGAAGCCCCCCGTGTCGGCGGGCGCTGAAGGTCCCGCGTCGGCCGGGCGGTGAAGGTCCCGTGTCAGTGGGAGGTGAAGCCGCCGTATCCGTTGGGGGTCATGCTCGCGTGCGGACAGAAACCGCCGTATCCGTTGGTGTTCATCCGCGGGTGTCCACCCAGACGCTCACCGTGGTGTGGGGCGTGATCCCGGTGTAGGAGGTCTGCCCGGCCGGCACCCACGGGCCCTCGATCGGGATCAGGCCCACCTCGGGCAGGAAGTGGCGCTGGATCACGTGGATGCGGTGCTCGCCGGTGCCGCTCGGGCAGTAGCTGGTGGCCCAGCGTTCGGCCTGGTTGAGCTGGTACGTGCAGCCGGTGGGCGCGGCGGAGGCGGCCGGGGCGCCCAGCAGGACCAGACCCGTGGCGAGGGCGGCGCAGCCGGCGGTCCATCTTCTCGCGTTCATGCGGGGCTCCTCGGAGGTGTGCGCGCGGCGAGAATTGCTTAGGAAAGTTTCCTAAACATTAGAGCGCGGGAAGCCGTACCGTCAACGGTTCACCACCGGTCGTGCACCTGCGGCCGGATCAGCTCGTCGTAGACGGCCTGCACGGCCTGCAGCGTCTCCGTCGGGAGCGGGGACAGGTCGGCCGCGGCCGCGTTGGACCGTGCCTGGCCGGGGTTGCGCGCGCCGGGGATGACGACCGAGACGCCGGGTTGGTCGAGGATCCAGCGCAGCGCGAACTGGGCCATGGACGCCCCCTCGGGCACCAGCCCGGCCAGCCGCCGCACCGCCTCCAGGCCGGTGCCGAACTCCACGCCGGAGAAGGTCTCGCCGACGTCGAACGACTCGCCGTGCCGGTTGTAGGTGCGGTGGTCGTCGGGGGCGAACACGGTGTGCTCGTCGTAGCGGCCCGACAGCAGGCCGCTGGCCAGCGGGACGCGGGCGATGACGCCCACCCCGGCCGCACGGGCGGCGGGCAGGACCCGCTCCAGCGGCTTGAGCCGGAACGCGTTGAGGATGATCTGCACGGTCGCCACGCCCGGCCTGGCGATGGCGGTCAGCGCCTCCTCGCAGGTCTCCACGCTGACGCCGTACGCCGCGATCTTCTGCTCGGCGAGCAGCGTGTCCAGGGCGTCGAAGACCGCGTCGGAGGAGTACACGGGGGTGGGCGGGCAGTGGAGCTGGACCAGGTCGAGGGTGTCCATGCCGAGGTTGCGCCGGGAGCGCTCGTTCCAGGCGCGGAAGTTGTCCATCACGTAGTTGGCCGGGACCTGCGCCATCCGGCGGCCCATCTTGGTGGCCACGGTGAGCCCGGGATGTGCCTTGGCGAAGCGGCCGACGATCTGCTCGCTGCGGCCGTCGCCGTAGACGTCGGCGGTGTCGACGAACGTGACGCCCGCCGCCACGGCCGCCTCCAGGGTGGCGAACGCCTCGTCCTCGCTCACCTCGCCCCAGTCGGCGCCGAGCTGCCAGGCGCCGAGGCCCACGACGCCGACCTGACGTCCCGTACGTCCGAGTGTGCGGTGTTCCATGCTGTTTGTCCGTTCGTCTGGTTCCTGCGACCAGTGTCCCGGACGAAAAGGTACGGGCGCGCCGCGGGGGCACGCCCGTACGGCGGTCAGCGAGGCCGGTAGCTGCACCGCACACCCGTGTGCACGGTGGCCCGCAGTTCCTCCCCCAGCGCCTGGTCGGCCGACGAGACGCGGGAGATCGCCCGCCTGATCGCCTTGCCCACGGCGATCCGCGCCCGTTCCTCCGTGCCGGTGAACGGCCGCGCCCGCCCGCCGATCCCGGTCGCCGCCGACAGCTCGGCCACCAGCCATTCGCGCTCCAGCCGCAGCGCGGCGGCCCGTTCGAGGTCGTTCATCGCCTCCAGCTCGTCGATGTCGGCCTGCAACTGGGTCAGCCGCTGCCGGTAGGTCTCCCTGGCCAGGTCGTCCAGCACCGGCTGCGCCGAGGCCGGCTCGCTCTCCTGCGCCGGCGCGCCCGCGGCCAGGTCGGCGGCCAGGATCTCGCGCCCCGGGTTGGCGATCAAGGTCGCCAGGTGCTGCATGCCGACGCTGTGCTCGACGACCACCAGCCGCCCGCCGTGCTCGACCTGCCAGTGCCGTCCGTGCCTGCGCAGCCGGAACGCCCCGTGCGCCGCGCCCGCCCTGCCGACCACGGCGGGCAGCACCATGCCGAGCTCCCTGGCCTCCTGCGCGGCGGCGTTCTGGGCGGCCCGCGCCGCCTTGTCGTGCGGCCCGTCGCGCAGCGCGAGCGCCTGGCCGAGCCGCCAGCGCGACAGCGTCGCGGCGGGCCAGTGGCCGAGCGCCAGGTCGGCCCGTACGGCCTCCGCCAGGTGCCCGGCGGCGCGGTCCACGTCGCCGGTCGTGAGCGCGGCCATGCCGAGGCTGTGCTGCACCGAGCCGAGGCAGAGCACGCCCAGGCTGGCCACCACCGGCAGAGCGGCGAACGGCAGCAGCAGCGCGTACGCCTCGGCGGCGGTGCCGGCGTCCTGGAGCAGGTGGGCGGTCTCGACGACGCAGTACATCGAGAACAACCACGTGCTCGACCTCGGCAGGTCGGCCAGGTTCCGGCCGCGCAGCCGGGCCAGGTGGCCGGCCGCCGCCCTGCGGTCGCCCGAGGTGGCCGCGGCCAGCGCGAGGCCCGCCAGGTAGGAGTTGTCGACCGGGCTGAGCGTGGGCGAGCTGACCAGGTCGGCCAGCACCGGCAGCAGCTCGGCCGTGCGGCCCTGGTACCAGCGGATGACGGCGATCTGGCCGCCGTACCAGCCGGTGGCGTCCATGTCGCCGGCCTGGAGGCCGCGCTCGAAGCAGTCGCCGGCCATCTTCTCCGCCTGCTCGAACCGGCCCGCCCTGACGGCCAGCATCACCCTGATCACGTCGGTCACGAACCCGACCGCCAGGTGGTCGTGCTCGGCCAGCAGGCCCCGCAGCTCCTCCAGGCAGCGTCCGGCGTGCGGGTCGGCGGCCAGGTAGAGGTCGACCGTCCGCCACAGCAGGCCCATCAGCAGGTCGCCCCGGCGGCCGGTGACCGCCGCCTGGCCGATCAGCTCCCTGGCCAGCTCCAGCCGGGCCGGCCCGTGCTCCGGGCCGAGCAGGCAGTGGTGGGCCAGGCTCAGCGCCTCGGCCAGCGCCGCCGGATCGCCCGCGCTCCTGGCCCGCGCGACGAGCCGGAGGATCTCCTCGTGCCCGCCCGCGCCGTAGTCCTCCTCCCCGGTCATCCTGATCCGCAGCCGCAGGGCCAGCGACGAGTACGGATCGATCAGCGACAACGCGTGCCGCTGACGCGCGCGCACCATCTCCGACTCCGCGCACGTGCGGTGCTCCTGCACCCACACCCCGCCCAGGCCGAGCGCCGCCCTGGCCAGGGCGGGCACGTCGCCGCACGCCTCGGCCTGCCGGTAGGCCGAGTCGAACCAGCGTCTGGCGGTCTGCAGATCCCCGTTCACGTACAGAGCGCGCTCACCGAGCACGAGCGCGAGCCTGATGTCCGGATACGGGGGCAGGCGAACCCCCAGCTCCTCTAAAACGCCCACGGTTTCCGTCCCCATTCGGTCATCCGGGCTGAGCTTCCAGACGGTCCCCCGAATACCGTTCTGCCGTAACGACGTACGGGGGCGGTGGACGGTTCAACCAAATGCGCTGGTTACCCTGTGCGCATGATTCGCCCCGCCACCCCAGCAGACGTCCCCGCCATCGTGCGCATGATCCTTGAGCTGGCCACGTACGAGAACGCCGCGCACGAGGTGCGCGTGACCGAGGAGATGCTGCGGAACTCGCTCTTCGGCGAGCGGCCCGCCGTGTTCGCGCACATGGCCGAGCAGGACGGCGAGCCCGTCGGCTTCACGATCTGGTTCCTGACCTACTCCACCTGGCGCGGCGTGCACGGCATCTACATGGAGGACCTGTACGTGCGCCCCGAGCGCCGGGGCGGCGGCCACGGCCGCGCGCTGATGGCGGAACTGGCGCGGATCTGCGCCGAACGCGGCTACCAGCGCCTGGAGTGGTCGGTGCTCGACTGGAACGAGCCGTCCATCGCCTTCTACGACAAGCTCGGCGCCGAACGGCAGGACGAGTGGCTGAAGTACCGGCTGACCGACGAGCCGCTGGAGCGGCTGTCCCGCTGAGGCCCCGGTGCAGAGGCGCGCCGCGCAGGCCGGCCCCCCGGCGTGACCTGCGCGGCCCCCTGGTCAAACTCCGACGTGCGAGCGGGACCGCTGGCCCTGCGTGCTGTCGAACATCTCGGTGCCGCGCTCTTCGAGGTCCTTGTGGGTCTCCTCGATCCGCAGCGCGACGCCCATCGCGAAGAACGTGGGCGCCCACTCGCCGACGAAGATCCCCCACCGGTCGGCCCGGTCGAGACCCGCACCTTCGTTGTTCTTGGAGATCATCCAGGAACAGAAGGACAGGCCGATGGACGCCAGCCCCGCGGCGTACATGTGGCCTGACTTGATGCCCATCTGGTGCAGCTTTTTGATCATTATTCCCCCCTTGCCATGAGTGCTGTTACCCCCGGGAAGACCGTGTAACCAGCCAGAACTCCGATCATTACCGGCGTGTTTCGCCGGTGACGCTTGTGCGCGCCTTGTTACCGCGGTGAATCACACGTAACCGGCGCACGCCCGCCGGCTGCCGGAACGCGTAACGCGGCCTTCCTACCGTGGTGCTCCCGACGCCGAGCGGAGGAGAGATCGATGGCGCGCTGGATCACCGAGTGGCACCCCGACGACCCGGCCTTCTGGCAGCGGGCCGGCAGGCACGTCGCCCGGCGCAACCTGGTCTTCTCCATCGTGGCCGAGCATCTCGGGTTCACCGTCTGGACCCTGTGGAGCGTCGTGGCCACCAGGATGGGGGCCTACGACTTCTCCACCGACCAGCTCTTCTGGCTCGTCGCGCTGCCGAACCTGGTCGGGGCGGCGCTGCGGGTGCCCTACACGTTCGGGCCGGGCAGGTTCGGCGGGCGCGACTTCACCGTGGCCAGCGCGGCGCTGCTGCTGGTCCCGGCCGTGCTGCTCGGGGTGGCGGTGAACGATCCCGGCACGCCGTACTGGCTGTTCCTGGTGATCGCGGCGCTGGCCGGGGTGGGCGGCGGGAACTTCGCCTCCAGCATGGCCAACATCACCTACTTCTACCCGCGCGGCAGGCAGGGGCTGGCGCTCGGGCTGAACGCGGCGGGCGGCAACGTCGGGGTCAGCTCGGTGCAGCTCGTCGTGCCGCTGGTGATCGGCTCGCTCGGGACGGCCGCCGCCGGGTGGTTCTGGATCCCGTTCATCGTGGTGGCCGCGGCCTGCGCGTGGTTCTTCATGGACAACCTGGCCGGCGCCAGGGCCGAGCCGCGCGAGCAGCTCGCGGTGGCCGGGCGGGCGCAGACGTGGATCATGTCGGTCCTGTACGTCGGCACGTTCGGGTCGTTCATCGGCTACTCGACGGCGTTCCCGCTGCTGAGCAAGAGCCTGTTCCCCGAGGCGCCGTACGCGGCGGTCGCGTTCGCCGGGCCGCTGCTCGGCTCGCTGGTCAGGCCGGTGGGCGGCTGGCTGGCCGACCGGCTGGGCGGCGCGCGGGTGACGCAGTGGAACTTCGCGGCCATGGGCGCCGGAGTGCTGCTGGCCTGGTCGGCCGGCGCCGCGGGCGGCTTCTGGCTGTTCTTCCTGGCCTTCCAGCTGCTGTTCCTCACCGCGGGCATCGGCAACGGCTCGACGTACCGGATGATCCCGGCGATCTTCCACGCCAAGGCGGTCGCCGAGCGCGGTGCGGGCGCGGAAGCCCTGCTGCACGGCAGGCGCCAGGCCGCGGCGGCGATCGGCGTCATCTCGGCGGTCGGCGCGCTCGGCGGGTTCCTCGTCAACCGGGCCTTCGGCATGGCGTTCGCCGCGGCCGGCACCCCGGCGCCGGCGTTCCTGGCCTTCGCCGTCTTCTACGCCGCCT
This sequence comes from Nonomuraea sp. NPDC005692, assembly GCF_040631115.1. NCBI lineage: Bacteria > Bacillati > Actinomycetota > Actinomycetes > Streptosporangiales > Streptosporangiaceae > Nonomuraea > Nonomuraea sp. NPDC005692. The sequence continues at coordinate 814,151 of NZ_JBEXYU010000001.1, read as the reverse complement.
GCCTGGCGCTGACCTGGTGGTGCTACACGCGCACCGTCGGCGTCACGGTCGTCGCCAGCCTCGCCCACGCCCGGGTCTGACATGACGAAGACACACTGCCCCTACTGCGCCCTCCAGTGCGGCATGGAGATCGGGCCCGCACTGGAGATCAGCCCCAGGACCGACGTCCCGGCCAACGCCCCCGGCGCGCTGTGCCAGAAGGGATGGACGGCGGCCGAGCTGCTCACCAACGGCGAGCGCCTGACCACGCCGCTCCTGCACGGCGAGCCGGTGGAGTGGGAGACCGCCCTCGACCACGTCGCCGCCCGGCTGTCCGACATCCGCGCCGAGCACGGCCCCGACGCCGTGGCCGTGTTCGGCGGGGGCGGGCTGACCAACGAGAAGGCCTACCAGCTCGGCAAGTTCGCCAGGGTCGCGCTCGGCACCAGCCAGATCGACTACAACGGCCGTTTCTGCATGTCCTCGGCGGCCGCCGCCTCCGTCCGGGCCTTCGGCATGGACCGGGGCCTGCCGTTCCCGGTCACCGACCTGGGCGAGGCCGACGTCGTCCTGCTGGCCGGCGCGAACGTGGCCGAGACCATGCCGCCGTTCGTCCGGCACCTGTCGGGGCCGCGGCTGATCGTCGTCGATCCGCGCCGCACCCCGACGGCCCGGCTCGCCTGGCTGCACCTGCAGCCCACCCCCGGCACCGACCTGGCGCTCGCGCTCGGGCTGCTGCACCTGGCGATCGCCGACGACCTCGTGGACGCGGATTACGTGGCGGCCAGGACCACCGGCTTCGACGACGTGCGCACCTCGCTGGCCGCCTGGTGGCCCGAACGCGTCGAGCGCGTCACCGGGGTGCCGGTGCACCGGATGCGGCAGGCCGTACGCGCGCTGGCCGCCGCCCAGAACGCCTACGTGCTGACCGGGCGCGGCGCCGAGCAGCACGCCAAGGGCACCGACACCGTCACCGCGTTCATCAACCTGGCCCTGGCGCTCGGCCTGCCCGGACGGCACGGCTCCGGCTACGGCTGCCTGACCGGCCAGGGCAACGGCCAGGGCGGCAGGGAGCACGGCCAGAAGGCCGACCAGCTCCCCGGCTACCGCAGGATCGACGACCCGGCGGCCCGCGCGCACGTCGCGCGGGTGTGGGGCGTGCGGGCCGAGGACCTGCCGGGGCCGGGGCGGTCGGCGTACGAGCTGCTGGACGCGCTCGGCACCCCGCGGGGGCCGCGGGCGCTGCTGCTGTTCGGGTCCAACCCGGTGGTGTCGGCGCCCGCGTCCGGGCACGTCAGTGACCGGATCGCCGGGCTGGACCTGCTGGTCGTGGCCGACGTGGTGCGCTCGGAGACCGCGGCCATGGCCGACGTGGTGCTCCCGGTCACCCAGTGGGCCGAGGAGAGCGGCACGATGACCAACCTGGAGGGCCGCGTCCTGCTCCGCCGCCGGGCCGTCGCGCCGCCGGCGGGCGTCCGGAGCGACCTGGACGTCATCGCCGGGCTGGCCGCCCGGCTCGGCCACCGCTTCGACACCGAGCCGGCCGCCGTCTTCGACGAGCTGCGCCGGGCCGCCGCGGGCGGCGTCGCGGACTACTCCGGCATCACCTACGAGCGCATCGCCGCCGGGACGGGCCTCTTCTGGCCCTGCCCGTCCGAGGACCACCCCGGCACGCCCCGGCCGTTCCTGGACCGCTTCGCCCACCCGGACGGCCGCGCCCGGTTCGTCCCGGTCGAGCACCGGCCCGCGGCCGAGGAACCCGACGGGGACTACCCGGTGTACCTGAGCACCGGCCGCGTCCTGTCCCACTACCAGAGCGGCGCCCAGACCCGCCGGATCGCGTCGCTGGTGCGGGCCGCCCCCGAGCCGTTCGTGGAACTGCATCCCGACCTGGCCGAGCAGCTCGGCGTCGCCGCGGGAGACCTGGTGCGGGTCACCAGCCGCAGGGGCCGGAGCAGGGCGGTGGCCAGGATCAGCGACGCCATCAGGCGCGACACCGTGTTCATGCCCTTCCACTGGGAGGGCGCCAACCGGCTCACCAACCCGGCGCTCGACCCGGTCTCCGGGATGCCGGAGTTCAAGGTCTGCGCGGTCAGGGTGGAGAGGGACTCATGAGGCTCGTCGTCGTGGGGAACGGGATGGCCGGGTCACGCCTGGTCAGCGAGGTGCGGGCGCGCGACCCGCGGATGCGGGTGACCGTGTTCGGGGCCGAGGCGGGGCCGCCGTACAACCGGGTGCTGCTGTCGGACGTGCTGGCCGGGAGCTCGCGTCCCGACCAGGTGCGCCTGCTGGACCCCTCCTGGTACGCCGCGCACGGCGTCGAGGCCGTGCCCGGTGCCGAGGTCGCCCGCATCGACCGGGACACCAGGCACGTGGTGACCGCGGACGGGCGGCGCGAGCCGTACGACCTGCTGGTCCTGGCCACCGGCAGCCAGGCGGTCGTGCCGCCGCTGCCCGGCGTCGGGCGGGCCGTGCCGTTCCGCACGCTGGAGGACTGCGAGCGGATCGTGCGGGCGGCCGGACGGGCGCGCCGCGCGGCCGTCGTCGGCGGCGGGCTGCTCGGCATCGAGGCAGCCCGCGGCCTGGCCGGGCGCGGCCTGCCGGTCACGCTGCTGCACCTGGCCGGGCACCTGATGGAACGCCAGCTCGACGCCGAGGCGGGCGAGGTGCTCGGCCAGACCCTGGCCGGGCTCGGGGTGGTGGCCCGCACCGGCGTCAGCGCGGCCGCGGTCGAGCCGGACGGCGTCCGCCTGGCCGGCGGCGAGCTGGTCGAGGCCGACCTGGTCGTCCTGGCCTGCGGCGTGCGCCCGGTCACCGGGCTCGCCGCCGAGGCGGGGCTGGAGGTGCGGCGCGGCGTCGTCGTGGACGACGAGCTGCGCACCGGCGACCCGTCGATCTTCGCCGTCGGCGAGTGCGCCGAGCACGACGGCACGGTCTACGGCCTGGTCGCCCCCGCCTGGGAGCAGGCCGCCGTGGCGGCCGAGGTGATCACCGGCGGCAAGGCCCGCTACCGCGGCTCCCGGCTGGTCACCAGGCTCAAGGCCAGGAGCGTCGAGCTGGCCGCCATGGGCGAGACGCAGCTCGGCGAGGAGCACGCCGAGGTGGTGCGCTTCAGCCACCGCGCCCGCGGCACCTACCGCAAGCTCGTCATCCGCGACGGGCGGCTGGTGGGCGCGATCCTGCTGGGCGAGAGCGACGCCGTCGGCACCCTCACCCAGCTCTTCGACCGCGGCGGCCCCGTGCCGGGGGACCGCGCGGGGCTGCTGTTCCCCGGCCTGTCCACGGCGCCGGTCGCGGGCAGCCCGGTGCTGATGCCGGACGCGGCCGAGGTCTGCCGGTGCAACAACGTGACCAAGGGACAGATCCGGGCGTGCTGGGAGGCCGGCGCCCGCGACGTGGCCGGGGTGGCCGCCGCCACCAGGGCCACCACCGGCTGCAGCACCTGCCGCGACGCCGTGGAGGGCATCGTCGGCTGGTTGTGCGATCAGGAAGGAGTGCCGGTATGAGGAGGATCGTCGTCGTCGGGTACGGCCCGGCCGCGCACCGCTTCGTGGAGACCCTGGCGAGCCGGGGCTTCGACGGGCGGATCACCGTCATCGGGGAGGAGCCGCGCCCGGCCTACGACCGGGTGGCGCTGACCTCGTACCTGTCGGGGGCCACCGTGGCCGACCTCACCTACCCGGTGCCCGCCGGGACCGTGGTCAGGCTGGGCAGCCGGGCCGTCGCCGTCGACCGGGAGGCGCGGACGGTGACCGTCGAAGGAGGGGCCGCCGAGCCGTACGACGTGCTCGTGCTGGCCACCGGGTCGGCGCCGTTCGTGCCGCCGGTGCCCGGACGCGAGCACGCCCACGTCTACCGCACCATCGACGACCTGGACGCGATCCGGGCGGCCGCCGGGCACGCAGCCGAAGGCGTCGTGGTCGGCGGCGGCCTGCTGGGCCTGGAGGCGGCCGACGCGCTGCGGACGCTCGGCCTGAAGGCGCACATCGTCGAGATGAGCCCCTGGCTGATGCCGCGCCAGGTGGACGAGGGCGGCGGCGCGGTGCTCAAGGGCCACATCGAGGCCCTGGGGTTGGGCGTGCACGCCGGGTCGGGCGTCCAGGAGGTCGTCACCGGGCCGGACGGCCGGGTCGCCGGGGTGCGCACGCCGTCCGGCACGCTGATCGAGGGCCAGGTCGTGGTGTTCTCGGCGGGCGTCAGGCCGCGCGACGAGCTGGCCAGGGCGTGCGGGCTGGAGGTGGGGGAGCGGGGCGGCGTCGTGGTCGACGACGGGATGCGCACCTCCGACCCGTCGGTCTACGCGATCGGCGAGTGCGCGCTGGCCGGCGGCACGGTCCACGGCCTGGTCGGGCCGTGCAACACGATGGCCGAGGTGGCCGCCGACCGGATCATGGGCGGGACGTCCTCGTTCGCGGGCGGGGACCCGTCCACGAAGCTGAAGCTGCTCGGCGTCGAGGTCGCCCAGTTCGGCGCGATGGACGGTGCCCTCGACGTGACCTACATGGACCCGGTCGCCGGGATCTACAAGAAGCTGTTCATCAGCGACGACGCCCGCACGCTGCTCGGCGGCATCTGCGTGGGGGACGCGGGGCCGTACGCGGCGCTGCGGCCGTTCGTCGGCAAGCCGTTGCCCGCGCCGCCCTCCGACCTGCTGTTCAGCGGCTCCGGGGCGCCGCTCGACCTGCCCGGCGACGCGCAGGTCTGCTCCTGCAACAACGTCTGCGCGGGGGACGTCCGGCACGCCGTGGCCGAGCTGGGCGTGACCGACGTGCCCGGCCTCAAGGCGTGCACGCGGGCCGGCACGACGTGCGGGAGCTGCGTGCCGATGCTCAGGCAGCTACTGGAGGAGTCGGGGGTCGAGATCGGCAGGTCGCTGTGCGAGCACTTCGCGTACTCGCGGGCCGAGCTGTTCGACATCGTCCGGGTTCGGAAGATCACGACGTTCTCCCGGCTCATCGCCGAGCACGGGCAGGGGCGCGGCTGCGACGTCTGCAAACCCGCGGTCGCCTCGATCCTGGCCTCGCTGCACAACGGGCACGTGCTCGACGGCGAGCGGGCCGCGTTGCAGGACACCAACGACGCCTTCCTCGCCAACATCCAGAAGAACGGCACGTACTCGGTCGTCCCGCGCATCCCGGGCGGCGAGATCACGCCGGACAAGCTCATCGTGATCGGCGAGGTCGCCCGCGACTTCGGGCTCTACACCAAGATCACCGGCGGGCAGCGCATCGACCTGCTCGGCGCCCGGGTCGAGCAGCTCCCGGAGATCTGGCGACGCCTGGTGGACGCCGGATTCGAGTCCGGCCACGCCTACGGCAAGGCGCTGCGCACGGTGAAGTCGTGCGTGGGCTCCACCTGGTGCCGCTACGGCGTCCAGGACTCCGTCGGCCTGGCCATCGCCCTGGAGCTGCGCTACCGCGGCCTGCGCTCGCCGCACAAGCTCAAGTCGGCCGTGTCCGGCTGCGCCCGCGAGTGCGCCGAGGCCAGGTCGAAGGACTTCGGCGTCATCGCCACCGAGCAGGGCTGGAACCTGTACGTCGGCGGCAACGGCGGCTTCCGGCCCCGCCACGCCGACCTGCTGGCCACCGACCTGAGCACCGGCGACCTGATCAGGACCGTCGACCGGTTCCTGATGTTCTACGTCCGCACCGCCGACCGGCTGCAGCGCACCGCCGCCTGGCTGGAGTCGCTGGACGGCGGCCTCGACCATCTCCGGAAGGTGATCATGGAAGACTCGCTCGGCATCTGCGCCGACCTCGACGCCCAGATGGAACAGCACGTCGCCACCTACGCCGACGAGTGGGCGGCGACCCTGGACGACCCGGAGAAGCTGGGCAGGTTCGTCAGCTTCGTCAACGCCCCCGGCGTGCCCGACCCGTCGATCGTGTTCGCCTCCGAGCGCGGCCAGATCAGGCCGGTGATGGCCCGATGAGCTGGACCCCGGTCTGCGAGTACGCGGCCCTGCCGCCGGAGCGCGGCGTCTGCGCGCTGGTCGGCGACCGGCAGGTGGCGCTGTTCCGCACCTACGAGGGGCAGGTGCACGCCCTGGACAACCTCGACCCGTTCAGCGGCGCGTACGTGCTCTCGCGCGGCATCGTCGGCACCAGGCGGGGCGAGCCCACCGTGGCCTCGCCGCTGCACAAGCAGGTCTTCTCGCTGGTGTCGGGGGCGTGCCTGGACGAGGAGGCCGTCCAGGTGCCCGTCTACGCCGTGCGGGTGGCGGCCGGGCGGGTGGAGGTCAGCGTTTAGCCGATCAGACCAGGGGCATTGACCAGCTGAAACACGGGGGACAGGAGGTGCGCGTGGCCTACGACGCCTCCGCCTACGGGCGCGCGATCGCCGACATCTACGACGCCACGGTGACGGAGCTGCCGACCGGCGCGGCCGTCGAGCGGCTGGCAACGCTGGCCGAGGGCGGCCCCGTGCTGGAGTTCGGCATCGGCACCGGACGGCTGGCGCTCCCGCTCGCCGCCCGCGGCCTGTCCGTCGCCGGGATCGACGCCTCGCCGGAGATGACCCGCGAGCTGCGCGCCAAACCCGGCGGCGCGGCCGTCCCCGTGACGGTGGGCGACTTCTCCACCATGCGGGTCGAGGGCTCGTACGCGCTGGTGGTGCTCGCGATCAACACGATCTTCGCCCTGCCCACCCAGGAGGCGCAGGTCAACTGCTTCGCCAACGCCGCGCGGCACCTGCGCGGTGGCGGGCGGTTCGTGGTCGAGGCGTGGGTGCCCGACCCGGCGGCCTTCCGCGACGGCTCGGCGCTGCGGCTGCTGTCGCTGACCGAGGACGTCGTCCTCATCGAGGCGGCCAGCCTCGCCCCGGCCACCCAGCACATGCGCACCACCCGCGTACGGCTGACCGGCGAGGGCGTGCGGCTGCTGCCCGCCAACCACCGCTACGCCTGGCCCGGCGAGCTCGACCTGATGGCCAGGCTGGCCGGGATGGCCCTGGAACACCGCTGGGCCGACTGGATCGGCACCCCGTTCACCGACAAGAGCCGCGCGCACGTCTCCGTCTACCGCAAGGCCGCCTGATGCGCCTGCCGCCCGCGCGTGGCCCGCTCACCGACCTGCTCTTCGACCGGCTCGCCCGGCCGCCCGCGACACTGCCCGACGCCCCCGGCCCCGACGGCGAGGAGGATCTCCAGCTCGCCCTGTTCGCCTGCTACGAGCTGCACTACCAGGGCTTCGACGAGGTGGACGACCGCTGGGAGTGGGAGCCCTCGCTGCTGCGCCTGCGCGGCCTGCTGGAGGACCGCTTCGAGCGGGAGCTGGCCGGGGCCGTGCCGCGTCCCGGGCCGGTGCCGCCCGGCGAGGTGCGGCGCGCGCTCACCGCGCTGACCGCCGAGGACGACGACGAGCCGTCGGTCTCGCTCCACCTCCAGCGCGAGGCCGGGATCGAGACCTTCCGCGAATTCGTCGTCCACCGCTCGATCTACCACCTGAAGGAGGCCGACCCGCACACCTGGGCGATCCCGCGCCTGCGCGGCCGGCCCAAGGCGGCCCTGGTGGAGATCCAGGCCGACGAGTACGGCGGCGGCCGGCCCGAGCGCATGCACTGCGAGCTGTTCGGCCACACCATGCGCGGCCTCGGCCTCGACGACTCCTACGGCGCGTACCTGCCGCGCGTCCCCGCGGTCACCCTGGCCGTCAGCAACGCCATGTCGCTGTTCGGGCTGCACCGGCGGCTGCGCGGCGCGCTGGTCGGCCACCTGGCCGCGATCGAGATGACCTCGTCGCTGCCCAACCGCCGCTACGCCGCGGGCCTGCGCCGGCTCGGCGGCGACGCGGCGGCGGCCCGGTTCTACGAGGAGCACGTGCAGGCCGACGCCGTGCACGAGCAGATCGCCGCGGCCGACCTGTGCGGCGGATTCGCGGCCGCCTTCCCCGCCCTGACCGGCGACGTCCTGCACGGCGCCGCCTGCGCCCTGGCCCTCGAACGCCGCTGGGCCGAGCACGTCATGGGCTGCTGGGAACGCGGCGCGTCCTCCCTGCTCGACCAGGCGGTGCCCGCGTGATCGACCTCGACTACGTGGTCCCGCTGCGCTGGCAGGACGACTCCGGCCTCGACGAGCTGACCGAATACCTGCGCGCCCTCGCGCCGCACGTACGCGTGACCGTGGTCGACGGCAGCCGGCCCGAGCTGTACGCCCGCCATGCCCGCCGCTGGCGCTGCCTGGTCCGGCACGTCAGCCCGGCGGCCGGCCTGTCCTTCGCCAACGGCAAGGTCAACGGCGTGACGACCGGGCTGCGGCTGGCCCGGGGCGACCGGGTCGTGATCGCCGACGACGACGTGCGCTACGACCTGCCCGCGCTGGCCGAGATGCACGCCCTGCTCGCCCGCGCCGAGCTGGTCAGGCCGCAGAACTACTTCGACCCCGCCCCCTGGCACGCCCGCTGGGACACCGCCCGCACCCTGCTCAACCGCGCGTTCGGCGCCGACTACCCGGGCACGTTCGGCGTCCGGCGGTCGTTCTTCCTGGCCATGGGCGGCTACGACGGCGACGTGCTGTTCGAGAACCTGGAGCTCGTCCGCACCGTGCGCGCCCACGGCGGACGCGAGCTGCGCCCGCCCGGCCTGTACGTCCGGAGGTTGCCGTGCGACGCGCGGCGGTTCTGGTCGCAGCGGGTGCGGCAGGCCTACGACGACCTCGCCCAGCCGGCGCGGCTGGCGTCCTTCCTGGCGGTGCTGCCCGCGCTCGCGCTGGTGCGCCGGCCGCTGCCGCTGCTGGCCGCCGCCGGGGCGGCCGTCGCCCTGGCCGAGGCCGGGCGGCGGCGGGCCGGCGGGCGGCGGGTCTTCCCCGCCGGCGCCTCGCTGTTCGCGCCGGTGTGGGTGCTGGAGCGGGCGGTGTGCTCCTGGCTGGCGGTGGGCGCGGCCTGCGCGGGCGGAGTGCCGTACGCGGGGGGACGGCTCGCGCGGGCCGCCCACTCGGCGCGGTGGCTACGCGCACGGGCTCAGGAGTCGGCGGGCGGGTCGGGCTCGCTCGACGCCTGGAAGCCGACGGACTTGTGCGAACCATCGCAGAACGGCTTGGTCGACGATCGGCCGCACCGGCACAGCGCGACCGTGGCCCTTCCGGGGTCGATCGGCTCGCCGTCCTGAGTCAGCAGCTCGAAGGGGCCTCTGATCAGCAGCGGGCCGTCCGCACACGGCGTGACGGTGGTCCTCGGTTCGTCCATCGTCGTCACCTGCCCCGCCGACCGGCCCCCTCACCTGCGCGGACGTCGCTAGAGGGCCTCCACGGGCGGGTAGACGTGCGGGGTGGGGTGAGCCGCGGGAAGGACGCACCGCCGCCCGGACCGGACGCTGGCACAGCGTTCGGCGTCCTCACGCTGGGGCAGTGGTTCCGGGTTCGCCTGTGTTGGCCGCACGGAGGGACGCTATAGGCGGGCCTTCCCCACCCGGTCTCGGGTCGGCAACGATCACAGCTCTGACCGGTCTCACCAATGACAGTGAAGCGTTACCGTGAGTAATACCGACATGAGGTAAAGGGGTCGTGCGGAGTGCCTAAACCGGGCATTCGGGAACGACCCACGAGGGCATCAACCCGGCCATGAGCAAGATTTCTGAGCGCAGGGCACTCCTGCTGGCCGCGATCGTTCCCGTCGTCCTGGTCGCGGGCTGCTCCGCGGGGAGCAACACGCAGGCGATGAAGGGGGAGGCCAGCCCGGCCACGCCGACCGAGACCATGATGACGCCCACCGAGACCGGCATGGAGTCGCCGACCACGACCGAGACCATGACCGAGACCGCCACGCCGACCGGCACCATGACGGCGGCCACCCAGCCGCGCGCCGCCGTCCAGAACTACTTCGACGCCCTGAAGGCCGGCAACGTGGACGCGGTCGTGAAGACGTTCACCAGCGACGCCGTGGTGGCCATGGACGGGGAGGCCACGGCCACGGGCTCGCAGGCCATCCGCAGCCTCTTCGAGAAGCTGCTCAAGGACGGCGCCGACCTGAAGTCGGCCACGCACACCATCGACGAGACGCGGAACGCGGGCACCCAGGACGCCTTCGCGCGCTCGACCAGCAAGCAGGGCGACACCACCTACCGCGAGCTCTTCATGCTCTCGCACCAGGGCGGACAGTGGCTGATCTCGCGCTTCATGAACAACCAGGGCGGCTGACCGGCCCCCGCTCCGGAATACGGTAGGGGGGTACCGTGTTGCGGTCGGTGTAGCGAGCGAGAGGACCGGGAGATGGCCGGGTACACCGACGGCAAGCAGGACCACCTCCGGCGGCTGCGCCGGATCGAAGGCCAGGCGCGGGGCATCCAGCGCATGGTCGAGGACGACAAGTACTGCATCGACATCCTGACGCAGGTGTCGGCGACGACGAGCGCGTTGCAGTCGTTCGCGTTGTCGCTGCTGGAGGAGCACATGGCGCACTGTGTGGTCGAGGCGGCGCAGAAGGGCGGGGCCGAGGCGGAGGCCAAGGTCAAGGAGGCGGCCGACGCCATCGCCCGCCTCGTCCGGTCGTGACCGATCCACGCGGGGCTCGCGCGGGCGGGTTAGCGTGGGGGGCGTGCAGGACCTGACGCGGTTCCAGAACCCCCGCTTCGCCCAGGCGTACGAGCGGATGAGCGCCGAGTCGGAGCGGCGGGGCGCGGCCGAACACCGGCGGCGCCTGCTGGCCGGGCTGGCCGGGCGGGTGCTGGAGGTCGGCGCGGGCAACGGGCTGAACTTCGCGCACTACCCGGCGGCGGTGCGCGAGGTGGTCGCCGTCGAGCCGGAGGACCGGCTGCGGAGGCTGGCCGGCCGGGCCGCGGCCGGCGCGCCGGTGCCCGTCAGCGTGGTCGCCGGGCACGCCGCGGACCTGCGCTTCGCGGACGCCTCCTTCGACGCCGTGGTGCTCTCGCTGGTGTTGTGCTCGGTGCCGGACCAGCGGGCGACGCTCGGCGAGGTGTTCCGGGTGCTCAGGCCCGGTGGCGAGGTGCGGTTCTACGAGCACGTGCGCTCCTCGCGGGCCGCCGGCGCGCTGGTGCAGGACCTCGTGACGCCGCTGTGGCGGCGGATGGCCGGCGGGTGCCGCCTCAACCGCGACACCGAGCGCGCCATGGCCGACAGCGGGCTGGTGGTCGAGGAGCGCGAACGGTTCTCGTTCCGGCCGCTGCCGTTGTCGCCGAGGTTGCCGCACATTCTCGGACGCGCCCGGAAACCGGCTTGACCGGTTGGCCGGATGGTTCGGCACGGTTGCTGTGGCGACAAGTCTGGAAAAATGGGTTTTTGTTCTGATGCGGGTTATTGCGCTGTGGTGTCGCCGGGGATACGCGGAGTGATACGGCGCTGATCCACCAACGCCAGATAAACCGCGAACGCCCCCTGCGCCCACATCCCGGCCTGCTGCGCGGTCAGCCGGACCTCCTCGCCCTCATGCGTGACGACCAGATAACCGCCCGGCGCGCGGCGCCAGGCGACCAATACGTTCTCGTAAACCAGAACGTCGAGCATCGCGGTCAGATATTCGCCACCGGTGGCGGACACGGCGTAAGCCTCCTCGCTCCTCGCCGAATTCTCGCCCTGATTTCCTCGTGCTGACTCCATTGTGCGCGCCGCACCGGGAATTGTCGCACCCGGCCGGCCGGCTGCTCCGCCGATTCGCGGGCGGAACCTGGCGGGGCCGGGCGGTGTAGGGAGGTCGGAGGTGCGTGATGAAGAGAAACGTGGCCGTACCGGCGGGCAGGCCGGTCGCCCTGACGGCTGTCGTGCTGGTCGTCCTGGTGGTGTCCGGGTGGTGGGCGGGGGCGGCGTCCGCCTCCGCGCGCGGGGGATGGGCGGTGACCTACCTCGATCCGCCGCCGGCGTTCGCGGGCGGGAGGACGTACACGGTGGGGTTCTGGGTGCTGCAGCACGGCACGCATCCCTACGCGGGCGAGCTCGACCCCGTCGGCCTGCGCCTCACCAGGGCCGACGGCAGGACCGTCACCTTCGCCGGCACCCCGCTGCCGGAGGCGGGACACTACGCCACGTCGGTGGTCGTGCCGGACGGGGTGTGGCGGGTGGAGGGCCTCCAGGGCTGGTTCGAGCCGTACGCCGTGGGGACGCTCACGGTTCCCGGACGGCTGCTGGCCGACCCGGTGCCGTCGGACAAGGTGGCCACGTTCGGCGGGGACGGGAAGGATCCTTGGGGCGCCGTCCGGCCGCCGGGGTTCCCGCCGGGCAAGAGCATGCCGGTGCCGAGCGGGGTGCCGAGCGGGGTGCCGAGCGGGGTGCCGAGCGGGGTGCCGACGGTGGCACAGGCCGGAGGTGGGGCCGGGGCCGGGGCGGGTGCGGCTGCGCGGGTGCCGTCCGGGGAGGCGGCGGGTGGCGGGGTTCCGGCGTACCTGCTGGTGCCGGCGGCGGTGGCCGGCGCGCTGGTGGTGCTCGTGGCGTCCCGCCTGCCTCGCCTTCGCGGCACGCCGGGACGACCGGGTGCCGCGCGCCGGAAGGCCGCCGACGACCCTCCCGACGAGGACGGCTCCGCGGAGACCCTCTTCATCGGCGGCTAGTGCCGCCGGAGGGCGACGTCAGGCCGAGGGCCGGCGGAACTGTTCGATCATCGCCGCGTAGCCGTCGCCGGCGCGGCCGCCGGCCGCCGCGCGCCGGGCCAGTTCCAGGAAGAGGTCCGGCAGCTCGGTGTTGACGCCGAGCGCCCGGCTCTCCTGTGCCAGGTGCTCCATCCCGCCCAGGTGGACGGCGAGGGTGGCGTCGGCGGCCGGGTAGCGGCCCTCGTCGATCTGCCGGGCGTAGTCGGTGACGTAGCCGGTCGTCACGCCGATGGCGGTGGTGGCCAGGGACGCGAAGGTCGTCGCCTTGACGTTCGCGGCGCCCAGCAGCGCGGCGCCCTGGAGGAAGCCGTTCAGCACGCCCCACATGATGCTCAGGACGGACATGTCGTACAGGGCGGACAGGGCGTGGTCCTCGCCGAGGTGGACGGTCCCGTCTCCGGCGAGCGCCCGCAAGGTGGGCAGGTGCTCCTCGAAGGCGGCCTCCGGGCCGGAGTACAGCACCGTGGCGTCGGCGGTGCCGATCGCCTGGGGGAGGGCGAGGATCGCCCCGTCGAGGTAGGCGCTCCCGATCGTGGCCGCCCACCTCGCGGTGTCGCGGGCCTGGGTGGAGGTCGCCGTGGTCAGGTTGACGAGGGTGCGGCCGGCCAGCGAGGAGGCGACCGGGTCCAGCAACCCGTGGACGGCGTCGTGGTCCGAGACGCAGACGACGACGAGCGGGCTCGCCTCGACCGCGCCTGTGACGGAGCCGGCAAGGACGGCTCCCTTGGCGACGAGATCACCGGCCTTGGCCGCCGAGCGGTTCCAGACGGTGGTCGGGTGACCGTTCGCCAGGAAGGCCGTGGCCAGCGCCTGGCCCATCAGCCCGAGGCCGATGACGGTGACCGGCGCCGGGGAGGCGGACGAGAGGGACATGTGTGCTCCTGTGTGGTTCGCGCGGCTTGCGCCGCGATGGGGTGGCGGGTCTGCGGTCCGGCAGGGGGCGGTTCAGCTGAAGAACCCGACGATGCTGCGGATGCGGCCCCCGTCGAACTCCACGACGTCGTAGCCGGTGGCGGCCGTGCCGAGCCGCCAGCGGAACAACGCGCGGTCGTGGTGCACGCCGACCACGGTGTCGAGGGTGAACCGGAGGTCGCCGAGCCCGCTCCGGACGCGGCCGATCACCTCGGACAGTTCGGCGTGCCCGCGCAGGCCCGCGTTCTCGGGGTCGACGTAGAGCGAGTCCTCGGTGAGGACGGACTTCATCAGGGCCGACCGGGCGGCGGCGTCCGGCTCGTTCCAGACGTCGAGGTAGGCGCGGATCACATCGTTGATGCTCACCTGTCTGACTCCCATCGGAAAGTGTACGGCGTTCGATTCCTACACGCCGTTCAGTAAACAGCATGCCGTGTAAGCTGTCGACCGTGAGCGACCCCAGGACGAGCCGCCGGGACCGGCTACGCGCCCAGACCAGCGCCGAGATCAAGACGATCGCCCTGCAGCTCATGGCCGACGGCGGTCCCGACGCCATCTCGCTGCGCGCGATCGCCCGCGAGATGGGCATGACGGCCGGTGCGATCTACAGCTACTTCCCCACCCGCGACGACCTGGTCACGACGCTCATCGGCGACGTCTACACCTCGGCCGTCGACGCGGCCGAGGCCGCCCGCGACGCGGTGCCGGAGAACGATCCGGGCGGGCGGATCCTGGCCTGGGCGCGGGCCATGCGCGAGTGGGCGCTGGCCAACCCCGAGGGCTTCCGGCTGATCTACGGCGACCCCGTGCCGGGTTACCGTCCGCCCGGCGAAGGTCCGGGCAAGGAGGCGGAGGCGCGGGCCTGCGCCGGCATCGTCGGCCTGGTCGCCGCGGCCTGGCCGGCGGCCCGGGAGTGCGTGTCCAGGGGCGGCTCCTACACCTGGGCCGACTTCGACCCCGCCATGGCGGCCCACGTCCAGGAGGACTTCCCCGACCTGCCGCCGGCGGGCATCGCGGTGACGCTGCGGGTGTGGGGCCGCATGCACGGCCTCATCGCCCTGGAGATCTACGGCCACCTGCGCACCCTCGTCCACGACCCGGCCGCCGTCTACGACGACGAGATGCGCGACCTCGTCACCTCTCTCGGCCTCGCGCACTGACCCTCGGGTCGCCGGCCCGGCTCGCGTTCGTGCTGGTAAGGGGGGATGTCGGTCGCGGGGAAGGCGGATTCCGGTTGCTACCGTGAGGGCAAGTGATCTGATCTTCGGGCTCTGCGGCAGGTGAGAGCGGTGGGCGCTGTGCTGGGGCTCGTGGCGCTGCTCGCCGCCGGGGTCGCCGCGGTGTACCTGGCCTCCCTGGCCCTGTCGCCCGGCGGGGTCGTGCGGGCGGGGCCGTTCCTGTCCGGGGCCCGGCCACGGGAGCACGCGGTGTCCCGCTTCCACGTGCGGTGGTACGCCGTGACGCTGGTCTTCCTCGCCTTCGACATGGAGATGGTCTTCATGTACCCGTGGGCCCTCGTGGTGGCCGAGGTGGGGCTGCCGGCGGTGGTGGAGATGTTCGCGTTCCTGGGGCTGCTGCTGGTCGGCGTCCTGTACGCGTGGCGGGAAGGGGCGTTCCGGTGGGCCTGAGGGGGTGGCTCCTGCGGCAGGCGGCGCTGCGGCCCCGGGTGCTCGTCGTCGCCGCCCCGTACGGGACGGGCGCGCGGCTGCTGGTGGAGGCGGAGGTGGACCGTCGTGGCTGGCCGGTGGCGGCGTCGGCGGCCGAGGCGAGCCTGATGGTGGTGTGCGGGCGACCCGGGGCGGAGCTGGCGGCGGCGGCAGGGGAGGTGTGGCGGACGGTTCCGGTGCCGAGGGCGCTGGTGGAACTGCCGCCGGACGTCGCGGCCGACGAGGTCGTGGCCGCGTTGGACGACGCCGTCCGCGTGCTGGGGGACGAACCCGGCCAGTGGCGGCAGGCCGGCGTCCTGGCCGCGGGGAGGTCCGGGAACGGCCCGGACGACACTGCCATGGCCGAGCGGGGCGCCGACCGGGACGGGCTGAAGCTGGATCGGCTGCACGTGCCACTGGGACCCGTGCTCGCGGACTGGCCCGCGGGGCTGGTGGTGGAGACCGTCCTGCAAGGGGACGTCATCCAGGAGGCGCAGGTCAGAGCCCTGCCGGCCGGCGGCACGGGAGACGCGTTCTGGGCCCCGGCGCCGGACATGGGCCGGCAGGAGGCGCGGCGGCGTACGGCGGCGGCCCGGCTGGACGGCCTCGGCAGGCTGCTCGCCGTGGCCGGATGGCCCGCCGCCGCGGCGGACGCCCGGCGCCTGCGGGACCGCCTGCTCGCGGGCGCCGTCGACGAGCGGGCAAGGCGGCACTGCGTCCGGTTCACGCGGCGGGTGCGCCGGTCGTGGGTGTTGCGGTGGATGTTGCGCGGCGCCGGTGAGCTCGGCCCCGACGCCCCGCCGCCGCTGCGGGGGGACGCCCTGGATCGTGTGCGCCGGTGGCTCGACGACGTGGAGGCCCTGACCGAAGAGCGTTCCGGGCCTGGGGGCGGCGGGGACGTCCCGGTGGATGGGGTGCTGGCGTTGTTGCCCGGCCTGCTGGCCGGGGCCGAGCTCGCCGTGGCGCGGCTGATCGTGGCCGGTCTCGATCCGGACCTCGACCGGCTGCCGTCGGCAGCCGGGGGCGGGTGAGCCGGTGGCTGCGGGGACGGCCGCGGGGACGGCCCTGGGGATGGCGGTGCTGACGTGGGGGGCGGCGGCCTTCGACGCGGCGCTCGGCGCGGGCCGCGGCTCCTGGCGGGCGGCGGCGGTGGCGCCGTTCAGGGAGTGCGCGCGGCTGGTGGTGCAGCAGCGGCGGCGGACCGACCGGGCCGACGTCCTGCTCACCCGGGCCGGGGTCGTGGTGTTGCCGGCGGCGGCGCTGCTGGCCGCCGTGGTCCTGCCGGTCGGGGGCGCGCCGGTGCTGGACCTCGGGGCGGGGGTGGTGTGGTTCAACGCCATGGAGGTGTGCGTCTGGGGGGCTCTGTGGCTGGTCGGATGGGGGGTCAACGCCGTGTGGCCGCTGGTCGGCGGCTACCGGTTCCTGGCCCAGGGGCTGGCCTACGAGCTGCCGCACATGTTCGTGCTGATCACCGTGGGCGTGGGGGCGGGGTCGTTGCGGTTCGCGGACCTCGTGGCGGCGCAGCGCGGGTTGTGGTTCGTGGTGTGGATGCCGGTCGCGTTCGTGGTCTATCTCGTCTCGGCGGTGGCGATGGCGTTCTGGGGGCCGATGGGGCAGCCGGTCGGGCGGGACGTGTGCGGCGGCGTGCCGGGCGAGCTGGGCGGCCCCGACCGGCTGGTCTTCCTGGCCGGACGCCATGCGCTGCTGGTCGTGGCGGCGGCCGGGGCGGTGCCGCTGTTCCTCGGGGGCGCGGCGGGGCCCGTGCTGCCCGGCTGGGTGTGGGGGCCGGTCAAGACGGCGGCGGTGCTGGCCGTGCTGGTGCTGGCCGGGTATCGGGTGCCGGTCGTGCGGATGGACCGGTTCGTGTGGTTCGCGTGGGTGGTGCTGATCCCGGTCACGCTCGTGCAACTGCTGGTCGTCGCGATGGTGGTGCTGCCGTGAACGTGGCGTTCTGGGCGCTGGCGGTCGTCGCGGTGGCGGGTGGGGTGGCGGTGTTCGTGGTGGACTCGATGGCGCGGGCGACGTTCGCGCTGCTGGTCTCGCTGCTGGCCGTGGGCGGGACGCTGCTGCTGATCGACCTGGAGTACCTCGGGGTGCTGGTCGTCCTCATGATGGTCATGGAGATGCTGGTCATGGCCGTCTTCATGATCATGTACATGATGAACCCGGCCGGGCTCATGCCGATGAAGATGGTGCACAACCAGAGGGGCGCGGCGGCCATCGCCGGAACGGTGTTCGTCCTGCTGGCCGCCGGGGCGCTGCTCGTCCGCCCGCCGAGCCGGCGCGGACGGCCGCCGGCGGACCCCACGCACGCGCTCGGCCTGTCCCTGATGGGGCCGAAGATGCTGGTCATGATGATCGTCGGAGTGGCGATCCTGGCGACGATGATCTCGGCCGTGCTGCTGGCCACCCACCGGGGACGGTACGACCGGTGACGCTCCAAGGCTTCCTGCTGCTGGCCGCCGCCCTGTTCGCCGTCGGCCTGTACGGCGTGCTGTCCCAGCAGTCGATCGTCATGCTCATGATGGGCCTCGAACTCATGATCAACGGCGTGATCGCGGCCGGCGGCGCCTTCTGGTACCACGTCGCCCCGGCCGCCGCGGACGGCCAGGTCCTCGTCCTGGTCGCGGTCACCGTGATGGCGCTGGAGATGGCGATGGGCTTCGCCGTCACCACGGCCGTCTTCCGCGCCCGCGACGTGGACGTGACCGACGCCGCCGGAGACCTCAGAGGATGAGCCCGTCCCTGTGGCTGCTGCCCGCGCTGCCCGCCGCCGCCGGCGCGCTGCTGATCCCGATGCGCCGCGCCGCCCCCGCCCTGTCCGTCGCCACGGCCGCGGTCACCCTCGGGCTGGCCGGGCACGCGGCGGTGACCAGGCCCTCGGCGACCGCCCGGCTGATCCTCGGCGAAGGGCTGGCCGTGGACGGGCTCTCGGCCGTCATGGTGGTCACCGTGGCGGCGGTCGGGCTGGCCGTGCTGGTGTTCGCGGCGGCGGAGCAGCGGTCGGGGCGCTTCCACGGGCTGATGCTGATCTTCCTGGGCGCGATGCTGGCCACGGTGACCGCGACGGACCTCGTCCTGCTGCTGATGGGCTGGGAGGTCATGGGCGCGATGTCGTACGCGCTGATCGGCTACCGGTGGCGCGACCGGGAGCGCGTACGGTCCGGAGCCGTCGCCTTCGTCACCACCCGGGCCGGCGACCTGGGCCTGTACGTCGCCTGCGGCGCGGCCCTGGCCGCGGGCGGCGGCCTGGGGCTCGCCGGGCTGCCGGGCCTGCCGCCGCCGTGGCGGGACGTGGTGGCGGGCGGGGTCGTGCTGGCCGCGCTGGGCAAGTCGGCGCAGGGACCGTTCGCGTTCTG
This sequence comes from Nonomuraea sp. NPDC005692, assembly GCF_040631115.1. NCBI lineage: Bacteria > Bacillati > Actinomycetota > Actinomycetes > Streptosporangiales > Streptosporangiaceae > Nonomuraea > Nonomuraea sp. NPDC005692. The sequence continues at coordinate 795,727 of NZ_JBEXYU010000001.1, read as the reverse complement.
GCTGTCGCGGGCGATGGCGGGCCCGAGCCCGGTGTCGGCGTTCCTGCACGCGGCGACCATGGTGGTCGCGGGGGCGTACCTGCTGCTGCGGCTGCACGCCCTGCTCGCGGCCACCGGCTGGGCGGCGGCGGTGGCGACCTGGACGGGCGCGGTGACCGCGCTGCTGCTCGGCCTGGTCGCGCTGGCGCAGCGGGACCTCAAACAGCTCCTGGCCGCCTCGACCTGCGCGCAGGTCGGGTTCATGGTGCTGGCGGCGGGGGCGTCGGCGGTCTCCGGCGGGACGGCCCACCTGGTCGCGCACGCCGCGGTCAAGAGCCTGCTGTTCCTCGCGGCGGGGGCCTGGCTGGCGGCGCTCGGCACCAAGGACCTGGCCGGGCTGCACGGCGCGGCCCGGCGGTTCCCGCTGGTGGGCTTGGTGTTCGGGGTGGGGGCGGCGGCCCTGGCCGGGGTGCCGCCGCTGTCGTTGTGGGTGACGAAGGACGCCGTCCTGAGCGGGGTCGCGCAACCGGGACCGCGCGTGGTGGCCTTCGCCGCGGGGTTGCTGGCCGCCCTGTACGCGGGGAAGGCGCTGGCCGAGGTCTGGCGGCCCGCCGACGCGGCGACCGGCTCGGGGGGCGAGCGGCGGGCCGCGGGCCGGGTGGCGGGGCCGGAGCTGCTGCCGCTGCCGGTGCTCGCCCTGGTGGCGGCCGGGTTCGGGATCGTCGGGCTGCCCGCGCTGCACGGCTGGTGGTCCCGGCTGGTGGGCGACCCGGGCGCGCCCGGCCTCACGGCGGGCGAGCTGGCCCTGTCCGGCGTCCCGGCGCTCGCCCTGGTGACCGCCGCGATCGCGGTCCGGCCCGGGACGGCCGCGCTTCCGTACGCGGGCGGGGTGTTCCGGGGCTGGCTCGGGCTGGAGCGGGCGGCGCGGGCCGTGGTGTGGCGGCCGCTGCTGGGGGCGGCGCGGTGGGCGGCCTGGTTCGACGAGCGGGTCGTGCAGGGCGCGGTCGAGGCCGTCGCGCGGGCGGGGCTGCGGGCCGCGCGGCTGGCCGGGAACCCGTTCGAGGCGGGGCTCGACGGGCTCGTACGGCGGGCCGGCGGCGCGGTACGACGCCTCGGCGGGCTGGCCAGACGCCCTCAGACCGGACAGGTCCACACCTACTTCGCCCAGGCCGCCGTCGCCCTCGTCGTGCTGGCCGTCGTATTCGCGATCGTGAGGTGAGGCGTGCTCGACGTCGTCGTGTTCCTGCCGCTGGCCGCCGCCGCCCTGTTCGTCCTGCCGGGCGTCACGGCGGGCGCGGCCGGCCTGATCTGGGTGGCCGCGTCCGCCGCCGACCTCGCCCTGGTCGTCGCCCTGTGGACCGGGTACGGCGGCGGCCTGGCGTACGAGACCAGGCTGCGCTGGATCCCGACGGCGGGGGCCGGCTACCACGTCGGCGTGGACGGTCTGTCGCTCCCGCTGATCGCCATGACCGCGGTGCTGTTCCTGCTCTGCGCCGTCCACTCGCTGGGCGAGCCCACCAGGCCCAAGGCGCACGCGGCGCTGTTCCTGTTCCTGCAGACCGTCTCCACCGGGCTGTTCGCGGCGCTCGACCTGCTGCTGTTCTTCGTCTTCTTCGACCTGTCCATCGTCGGCATGTACTTCGTGATCGTCGGCTGGGGGCACGGCGACCGGGCCAGGTCCGCGCTGACGTTCTTCCTCTACACCTTCCTGGGCTCGCTGGCGCTGCTGCTCGGCTTCATCGGCCTCTACCTGGCCGCCGACCCGCACACGTTCGACCTCGCCGACCTCACCCGGCGCCCGCCGGACGCGGGCGCGGCCGTGCTGCTCGCGATCGGGATCGGCCTGGGGGTCAAGACGCCGGTCGTGCCCGTGCACACCTGGCTGCCGCCCGCGCACACCGACGCCCCGGCCGCCGGGTCGGCCATCCTCGCCGGGGTGCTGCTCAAGATGGGCACGTACGGGCTGGCCCGCATCGCCGTGCCGCTGCTGCCCGGCCCGTGGCGCTCCTACGCCTGGCTGGTCATCGTGATCGGCCTGGTCAGCGTCCTGTACGGCGCCCTGGTGGCGCTCGCCCAGGAGAACCTCAAACGGCTCGTCGCCTACACCTCGGTCAACCACATGGGTTACGTCGTGCTCGCCCTGGGCGCCGCCGGGCTGGCCGGCGGTCCGGCGCGGGCCAAGGAGCTGGCGGTCAGCGGCGCGGTCACCCAGATGGTCAGCCACGGCCTGGTCACCGGTGCGCTGTTCCTGATCACCGGCGTGCTGTGGGACCGCGCGGGCGGCTACGCCCTCGGCCGGTACGGCGGCATCGCGGGACGGGCGCCCGTGCTGGCCTGGCTCACGGCGGTGGCGGCGTTCGCCTCGCTCGGGCTGCCCGGACTGTCCGGGTTCATCGCCGAGTTCCAGATCTTCACCGGGGTGATCGGCTCGGGGGCCGTGCTCGCGGGCGCGCTCTCCGTGACCGGCATCCTGATCACCGCGGCGCTGTTCCTGCGGGCGCTGCAACGCGCGTTCCTCGGCGAGCCGGGCGAGCTGACGCCGCGGGTCACCGACGTGCGGCCGCGCGAGCTGGGCGCGATCGCGCCGCTGCTCGTCCTGTCCCTGCTCATCGGCCTGGCGCCGGGCCCGCTGCTCGACCTGATCGAGCCCGCCGCCCGCGCCGTCGTCGCCCTGGCGGGCCGATGAGCGCACCCCACGGCGGCGCGGCGGTGACCGCGATGCTGCCCGAGATCCTGATGTTGCTGGGCGCGGTGACGGCGCTGCTCGCGGGGCTGTTCGTGGCCCGCGGCCGGCAGCGCGTCGCCGCCTGGGTGTGCATGGCGGCGCTCGCCGGGGCCGCCATGGCGAGCGCCGGAGCCCTGCCGCGCCCCGCCGTCCTGGCCTTCGACGCCTACGCCGTCGATCTGCCGACCGCAGCCGCCCGGCTGACCGTCTGCCTGGCCACCCTGCTCGCCGTGTGGCTGGCGACCGGCCGGGTCAGGGGGGACGGCAGGGAGAGCGAGCTGTACACCCTGATGGTGCTGGCGGCGCTGGGGTCCGTCCTCATGGCGGGGGCGGACGACCTGCTCGTGCTGGTGGCGGCGTACCTGCTGGCGAGCGTCCCGGCGTACGCGCTGGCGGGCTTCGCCAAGGACGCGTCCGGCACGGAGGCGGCGCTCAAGTACTACCTGATGGGCGCCTTCCTCGGCGTGCTCATGCTGGCCGGGGCCACCGTCGTGTACGGCTGGTCCGGCGCCACTGCCTACCCCGCCGCGCGGGCCCCGGCCGTGGGCGCGGTGCTGCTGCTGGCCGGGCCGCTGTTCAAGGCCGGGGCGGCGCCCGCGCACTTCTGGGTGCCCGACGTCACCGAGGGCACGTCGGCGCCGGTGGCCGCGTTCGTGACCACGGTGCCCAAGATCGGGGCGCTGGTGGCGCTGTACCGGCTGGCGACGACGGCGCTGGACGAGCCCGCGCTGCTCGCGGTGCTGGCCGCCGGCACGATGACGCTGGGCAACCTGGCCGCCTTCCAGCAGGAGAACGTACGGCGGTTGCTGGCGTACTCGACGGTCAGCCAGGCCGGTTACCTGCTGGTCCCGGTCGCGGTGGCCGGACGCACCGCCCTGGCCGCGCCCGCCCTGCTGTTCTACCTGGCCGCCTACGCGGTCACGAACCTGGGCGCGTTCGCCGTCGTGGTCGCCACCGGGGCCGAGCGGCTGGCCGACTACGCGGGGCTCGGCCGGCGGTCGCCCTGGACGGCGTTCGCGCTGGTGGTGTGCCTGCTCGGCCTGGTCGGGACACCGCCGACCGCCGTCTTCGCCGGGAAGCTGCTGATGTTCGCGGCCGCCTGGGACGGCGGGTACGCCTGGCTCGCGGTGGTCGCCGCCGCCAACACCGTCGCGAGCCTGTTCTACTACCTGCGCTGGATCCGCCCGGTCTTCGCCGCGGAGGGCCCGGTGCACCCCACCGGATCGAGCCGGGTCGCGCAGGTGTGCGCCGCCGCCTCGATCCTGCTCGGCCCGGCCGCCGGGCTCGCAGTGCTGATCGCCCGCTGACCCGGCGCGCGGGTCACAGGTCGCGTTCCTGGGCGTCGAGGATGGCGACCGAGACCTCGACCGCCCTGGCCGCGTCGCCCGCCTCGATCGCCGCCAGCAGGTCGTCGTGCGACGGGTCGGGCGCCAGCGCGGCCTGCTCCTTGTCCCTGACGCTGTCGCGCAGCGCGTCGCGCATGCTGCGGTAGAGGTCGGCCAGCAGCGGGTTGTGCGCGGCGTCGGCCACCAGCAGGTGGAAGTCGGCGTCGGCGTCGGCGAACCCGTCGAGGTCGCCCGCGCTCGCGGCCGCCCCGCGGCGGGCCAGCGCCTCGCGCATCGCGGCCACGTCGTCGCCGGTGCGCTTGACCGCCGCCAGCCGGGCGGCGACCAGGTCGAGCCCGCGGCGCACGTCGATGATGTCCATCGCGGCCGCCCGGTCGAGCCGCCGGCGCAGCGCCACCTGCGACTCGTCGGTGGCGGTCACGTACGTGCCGTCGCCCTGCCTGGTCTGCAGCAGCCCGGCGTGGGCCAGCACCCGCACCGCCTCGCGCACCGACAACCGGCTCATGCCGAGGCTCTCGGCGAGCCGGCTCTCGGACGGGATCTTCGTCCCGACCGGCCACACCCCACTGGTGATCTCCCTGCGGAGCTCCTCGATGGCGGAGTCAACGAGGGAGGTCCGCGCGACGTTTCGCATGCGATCTCTTCCGTCCCGGTGAGCCTCCAGCCTAGAGGAGCGCGGCGGCCAGGCGCTCGATCGTCTCGCGGCCCTCCAGCGGTCCCACCCAGGCGGGCGGCAGCGCGTCCGCGCCGCGCAGCGCGCCCACCAGGTTGCCGCAGACCGAGCCGGTCGAGTCGCTGTCGCCCGAGTGGTTGACCGACAGCAGCAGCGCCCGCTCGGGCGAGGGCTCGGCCAGGGCGCAGTAGACGCCGATGGCCAGCGCCTCCTCGGCCACCCACGCGCCGCCCAGCGTCTCGACCCGCTCGGGGGAGTGCGGGCCGGACGATGCCAGGTCGAGCGCCGCGCGCAGGGCGCCGGACGTCTCCTCGTGCCCGGGATGAGCGGCGAGCAGATCGAGGGCGTGGCGGACGGCGGCCTCCAGCGGCTCGCCGGCCATCACGCGGGCGACGATCGCGGCGAACGCGCCCGCGGCCAGGTAGCCGGTCGGATGGCCGTGGGTGATCTGCGCGCAGACCGCCGCCAGCTCGAACGCGGCGCCCGCGTCGTACGGCGCGACGAGGCCGAACGGCGCCGACCGCATGACGGTGCCGCAGCCCTTGGAACCGGGGTTCACCGGGCCGGGCGCGCCCGACGGCGACGGGCCGGGGAAGGGTTGCCGCAGCCCGGACAGGCAGGCGTTGCCCGGCGCCCGCCGGGAGTACAGCCAGCCCTCCTCGCGCAGCGTGCCGGTCCGGTGCGGACGGTCGGCGGGCGGCGGAGCCTGGTGCTCCTGGGTGTCGAGCCAGCGCAGGTACGCCTGCCGCACCTCGCCGACCGTGCGGTCGCGGGTCAGCGCCTCGACGGTGAAGAGGGTCATCTGGGTGTCGTCGGTGACGAGCCCGCTCCTGCCCCGCCAGGTGGTGACGTAGTCGGTGATGCCGTCCTGGCCGTGCTGCCGGCGGATCTCCCGCAACGACTCGAACTCGATGGGCGCCCCCAGGGCGTCGCCGATCGCGCCGCCGAGCAGGCAGCCCCGGATCCGATCCTGTACCTCCATGGGTGGGATCTTGTCAGCTTTCTGGGCGGGTGAGAGATTGCGGGGGAAATTACGACACTTGTCACGGAGGTCACGCGTGCCACAATTACGCCCGGCCCTCTTCGCGGTCGCCCTCACCTTGGCGATCGCGACCCCGGCACAAGCCGCTGCCGGACCCGCGATCACCTTCCAGAACGGCCGGACGCAGCCGGTCTTCTCCTACGCCGACGCCGTCCGCGAGCACGTGTACGTCGAGTCCACCGTGGACAGCGACCTCGACGGCGCGCTCGACAGGGTCAGGGTGGACATCATCCGCCCCAAGGAGTCCGGTCCGGGCCTGAAGGTGCCCGTGATCATCGACGAGAGTCCGTACTACGACAACTCCGGGCGCGGGAACGAGGGGGAGCGCAAGGCGTACGACGCCTCCGGAAATGTCACGAAATTCCCCCTGTTCTACGACAACTACTTCGTCCCCCGTGGCTACGCCGTGCTCAACGTGGACATGCTCGGCACCACCAGGTCCGACGGCTGCCCCGACATGGGCGGCAAGGCCGACGTGCTGGGCGGCAAGGCGGTCATCGACTGGCTGAACGGCCGCGCCAAGGCGGTCAGGGCCGACGGCACCCCCGCCGTGGCCGACTGGACCACCGGCAACGCCGCCATGATCGGCAAGTCCTACGACGGCACGCTGGCCAACGCCGTGGCCGCCACCGGCGTCGAGGGCCTGAAGACGATCGTCCCCATCTCGGCCATCAGCTCCTGGTACAAGTACCAGCGCTCGAACGGCGTGGTCTACAACTACGACTACGCCTCCTGGCTGACCAACTACGTCGACACCGACCCCGAGGCCAAGTGCCAGGCCGTCCGCGACCGCATGGACGCCGAGGACGGCGACGACACCGGCGACTACAACGCCTTCTGGAACGAACGCGACTACCTCAAGGGCCTGCTCGGCGACGCCTCGAAGGTCAAGGCCAGCGTCTTCGTCGTGCACACGGTCAACGACCTCAACGTCCGGCCGGACAACTTCTCCGCCTGGTGGCAGGCCCTGGCCCAGCGGAACGTGCCGCGCAAGATCTGGGTCGGCCAGTACCAGCACGTGGACCCGTTCGACTTCGAGGGCCGCAGGGACCTGTGGGTGGACACCCTGCACCGCTGGTTCGACTACTGGCTGCACGGCGTCCGCAACGGGATCACGAACGAGCCCCGCGCCGACGTGCAGCTCGGCCCGGCGCAGTGGACCACCCAGCGTGACTGGCCGGCCCCGTACGCGCTCAAGGCCGTGCTGCGGCCCGCCGCCGACGGCTCGCTCGGCCTGCTCAAGGCCCGCGGCGACAGCACCGCCACCTTCACCGACCTCGCGCTGAGCGAGACCGAGATGGTGGCCGACGTCGGCACGGCCAAGCCGGGCCGCGCCGCCTTCACCACCGGCGCGCTCCCGCTCGACCTGCGCCTGTCCGGCACCCCCACCGCCGACCTGCGGGTCAAGCTCGACAAGCCCACCGCCAACCTGACCGCCCTGCTCGTCGACTTCGGCGAGGACACCCGCGTCGACTGGCGGCGCGGCCAGGGCGTCACCACGCTCACCGAGGAGGACTGCCACGGCGAGAGCACCGCGGCCGACGACGCCTGCTACAAGAAGGTCACCACGAACGTGGCCACCCGGCCGCTGGAGATCGTCGCCCGCGGCTGGATCGACGTCCAGAACCGCGACTCGCTCAGCCAGGCCCAGCCGCTGCCCGTCGGCACGTACGGGACGGTCAGGTGGCTGACGCTGCCGCAGGACTACACCTTCAGGAAGGGGCACCGGATCGGCCTGGTGCTGGCCGGGACCGACACCACCTACACCAGTGAGGAGGGCACCGGCGCGACCGTCACCGTCGATCTGACCAGGAGCAGCGTGGCCGTGCCGCTCGTGCTCGGGACGCCGCTGGCCGACGTGCCCAAGGACAGCGCGACGTTCAGGGGGCCGCGACAGCTCGACCTGCCCGAGCCCGAGCCCGGGTTCCGGTTCTTCTAGCCGCGCGTGGGGCCCCGGCCGGTCCGGGGCCTCATCGGCAGTTGCTCCAGTGGACGCCGCGTGCGGCGTCGAGCCGCCGCTCGCCCTTGTCCCTGGCCACCGTCCAGCCCACCTTCAGGGTGAGCGTGCCGCCGGCGGTCGCCGTGCCGCCGGTGCGCAGGCCGTCGCCGGTGGCGCGGCCCGTCCAGACGATGGTGATCCGGCCGCGCCGCACGTCGGGCTCTCCCGGGCAGCCGGGCCGCGAACGCGGGTCCAGGACGCGGAACGTCGTGCCGTCGACGACGATGCCGCGCGTGCCGGTGGCCGAGACGACCCGGCACGTCCCGGTGCACGCCAGCGAGAACGCCCCGGCCCGCCCGGACCCCAGCCACGATGACCGGGGCGACACCCGGGCCGTGGGCGCCGCCGGTCTCGGCAGGTCGGCCTTCCGGCCCAGGGACGACAGGCCGGACCCGGCGGCCGGGCCGATCGCGGCCGTCCAGCGAGTGGGCGTCTCGGCCGGGACGCCCTGCTGCGCCGCGGCCCTGGTGACCACCGCGGGATGCGCGCGGGCGTTGAGCACGGCCCACACCAGGCCCACCACCAGCAGCCCGACGCCCAGCAGCAGGCCCAGCCTGGCCACCGTGCGGATCGGGGCCTCGAGCTCCTGCTCGGCCTCCCGATCGGGCTCCTCCGGCTGCTCCCGCCAGAACTCCTGCCACGGCGCCTCGCCGTCGAACCGGTCGAGGCCGCCCGGCTCGCCGTTCCAGCCGATGCCGCCGTACCGGATGATCATCGCGCCGGGCGGGGCGGCGGCGCCGTCGCCACCGGCCTCACCGCCGCCGATCGGCGCGCTCAACGGGCTGTTCACCGGGCCGCCGACCGGGCCGCCGACCGGGCCGCCGACCGGGCCGTTGACCGGGCCGTTGACCACGGTGCCGCTGAGGCCGCCTTCGGCGCGGCTGCCGTAGACGAGCTTGTCGCCCGTCGAGCCGCCGCGGAAGGGCCGGACGCGGCTCGTCGGCGTGAACGGGTGCCGCCCGCGTGCCGCCCGCCCCGGGGGCTCCTGGTCGGCGGCGGCCGCGCCCGCCGCCGACCAGGGGTTTCCCGGTGTCGCCGTCGTGGGGTCGGCGACCGGGGGCATCGGCGTTGCCTCCACGCCCGGCGGGGCCGCGAGGGGCTCCACCAGGGTGCGTGCCAGCACGGGGAAGCCGTCCGCCCGCCAGAGGGGTCCCTCTCCGGGCAGCGGCTGCGCCGAGGCGAGCCGGTTGGGCAGTGTGCCGGGCAGCTCCGCGATCGGCAGCCGGCGCAGCAGCGTGGCGGCCGACATGGTGCGGGGCGCGGCCCGGCAGGCGGCGCAGCCCTGGATGTGACGGCTGATCCGGGCGCGGGCCCGGCGGCCCGGCGAGGTGACCCAGGCCGCCACCCGCGTGGTCAGATCAGGACATCCAGTACGGCCGCGCGCGGCGATGATCGCGGCGAACCAGCCCTCCAGCCCGTCGGCCGCCCGCGTCACCACGCCGCTGACCTCGTCCCGGTTCAGGCCGAAGACGGTGGCCAGCTCGGCGTCGGACAGGCCGTGGCGCAGGGACAGGTCGAGCAGCTCGCGCAGCGGGCGGTCGAGGGAGAGCAGCGCCTCGGGCAGCAGCTCCGACATCCGCCCCGGACGCGACCAGGAGCCGATGCTGGCCGGCTTGGCCACGATCGCGCGGTGGGCGCGGGCCAGGGCGTAGAGCCAGGGCGTGTGCAGGGCGGGGTCGGGCAGCCGGTCCGCGTAGAGGTGGGCGGACACCAGCGCGCCGGCGACCGCCTGCTCGGCGTCGCCCGCGGCCAGCTCGGTGCGGCAGTAGTCGTAGAGGCGGGAGCCGTGCGTGTCGCACAGCTCGCGGATGGCCTGGCGCGCTTCGTCCGAGAGCGTTCGCCACATGCGGTGTCGCACCTCCTCAGCGGTGTCTCAGACGGGCCGGGCCCCACCGGCGGAGCCGGGAACGGTGTCGAGCAGCGAGGCCTGCGCGAGATAGGCCCGCGTGGCCTCCGGGTCGCCGGCGATGGCGCGCAGCCCGGCCATCGCCGCGGCCAGCCGGGCGCTGTCGCGCTCGCGCACGCCGGCCGGCCGCGTCTCGCCGCGCGGGATCACCCGCTGCAGCAGCACGGCCCGCCGCCGCCACGCCCACGCCTCCAGCGCGGTGGGCGGCGCGAAACCGCCGAGCACGGCCGCGATCACCTGGCCGACCTCGACGGCGTCGTGGATGCCGGCGTTCATGTTGAGGCCGCCGACCGTGGAGGTCAGGTGGGCGGCGTCGCCGACGAACAGCACCCGCCCGCAGCGGTAGGAGGTCAGCACGCCCCTGGACAGCCCGAACCGGTCGGCCCCGGTCACGTGGATGGGCCCGCTCGCCCCCGGCAGGGCGCGGCGGACCAGCATCGAGACGTTGGGCGAGGACAGCGGCTCGGTGGCGTCGCAGGGGATCCTGAAGATGATCCGCCAGTGGTCGGGCAGCGCGAGCAGCGTGCACGACTGCTGCACGTCGCGGACGTAGGTGAGCGGCGCCAGGCTCGGCAGCAGCCGGTCGAGCGGCGAGTCGGTGAACACCCGCAGCGCCTGCGTCGGGTAGGCCGACCGGGGAAAGGGCAGCCCCAGCGAACCGCGCACCGTGCTGTGGCCGCCGTCGGCGGCGATCATGTACCGGGCCCGCGTCCAGGTGTGGCCGACGCGGACCCGGATGCCGGTGCCGCCCTCGGAGACCCCGTCGACGCGGGTGCCGAAGCGCACGTCGACGTCGGGATAGGCGTTCAGGGCCGCGAGCAGCAGCGGGGTGAGCGCGGCCTGGTCGGCGTGGATCCTGAACGGGTGCTTGGTCAGGCCGTTGAGCCGGTTCATGCCCATCTCGGCCAGCACGATCCCCGACCGGTCGCGCCACTGCACCCGGTCGACCACGCGGCCCTTGGCGACGAGTTGCGAGGCCACGCCCAGCTCGTCGAGCAGGTCGAGCGTGGCCGGATGGAAGGTGCAGGCCCGCGCCTGCACGGCGAGCTCGTTCTCCCGCTCCAGCACGGTGACCGGGACCCCGGCCCTGGCCAGCGAGAGCGCCGCGGTCAGCCCCGCCGGGCCGGCCCCGACGACGATGACGCCGTTCATGCGGGGCGCCTCCCCTGCTCCGCCATGTGGCGGCGGTAGGGCACGCGGCTGAGCGTGACGTGCTCGCCGATGGCCCGCGACAGGGCCCACCAGGCGGCGCAGAGGTTGGACGTGAGCAGCGTGCGGTCGTTGCCGGCGCTGAGCGGCCCGAGCACGGGCAGCGTGGCCATGCCGGTGCCGGTGAACAGCAGCACCGCGTCGCCGGGCACCTCGGCCCGCTCGACCTGCGTGATCAGCTCGGCCGGGGTGACCGCGTAGGAGGAGTAGCCGCCCTTGGCGGCCCGCACCTGCACGACCTGCGTGACGTTGAGCCCCGCCGTCTTCCAGAAGCGCTCGGCCAGCTCGGTCAGCCACGGCTGGTACGGCGAGACCAGCACGATGTCGCTCACGCCGACGTGTTCCACCGCCTCCCTGGTGGCCTGCGTGGAGGAGGCGAACGGCACGCCGGTCGAGGCCGACAGCCGCGCGCACTGGTCGGCGTCGTCGTCGGGGCCCAGCAGGTAGCGGGACTCGCTGCAGGCCATGACCAGGGCGTCGAGCGGCAGGCCGTCGAACGCGCAGACCATGCCGGGCAGGGCCTCGTTGTAGCTCTCCAGCCGTTCGGCGAGCGACACGCCCCGGTGCACGGGGAAACGCGTGACGTGCATGTCGGCGCGCGAGCCGAGCAGGCGGGTCAGCTCGGGCTCCGCCGAGGGATTGGCGGGGGCGACGATCACGCCCACCCTGCCGCGGCTCATCTCACACCTTCCGGGTCGGGGACCGTCCGCATGACGGTCAGGCCAGCGCCTGGTCGATCTCGCCGATCGCCTGCACGGACACCTGCCGGATCCGGCGCAGCCGGTGGACGGTGCGCGCCGGGGCCTCGGCCCGCGACGGCTCGTCCCGGCCCTCGCCCCTCGGCTCCGCGGGCAGGGGCCGCGCGCCCCGGGCGTGCACCTCGTGCGGCTGCCGCCTGGACACCTCGTCGGTGAGCATGATCACTCCTGTCGGTCGCGGATCTGGGTGACGCGGGCCGGGCGCAGCCCGCTGACGTCATGGCCACCGGCACGGGGGCCCGCGCGGGCGCCGGCCCCCTGAGGGGGCGGTCGATCAGAGCCGTGGCGCCCGTCACGCCGATCGTCCCGCCCGGCGTGGCCGCCGTGCCGGTGGCGCCGGCCGGGGAGCCGGGCGGGCCCGCCTCCCCGGTCGGGGAGGCCGCCGCCCGATCACGGGCGCACGGCCACGAGGAAAGCCGGCCCCAGGCACTACCCCTTGGTTTGGCCGGCACGCCAGCCGCTACCGCGCCGGCCGACAGCACCGTGCCGACTTTGTCGGGCACGTGACGCACGGTGCCGGAGGGATGGGGTAGCGCCGGAGCCGGCCGTATGAGGGCCGCCGGCACCGCCGCGCGCGGCGCGGGCGGTGCGGGCGGGCCGGTGGGCGGCGAGGCCCGGCGGGGGAGGGGGAGCGGCGTCATCGCGCCGTCTCCGGGTCGAGCGCGGCCGGCGTGCAGGCCATGTTGGGCACGCTGACGCAGACCATGCGCTCGGTCAGCCCCGCGCGCGGCCCGGAGGCACGCGAGCGGACGGGCGGCGCCGTGCCGGCCACCGTGCGCGCGACCCTGGCGGCCAGCGCGAGGTGTTCGGCGCAGCGCCGGCTCACCTTCGACTCCAGCCCGGCCACCTGGGCCAGCCTGAGCCTGATCGGTTCCAGTGACGACCTGCGTTCGAGCCCGTCGAGGTCGGCCAGCCGGGTGGGCCAGCGCAGCGCGTCGCGGCAGCGCTCGACCACCGCGGCGGGCAGCTCGGCGGCGGGCACCCCTTCGTGCCGCAGCCGGGTGGCGATCATGACGGCCGCGAACGACGTGCGGTCGAAGTGGGCCAGCCGGCCGGACAGGGCCGCGCCCAGCATCCTGGCGCGGTGGCCCAGGCAGGCCGCGCTCCAGCCGAGCAGCAGCAGCCGGTCGGGTCCTGGCTCGGTGTGCCAGCCGGCCAGCCGCAGCTCGCGGGCCATGCGGTGGTGCAGGCGCCAGCGGTGACGCGGGCTGTCCAGCCAGATCTCGACCCCGCCCAGAGGCAGCTCGGCGACCTGGACGTCGCGGCTCGTCAGCGGGCCGGCGACCCGCGCGCAGATGCGCCGGACCACCTGCTGCTGCCCCCGGGAGACCGGATCCTCCAGGAAGCGCGAGCCGTCGAGGGAGTCCATGGTCACGTCCGGCCACCTCCTTGCCGGAGACTCTCGCGAATCGTCCGGGCTGTTAAGCCACAGTTACCACGCGCTCCGATACTGTGCTGGAAAGAGGGGCTATGTCAACTCACACTTTGCGAATAAGTTGATACCTACCCGCCGGGCAGAGCTGGCCCGCGTGGCAGGGGACAGTGGGGGTCTCGTACCTTAGGCTGGAAAAAGTTCACGGGCGGTAGGAGGTGCGCCGTGGCGAACTTCGCCGAACGGCTCGATCTCGCGCTGACCAAGCGCGGCTTCACGGGCGCCCAGGTCGCCTCCGCCCTCACCGAGGCGGGCATACCCATCACGCGCGCCTACGTCAGCCAGCTGCGCACCGGCAAGCAGACCAACCCCACGCTCCAGGTGCTCCGGGCGCTGGCCGCCTGCCTCCAGGTGAGCGTGGGCTGGCTGGTGGGCGACGAGCACTACGAGTCCGGCGCGGTGGAAGACCTGCAACTGCGGGCGGCCGCGATCGGCCTGTCCGCCTCCGGGTTGTCGGAGGGGTCGCTGGCCGTCCTGCGCGGCGTGGTCGAGCTGGCACGCCGGGCCGAGGGGCTGCCGGGCGAGCCGGAGCCGGTCGCCGAGATCCCCGACGCCGCCACGCCGCTCAACGACTCCCAGCGCCGCGCGCTCGGCAAACGACTGCACGGCCTGCGCATGGGCGTGCGGCTCTCGGTCGAGCAGGTCGAGGGCGCGCTCGGCAAGGGCGCCGCCGCGATCCCGGCGATCGAGGAGGGCCGCCTCGCGCCCACGCCGATCACGGTCGAGCGCCTGCTCGGCCTCTACGGCGTCACCGCCCCGCCCGTCCGCGAGTACGTGCTCTCGCTGGCCAGGGGCGAGCGCGAGGCCGCCTGGTACGACGCCCAGTCGGTGCCCGTCTGGCTGGCCACGGCGTACGCGCTGGAGCAGCGGGCGACGGTGATCCGCACGTACCACCCCCAGTTCGTCCCGCCGATGTTGCAGACCGAGGACTACGCGCGGGCCGCGATCACCGTGGCCGGGCCGGCCACGCTCGGCCAGTCGTCGGTGGAGGAGGCCCTGGCGCTGGTCATGGCCCGCCAGGAGGCGCTGGCCGCGGCCGGTGACACGGTGTTGTGGGCGGTGATCGACGAGGCCGTGCTGCTGCGCTCGATCGTCGGCCCGCACGCCCAGCTCCGCCAGCTCGACCTGCTGCTCGACCACGCCAAGCGGCCCAACGTCTCGCTGCACGTCGTGCCGATCGACGACCCCGCGTACGTGCCCCGCACCGGCCCGTTCACGCTGTGGCGCTTCGCCGAGGCGTTCGAGCCCGACGTCGCCTGCGCCCACGGCGTCGAGGCCGACGAGCTGATCACCGACGTCGCCGCGGTCGAGACCTACCACCAGGCGTTCACGAAGTTGTCGGTGACGACCACCACCCGCGAGGAGACGTACGAGGTGCTGGAGCTCCACCGCGAACGCCTCTCGCGCTCGACAGGAAAATGATCTCCGGCCGGCGGCCATTCAGGTAAGGCATATTTCCGCAGAATTAATGCTTTTCCTGTTGTCTTCCGGCGCGTAGCGAGGATCATATGGTCTGGGTCATCGAGTGGGGTCCGAAAGGACCGGCTTTTCCCGAGATAGTGGGCGAGGGGAAAGGGGCAACACTCAATGCGTCAGCGTGCCATCCGAAACTTGGCGAAGCTGGAGATGGCCCGAGCCATGACAACCCGGGTGCTCGACGCGGCCGCGGGCGGGAAGAACAACTTCTCGGCCGACCGCGATCTGGTACGCCGATATGACCAGGCCGCGTCCGTGACGACCACCGCCGCGCGGGCCGTGCTGCAGTTCCTGGTGCGCGTGGTCCGTCATCTGGCGGCCGAAGGCGTGGACCAGTTCGTCATCGTGGGCAGTGGCGTGCCCAGCGGCCTGCCCGCGGGCGGGCGGTTGCACGACGTGGCCTCGGGCGGCCCCGGCGGTGTGCCCGCCCGGGTGGTCTACGTGGAGAACGACCCGATGGTGCTGGCCGGCGCGCGGGCCACCATCGAGCCGGGCACCGATCTGGTCCGCGTGGTCGAGGGCGACGTGCGCGAGGTCGACGCGATCCTCGACGACCGGGTGGTGCGCGCCTTCCTCGACTGGGACCGGCCCGTGGCCGTGCTGCTGGTGTCCACCCACAGCCTGGCCGACGACGAGTACGTGCACCATGTGATCGAGCGGGTCCGGCGGGCGGCGTCCGACGGCAGCTACCTGTCGCTGCTGCAGACCACTTTCGACGGCGTGCCGGGCGAGCTGCTGCCGGCGGTCCGGGACCTGCTGGCGATGACGCTGCCCGGCCACGCGATCCGCGGCAGGCAGGAGGTGGCGGCGCTGCTCGACGGTCTGGTGCTGGTCGATCCCGGGCTGGTGTGGGTCCCGGAGTGGCGGCCCGACGGCCACGGCGCCGCCTGCTCCGGCCGGCCGAGCTCGTCGGGCACGTACGGCGCCGTGGCGCGCGTCCCCTGAACGCCCGGCGCCCCGCGCGTCAAGCCCCTGTCGAGGCGGCGGCGGGCGTGGCCGGCTCACCGGCCGCGCCCTTGGCCGGCTCGACCCCGAACACCAGCACCGCCACCACCGCCAGGATGAGCGGGACCGCCCCGAGCAGCGCGGTCGTGCCGATCGACGGCGCCGCCGCCCCGGCCACCAGCACGGCGGTCACGGCCACGCCGCCGGCCTTGCCCATCCCGGCCGACAGCCCCGAGCCGCGCGAGCGCACCCGCGTCGGGTAGATCTCCGAGCTGTAGGCGGCCAGCACCGCGGCGATCGTCGCCGTCCCCACGATCGGCCCGGCCAGCAGCAGGTACAGCCAGGTACGGTCGTGCGCCAGCGTCTCGCCGGAGAAGGCCAGCACCGCCAGGGCCACGCCGACCAGCGCCGACAGCGTGACGATCGTCTTCTTCGCGCTCCACAGGCCGTACATGGCGGCCGAGATGAAGATCAGCGGCAGCCCCAGCAGCGTCGAGTCGCGCAGCGCCCGGTCGGCCGTCTGCTGGTCGAGGCCCAGCTTCTGCAGATTGGACGGGATCCACAGCTGGAAGCCGTAGGTGACCAGGCCGATGCTCAGCCCGAGCACCACGACGGCCACCGTCAGCCCGGTGAACGGACGCCGGAACAGCCGCGAGTAGCCGCCCGCGTGCTCGTCCTCCACGCGCTCGACCCCGGCGGTGGCCTCCTCGGCGGTGGTGGCCTCCTGGGTGGTGGCGGCCGCGCCGTACCTGGCCAGGACCGCGCGGGCCTCGGCGTCGCGGCCGTGCGCGAGCAGGAAACGCGGCGACTCGGGGATGAAGCGGTTGAGCAGGATGAGGAACACGCCGGTCGGCAGCCCCACCAGCCACAGCACCCGCCAGGAGAACGTCGGCGCCAGCGACGCCGACAACCAGCTGGCCGCCAGGTAGGCGACCGCCAGGTTGCCGCCGATGAGCACCATCACCCAGCCCTTGTGCCGCGGCGGGATCGTCTCGGCCAGCAGCGAGAACGTGATCGGCAACATGCCGCCCGCGCCCAGCCCCATGGCCACGCACATGGCCAGGTTCCACTCGAAGTCCGGCATGACGCCGCAGATCGCGGTGCCGATGAACAGCACCCCGGCGAACAGGATCGACGGCTTGCGCCCGATCTTGTCGCCCATCCAGCCCCACAGCAGCGAGCCGAGCACCGTCCCGGTGAGCCCGGCCAGCGGCAGCAGCGCCACGGGCAGCTCGCCGGCCGGGTTGAGCGCGGACTTCAGCCCGTACTCCTTGGCCATGCCGGGGGCGACGAAACCGAGCGTGATCGGCTTCATGGCGTCGATGATCACCGCGACCGACATGACCACGATCAGCCCGATGTGCGCCGGCCGCATGCGCGCGTCGTCCAGCGCGCGGACCCGGACCTCGGCGGCCGGCCTGGCCGTCAGCGCGCCGGGCGGGATCAGCCCGTACGCGGTGACCGCCAGCCCCGCCACGATCAGCCCCATGCCGATCGTCATCGGCAGGTCCATCGGCATGCCCGCCAGGCGGTAGTGCATGTCCGCGCCGTGCAGGTACATCGGCAGATGCAGCACGACCCCGGCCACCGTGGCCAGGAAACCGAGCCAGAAGTACAGCGGTCGAGCCAGCTCGACGCCCCCCATTGCCCCTCCGTGAGCAGATCCGTGATCAGAGCAGGCGGCCGCCGCGCAGCCGCCATTCGACGAACAACACCCGCATCGGCCCGTTCACGAACAACCACTGGCCGAGCCAGACGAAGGCGAACATCACCGCGAACGCCCACGCCCTGACCGGGCCGGCGACACCGGGGACGAGCCCGCCGTGCAGCAGCACCCACATCAGCAGCCCCTCGGGCACGGCCGTGACCAGCCCGAACAACGTCGGCCAGTCCTTGTCCCAGCGGAACTGCATGAGCAGGTGGTACAGCAGCTCCCACCCGACGCCCGCGACGGCGACGGCCAGCAGCACGAGGAAGGCGTCACGGAAGGACATCGGCAGCAGCAGGGTGATCAGCGCGGTCAGCGCCGCCCCCACGGTGGCCAGCGTGAACAGCCGGGTCTGCAGCCGCCCGGCCAGCGTCGGGATCAAGCGAGCCTCCTGTTTCCCGCCCACCGCAGCCACTGGGCCGTGGACCTCACCGGCCCCAGCCCCTTGCAGAACCCGCGCCTGGTCAGGTCGGCGGCGATGTCGAGCGCGGCGGTCTGCATGCCGAGGAAGCTGTCCACGGCCAGGAAGTGGTTGCCGGCCGTGGCGGCGCCGGAGGCGTACAGGACGCCGCCCTCGCTCTCGGCGCCGAGCACCTCGAAGTTCGGGCCGACGCTCAGCCGGCCGGCCTTGTTGGGCCGGGCGCCGCCGTGCCGCAGCAGGTCGTCGAGGACGCGGTGCTCCGGCATGTCGGCCTCCAGGCCGGTGCAGTCGATGATGAAGTCGGAGACGTACTGCATGGCGGCGGCGTTCACGCTGCGGGTGTGGGTGACCAGGCGGCCGTCGGGGGCCCGCTCGATGCGGTCGACGACGGCCTGCGTGGGGTGGTACCAGTTGCCCTGCCGGCCCCTGCGCATCTGCTCCTGCCAGCGGGCCAGCTTCGGGGTGGTGGTGCCGGCCAGCGACTTGGAGATCAGGGCGCGCTGCTCGGGCGTGGCCTTTCTGAACCGGGCCTTGAGCTGGCCGCCGAAGGCCGACTTGGGCATCGTGAACGCCTGGTAGGCCCAGCCGTCGCCGCCCTTGCGCCGCATGAACACGCTCGGGCCGTGCGGGCCGGCCACGTACGTGCGGAACAGGTGGACGATCTGGGTGTGCAGGCCGTACCGCTCGCGGTCGTCCATCAGGCGCTGGAGCACCCGCGAGGCCACGATCCCGGCGCCGCGCACGACCACCACTCCCGGGCGCTTGCGCAACTGGTCGTAGACGTGCTCGTGCGGCTCGTAGGCGTTGACCACCCGGTAACGCTCGCCCTGCGCCTGCCGGAACTCCTGGAGGTCGTCGAGGAACTTCAGCCCCGGGTAGCCGACGGCCAGGTGCACGTACTGGGAGCGCAGCACCACCCGCTTGGTCGGCGAGGTGCCCGGCGGCGGCGTCAGGACGGTGAAGTACCCGCCGCCCAGCCGCTTCCTGACCATGCGCACCTGGCCCTTGGCCAGCATGTGCCAGTAGCCGATGCGGTCGGCCTCGCGCCGCACGGTCTGCGTGACCAGCCCGGCGCGCGGGCTGTAGAAGTCGGTGAACAGCGGCTCGGCGAGCACCTGGAGGATCGGCTTGAGCGAGCCGTCCTGCCAGGCCTCCTGCACCGCGTAGGAGGGGAAGCCCCAGATGTTGTCGGGGCGCGCCCCCGCGTCGGACCGGATGCGCTCGTGCGCGGGCAGCTGCGAGACGCGGGTCAGGTACTCCCACGTCTGCCAGGGGGTGTCACTGGTCGAGAGCACCCGCATGGCCGGGATCGGCACCCCTCTGATGCGCAGCACGTCGACCAGCGTGAACGAGCCGAGCCCGCCGCCCACCGACACCAGCGGCACGTCGTGGACGGGGATGCCGGCCGACTGCACCAGCCGGTCCGTCCAGGACGAGGAATGCAGTAGCTCCGGAGTCAGGTCTCCCCGTGACATGCTGTGACCGAGCCCTCCCTGTCGCGGTTAAAAGTAGCGTAAAAGCCGGGGATTCAGTCCCACCAGAACGACCAGGCGTGTCGCCCGATGATCTGGTCGGCGTACCCCTGGAGGTCGCCCGGCCCCTGCACCACGTTGTCGGGGCAGAACGCCCAGTGCTCGGCGGCGACGTGGAGGGCGTGCTCGGGGTCGGCAGGCGGCGCGGCCACGCTCAGGTCGAGCGTGTTGAACCCGACGCTCACCACGCGGGCCCCGAACCGGTCCTCCCAGCTGCGCACCACGGCCGCCATCGGCACCATCCACTCGTTGTGGTGCAGTGCCCCCTGCCAGCCCATGACCGCCAGCGCGTCGGCCCCCCGGCCGGCCGCGACCAGCCCGAGCGGCATGCCTCTGGGCGCCAGCTCGCGGGCCAGCCAGTCGGCCACGTCGCCGGGGTCGGCGCGGGGCACCCCCGGCGGCGCCAGCCCCGGGCAGAGCGCCCCGTACGGCTCTAACTCCGCCAGCGCGTCGCGCGGCATCTGCGACACCCACTCCTGCCACACCTCGGTCATGAACCCCTCGGCGGTGAAGTGGCCGATCAGCATCGGGTCGTCGGGCACGATCTGCCCGATCGCCCAGGGCTGGGCCGACTCGTCGAGCAGCACCGGCCACAGGCCGCTGTGCGCATGCCAGACCCGCATGAACGACCAGTCCTCGCCGGCGGCGTGCTCGTCGCTCATCCAGAACGCCGGCCGGGCCGGCACGACCTGCCGGGTGTAGGCGGGGTCGGGCCAGACCACGTCGCCCGCGGGCAGGCCCGGGGGCAGTCTGCGCCCCCTGCCGCCGTCGGCGAACAGCTGGCACAACTCAGGTGGCAGCTGGTGATCGTCCATGCCCTACCGTTCCGATACCGAATCCCGTCTCGGAGATGGTAGTGCCGCCGGTCGCCCTGGGGCTTTGGTGGCACGCGAAACCTTCTCGGACCAGCGGATGCGGTACTTCACGGCACAATGATGGCTGTGCTCCCCTTTGATGCGGTTCTCACCGATCTTGATGGCGTGCTCCGCCTCTTCGACCACACCGTCCAGGCCGAGATCGAGGCCCGGTACGCCCTGCCGCTCACGGCCACGGCCTTCGCCCCCGAGGTGATCGAGCCGGCCATCCTGGGCCGGATGACCGAGCGCGAATGGCTGGACGCGGTCGCGGTCGCCCTCGGCGGCGACGAGCGGGCCCGCCAGGCGGTGGCCGAGTTCGGGGCGGTGCCGTTCCGGGTGGACGAGGAGGTCAGGGAGCTGCTGGCCAAGGCGCAGCAGCACGTGCCGGTGGTCATCGTGACCAACGCCATGGACACCGTGGAGGAGCACCTCGACCGGCTGGGGCTCACCTACTTCGCCGACGACCTGGTCAGCAGCGCCAGGGTCGGCGTGATCAAGCCCGACCCGCGCATCTACGAGATCGCCGCCGAACGCGCCGGGGCCGACCCCGCGCGCTGCCTGTTCGTCGACGACCGGCTGCCGAACGTGGAGGCCGCCAGGGCGCTCGGCATGACGGGCGTCCACTACCGCACCGTCGCCGACCTGGCGGCCGTCCTCGGCCGGCTCTGAGGCCGGACATGCGCCGGCCCCGCCCGCGGGAGAGCGGGCGGGGCCGGCGGACGGGTCAGTCGGCGCAGATGGCGAACACGCTGATGCCGACGTCGTTGTAGCCGATCTGGCGGCCGAGGGCGATCCAGCCGCGGGCGTCATCGGTGGGGAACGACCCCACCAGGATCGCGCCGTTGCCCCGGGCCTCGCCGCCGCCGCCGAGCACGTGCTTGGAGCCCGGGCAGTAGACCGTGCGGCGCTGGAAGTTGGGGACGTTGGAGTTGGGCAGGGTGACGAGCTGGTAGCCGGGCGGCAGCGCGGCGCGGGTGGCCGCCGAGACGGGACTGGACGCCTGGAGGGCCACGACAGTGGCCGTCACGCAGGCCGCGGTGGCGAGGGCGATGACGGAAAGGAACAGAGACTTCTTGGCTGGCATGGTCTCTCCTTGTCCTGTTCCCTGACAGGCACGGTTTCCGGGCAGCACACGGCACGCCGGCTCATGCGGTGCTGAAGGGGGCGACGTGAGAGCAGGGATGAGGGTGTTGACACGTTGAGTATCTGCTCCGTCGCATTCCGTGTCCATATGTGTTTCTCAGGTTTTCCGGGAATCCGGGTTTCCGGCGCGGCCCGCGCCGGCCGCGCCGGAAACGCTCAGTGGCCCCGGTTGTGGCTGCGGTCAGTAGCCGCCACCGCCGCCGTAGGGCGACTTCGACCTGGGGGCGGCGGAGCGGGTGGGCGCGGGCGTGCTCGCGGGGGCGGCGGCCGTGGAGGTCGGCTTCGTGCCGGCGGGCGCGATCACCCCGATCAGGCCGTGCTTGGCGCCCTCGATGCCGGCCGAGAACCACAGCGTGTTCACGCCGCCGGTGGCCGCGGTGCCGGGTTCCAGGTCCCACAGGCCGGGGAGCTTGACGGGCCGGCCGCCGGACGTGGTGATCGCGCCCAGGTGGCGGTCGCCCTTGTAGGCGTGCACGGTGCCGTCGCCGAAGTTGCCGACCAGCAGGGCGCCCGCGTACTGGCCCCAGCCGCGCGGCGCGGCGGTCATGGCCCAGGGGGCGTCGAGCCCGACCCTGGAGATGCGGCCGGTCAGGCGGCCGTCGGCGTTGAAGCGGCTCACGAAGCCCTTGCCGGCGCCGAAGACGGGCTTCCCGGTGGTACGGTCGCGCAGCGCGTACGCCACCCAGACGCTGCCGTTGACCACGGCCACGTTGTAGGCGTTGTAGCCGCGCGGCACCCGCGAGTCCTGGAACTGCCAGCCGGCCAGGCGGATGCGCCGGAAGTTCTCGTCGAAGGCGTGCACGCGCCCGTGGGCGAAGTCGGCGGCCAGCAGGAACTCGCCTTCGTCGGTCCGTACGAGCTCCAGGCCCTTGTAGTCGGCGCCGCGGGTGAACGCGGCGATCACGGCGTTGGCCGGGTCGGCCTCGGCGTTCCAGCCGGTGATCGCGCCGCTCGGGCTGCAGAAGATGAACGTGGCGGGCCTCCCCTTGACGGTGAAGCCGTCACCCGGGTTGAACACCTGGCCGGTCGGGGAGCCGCCCGGGATCCACACCTCCGTCTTCTCCTTCCGGCCCGTGCCGGAGTAGACGGTGGCGGTGCCGGTGCCGGTGTTGGAGACCCACAAGGTCTTGCCCATGGCCAGGCCCCACGGGTTGACGACCTTGGGGTCGGTGACCGGGGCCTTGCCCTTGACGTCCGACACAAGGTTGATGACGTCGAAACGGGTCCTGGTGGTCGCCTGCGCGGGGGCGGTGAGGGTCGTCCCCGCCACGACGGCGACAGCGCAGAGCGTGATGATGCGGAGCCGCATCCGTGCCTCCTAGTGAGCGCTTGTGACGCGAGATACGCGGTGGGCCCGGAGCGGGTTCAGCCGGGCCGGAAATATCGGCAGGTGAGTTTTCCCGTCCAGGGCGGGGGAGAAGGAGAGTCATGAACGTGTTGGGCATCGACATCGGCGGTTCGGGAATCAAGGGCGCCCCGGTCGACACCGAGGCCGGAGAGCTCGTCCAGGAGCGGTTGCGCATCGCCACGCCCCAGCCGGCCAAGCCCGAGGGGGTGGCCGAGGTGGTGGGCGAGATCGTCAAGCATTTCGACTGGGACGGCCCGGTCGGCGTCACCTTCCCCGGCGTCGTCGTCGACGGGGTCGTGCAGACGGCGGCCAACGTCCACCACTCGTGGATCGGCGTCGACGCCGCCGCGCTCTTCGGCGGCGCGACGGTGCTGAACGACGCCGACGCCGCCGGCATCGCCGAGATGACCTTCGGCAGGGGCCGCGACCAGAAGGGGACGGTGCTGATCCTGACCTTCGGCACGGGCATCGGCAGCGCCCTGTTCGCCGACGGCACGCTCGTCTGCAACACCGAGCTCGGCCACCTGGAGCTGCGCGGCAAGGACGCCGAGGAGCGCGCGTCGGCGCGGGCCCGCGAGGAGCACGACCTGAGCTGGGAGAAGTGGGCCGAGCGGGTGGAGGAGTACCTCAAGCACGTGGAGATGTTGTTCTCGCCGGGCCTGATCGTGATCGGCGGGGGCGTGAGCAAGAAGGCCGACAAGTTCCTGCCGCACGTCACCATCGACACCCCCGTGGTCCCCGCCGCCCTGCAGAACGAGGCCGGCATCATCGGCGCCGCCCGCCACGCCGCCACCACCCGCCCGGCGCGGTAGGAGGCCACGGCGGGGAGCGGTCGCGGTGCCGGCGCGATATTGGGATGCGGGAGGCGGGCCGCGTCGGGCACCATGGGCCGTTGGCTCCGGGGCCACGGGGCTCAAATATCCTGAAAGCAGTATGGGAACGCCTTCGTTGTCCTCTCCGCTCGCCGACCTCCAGTCCCGCCTGCCCGAGCTCATGCCGCGCGACCAGCGGCGGCTGCGGCGCAGGCTCGACGGCATGCGCCGGGTCCGCTCCCGCGACGCCCGGGACAAGATCGTCACCGAGATCCTCGCCGACGTCGAGCGCGCCGAGCAGCGGCTGGCGCGCCGCCGCGAGGCCGTGCCACAGGTCCGCTACCCGGAGAACCTGCCGGTCGCCCAGCGCAAGGACGACATCCTGGCCGCCATCCGCGACCACCAGGTCGTGATCATCGCGGGCGAGACGGGCTCCGGCAAGACCACCCAGATCCCCAAGATCTGCCTTGAGCTCGGGCGCGGCGTGCGCGGGCTGATCGGCCACACCCAGCCGCGCCGCATCGCCGCCCGTACCGTCGCCGAGCGCGTCGCCGAGGAGCTCGGCACCGAGCTCGGCGAGGTCGTCGGCTACAAGGTGCGCTTCACCGACCAGGCGAGCGACCGCACCCTGGTCAAGCTGATGACCGACGGCATCCTGCTGGCCGAGCTGCAGAACGACCGCATGCTCGACCAGTACGACACCCTGATCATCGACGAGGCCCACGAGCGCAGCCTCAACATCGACTTCATCCTCGGCTACCTCAAACAGCTCCTGCCGCAGCGCCCCGACCTCAAGGTCGTCATCACCAGCGCCACCATCGACCCCGAGCGCTTCTCCCGCCACTTCGGCGACGCGCCGATCATCGAGGTCTCCGGCCGCACCTACCCGGTCGAGGTCCGCTACCGCCCGCTGGCGGAGGACGACGACCAGACCGGCGGCATCGTCGACGCCTGCCGCGAGCTGGTCACCGAGGGCCCCGGCGACATCCTGGTCTTCCTGTCCGGCGAGCGGGAGATCCGCGACGCCGCCGACGCGCTGTCCAAGGCCGACTTCCGCAACACCGAGATCCTGCCGCTCTACGCCCGGCTGAGCGCCGCCGAGCAGCACCGCGTCTTCCAGCGCCACACCGGCCGCCGGATCGTGCTGGCCACCAACGTGGCCGAGACCTCGCTGACCGTCCCCGGCATCAAATACGTGGTCGATCCGGGTTTCGCCCGCATCTCCCGCTACAGCCACCGCACCAAGGTGCAGCGCCTGCCCATCGAGCCCATCTCGCAGGCCAGCGCCAACCAGCGCAAGGGCCGCTCGGGCCGCACCTCCGACGGCATCTGCATCCGGCTCTACGAGGAGGAGGACTTCCTCGCCCGGCCGGAGTTCACCGACCCGGAGATCCTGCGCACCAACCTGGCCTCGGTCATCCTGCAGATGACCTCGATCGGGCTGGGCGACATCGAGGCGTTCCCGTTCGTCGAGCCGCCCGACCGCAGGCAGGTCAAGGACGGCGTCAACCTGCTCCACGAGCTGGGCGCGTTCGACGCCCAGGGCAAGCTCACCGGCGTCGGCCGCAAGCTGGCGAGCCTGCCGGTCGACCCGCGCCTGGGCCGCATGGTGCTGGAGGCCGAGAAGAACGGCTGCTTGCGCGAGGTCATGGTGATCGCCTCGGCCCTGTCCATCCAGGACCCGCGCGAGCGGCCGTCCGACAAGCAGCAGCAGGCCGACGAGAAGCACCGGCGCTTCGCCGACCCCGAGTCCGACTTCCTGACCTACCTCAACCTGTGGAACTACCTGCGCGACAAGCAGAAGGAGCTGTCCTCCAGCGCCTTCAGGCGGCTGTGCAAGGCCGAGTTCCTCAACTACCTGCGGGTCCGCGAGTGGCAGGACATCTACAGCCAGGTCCGCCAGGCGCTCGGCGCCCAGCCCGGCAGCGTGCCCGCCGACCCCTACCAGGTGCACGTGTCGCTGCTGGTCGGGCTGCTGTCGCACATCGGCGTCAAAGACGTCATGGACAAACAGCGCGCCGCCGACGGGCGGCGGCCGATGCAGGAGTACATCGGCGCGCGCAACGCCCGCTTCGCGATCTTCCCCGGCTCGGCCCTGGCCAAGAAGCAGCCGCAGTGGGTGATGTCGGCCGAGCTGGTCGAGACCTCGCGGCTGTGGGCCCGGGTCAACGCCAAGATCGAGCCCGACTGGGTCGAGCCGCTCGCCCAGCACCTGGTCAAGCGCACCTACTCCGAGCCCCACTGGGAGAAGAACCAGGGCGCGGTGATCGCCCTGGAGAAGGTCACCCTCTACGGCGTCCCGCTCGTGGTCGGCCGCAAGGTCAACTACGGCCGCATCGACCCCGACCTGTCGCGCGAGCTGTTCATCCGGCACGCCCTGGTCGAGGGCGACTGGGACACCCACCACCGCTTCCTCAAGGACAACCGCCGGCTGCTCGAAGAGGTCGAGGAGCTGGAGAACCGGGCCCGCCGCCGCGACATCATGGTCGACGACGAGGCCCTGTACGACTTCTACGACCAGCGCGTGCCCGCCGACGTCGTCTCGGCCAGGCACTTCGACTCCTGGTGGAAGAAGGCCGGGCGGGAGCAGCCTGAGCTGCTCACGTTCTCGCCGGAGATGCTGGTCAACGAGGGCGCCGACATCAGCGCCCGCGACTATCCCGACACCTGGAAGCAGCTCGGTCAGCGGATGAAGCTGACCTACCAGTTCGAGCCGGGCGCCAACGCCGACGGCGTCACCGTCCACGTGCCGTTGCAGGTGCTCAACCAGGTCAACTCCGACGGCTTCGACTGGCAGATCCCGGGCCTGCGCGAAGACCTGATCACCGCGCTGATCCGGTCGCTGCCCAAACACCTGCGCCGCAACTTCGTGCCCGCCCCCAACTACGCCAGGCAGGTGCTGACCGGGGTCAGGCAGGGCGGCGAGCCGCTGCTGGAGGCCGTGGAGCGCGAGCTGCTGCGGCTCACCGGCGTCCGGGTGCCGCGCGAGGCCTGGCAGCTCGACCAGGTGCCCGACCACCTGCGCATCACCTACCGGGTGATCGACGAGCGCAAGCGCACGGTGGCCGAGGACAAAGACCTCGACGCGCTCAAGCGCCGGCTCGCGCCGCGCCTGCGCAAGACCCTGTCGGAGGCCGGCGACGACCTGGAGCGCACGGGCCTGCGCACCTGGAGCTTCGGCACCCTGCCCAAGGTGTTCGAGCAGGGCCGGATGAAGGGCTACCCGGCGCTCGTCGACGCGGGCGAGTCGGTGTCGGTCAAGATCTTCGAGACGGCCGCCGAGCAGCGCCGCGCCCACTGGCCCGGCACCCGCCGGCTGCTCCTGCTCAACGTCACCAACCCGGCCAGGTCGCTGCTCGGCGGCCTGTCCAACCAGGCCAAGCTGGCGCTGTCGCGCAGCCCCCACGGCGGCGCCGTGGCGCTGTTCGACGACGTCGTCAACGCGGCCGTCGACAAGCTGATGCTCGACCTCGGCGGCCCGGCCTGGGACCCGGCCGGCTTCGACCGCCTCTACCAGCACGTCCGGGCCGAGCTGCACGACACGGCGGCCGACGTGCTGGCCAAGGTCGAGCAGATCCTGAGCGTCTGGCACGCCGTGGGCACCCGCCTCGACGGCCTGCGCGCGAGCGCCTCGACCGACGACGTGCGCGACCAGCTCGGCAAGCTCGTCTTCAAGGGCTTCGTCACCGCCACCGGCACCCGCCGCCTGCCCGACGTCCTGCGTTACCTGCGGGCCGTCGAGCGCCGTCTCACCAAGCTCCCGGAGGAGCCCTGGCGGGACGAGGAGTGGATGGACCGCGTGCACAAGATCGAGGACGACTACCACGACCTGTTGGCGAGCCTCCACCCGGCCCGCCGGGGCGACCCCGACGTGACGGAGATCCGCTGGATGATCGAGGAGCTGCGGGTCAGCTTCTTCGCCCAGACCCTCGGCACCCCCACGCCGGTGTCGGAGAAGCGCATCGTCAAGGCGATGGAGAAGCTGCGGCCCTGAGCTCGGGGCGGCACACGGACGTACAGGGGGAATGATGGTCAAGGCCGTCAAGGCCGTCGTGCTCGACGTCGGCGAGACGCTGATCGACGAGACGCGCATCTGGTCGCGCTGGGCCGACCGGCTCGGGGTGAGCAGGTTCGTGCTCATGGGCGCGCTCGGCGGCATGGCCGCGCTCGACCGTTCCCACCGGGAGGCGTTCGAGCTGGTCCGGCCCGGTCTCGACGTGGAGGCGGAGATCGCCGCCTGGGAGCGCGACGACCCGGCCGGGCTGCGCAACCACTTCGACGCCGACGACCTCTACCCCGACGTGCGGGAGGCCCTGGCGGCGCTGCGCGCGGCCGGGTTCCAGGTGATCGTCGCCGGCAACCAGCCGAGCCGGGCCTTCGACGCCCTGGTGGCGATGGACCTGCCGGTGGACTCGGTGCACACCTCCGAGGGCTGGGGGCTGTCCAAGCCCGCCCCCGGGTTCTTCGCCAAGGTGGCCTCGGTGGCCGGGCGCGAGCCCGGGGAGATCCTCTACGTCGGCGACCGGCTCGACAACGACGTGCTGCCCGCCGGCCGCGCGGGCATGCGCACGGCGTTGCTGCGCCGCGGCCCCTGGGGCTTCCTGCACGCCGAGCGCCCGCAGGCCAAGGCCGCCGACATGATCGTCGACGACCTGCACGCCCTGCTGCCCGCCCTGCGGCGGCTCACCTGAGGCCCGCGGGGGCTCCGCGGGTCAGGTGAGGTCCTCGTCGGGGTCGATGCGCAGCGCGCGCTCCTCGGCCGACAGGTCCTCCCGGTCCGCGTCCCAGTCCACGCCGATGGCCTCGTCCTCGGTGTCGGGGTGGGCGCCCTCGTCGGGCTCGGTCAGGCGGTGCTCCGCGCGCGGGGCGCGGCGCGGGCGGTCGGGCAACTCCTGGCGCAGCCGTTCGTCGAGCGTGGCCTCGTGCTGGGGGTCGTCCTCTTTGACCTCGTGGTGCAGGCCGAGGTCGTCGGTCCACTCCCTGACCTCGATGTCCTGCTCGTCGGCCATGCCGAATCGGTCCGGAGGTAGTTCGCTCATACTGCGCCCTCTACCCACCGTACGGACCGGAATCCTACGACTTGGCCTGGCTTAGGGCCTCCGGTAGCCCATCCTTGTCCATCTAGCGGCCGATCGCGGCGCCGACCAGTGAGCGGGGGTCGGCGGCGCCCGCCAGCATGCCGTCCGGGCGCACGTCGATGAGGTGGGCGTGGCCGAAGGAGCTTCCGTACGGCAGCGTGCGCACCGGGTGGCCGAGCGCGGTCAGGCCGTCGGCCCAGGTCGTGCCCTCCTCCAGGTCGACCACGGCGTCGTCGGGGGCGTCCCAGGTGTCGAAGCCGCTGCCGCCGCCCAGCCGCCAGCGCGGCGCGGCGAGCGCCTGGCCGGGCTCCTCGCCGTGGCGCAGCAGGCGGGTGATGACCTGGGCCAGGATCTGCGGCTGGGCGTCGCCGCCCATCGTGCCCACGACCGTCCGCAGCCCGCCGCCGGGACGGGTGATCAGCGCGGGGGCCAGGGTGTGCGGCGGACGGCGGCCGGGGCCGTACTCGGCCGGGTGGCCGGGACGCAGCGAGAAACCGATGCCGCGGTTGTGGAGGTTGATCCCGGTACGCGGCTCGAAGAGCATGCCGCCGAACCCGGACGCGTTCGACTGGATCAGCGACACGCCCATGCCGTCGCCGTCCACAGCGCACAGGTACGTCGTGTCGCCGTCTGCGGACGGGGCCCGCAGGCGGCTGCGCCTGACCGGGTCGACCAGGGCCCGGCGGCGGGCGATCTCGCCGGGGTCGAGCAGGTCTTTGGCGTCTTCGTGCAGCAGGTCGAGCCGGTCGTGCCCGGCGGCCCTGGCGGCCTCGGCCAGCAGGTGGGCCCAGGCCGGATGGCGGGGCGAGCCGGGCAGGTCGAGCCCGTCGAGCACGGCCAGGGACATCAGCAGCAGGTAGCCCTGGGAGTTGGGCGGCATGGACCACACGTCGTGGCCGAAGGCGCGCACCCGCAGCGGCTCGACCCACTCGGCGCCGGGGGCGGCCAGGTCGGCGGCGGTGTACTCGCCCGCGCCGAGCTCGATCAGGCCCTGCCCGAACTCGCCGAGGTAGAAGCCGTCGCGGCCGCCGTCGGCCACCGCCTGCAGCGCGCGGGCCACGCCGGGGCGGGTGACGCGGTCGCCGGCCTGGTGTACGGGGGCGAAGTCGCCGCCGCCCGGCCGTGCGGCCGCCGTACGGGCGCCGGGGACCAGCAGCGGGGAGGCGGGGAAGCCGTCGCGGGCCAGCGCGATCGCGGGCCGCAGCAGCTCGGCCATGGGCAGGCGGCCGTGCCTGGCGTGCAGGGCGAGCCACCCGTCGACGCAGCCGGGCACCGGCACGGACCTGATGTCGTGCAGGTGCGGCATGCGGGTGTGCCCCTCGGCGCGCAGCCGGGCGGGGTCGGCGCCGGACCCGGCGCGGCCGGAGGCGTTGAGCGCGGTGACCGTGCCGTCGTGGACGAGCGCGAACAGGTCTCCGCCGAGCCCGCACATGTGCGGCGCGACGACGGCGAGCACGGCGTTGGCCGCGATCGCCGCGTCGGCCGCCGAACCGCCGCGGTCCAGCGCGCCCACCCCGGCGGCCGAGGCCAGGTGGTCGACGCTGCAGACCATGCCGTTCGGGGCGTATCTGGTGTTGTGCACGTGAAGAGACTAAGCCCGTTCCGGGGTCAGCCGGTTCTCCAGGCGCGGCCGGAAGGCCGCCTGGCGGACGGTCCGGCCGGACAGGCGGGCCAGCGCGAGCGCCGCGAGCAGCGTCGCGGCCACGCACGACACGCCGCCGATGCCCAGCGACAGGCGCGGCCCGAACGCGTCGCTCAGCCACCCGAGCAGCGGCCCGCCGATCGCGCCCGCGCCCGCGCTCACCATGCCCAGCGCGGCGATGACCCGCCCGCGCATCTCGTCGGGGCTGTCGAGCTGCGCCCGCGCCGAGACCGTGGTGTCGATGATCACCGCGCCCGCCGCGATCGGCAGCATCATCGTGGCGAACGTCCCCAGGGCGGGCATCAGGCCGCTCAGCGTCTGCGCGACCCCGGTCAGGAACGCGGTGATCAGCAGCAGCCGGACCGTCAGGTGCGGCCGGGTGGCGGCCAGGAAGCCGCCCACGACCGTGCCGGCGGCGAACACACTGGACAGCAGGCCGTACCCGGCGGCGCCGGCCGCCAGCGGGCCCGCGCTCATGGCGGCCATGGTGACCTGGTAGTTGCGGCCGAGGCTGCCCAGCACCAGCGAGAGCGCCAGCACCACGAGCAGCCAGGGGGTGCGCAGCACGTACCGCAGGCCGGCGGCGACCGCACCGGGCTGCCGCTCGGAGCCGGCGAGCCGGTGGAACTCCGCGCGCCGCATGAGCGCGACGGCCGCGATCACGACGAAGAAGGTGGCCGCGTTGAGCAGGAAGAGCCCGCCGTTGCCGGTCAGCGGCAGCAGCACGCCGGCCAGGCTCATGCCGAGGATGCGTCCCGCCGAGCTCAGGATCGAGCCGAGCGCCATGGCGTTGGGCAGGTCGGCCGGGGGCACCACCTCGGCCCCGAACCGTCCGAGCGCGGGGCCGCCGAGCGCGGAGACCACGCCGCCCGCCAGCGCCACCGCGTAGATCGGCGCGACGGAGTCGACGCCGGAGAAGGCGATCAGCGCCAGGACGGCGGCCAGCGCGGCCTGCGCCAGCTGCGCGGCGACGACGACGGGCCGGGTCGGCAGCCGGTCGGCCAGCGCCCCGCCCCACATGCCGAGCAGCAGCGTCGGCAGCGCCTGCATCACCAGGCTCAGCCCCACGCTGGTGGCCGACCCCGTCATGGTGAGGATGAGCCAGTTCACCCCCAGGACCTGCATCCAGGTTCCGGTGACGGAGACGATGTCGGCTCCGGCCCAGAGCCGGTAGTTGTGGTGGCGCAGGGCGCGGAAGGTGGAGGAGCGCGGTGGCAAGACTGGTCCTAGCCTCGGAAGGGGCAAACGGGGGAGTCAACGCGCGGCTCGATCGCGACGATACCGATTTGCCCGAAATGTGAGGTAAGACACGTTTAAAACTGGTTTAGGGCGAAATTTCAGACTAGTTCGAGCGGGCGGTCCCGGTCCACCAGGGCCGCGTAGTGGCCGCCGAGGGCCATCAGCTCGTCGTGCGTGCCGCGCTCGACGATCTTCCCGTGGTCGAGCACGACGATCTGGTCCGCGTCGCGGACGGTCGACAGGCGGTGGGCGATCGTGATCGTCGTACGCCCCCGCGCCAGCGTCTCCAGGGCTTCCTGGACGGCTCGCTCGGTCTGGGTGTCGAGGGCGCTGGTGGCCTCGTCCAGGATCAGCACCGGCGGGTTGCGCAGCAGCGTGCGGGCGATGGCCAGGCGTTGCTTCTCGCCGCCGGAGAACCGGTAGCCGCGCTCGCCCACCATCGTGTCGTAGCCGTCGGGCAGCGAGGCGATGTGGTCGTGGATGCGCGCGGCCCGCGCCGCCGCCTCCAGCTCCTCGTCGGTGGCCGCCGGACGGGCGAAGCGCAGGTTGTCCGCGATCGAGGCGTGGAACAGGTACGTCTCCTGCGAGACCACCCCGACCACCTCGCTCAGCGTCTCGAACGTCAGGTCGCGCACGTCCACGCCGTCGATGGTGACCCGGCCGCCGGTCACGTCGTACAGGCGGGGGAGCAGGTAGCTGAGGGTGGTCTTGCCCGAGCCGGTCTCGCCCACGACGGCCAGCGTCGTGCCCGCGGGGACGGTGACGTCGACGGCGTGCAGGGTGCGCTCGTCCTCGTAGGCGAAGTCGACCCGCTCGAAGCGCACCTCGCCGCGTACGCCGTCCAGCGTGCGGGTGCCGGGGTGGATGTCCACCGACAGGTCCAGGTACTCGAAGATGCGGCCGAACAGCGCCAGCGAGCTCTGCACCTCGACGCCCAGCCGCAGCAGCGACACCGTCGGCCGGAACAGGCTCGACTGGAGCGTGGTGAAGGCCACGAGGGTGCCGACGGAGATGATGCCGGTGTAGCCGACGGCCCAGTAGATCAGGGCGGGCATCGCGGCCATGATGATCTGGATCGACGACTGCCGCCACCGTCCGGCCATGCTCGTCCGTACGCCCAGCTCGGCCAGCTCGTCGGAGGCGCGGCCGAACCGGTCGGTCAGCTCGGCGGAGCGGCCCATCGTCCGGCCCAGCAGGACGCCGCTGATCGACAGCGACTCCTGGACCATCGAGGAGATCACGGCGAGCTTGCGCTGCCGTTCGTTGGTGATGCGCTTGCGCTCGGCGCCGACCTTCCTGCTGATCCACACGAACACCGGCAGCAGCAGGAGCGAGATCACCGTCAGCCGCCAGTCGAGGGCGAGCATGGCCACGATCGTGGCGATCACGGTGGTGAGGTTGGAGATGATCGAGGTCGCGGTCGAGGTGACCACCGACTGCATGCCGCCGATGTCGTTGGCGATGCGCGACTGCACCTCGCCAGTCCTGGTGCGGGTGAAGAAGGCCAGCGACATGCGCTGGAGGTGGGAGTAGACCGAGATGCGCAGGTCGTGCATCACCCGCTGGCCCACGGTGGTGGAGATGAGCGTCTGCAGCACGTCGAACACGCTCGTGGTGACCGCGACCGCGATCATGCCGAGCGCCAGCAGCGTGAGAAGTAGCGCGTCGCGGGACGGGATCGCCACGTCCAGCACCTCGCGCAGCAGGAACGGCGAGGCCAGCCCGACCAGGGACGACAGCAGGATGAACGCGCCCACCAGGGCCAGCCGGCCACGGTAGGGGGTGAAGAGTCCGATGATGCGCCGCAGCGGCGCGCGTGGTTCGTCGGCCAATATGGCCTCCTTTCGGATGTCCACTCAAACAGAGGTTAACTCATAATTGTTCCGGCTAAAATCGTCTATATGGGAGAGATGGAGCTCGCGGAGCTCTTGCACCTGGTCAGCAGGCGTCTGCGGCACGGATACGTGCATCGGCTGGTTCCGCTCGGGCTCAATCCGGGGCAGGCGCGGGCCTTGCGCGCGCTCGGCGCGGCCGACCGGCCGCTGCGGATGGTGCAACTGGCCGACGAGCTGCGGATCGTGCCGCGCTCGCTGACGCCCGTCGTGGACGCGCTGGAGGAGGCCGGGCTGGTGCGCAGGGAGGTCGATCCGGCCAATCGCCGCTCGACGCTGGTCGTGATCACCGACGCGGGGCGGGCCATGGCCGAACGGGCCAGAGACGCGCGCAGGGAGGCCGGGGAGGGCCTGTTCGCGGTGCTGTCCCAGGAGCAGCGTGACCAGCTCAGAGATCTGCTGGGCGCGGTGGACGGCCAGTTCAGGTGACCGCGCTCGGGTCAGGGTTCAGGTGACCGCGCTCGGTTTCAGGGTTCAGGTGAGCGCGCTCGGTTTCAGGGTTCAGGTGAGCGCGCCGCCGACGACCGTGCCCAGGCAGGGCGGGCGGGCCATCAGCGCCGAGTACGGGTAGCGTCCCCCGGCGTCGAAGACGGCGAAGTCGGCCCGGCTGCCCGGTCCGAGTGAGCCGATCCGGCCCGGCCCGGCGTCCAGGCCCAGTGCCCGCGCCCCGCCCAGCGTCGCGGCCTCGACCAGGCGGCGGTCCAGCCCCCGTACCCGCAGTCCGAGCTCCCGGGCCCGCCGCCGGACACCGGCCGCGAGCCCGAGCAGGTCGCCGGGGCCGGCGCCGGCCGGGTCGGGGCCGGCCAGGGCGGGGCCGGCCGGGTCGAGGGCGTCCAGGGCGCGGCTGCCCAGGGCGAGGCGGTGGCCCTCCTCCAGGAGGGCCAGCACGTCGGCGGCCTGCTCCGGTCCCGGCGGGCAGATGGCGACCACGCTCCGGCGCAGGGCCAGCAGCTTGCGCTCGCCGGGGTCGAGCGGCCGGGCGCAGGCCACGTGGCAGTGGGAGCCGAGCGCGCCGGCCTCGTCCAGGGCCATGGGCGAGTGCCGGTCCAGCCCGGCCAGCAGCCGCAGGCCGAACGTCCTGGCCAGCACGGCGACGTCCTCCAGCACCTGCGGGTCGCGGGTCCTGGCCGCGATCCCGACCGGGCACGGCCGGTCCACCTCGCGCAGCGCCGTGATCAGCGCGTCCCGGTCGTGGTCCTCCCAGTCCTGCTCGCAGGCGCTGGACGCCTCGACGTACGAGACGCCGGGAACTCCGGCGAGATCGGCGGGGTCGGCCACCACGGCGGCCCGCGTGGTGACGCCGGGGCCCGGCGGCGTCGGCGCGCAGCAGGCGTCCACCAGCCCGGCCACGATCATGCCCGGCCAGCGGACCTCCTCCGCGACGCGGAAGCGGGACAGCAGCTCGGCCCGCGCGCCCACCTGGAGCACCCGCCCGCCCCTGATCACCACCGTCCCGTCGCGCACGGGCTCGGCGCAGACCGGCAGCACCAGGGGAGCGGAATGGGCCACGACGGGCGCCCGCCTGCCCGAGAACGGCCCCGAATCCGGCCCCGGAATTCGCGCCGGAACCCGAGCCGGAACCCGCCCCGGAGCCCGCCCCGGAACCCGCGCAGCACGCTTCGCACCCGCCATCGGCGCTCCCGTCGGATTTGCCCTTTTGGCATTAAACGCGAGCGACGGCGGCGAAGGCAATCAGTCGCCGCGGGCGTCCCGGGGCTGGTAGCGGCCGGACAGCCGGGCCAGTTTCAGGCCGAGGTGCAGGGCCAACCGCTCGCCGCCGTCCTTGAGGTCCGTACGCGCCAGCTCCTCCACCCGCTGCAGCCGGTAGTACAGCGAGGTGCGGTGCAGCCGCAGCGCCCGGGACGTCGCCACCGCGCTGCCCGCCAGGTCCAGGTACGTCTCCAGCGTCTCCAGCAGCGGCAGGTACTGCTCGTCGGCCAGCAGCCCGTCGAGCCCGGGATGCACCTCCTGGTCCGCGAGCTGGGTGAGCATCCGGTAGACGCCGAGCCGGGCCCACTCGGCCGACCGCCCGAGCCCCGGCACCCGCGCGGTCACCTCCGCCGCGTGCCGGGCTTCCGCGTACGACCCCGCCGCCTGCGCCAGTTCGAGCCGGGTACGCCCGACCCCCACCACCACGGGCACCGGCATGGCCGCGTGCAGTTCGTCGGGCGGGACCGGCGGCCCGGCGGTGAGCAGCACGGCGTGGTCGTAGCGCACGAGGTGCAGCGGATGGTGGCCGCTCAGCCGCCGGCGCAGCGCCAGCAGCCCCTGTTCGAGCGCCAGCCGCAGCCCCTCGTCGGGCTCGGCCGAGCGGGGCCGCGCCACCAGCACGGTCACCGGCTGGCCCTGCGGGAACGCGCCCGCCTCGATGAGCTGCCTGGCCGCGTCCCGCTCGCCGCGCAGCAGGCCGGTGACCGCCTCCAGCTCCCGGTGGGAGGCCAGCCCGGTCGCCAGGCTCTCGTGGAACAGCGCGAGCGCCAGCCCGGGGACGGCCGCCGCGGCCTCGGCCACCTTCTCGTCGGACATGGCCGGCTCTGCGTCGATGAACCACAGGAAGCCGAGCAGGCCGTCGGCGTGCCGCAACGGGACGCACACACGCGGCAGCAGGCCCAGGTGCGGCGCGCCGGCCGTCCGCAGGGGGGCCTGCGCCTCGTGGACGCCGGCCGCCCGCAGCCACTCGCGCACCTCAGGGGTGGTGTGCCGGCGCAGGATGGAGTCGCGGCGGATGTCGTCCATGGCGCCGTTCTGCTCGCTGTAGGCGATGACGCGCTGCACGCGGTCCTCCAGCAGCAGGGGGCGCGCGAGACGGACGGCGAGGTCGTCCACGATCCGCTGGAGATCCGCCAAAGCTCCACCTAGGTCACGCTGGACATTTCGACAAATGTCGGAAGGGTTGCTACACGTCTTCCCTACAGCTGATCGGTGATCTCCGTCAATAACGTCTATACCGTCAATCCGTGAATGCCCCGAAGAAGCTGCTGAAGGGTTTGCTGGCGGCCATCGTGCTGATCCCGGTGAGCCTGATGGCGACCCCTGCTTCCGCAGCACCCCCCACTGTCGATCCCGAGTACCCCTGGCGGCAGAACCACTGGCCGCAGACCCAGCCCTGGCAGCAGGACGAATCGGCCGACGCCCAGACGTTGCGCGCCCGTCCTCCCGGCGGCCTCACGCCTCTCGACCCGCAGAACTGGGAGAACCCCGACCACATGACGTGGGCGGACTACAAGAAGCCGCCGGGCACGAACTGGAACGACCCGGCCGTCAAGGGCTCCAAGCGCACCTTCAAGGGCGCGCTGGTGCTGCTCGACTACCCCAACCAGGCGTTCGTCGTCACCCAGCCCAAGGGCTCGACGATCTACGCCAACCCGAGCGCCGAGGCCCATGACGTCCCGCGCGACCAGGTGGCCAAGTTCTACCAGGACTTCCTCAACACCCCGAACGACCTCAACAAGGGTCACACCATCCACGAGTACTGGATGGAGGACTCCGGCGGCCGGTACGGCGTCGAGCTGACCGGGTTCGGCCCGTACACGATGCCGGGCAAGGACCACGAGTACGCGCTGGAGCCCGGCTTCAACGGCACCTCGGGCTGCCCGGCGGGCGACACCTGCAGCAAGAACCTGCGCACCGACGGCCACAACGCGTGGATCAACGCCGTCGGCGAGGAGGTCGCCAAGCAGTACGACTTCATCTTCTACCTCAGCGCCGGCCAGGACGAGTCGTCCACCTGGCAGGAGTTCGGGATGATGAAGTTCCCGACCAAGGAGGACGTGCCCGACGAGTGGGGCCCGCCCGACCCGGCCCTGCCCAACTGGCTGAAGACGCGCTACGTCGACTGGTCCTCCTGGCAGGCGGCCTCCAACTTCTGGCCCAACGCCAACATCGGCGTCGACTCCGTCCAGGCCGAGAGCTCCGGCATGGCCGTCTACGCCCACGAGTTCAGCCACATCCTCGGCGTGCTGGACAACTACAACAACCCGTACGGGGTGCCGCCGGTCCGGGCGTACACCGGCGTCTGGGAGATGCTCAGCCGCGGCAGCTTCAACGGCCCCGGCGGACCGCACTCCCGCTGGCTGATCCCGCCCACGGCGGGCGCGTCCATGGGCGCCCAGCACATGCTGCGCAACAAGCTCAAGCTCGGCATGGTGGACGAGCAGAACGTCCTGCGCCTGTCGCGTGAGGCGCTCGACGAGTCCGGCCTGGTCACGGCCAAGGTCCTGGCCCGCGCCGTGCGGCCGGGGCAGGGCGACCTGTCGGGCGTCAACATCTCCTTCGACGCCCCCGGCGACAAGAGCACCTGCTCGGCGACCGACCCGCTGTGCGACCGCGGCGGTTACCAGAACTACACGGTCGAGGTCGTGGACCGGATGGGCTCCGACTCCTTCACCCCCGACTCCGGCGTGCTCCTGGCCAAGACCAAGAACGAGGACCGGGCGCCGTTCGAGTGGGTGGTCGACGCCAACCCGCAGGACATCGGCATGACCGACTACGTGATGCCCGACGGGACCAAGGTGCCGATCACCGTCGGCGACTACCGCCAGCTCTCCGACGCCCTCTTCCACGCCGGGACCGACTCCGGCAGCGAGTACGAGTACGTGGACCAGGCCAACCGCCTGCACTTCTACGTCACCGACCTCAAGCGCAACCGGAACGGCGAGCTGTCCTACTCCGTCGCCATCCGGTCGCTGGACGGCTCGGGCCCGCAGAAGCGCGGCGTGCGGGTGCTGCCCGCGGCCGGCGTCCCCACCGGCAAGAACATCTCCACCTGCACGTTCCCGGTGTTCAACACCGGCAAGGCGGCCCCCGCCCAGGGGCAGCACCCCGAGGACGTCAGCGCCTACCTCAACTCCGACGTCTACCGGGTCAAGGCCGAGGTGCAGGGCAAGGGCTGGACCGCCCAGGTGCCCAACGCCCTGGCCTCCGTCGCCTTCGGCAAGCAGGCGCCGGTGACGGTCAACGCGGTGCGCGCGCCCGGCGGCGACCGTCTGGCCCGCGTCAAGCTCACCGCCACCTCGGAGAGCGACCCGACCAAGACCGCCACGGCCACCTGCCACGTGATCGGCCTGTAGCGGAACGATGGGGTACGGCTGGCGCTCGCCGTGCCCCATCGGCTTGAATCACCCCCGGAAGGGGGTGTTCGGGTGCCGGGCAACTTACCGGATAAACCGCGACGTAAGCGGGTGACATGGGCGGCGCCCGTCTCGGCGGGGCTCGCGGCCGGCGCCGCCAGTGTGCTGGCCGCCTCGCTGGAGTGGGACATCCCGCCGATGGCCAAGATCGGGGTGACGCTCGCGGCGGCGCTGCTGGTCGGCGTGACCACGTGGGCCACCACCGAGGCCACGCCCCGGCGGCGCGTCGCGCCCGCGCCCGAGCCCGGCGTCCGGCCGCCCGACCAGTGGCCGCCGGTGCCCGAGCACTTCACCGGGCGCGCCGACTCCCTCGCCACCCTGCGCGAGGTCTTCGCCGCCCGCCGGAAGTCCTCCGACCTGTCCCCGCCCCTGGTCGTCTCCGTGTACGGCCGCGGCGGCGTCGGCAAGTCGGCGCTGATGACCAGGTTCGGGCAGGAGGTCGCCGACTGGTTCCCCGACGGCCGGCTGCACGCCGACCTGCGCGGCGTCGTCGACGCCCCGGTACGCCCCGAGGAGGTGCTGATCGGCTTCCTGCGCGGCCTGGGCGTGCGGCTGGCCACCGACCCCGGCGGCCTCGACGAGCTGCGCACCCTCTGGCTGACCTGGACCAAGGGCCGCAAGATCCTCATCGGCCTGGACAACGCCCACGACGCCGCCCAGATCAAACCGCTGATCCCGGCCGAGCCCGGCTGCGCGGTGCTGGTCACCTCGCGCTCCCCGCTGTTCCTGGACGGCACCCACGACACCCGGCTCGGCGTGTTCACCGAGGCGCACGGCGTGGAGCTGCTGGCCCGGCTGGCCGGCGGCGCGCGGGTCGTGGACGACCTGGAGTCGGCCAAGGAGATCGTCCGGCTCTGCGACCACCTGCCGCTGGCGATCAACATCTGCGGCGGCCGGCTGGCCACCCGCGAGCAGTGGACCCTGCGCGAGATGGCCGAGCGGCTGAGCGACGAGCGCCGCCGTCTCGACCAGCTCCAGGTGGCCCAGGGCGTGGACAAGAGCGTGCGGGCCTCCGTGCAGCTCAGCTACGACGACTGCACCGGCATCCAGCGCCGCCTGCTGCGCCTGCTCAGCGCGCTGCCCGCGCCGGACGTGCCCGGCTGGGTGGCCGGCGAGCTGCTCGACATCTCCGGCCTCGACGGCGCCGACCAGCTCGAAGCGCTGATCGACGCCCAGCTCGCCGAGTGCTCCGGCACCGACCAGACCGGCGCGATGCGCTACCGCCTGCACGACCTGGTCCGGGTGTTCGCCGCCGAGCTGGCCGGCCAGGACGAGGAGGAGCGCCGCAGGGCCGCCGTGGAGCGCGTCCTGCACGGCTACCGGCGCCGGGCCGAGGAGGCCGCCCAGCACCGCTGGCCGCAGGACTGGAGCAAGGGCGGCCGGCGCGCCGACGCCGAGGGCCAGCTCGGGGCGGGCGACTGGCTGAACGCCGAGCGGCTGTCGCTGCTCGGCATGATCAACCTGGCCGCTCAGTTCCGGCTCTGGGAGCTGACCTGGGGGCTGTCCAGGGCGTTCTGCTCGTTGTGCCACTCGCTGCGGGCCTACTGGGCCGACTGGGCGGACGTCGCCGACATCGGCTGCGAGGCGGGCCGGCGTACCGGTGACCGGCGCGCGCTGGCCATCGCGCTGCTGAACAGCGCGATCGTGCGCGGCGGCATGGGCCTGCGCGAACGCGCGCTGAACGAGGCCGAGCAGGCGCTGGAGATCTTCGGCGACCTCGGCGAGACCTGGTGGGCGGCCCGGGCGATGCGCACGGTCGGCATGACCCTGATCAGCGGCGGCCACCTCGACCGCGCCCAGGACTACCTGATCGGGGCGATCACCGCGTTCAAGCACGAGGACGACCTGTGGTGGATGGCCCGCACCCAGCGCAACCTGGCCGAGATGCGCATGGCGGAGCGCCGCCCCGAGGAGGCCCGTGACCTGCTCGAAGACGCCCTGGAGATCTTCCAGCGGGCGGGCAACCGCTACTCCGAGGCCCAGACGCTGCGCGTCTACGGCGAGGCGCTGGCCGCCCAGGCGCGCGGCGAGCGCCGGGCCGGCGACCACCGGGCCTCCGACGCCCTGTTCGCCAGGGCCGGGTTCAGTCTCGACCGGGCGGCCGAGATGTTCCGGCAGCGCGGCGAGCTGTGGGAGGAGGCCCGCTGCCTGCGCGCCGCGGGCGAGGTGGGCGATCCGGCGGGCGGTCTGCGGGAGCTGGAGTACGTCCGGCGGGCCGAGGAGATCCTGGTGGCGCTCGGCGACTCGTGGGGGGTGGCGCGCACCGCGGTGTCGGCCGGGCGCGCCCTGGCCCGGCTGGGCCGGATCGAGGAGTCCGGGCACGAGCTGCGCCGCGCCGTACGCGGTTTCCAGGAGCTGGAGGACCGCTGGTGGATGGCCAGGAGCCTGCGCTACCTCGGCGAGGCGCACCTCGACGCGGGTGGCCCGGACGCGGCGGTCGGGCCGCTGGAGCAGGCCAGGGAGATCTACCGCAGCCTGGGCAACGAGGCGGGCATGCGCCGCACCCTGGAGCTCCTGCGGCAGGCCAGGCCCTGAGCGCCGGAGATCAGGAGTCGCGCGAGGGGTGCCGCTGCGGGCCGGTCGTGCGGTGCGCGGCGCGGTCGTGCCCGCCGGTGCGGGGGCCGAGCGCGCCGGTGCCGTAGGCGTCGCTGAAGGGGCTTCTCAGCAGTTCGCCCGCCGCCTGCCTGGCCTGCAGCACGCTCTCCTCGAACAGCTTGCGCACGTGGGCCGCCTGGTCGGACAGCTCCCGGATACGCTCGTGCGCCAGCTCGTCCCGTACGGTGTCGGCGAGGAGCTGCTGGTACTCGGGGGTCTTGGCGGCCAGCGCCTCCAGACGTCTGTGCGCGTGGTAGACCTTGTCCGCCTTGAGCACCTGCTTGGCGTACTTCTCCAGGTGGCGTACGCGGTGCGAGAGCGAGGTCCAGGCGGCGTCGAGGGCGCTGGTGTACGGCTTGAAGGCGTCCTCCATGCCCGGTGGCAGCTCGTGAGGGATGAGCCTGCCCTGCTCGGCGTGCATCGACGACAGCCGCCGCAGCCGGTGGGCGATCTGCCAGACCTCCTCGGGCAGCGAGACCTGGTTCTCGACCGAGTCGATCAGCCCGGCCTTGTGCACCTTGGAGTTCAGCACGGCCGTGGCCGCGTCCTGGGCGCGGCGCAGCAGCACCTGGCAGGGACGGTCGAGGTCCTCGGGCAGGACGTAGCGGTCGGCGTGGGTGGTGGCGAGACGTAGTCGTCGTTTGACGATCCGGTGGGAGCTGTCCAACGCCATCCACCGGATCAGGGCGATCAGCCCCATGCCGAGCCCGGCCACGAAGACGACCTCGGCGTTGTCGGTCACGATCAGGACCATCACCAGCAGGGCCGGAAGCGCGAAGAGCAGGGCGGGGCTGAAACTGGGGTCCATCCGCCTGCCGGAACGGGCCATATGAAGGATGTGCGGACTCGACCGCAACTCGACCGAGACGTCCGGGGGCAGCGATGGATCGATCACCAGCCGGGGAGGCAGTGCGCGTGGATCCATACGTTCATGCTGCGTTATGAACTAGGAATCCGCTCATGATTGGCCGACATATAAGGTCGAAGTAATGGATGAGATGACAAGATGGATCGATCTGGAAGGCGCCGTCAACGTACGTGACCTGGGCGAACTTCCCACCCGTGACGGCGGGCTCACCCGCCGCGGCCGGATCTTCCGAGCCGACAACCTGCAGGGCCTCACCCCGGCGGACGTGTCGCTCCTGGTGAGCGAGCTGAACCTGCGCCACGTCGTGGACCTGCGCTCGACCGCCGAGGTCAACCTGGAGGGCCCCGGCCCGCTCACCCGGGCGCCGGAGGTGACCCACCACCACCTGACGCTGTTCGCCGAGGGCGGCAGGCACACCGACGTCGAGGCCGACTCCATCGACGGCGACCGCGTGCTGCCCTGGCAGGAGCGGGAGGTCGACGAGGAGCTGCGCGTGACCGGCTTCTACTTCGGCTACCTGCGCGACCGTCCGGACGCCGTCGTGGCGGCCCTGCGCGCCATGGCCCTCGACGACGGCGCCGCGCTGGTGCACTGCGCGGCGGGCAAGGACCGCACCGGCGTGCTGTCGGCGCTGGCGCTGGAGGTCGCCGGGGCCACCCGCGAGGCCATCGTGCGGGACTACGTGGCCACGGGCGAGCGCCTGGAGCTGATACTCAAGCGCCTGCGCGCCAGCGACACCTACCGGGACGACCTCGACTCCCGCCCGGCCGACGACCACAGGCCCTGGGCCCGCTACATCGAGCAGTTCCTCAAGGTGCTGG
Source organism: Nonomuraea sp. NPDC005692 (assembly GCF_040631115.1). Lineage (NCBI taxonomy): Bacteria > Bacillati > Actinomycetota > Actinomycetes > Streptosporangiales > Streptosporangiaceae > Nonomuraea > Nonomuraea sp. NPDC005692. Next base: position 753,152 of record NZ_JBEXYU010000001.1, on the reverse strand, counting down.
ACGACCGCTTCGACGGCCCGATGGGCTGGCTGCGCGGCCACGGCTGGACCGAGGCCGACAACACCGCCCTGCGCGCCCGCCTCCGCGACTGATCAGCACGATCAGTCAGGGGGGCAGCCCGGGTGTCAGCTCGGGGGTCAGCCCAGGTGGACGACCATGCGCTGGGCGGCCGACAGGTGGGCGGCCTCGATGACGGCCAGCGTGTCGATCGAGCCGCGCGGGTCCACCGGCGGCGGCGCGCCCTCGCGCAGGGCGCGTTCCACCCCGCGGTAGAAGTCCAGGTACGCGCCCGGCTCGGTGGGAACGGGCCGGGCGTCGTCGTCGGTGCCGAGCAGGCCCCAGCGGCTCTCCTCGTCCGTGCCGAAACCGGGGGAGTCCGGGGTCAGGCCCGCCCGCAGGCGCTCCTCCTGCACGTCCATGCCGTGCTTGACGTACGCGCCCGCCGAGCCCAGCACCCGCAGCCGCGGCCCGAGGCGGGCCGTCACCGAGCTGGCCCACAGGTGGGAACGCACCCCGCCCGCGTGCCGGAGCGCGATGAACGTGTCGTCGTCGGAGGCCACGCCGGGCCGCCGCACGTCGCTCTCGCAGTAGACCTCGTGCGCCGGGCCGAACAGTTGCAGCGCCTGGTCGACCAGGTGGCTGCCCAGGTCGTAGAGCAGGCCGCCGATCTCCTCCGCGCCGCCGGTCTCCCGCCAGCCGCCCTTGGGCACCGGCCGCCAGCGCTCGAACCTCGACTCGTAACGCAGCACGTCGCCGAGCCGCCCCTCGGCGATCAGCCGCCGCACGGTGAGGAAGTCGCCGTCCCAGCGCCGGTTCTGGAACACGGTCAGCATGACGCCGGCCTGCTCGGCCAGCCGAACCAGCTCGCGGGCCTCCTCGGCGGTGCGGGCGACCGGTTTGTCCACCACGACGGGCAGGCCCTCGGCGAGCGCGGCGGCGGCCATGCTCACGTGCGTGCGATTGGGGGAGGCGACCACCACGAGGTCGCTGTGCTCCCACAGCTCACGCATGTCCGGCACGCCGGCCGCGCCGTACCGGTGGGCCACCTCGGCCTGCCGCTCCGGATTCCGCGTGACCACCGCCGACAGCCGCAGGCCCGGAGTGGCATGGACGAGCGGGGCGTGGAAGTACGCGCCCGCGGTGCCGTATCCGATCAGGCCGACCCGGATCTCGCTCATCCGCCCAGGTTAGCCGGTACGGGCCGGGCCGCCCGTCACTCGTCGTCGCGTTCGGCCAGGAACCGTTCGAACTGGGCGGCCAGCTCGTCGCCCGTGGGCATCGGGGTCGTCTCGGCCATCAGGTTCTCCCGCTCCGCGCCGCCCGCGAACGCGTCGTACTGCTGCTCCAGGCCGCTGATGGCGGTCGACAGCTCCGAGGACGCCTGGATCTGCTCCTCGATCTCCGCCGTCGTACGGTGGGCCGCGTCGCGCAGCGCCTCCATCGGGAACACCAGGCCGGTGCCCCGCGTCACCGCCTCCAGCCCGGTCACCGCCGCCGTCGGGTACTCCGCCTGTGACAGGTAGTGCGGCACGTGCACCGCGTACCCGACCGCGTCGTGCCCCTGCGCGCCCAGCCGCAGCTCCAGCAGCGCGGCCGCGCTCCCCGGAACCTGGACCCGGCCGAAGGCGCTGGTCTGGGAGTTGATCAGCTCGGGGCGGCTGGCGTGCATGGTGATGCCCAGCGGCCGCGTGTGCGGCACCGCCATCGGGATGCCGTGCAGCGTGACGATCTTGCTCACCTTCAGCCGTTCCAGCAGCTCTCCCACAGCGCGGGTGAACAACTCCCATTCCCGGTCCGGCTCCGGGCCGCTCATCAACAGGAACGGCGTGCCCGTGGCGTCATGGGCGACATGGACGGCGAGCTCGGGGCTCTCACACTCGACCCAGCGGTCGGTGTCGAAGGTCATGATGGGCCGCCGGGACCGGTAGTCGAGCAACCGGTCCACGTCGAACGTCGCCACGACCCGGTGCTCCAGCTCGGCCAGCAGGTGGCCCAGCGCGAGGCGTCCGGCGCCGCCCGCGTCGACGAAACCGTCGAAGTGGTACAGCAACACCGGATCAGTCAGCTCGGGCGCGTCGTCTGCGAGCCTGTAGAGATCCTTCGGGTCGAACACGGTTGGACAGCCTTTCCCTAGGTACTCTTCCCCAGAACCTATGGCGAGTCGGATCGATTCCGCGCAAGGCACCCTATCGAGCCGCAATCCGGCACCCGGTCGGAGACGGGGGTGTCCGCCCTGGCCGGAGCGGCGGCTCCAGGATGTCGCCCGCCGACCCCGGAGGCTGGCGTTCCGGTCAATCTCGCCATCAGCAAAGGTGACATTTTGCTGATGGTGTCGGCCGATCATGGTCGTGCGGAGCCGGGTGAATGTTCATCGCGTCCGGATCCGGCTCCGGCCGCGCCTACGGCCGCGGGCGCGGGGCGCTTCCCTGGGGCGGGTTCACGCAGGAGTCGGCCGTGGTCAGAGCGCTGCCGGTGACGGAAGCCGATCAGCGGTACGGCGCCTCGCAGGCATTGGACCGGCCTGAATAGCGGCAAATGCCCAGTTTATCCACCGGGTGCCTTGGAGGATTCCATAGTGCGAAAAAGGCATTAAAGGGCTCCAAGTTGTCGAGTGTGGCCTTTTGAACAGCCGATCGTCATGCTGAAGGACGTGGCAACTTCTGCGCATTCCTTCAGTAGGCGACCGCTCCACATCCCTCCGCTCCCGTGCCCGTTCCCCAACGAGATCAACGTGCATGCCGCGGAGGTCGACGAGGAGAGCCACAAGTGGCTGGCCGCCTCCAACATGCTCAAGGGCGCCGACACCATCGAACACTTCCGGCGCTCCAAGATCGGCCTGCTCGCCGCCCGTACCAACCCCGAGGTCCCGCGCGACAGCCTCCGGCTGATCAACGACTGGTACAACTGGCTCTTCGCGTTCGACGACGCCTTCTGCGAAGGTGAGCTGATGGGGCACCGGGCCTCCGCGCTCGCCCGCGCCCTGCCGCCGCTCCTGGAGATCCTGGACGACCGCAGGGAGCCCGACGACAAGGACCCCTTCGGCCTCGCCCTCAACGAGCTCCTGCACCGCATCGTCGCCACCTCCACCCCGGCACAGGTGGACCGGTGGCGCATCACGGTCAAGGAGTACCTGTTCGCCCAGATCTGGGAGGCGGCCAACCGCGAGGTCGACCTGATCCCCACGCCGCAGGACTACATCCTGATGCGCCGCATCACCGGGGCCACCTACACCTGCTTCGCCCTCATCGACGCCGGCGGCGGCTACCGCCTCGAGGCCGAGGAGTGGCACCATCCCGACGTCCGCATGTTGTCGGACCTGGCCTGCGACCTCATCGGCTGGGACAACGACCTGCTCTCCTACGCCAAGGAATGCGACAACGACAAGGCCCGGCACAACCTCGTCACCGTGCTGGCCACCCACCGGAACCTCACCCTCCAGGACGCCCTCCTGGAGGTCTCCGACATGCACAACCAGGCGATCGCCGCCTTCCTCGACCGGCGCGCGGCGCTGGAGGAGTGGGCCCCGCCGCCCGTCCGCACGTACGTCCGCGGCCTTGAGCACTGGGTACGCGGGCACATCGAGTTCTCGCTCGGCAGCGCGCGTTACGTGCACGCGTGGCCGGAGGGGACTTGCTGGCCCCAGGCCGTGTGAGGCCCCGGGATCAGTCCTCGGCCGGGGCGTCCAGGTCGCCGAGCGCGAGCGTGGACGCCTCGTCGAGGTCGAGGCGGGCGCCGTTCTCGAAGGCGTTCTTGTAGGCCAGCTCGCCCATCATCGACTTGCAGTCCTCGACGCACGCGTCGTGGTCGTCGGTCAGGAACGGGGCGCCCATCTGCGGCAGGCCGGCCGTCCGCCAGTTCTGCTGCAACGCGCCCAGCAGCTTGGCCGCCGTCGGCGCCTGCTTGAGCGCGATGAGGATGCGCGCGGTCGTCTCCAGCACCAGCAGCGTGCCCAGCGTGTCGTGGAAGTGCCGCTTGATCCGCAGGCCCTCGCGGGCGTTGTGCAGCGCCTCTCCCGGCCGGTCGGTGGCGAGCCTGGTGCGCGACATCGCCCACTGGGCGTACGAGCTGACCCACAGCTCGCCGCGCTCCCGGCACACCTGAAGGCAGTCCTGGAGCAGCGACTCGGCCTCGAACAGCTCGCCCTGCGCCGACAACACCAGCGACAGCTCGACGATCGCGGGCAGCAGGCCCGGGTTGAGCTCCTTGTTGTCGGTGTTGAACTCGATCGCCACGCCCAGCAGCGCGCTGGCCTTCTGCAGGTCGCCCTGGAGCAGCGCGGCCGTGCCCTGCATCTTCGAGGCCAGGATCACCGCCCTGGAGTCGCCCACCCGGACGGCCTCCGTGCTGCACTGCTCGGCCGCCGTCAGCGCGCCGACGCTGTCACCCTGCGCGCTGCGCACGTAGGACAGCACCCACAGGGCCTTGCAGCGCTCCTTGCTCGGTGAGGGGTTGGCCTCCAGCGCGCGTTCGAGGTAGAGACGCCCCTCCCGGACGAATCCGCAGCACACCCACATGAACCACAACGACGCCAGCAGCGTGAGCGCAGAACCGCTGCGCATGGGCGAGGACAACGCGTGCTCCAGCGCGACCCGCACGTTGTCGTGCTCCTGGCGCATGCGCACGAACCAGTAGATCTGCCGCGGACCCGACCACGCGTCTTCGCTGCGCTGGGCCAGGCTCAGGTAGTACTCCAGGTGGCGCTGCCGCATCTGCTGGGCCTGGCCGAGCTTGTCCAGCCACTCCTCGCCGTACTCGGCCAGCGTGTCGATCAGCTTGTAGCGGACGCCGGAGTGGTGGCTCCTGATCATCAGGATCGACTTCTCCACCAGCCCGGTGACCAGATCGGTGATGTCCTCCGACGGCAGGCGCCCGTCGGAGCAGACGAACCTGGCCGCGTCGAGCTCGAAGTCGCCGGCGAACACCGACAGCCGCGCCCACAACAACCGCTCGGCGGGCTCGCACAGCTCGTGACTCCAGCCGATCGCCGCCCGCAGCGTCTGGTGGCGCGGCAGCGCCGTACGGCTCGCGCCGGCCAGCAGGCTGAACCGGTCGGCCAGCAGCCCGAGGATCTGCTCCACCGACAGGGCGCGCAGCCGCACCGCCGCCAGCTCGATCGCCAGCGGGATGCCGTCGAGCCTGCGGCACAGCTCGGCCACCGCGCCGATGTTGTCCTCTTCGAGCTGGAAGTCGGGCACGACCGCTCCCGCCCGCAGCGCGAACAACTGCACCGACTCGTTGGTGAACAGGTTCTCCGTCGGGTCGTCGCCGGGCACGACCAGCGGCGGCACCGGCACCACCTGCTCGTACGGCAGGTGGAGCGACTGCCTGCTCGTGGCCAGCACCTTCAGGTTGGGCGCGGCCTCCAGCAGCTCGTGGACCAGCTCGGCGCAGCCCTGCACGAGGTGTTCGCAGGTGTCGATGATGAGCAGCATGTCGCGTTCGCCGACCCACTCCGACAGCGACTCCGACTCCGCCCGGGAGGACTGGTCGGCGATGCCGAGCGCCGAGGCGATCGTGTGCTTGACCATGCCCGCGTCCTGCAGCCGGGCCAGGTCGGCGAACCACACGCCGTCGGGGTACTGCGTACGGACCTGGTGCGCCAGCCGCAGCACCGTGCGTGACTTGCCCACCCCGCCGATGCCGGTGACGGTCACCAGCCGGGACTCGGCAAGATGCCGCTTGAGGTTGGCGAGTAACCGGGTCCGTCCCACGAAGCTGGTGAGCTCCGCCGGTAGATTGCCTTCTCTCCGCCAGCCTGTAGGGGTGGCCATGCGCAGCCTCACGGGGGATCGGCGACACCTGCCCTGGCATCGTACCGCCGGGCGCGAGGGCTGTCCGTGGAGCCGGGAAGACGACCGGTGTTGGTTTGTACGTCTCGGTAGCATGTTTTCCGTGGACGAATTTCTCCCGGAGCAGACTTCGGACGACACCGACCTCGGCTGGGGCGACTGGCGTGAAGCCGACGCCGACGCCTTCTACCTCGACAACAAGCCTCCGCACTGGGGCTGACCTGGCCGCCCGCGCCGTCCTGGGGCCGGGCGTCCGCTTCTCTGGGCCCCGGCCGCTCCCGAAACGGCCCGCCTGATCCCCCTTTCCGGCCCATCGCCCCCAGGGCCGCCCTATCCCGGTACGCCATCTTCTGGCACGCCGAATCCCACTCGTCCCATTAGGTCGTGTCTCTGGGGATCGTCAGCCGGTTGTGGACGGCGGGCGATGCGGACGGTGGCTGCGGAGCGGACGACGAGTTCGCCGTGCCGGATGGTGATGCCGCGATGGCGTTCGAGCCGGTTGATGCCGCACCCGACGGCTGAGCGGGCGCGGTGGCCGGCCGCGCCGAAGGACGGTGGACGGCCACTACGGCCGCCGCGCCACTGCCGGGCGGCGACGCGGTCGGCCGGTTCGGCACGGTGCGCGCCGGCGCTGCCCGATCGCGCGGGAGCAGTACGCCTTGTCGGCCCGGACGCTCAGCTACCGGTCAAGGCTCCGCCGAGGTTGCACGCCACCCGCGCGGCCCGCCTCGCTCACCTGGGCCGGTGAGCTGCGGCAGGGTGTCGTTGCCGAGGCGGGGCGAGTTCCATGGGACCTCCGGCGCCGGGACGCCGATCGATGAAGGGGCGATGTCCGCCGCACGCCGTCGCCTCAGAACATTCCGTGCGGAACCCGCGCCGCTTCCGGCACCGGCTGGACCACGTCCCAGTGCTCGACGATCTGCCCGGCGGCCAGCCGCCAGATGTCGACGACGGCGACGCCGCGCGGGTCGTCGTCCGTGGTCATGAGGTAGTGCAGCACCACGTGATCGTCGTCGGCGATCACCCGCTTGAGGTCGAGCCGGGCCCGCGCCACGGGAGCCTCGGCGATGTGGGCGATGAACGCGTCCCGCCCGGAGGGGTTGTCCGGGCTGTGCTCGACGAAGTCCTCGTGCAGGAGCGTGCGGAGCACGTCGATGTCCCCGGCCGCGAACCGGGTGAAGCCGTCGAGGACCAGGTGCTTGTTGCGGGTGGTCGTGCTGGTGTCGTTCATGGGGAACACCGTCGCAGCGGTCGCCCGGCGGTGTCGATTACATGGCATGTAATCGTGCAGGTCGGCGTGGTGTGAGGATAATCGCCGGATGAACCAGGACCGGCCGATCGGCGAGTTGCTGCGCGAGTGGCGGCACCGCAGCGGGCTCAGCCAGCTCGATCTGGCGCTGCAGGCGGACGTGTCCGCCAGGCACGTCAGCTTCGTGGAGACGGGACGGACCATTCCCAGCAGTGCGATGGTGCTGCGTCTGGCCGAGAATCTGGGCGTCCCGCTGCGGGAACGCAACCGCCTGCTGGTCGCGGCCGGTCACGCGCCCGTCGTCCGCGAACGGCCGCTGAAGGACCCGCACCTGGCTTCGGCGCGGAACGTCCTGGAGCAGATCCTGCGCGGGCACGAACCGTATCCGGCGCTGGCCGTCGACCGGCGCTGGAACCTGCTGTTCGCCAACTCGGCGATCGACGTCTTCCTGGAAGGCGTCGACGCGGAGTTGCTCCGGCCGCCGGTCAACATGATGCGGCTCGGTCTGCACCCGGGCGGGTTCGCGCCGCGGCTGCTCAACCTCGGGCAGGTCCGCGGATTCCTGCTGCCCCGGCTCGCCCGCCAGGTCGCGCGGAGCGGCGACGCCGAACTGAGCGCACTGTACGAGGAGGTGCAGTCCTACGGTCCCGCGGGCGACCCGCGGCCACCCGATCCGGCCGAGATCGCGCTCCCCATCCGCATCCGGCATCGCGGAGCGGAGTTGTGTTTCGTCAACACCATCACGACGTTCGGCGCGGCCTTCGACGTCACGCTCGATGAGATCGCCGTCGAGGCGTACTTCCCCGCCGACGACGACACCGCCCACTTCTTCAGGACGGCTGCCGCAACCTGATACCGCCGGTCCGGAACTGTGACCGACCAAGAGCGTCGTCCTCGACCGTCACGACTGACCCCTACGCCGACATCGCGGCCATCGTGGACGGCCGTACCGGCGACGACTACGACGAGGCCGACGAGTCGCGCTACGTCCAGCTGTTCGGGGAACTGGCCCTCGTGCTGGAGATCGTCTTGCAGCCCGGCACCTACGAGCGGTCAGCGAACGGACGCCGGCAGGCCGCGGCCACGGTTTCGTGAATGCGCCACCACTCTGTGAGCGTGTTCTTACGCTGAGTGGATGACACAACCCCCCACATCGTGGATCTTGTACGCCTACAGCGCGGCCGACGACGTCAGGGCCACTGACCGGCAACTGGCCGAGATGCGCGGCTGGGTCGCGGATCGCGGCGGCGAGATCGTCGAGGAGTGCTTCGACCTCTGCGGCCGCAGCCAGCTCCTGGCCGTACTGACCCGGGCCGCCGACGACGGCGCCGGGGTCCTGGTCGTCGATCGGGCCCGGCTCGGCCGCCCCCCCTCGGCGTCATGCCCGCCCACGACCCTGCTCCCGCTGAGGCCGCTCGGCGGGAACGCCGGCAGCTGCTCGCCGAGGCCCGCGCCCAGCGGGCGAAGGCCCAGCGGTTCTGCGACGAGCGGGCCGAACGGGTCCGGCGGCTGGAGCAGGACCTGGGCATCGTCGTCCGGCCCTTCCGCTGCCCGTGCGTCCTGCGCCACCCCGACCGGCCCGAGCCGGAAATGTTCGGTCACTGCACCTGCCCGATCGACTTCGGCCACCTGCACGACCACGGCATGTCGTGGTGGCGCGGCGGCACCATGTTCGCCGCGGTCGTGGAGCCGTACGAGGTCTGCGGCGAATCGGTCGCCGTCCTGACCGAGTCCTGCCGACCGTTCGACCTGCGGGTGCAGGTCAGCGGCCAGCACGCGGTGCACTGCCCGCCGTACACGCTCGCGGTCGTGGTGCTGCGCGGCGAGGACACCTTGCCGGATCGCGAGCGACCGGCCGCCGTCGGCTGACGGGCACGTGGGACCCGAAAGCGTAGCTGCACGCCCTCCCCTCCTCAGGCGCCTTGCCAGGACCAGAGCGTGACCGTACGGTCACGATGAGCACGCTCCGGAGGCGAACGTACGACGAAGGGAGAGCGCCATGGGCAGGCACGGAGGCGGCGGCAAGAAGAACACCTACGAGGACTTCGAGCCCCCAGGCGACGAGCAGTACGACGGGGAGGGCAAGGGAGGCGGATCACGCGAGAAGCCGAGGCACTCCGACGGCAGCGCCGATGACTGACCACGACCTCGAGGGGCTGCTCGATGCCATGATGGCGCGCATCGTCTCGGTGCGCGCGCCGGTCGGTGAGCGGATCGAGCAAGCCCTGCGGGCGGCGCGGCGCCACCACTACGTCCCGCCGGTGGCGCTGATCCCGGCCGGCGACCGGCCGTATCTGGTCGACCGGGACGCCGACCCCAAGGAATGGCTCACCGCCGTCTACACCGAGGGCGCGATCGTCACCCAGCTCGACGACGGTGCGACCGACCTGCGTGCTTTGGAAGGCGCCTACAGCTCGTCGTCGTCCGCGCCCGCGACGGTCGCCGACCTGCTCGAACTCCTCGACCCCCGGCCGGGAGACCGGGTACTGGAGATCGGCACGGGCATGGGGTGGACGTGCGCGCTGCTGTGCCACCTGGCCGGTGAGGAGAACGTGACCTCCGTCGAGGTCGACCCGGCGCTCGCGGCGGCGGCCGCGGACAACCTCGCCGGGGCGGGTCTGCACCCCCACCTGGTCGTCGGTGATGGCGCCGCGGGGGCCGCAGGCCGCGCCCCGTTCGACCGCGTCCATGCCACCTGCGCTGTCCGGACGGTGCCCTACGCCTGGATCGAGCAGTGCCGCCCCGGAGCGGTGATCGTCACCCCCCTGCACACCGGGATCGGGGACGGGCACGCGCTGCGGCTGGTCGTGCTGCCGGACGGCACCGCGCACGGCCGTTTCCGGGAGTACGCCGACTACATGACCCTGCGGTCACAGCGCCCCGTCTACCATCCGGACCCGGACGGGGCCGAGCCGCGGGAGAGCACCACGCGCGTGGACCCTCGCATGATCGCGCACGCGCCACCCGGTGCCCGGCTCGCGGTCGCCGCCCTGACGGGGCTGCGACTGGACATCCGGGAGGAGCCGGGGCGTTTCCTGGCCTGGGTGTCGGGCGGCCCAGGGGAGAAGGCATTGGCCGTCTGGGAAGACGGGCAGGACGAGTACACGCTGTTCGAGCTGGGCGACCGGCCGGTGTGGGACGAGGCCGTGGCCGCCTACTTCCAATGGGTCCGGCTCGGGGAGCCCCGACGCGACCGGTTCGGCATGACGGTCAGCCCCCAGGGTCAGCAGTACTGGATCGACTCACCTGCCCGGGTGCTGGGCTGACAGCCGCCGGGCCCGCCGGCCGAGGGGGCCCGGGGGAAGCGCGTACCGGAACCCGTGACAGCCCGGCGACAGTGCGAGACCATCGGCCATGCGCCCCGACAGCTGCGGGCGCTGACCGGCGGATATGCCGACCGGGTGTGCGGCCCTTCGGGCATCCCGGTTCGCCGCCGCAAGGCAGTGCCCATGCTCCCTTGGCGGTTCTAGCCCAGCGGCGGCGTTGGCTCATGTTCGCCTGCTAATCGGTCCATACAGACGCTCTGCGGTCTTGCTCCGCTGCAGGTGCCAGCTCCGGGCGCAGGAAGCGTCAGGGCACGATGACAGAGAAAGAAGCGTCGGCGGGCCCGGAGCCATTACTGGTCCTGACGAGAACATAGCGGTTTCCAGCGCCGCACCGCGTCCCAGACTCCTCCACGAACGCGCCAGAGTTCCACGTGGGCACGCTGATCCAGCGAATGTTGGCTACCGGGACGCCCCTGCTGGCGTCGTAGTCGCTGTCGAGTTGGACGCAGTACTGGCCGACGTCGAGCTTTCTCACCGCAGTGACGCCCTTGGAGCGCACCACGGTGGCGTCGGCGTTGACGATGGCCACGGCGCGGGCGCCGGTAGCTTGGGCGTCGCCGAGGTCGGCGTAGGCGGCGGATGTGGCTAGTGAGGCGCTGACGGTGAAGGCTGAGGCCAGTGTGAGAGTGATGGCGGTTCTGCGCATGGGATGCTCCTATGGAAAAGGGTGTGTCTGCTCCAGTTGGCGATAGCAACGTGACCGATCAATCGCCAACAGTGGTTGATCGGCTACATATTGCGACTATGTCCGACAGGCCGCCACTACGAAGCGCCTAAAGCCCTGCCATCTTTCGGTGATCATTCCTCGTTCACGGTTGGACGTCAGAGCCTTGCTTGGCCGCCGAAGACGCTCCAGCCGAAGAGGTGCGCTGACCGACGGCCAGCGCACCTCTTCGGGGGCGGCGCGCTCGGCCGCCGGCAACGCGTCAACGGCCGCCGCTACCTCTACCTCCTGGCCACCACTCGCCACATCCACGAGATCGAAGTCCACGTCGCCCTGGCCGACCTCGTCGAAGTGATCAACCTCCCCACCCGCTGAACCACACCCCCCGCCCCCCTCCCGCCGGACCCCCGGCGAGATCCTGTGACAGCCCGCCGCCGGTACGAGAGCTTCAGCCCATGCACCGCGCCTACATCACCGCCACCGAACTGTTCGACCAGCTCGGCCGGTCCGGCGTCGTGGTGGCCGACTGCGGCGCCTGCCAGGAGTGCAAGCTGCGCCGGGCTGGGTGTTGAGTCTGTACGGCGACCGCGACCCCATCAGCTACATGCGGGTTCAGCCGGAACCTGATGATGGAGGTCCCGGCAGACACTGCGACGGATGCAGGAAGACATCGACACGCCGTTCGATACCTTCGCCCCCGCCTCGACCTCGATCCCACGCATGTCACAGAGGAGCACGGCGCAACGGCAGAGCGCGACGACGACTATTAGGCGGACAAGGAATCTTCAGCATCAGAAAAAGGAATCCGATAAAGCGGTTTCCGTCGTCGCGAAACCCTCAGACGAGAAACACGGGATTTTCGCCGGCGTCTTGACTGCCCATCCGCTGAAGGGCGCACCATGAAGAGACAGGCAGGAGACGAACAACGGGGGGAGTCTCATGCTCAGGAAAGCATTCGCCGTTGGGGCGCTGGTGGCGGCCACCACCTTGGCCTCGCCGGCGTTCGCGCAGGAGCAGCCCAGTCCAGCTCAAGCGTCCAGCACATCCACCGTCTGCACGTCCACCTCCGCATACGGCAAGCCATGCGAGTGGCGCGAAGGCAAGCACAAGCGATGCAAGTGGTGCCAGAACAAGAAGGGCGTCTACAAGAAGCAGTACTGCGAACAGAAGAGCGCGCCCGGAAAGGCACCCGAGTCACCGAAGAAGGAAGAGAAGAAGGAAGGCATCCTCTGCAAGGGCGACCTTGATGAGGACGCAAAGCCGTGCCAGAGATGCGTTAACCAGCGGACCGGCAAGATATTCGGCTCGACCTGTAAGGGCGAGAAGTCTGGAGACCCTGCTCCCTAGCATCTGCCCTGCCAGTCCTCGGCACTCCGGGACATGAGCCTCCACCCACGGCAGGGCTCACGTCCCGGAGTGCAGACGTCGCCACTGCACTGACCTGTCTCAAGGTCGAGACGCTCAGCGACCTGCTGGCCTTCCCGGAGCATCCGGACCTGGCCGCCCTGTGGATCGAGGCCCACGCGGAGGGCGACGATTTCGGCGACCCGCACTTCCGTCCTCCCACCTCAGGGCGGGAAGACGCCTGACGAGCCGCCTCCGCGGGACAAGGGGATGAAACCTCGCCTCGCGGAGGGCACCCCCCACCGCCTGAGCGGAGGCCCAGATGGCCGGCCGCCCTTCCGCGACCCACGCACTTACTGCGGCGCCGGTACCGCCAGACGCGGAAGCCGCCTACTGGACGATGGACGACGTCGCCGAGTACCTCGGCGTCAAGCGCGCCACTGTCCACACCTCCCAGAGCCGGTGTCCTGGTCAAGGAGGAGGATCCGGCGGTCCTCGATGAGAACGCCGGTGACTCGTACCTTCATCACCGGCGCACGGTACCCCTGCGACCCGCGCCAGCGGGGCGGTTGAACAGGCGAAGGTCGTGGTGGCCGCCGGAGGGCTGGGCACCCAGGTGCGCGCATGGGGGCTACCTGCCCAAGGAGTGCCTGCCGGTGGAGGGCACGCCCGGGATCGTTCGGCTGCTGGACGAGATCGCGGTGCTGGGCGAGGCCCGCGTCAGGCCCTGACCGGCGATGGGGGGTGAGCGGTATCTACGGGCCGCGGGCCTGCCCGGGGCGGGCGGGCTGCCGGTCGCGGGGATGACAGTGGAATGGGTGGCCCAGGCGGGCACCTACGGGGCTCTGACCTCGCTGATCAATGGCGCCGACCACCTGGGCGGCGTGGGCGGGGAGCTGTTCGTGGCCTACGGCGACAACCTGCACCCCGGATGCGAACCCGCTCGGGCACTTGCGCCAGGCGCTGCCGGGCGTGGCCGTGCTGGGCCGCCCCTACCGCAGGGAACTGGCCCAGCTGCGCGGCGTGATGGCGACCGAGGCCGAGCCGGGCGGTCTGAGGCGTGTCATCGAGCTGGCGGAGAAGCCGGGCCCGCGGGCGGCTCAGGAGCTGGATGCCCGCTCTGGGGTGGGGAACCTGCTGCTGGTGGAGGGGCGTGCTCGCGTGGACGGCGAGTTCGTGGACTTCGCCAGATTCTCCCGCTGCCAGGCAGGTGCTGAGCCGCGGCTGTCGCTGTTCCTGGGGGGAGTGGGCTCGCAGGCGGCCGGTGCACGTAGTGGCCATCGCGAGCCTGGTGGTGGATCTGGGCGTCGCGGCCGGCTGATCACGGACACGGAGGAAGCCCAGGGCGCGGACGGTGGACCCTGGCCAGTTGCCGACCTCCGAACGGTGCGCGCGGTACTGCATCGACACCGCCGCGCCTGGGACGCCTTCGGGGACCGCGACCGCGCCGTCGACGCGCTGCTGCGGCCGAGCGGGCAGCCCCGGAGGAGGTCCGCCGGCCATCGGTCACCGCGATGCGGTACCAGCCCGGACGCGTCCCCCAACTGAGCTGGCGGCGCGCACGCAGAGCGCCTAGGGGGCGCGACCTGGAAGGGGTGTCCCGCTGCGCTGTTCCAGGACGCGCCCGCGTCCGCGTACCGGTGCTAGGGAACGGCCTTGAGGAGCCAGATTTCGTTCTCTTCGTGACCGGGTTCGGACTGCACCACGCGCGCGCCCGGGTCGGTGGAGGCGTTCGCGACTGCCAGCACCTTGCCTGAGTGCTTGGCGATGAGCCGGTAGACGCCCGCCTCGTGTTCCTTGAGGTACCAGATCTGGCTGGGGCTGCCGTTGATGCCCCACTGCATCGCGAAGTCGGAGTTCTGGTTCGCCAGGGTGACGTCGAGGGCCTTGCCGGAGTGTTCGGCGATGAACTTGTAGCCGCCCTCGGCGGGTTCCAGGCGGAAGATCTGGTTGGGCTTTCCGTGGGGAGTCCACTGGATCACCCAGCCACCGTCGGACATGTCGTATTCCATGATGTCGAGGGCGAGCCCGGACTTCTTGTTGATCAGGGTGGCTCGGGCCGGGATGTCCATGCGGTTCCTCTCGAACTGGAGCGGGAGGTGGCGGTGCGCCGCCTTGTCTCCATAAGAGACGATCTCGCACGGGAAATCACCCTTCGGCCATGACCGCTTGCGGACAGGGGGCTGCTGCAGGAAAGCGGCGGACTCTCACCCAGGGCTGGCGCGTGCTGAGTGGTGGCTGACGCAGGCCCCCGGGGGAGCGCTCTGAGCTTGGGGCTGCCCGGCGTGGGCGGGGGAGAGGCGGGCGCTCTGAATAACAGATGTACCGACATTCAAATTCGAGGATTTCTGAATTGCTGGGATGCCAGGCGAATACGTTTCAAGATCCCGATCTGTTGTCGCGTGGGTTCCTGCTGTCGTTCCTTGGCGGCCTGTTCGATCGCCCGCATGTCCAGGAGCCGTTCGACGTGAACGGAAACGAGCTCGGCGATCTCGGTGGCGCTGACCGTCTGCTCCGTGCGGTGTTTCGTGCGTACCTCCCAAGCTGCCTCACCAGCCCACGTAAGCAGGGAGAGAGCCGCACCGGTGAGGAGACCGGCCCAATAGAGGGACCGCTCGGCCGCCTTCTGAGCGGGCATGGAGGTGAAGTTCCCGTACTGTGCAGAAACGGCGCTGGTGCCGGTCGAATCGTAGGCGGATATCGGCGACAGGTTGATCGGCTTTGCCGTCGCCCGCCAATAGAGCCCGGGTCCCTTGTAGTCCGCGGAGATCACCTCGGGCTTGATGTTGGTGGCATCCTCGTCTGTGAGTTGAACGTTCCAGCTGGCTGAGATGGCGGCAACGGCGTCACGCTGCCCTTCGACGCTGAAACCGGGCAGATGCGCGCTGAGAGCAGGTCCGTTCCTGGCGAACAGGGGAGTCCTCAGCTTGCCGGTGATCCAGAACCAGCGGTCTGTCCCGCACGTCTCGCCGGCCAAGTGGGTGGTGAAGGATGTGGCCCCGGGCGTTTCGATGCTCGGTTCCTCCGTCTCCGTCGCCTTGATTGTCCCGCCGGAGAAATCAAGAGACTCGGTACGGAGATCCTTCAGGTAGATGGTCGTCGGCGTGCAAGGGGAACTGCTGCCCGGCTGGGCGGGGACCTCCGCCTGAAACTCCATGCGGAAATAGGAGGGGTTCTCCTCGGTCATGTAGAACTGAATGGAGATGTTCTTGGGGACGGTGCCGAGGTTGAGGTGAACCCCTCCTGAGTCGGGAACGCTGGGGAACGTGGTAATCGCGCTCTCGTACTCCCGTGTCCCGAGCAGCATCATGATCAACGCGAGCAGGGTAAGGGACACCGGTAGCCGCCACGGCCCGGTGAACAGCCGGGCCTCCTTGCTCCCTAACTCGCTGGGCTGAAGATCCGCCGCGTCCAGACCGTCATCGGCAGGCCCTGGACGACGAAAGACAGTGTGAGGCACATCAACAACATCCCCATCCCGCGATGGCGCGGTACGGCATGGCCGCGATCTGTTCTCATCGCGTGACATCTCTCAGCAAGAATGCGCCGCTGCTGCTCAGCGCGCTGTGTTGACACCTCATGGCCAGCGAGGCGTGCGCTAGCTTCGAACGCATCGCCGCTGGTTGTGGGCCGAACTCTCACCTCTCACCGAGGGAGAGCCGCTCGTGGATCAGTTCGAGCTTCCCCAGGACATCACCGCGCTGGGCGACGACGAGCTCGCCGAACTCCTGGACGGCGCGGTCGCCGCCTTCGACGCCAAGTCCCACGATCTGCCGCGACTGCACCGGCACGACCGTCTCCACCACGGACTACGCACCCGACGGGTCACGCCGTACACGCCGGTCGAGGTGGTGGAATGCGGAGAGCGCCCGCCGAGCCTGCGCAAGCAGGTGTGGAACACCGTCCCGGTCGCCGCAGACCCAGCCGACCCGGCTGGTTCCACGTTCCGCCGACCGCGCCAGTCTGGAACGCGCGCCGTCGCCTTCGTCATCGAACCAGATGCGCAGGGCCTCGCGGCTGGAGGATGCCCTTCTTGGACGTCTCAGACTTTTTTCAAAGATTCTTCGGGACGTGTGTCGATCCGCCCCCGTCCCGTTCGACGCGTCGATGAAAGGAAGGGGACGGGCACGGACCCGGCCCCCGCGACACGTCTCGAAAGGACGACCGGCGACATGCAGAAGATCACGACCTACCTGTGGTTCGACAACCAGGCCGAAGAGGCGGCCGAGTTCTACACCTCGATCTTCGCCGACTCCCGCATCCTGGATGTCCAGCGCTACCCCGAGGGCGGCCCCGGGCCTGCCGGGCAGGCCATGATGGTCTCCTTCGAGCTGGCCGGGCAGCGTTTCCTCGCCCTGAACGGCGGCCCGCAGTTCACCTTCACCGAGGCGATCTCCCTGTACGTCGACTGCGCCTCCCAGGAGGAGGTCGACGACCTGTGGGCCAGGCTCACCGACGGCGGCGAGGAGTCGCAGTGCGGCTGGCTGAAGGACCGGTACGGCCTGTCGTGGCAGATCGTCCCGAGGGCCCTTCCGGAGCTGATGAGCGTGCCGGACCCGGCCGCCGCCCAGCGGGTCATGCAGGCCATGCTGGGCATGCGGAAGATCGAGATCAAGGGCCTGGAGGACGCCGCCAAGGGCGTCAGCTGACCACGTCCTTGCGCCGGAACCTGCGGAAGGCGACGGCGATCAGGATCGCGGCATAGGTGATCGACACCGAGGCGCCCTTGGCCATCCCGCTCCAGTCGAGCTCGGGGGCCAGGGCGTCCAGCCACGCGTTGTTCCAGAACGTCGGCAGGAACTCGCGCAGCGTCCCCAGCGCCTCGACCGCTTGCAGGATGGTGCACACGATCCACAGGCCCACCGCCCCGCCCACCGCGCCGAGCGGCGAGTCGGTCACCGTGGAGACGAGGAACGCCAGGGCCGCCACCACGAGCTGGCTGACCAGGGCGTAACCGATCACGATGCCGAACCGGGGCAGCACGTCGAGCGCCGGGATCGTCTCGCCGGTGCCCGGCACCTGGATGTCGTGCCAGCCGAACGCGACCGTGCCGGCCAGCAACGCCATCAGCGGCAGGCAGATCACCGCCGCCGCGGAGAAGCCGAGCGCCACGATCAGCTTCTGGCGCAGCAGGCGGTCGCGGGGGACCGGCGCGGCCAGCAGGTATCGCAACGACGACCAGTTGGCCTCGGCGGCCACCGTGTCGCCGCAGAACAGGGCGACCGCCACCACCAGCAGGAAGCTCGCCGACACCGACAGGGCGAACGCCGCGAAGTTCAGGCCGCTCGCGGTGGCCAGGTCGCTGATCCGCACCGACGACTGCCCCTGGTTGCCGGACTGCGGCCCGAACTGGAACGCGATCACCAGCACCCACGGCAACGCCAGCAGCAGCCCGAACATGACCAGCGTCCGCCGCCGCTTGAACTGCCTGACGATCTCCACGCGCAGCGGCAGCGTGCGGCGCGGCGCGTAGCCCGGCGCGGCGGTCATGATCTGTCTCCGATGAGGTCGAGGAACACGTCTTCCAGGCGCGGACCGCCGTGCCCGTTGCCGTTGCCCGCCGCCGAGCTCAGCAGCCGCGACACCGGCCCGGTGGAGACCAGCCGGCCGCGGTGCATGACGACCACGTGGCTGCAGGTCTGCTCCACCTCCGCCAGCATGTGGCTGGAGACGATCACGGTACGGCCGTCGCGCGCGTAGCGCTTGAGCACCTCGCGCATCTCCCTGATCTGGGGCGGGTCGAGGCCGTTGGTGGGCTCGTCGAGCACCAGCAGGTCGGGCAGGCCGAGCATGGCCTGGGCGATGGCCAGCCGCTGGCGCATGCCCTGGGAGTAGGTGCGCACGGCGCGGTCGAGCGCCTTGCCCAGGCCCGCGATCTCCAGCGCCTCCTCGAAGTGGGCGTCGGCGGCGGGGCGGCCGGTGGCGGCCCAGTAGAGCTCGATGTTGTCGCGGCCGGACAGGTGCGGCAGGAAGCCGGGGCCCTCCACGAACGAGCCCAGCCTGGACAACACGGGCGCACCCGGGGTGACGGGGTCGCCGAAGATCCGGATCTCGCCGGAGTCGGGGCGGATCAGGCCCATCATCATCCGCATCGTGGTCGTCTTGCCGGCGCCGTTGGGGCCGAGGAGGCCGAGGACCTGGCCCTGTTCGACCCGGAACGACAGCCCGTCGACGGCCCGCTCGCCGTTGCGGTACGCCTTGGTCAGCCCGACGATCTCCAACGGCACCTCCCGGCCGCCGTCACCGCCCGGCGCCTGCGATGCCCCGTCACCGTCCGGGCTCGCGCCGACGTCGACCCTGGCAGCCGAGGCGCGGCCCGAGGGGCGGCCGGTGGCCAGCAGGGCGGCGGCGGCGAGTACGGCGGCCAGGGGCATCGCCCACACCCACCAGGCCACCCCGGTCGGCGGCGCGGCGAGCGTGCGGACCGTGGGGACGGCCAGCGTGGGCGAGGCCAGGGAGACGCCGAACGCGGCGGGCTCGGCCGGGGTCGCGAACCCCATGTCCGTCGTGGTCACGACCAGCCGCAGCCGGTGGCCCACGGCGAACCGGTGGTCGACGGCCGGCAGGGTGACCGTGGCCTCGGCCGAGCCGGCCCCCTCGGGGATCGTGACCCGGAACGGCGCCACCAGCCCCGCCGGCAGCGCGGGCGGCTGGACGGCGTCGGCGACGTCGTAGAGCTTGGCGAACAGTGTCGCCTGGCCCTTGCCCGATACCTTGACCTTGACGGTGGGGCTGCCGGTGAGCTGGAGCGGGGCGGTGAGCGGCGGCGACTCGAACGCCGCGCTCTGGCCGGGCATGTCGATGGACACCCCCGCGCCGCCGCCCTGGCCGCCCAGCAGCCCCCCGACGCCGGGAACCGTCGAGATCGAGGCGGGGGCGCCGCCGGGCGGGTTGACGACGTTCTGCTCGGGGCCGGCGAGCTGCACCGTGGTGGTGTCGGTGCCGGCCAGGCCGGGGTAGGCGGCGGCCTCGGGGTGGAGCCTGATGCGCTGGCGGGTGCCGGGGTCGCGGCCGCCGTCACGGGTGACGGTGAACGCGCTCACCGCGGGCGCGGCCTCGCGCTTGAGGTGGCGGGCGAACCAGGCCGAGGACTGGTCGTAGAGCCAGTCGGCCTCGCCGTTGCCGCCGTCGTGCCCGCCGTCGAACCAGGCCATGCTCACCGGCGTGCCGGCGGCGGCGATGGCCCGGGCGTTGGCGTCGGCGTGGGCGAGCGGGAACAGGGAGTCGCGCTGGCCCTGCAGGAGCAGGGTGGGCGCCTTGATCCGGCCCGCCACGGTGACCGGGCTGGATCTGCGCAGCAGCGCGACGGCCTCGGGCGTCGCCCGGCCGTCTTCGGCGACCTGCTGGTAGATGCCGCAGATCGCCGGCAGGAAACGGCCGCACCTGGCCTGCTCGACGGTCAGCGGGGCGGCGGACTCGCGGCGGGACTGGGCGGCGAAGGTGTCGAGGGAGACGCCCTGGCCGAAGAAGATGCCCGCCCACATGCGCTTGAAGACGCCGTCGGCCACGCGCTGCCCGATCGCGGACTGGGCGCCCGGACCCGGGGCGGCGGCGTTGGGGAAGAGGGCGTCGGCCAGGTCGGCCCAGGTGATCTGCGGGACGATGGCGTCGACCCGCTGGTCGAAGGCGGCGGCCATCAGGGCGATGGCCCCGCCGTACGAGCCGCCCGTGATGCCCACGCGAGGGTCGCCGGCGGCGTCGAGCCGCACCTCGGGCCGCTTGGCCAGCCAGTCGACGAGCTGCTTGACGTCTTTGACCTCGTAGTCGGGCGAGTTGAGCGCGATCTCGCCCGTGGAGCGGCCGAAGCCGCGCGCGGACCAGGTCAGCACGGCGTAGCCGTCCTGGGCCAGGCGGGCGGCCTGCCGGCGGACGCTCTGCTTGCTGCCGCCGAACCCGTGGGCGACCAGCACGGCGGGCGCCTTTCCGCCGCCGGCGGGCGGGAAGAACGTGGCGTCGAGCTCCACCCGCTGGTCGTCGGCGGGCCCGTCGACGACCGTGATCCGCTGGTCCTGACCGCGCGCCTCCGCGGCGGACGGCCACACCAGCCACGTCGTCACCCCGATGACGGCGAGCACCGCGACCAGCGCGGCCACACGTTTCATGGCGGTGAGCCTACTTTCCGCACCTGAGAGATCCCTGAGACGGCCGTCGCCGGGCGGCCGTCAGCCGAGGATCGCGTAGACGGTCGAGGCGTGCGCGGCCGGGTCGCCGTCGCCGTCGGGCGTCAGCGTGACCTCCGAGAAGGCCAGCGAGCGCCCCAGCTTGGTGACGCGCACGTCGAGCAGCACGTCGCGGCCCACCACCGGCCGCTGGAACGTGGTCGACTGCTGCACGGTGGTCATCGGCACGAACCCGCCCCTGGCGGAGGAGATCGCGACGACGGTGGCGGTGTCGGCGGCGGCCATCATCGCCTGGCCGCACAACCCGCCGCCGTCCCTGGCCAGAGAGTCGGACCAGGGGAGCCGGACGACGGCGTGCCGCTCGCCCACCTCCTCCACCCGCAGCCCGAGCTCCTGGATCCAGGGAGCGAAGTATTGCCGGAGAATCGCCTGTGCGTCTTCTGGAGTCACGCGCTCATCATGCACGCTGTAGGGCATGGCGGAGGAGCGGAGCGAGCGTCCTGTGGACAACTCGACGGAGGGGGAGGCGCGTGACCTGGCCGAGGTGTTCCTGCCGTCCACCTACGCGGCGGACGTCCCCTACAACCTGTATGCCCGGCTTCGCCGGGAGAGCCCGGTCTGCTGGATCCCCGAGCCGGCCGTCGGCCCGTGGCGCGAGGGGCCCGGCTACTGGGGCGTGTTCCGGCACGCCGACGTCAAACGGGTGCTGCGCAGCCCCGACGACTTCTCCTCCCACTTCGGCGCCACCCAGATCCGCGACCCCGACACCCCTGCCGACCTGGAGTTCGTCCGGTCGATGATGCTCAACATGGACCCGCCCGACCACTCCAGGCTGCGGCGGATCGTGGCGGCCGCCTTCACGCCGCGAGCGGTCCGCGCCCTGGAACGCACGATCAAGGACCGGGTGGCGGCGCTGCTCGCGCCCGGCGAGTGCGACTTCGTCGAGGTGGCCGCCGACCTGCCGGTCTGGACGCTGGCCCACGTGATGGGTGTGCCCAAGCAGGACAGGCGGCTGCTGTACGACTGGGCCTCCCGCGTCATCGGCTACCAGGACGACGACTACGCCGGCCTGTCCACGGCCGAGGTCGAGTCCCTGAGCCCCGTGGGCCGCCTGGCGGTCGCCGCCCGTCCCGAGCTCGAACCGGGCATGAACCCCAGGTCGAGGGCCGCGCTGACGGACATGTTCGCCTATGCCCACGCCCTGGCCGACACCCCACACGAGTCCGTCATGTCCGCCATGAGGAAGGGCGGCCTGACCGGGGCCGAGTTCGAGAACATGTTCTTCCTGTTCGCCGTCGCCGGGAACGAGACCCTGCGCAACGGCATTCCCGGCGGCCTGCTCAGCCTGCTCCGCCACCCCGCCGAGCTGGCCCGCCTGCGCGCCGACCCGTCGCTGCTGGAGTCCGCGGTGGAGGAGATGCTGCGCCACTGGCCCCCGGTGATGGACTTCCGCCGTACGGCCACCCGCGACCTCACGCTCGGCGGCCGGCGCATCCAGGCGGGCGAGAAGGTGGTCGTCTACCACGCCTCGGCCAACCGCGACCCGGCCGTCTTCGCCGACCCCGACCGCTTCGACGTCGCCCGTACCCCCAACGACCACGTCAGCTTCGGGTTCGGACCGCACTTCTGCCTCGGCGCCCACCTCGCCCGCGTCCAGCTCCGCGCGGTCTTCACCGAGCTGCTCGCCTGGGACGTCGAACCCGCCGGCCCCCCGGTACGCCTCACCTCCAACTTCCAGAACGGCCTCAAACACCTCCCGGTACGCCTGACCCACCGCCCGGCCTGAAGGCCGCCTCGGTCGGACAAATAGGACATCTGAGACCGATGGGCCGGATGACCGTAAGATTTGCGCCGTGAAGTCACCAGCATCGTTCAAGAAGGCCGCAGCGTGGGCCTTGCCGTACTGGACCAGAGGCCAGGCGGGGCGCGAGACGCCGCAAGACCTGTTCCGGGTGCTCTACTTCGGATGGCTGGTGGCGCTCACGCTCAAGCTCCTCGGCTCGGCCTGGGACGTCTCGTGGCACTTCAAATGGCTGCGCGACGACCTCGCCCCGCCCCACCTGCTCAACTCCGCCGGCACCGCGCTCGTCGTCGTCCTGACCGTCGTCCACGGCTACACCGGCTACGGCGTCGACAAGGCGGCGCTGCGGCTCATCCAGTGGGGAACCGGGATCTTCCTCGTCGCGGTGCCGCTCGACCTGATCAACCACCGCGTCAACGGGCTCGACATCACCTCGTGGAGCCCGTCGCACATCATGCTCTACGTTGGAACGTTCTTCATGATCATGGGTGTGATCAGGGGCTGGTTCATGGGCGCGCCCCCCGGCCGGGAGCGCACCGTCGTGCTGGGCGCGTTCCTCGCGTTCTTCCTGGAGAACGTGCACTTCCCCGAGCAGCACCAGGAGTACGGCATCCTGTCGCTCGGCGCCTGGGACAACCAGGCCACCTACGCCGAGCCGATCCTGCTGCGCTTCGCCGCCGACCAGATGGGCCGTCCGGTCGACCGGATCATGATGAGCGGGTTCACCCTGCCCGTGCCCGACTACCTCTACCCGGTCTTCGCCGTCGTCGGCGGGCTGTCGGTGCTGGTCGCGGCCAGGCTGCTGATCGGCAGGTTCGGCGCGGCGACGCTGGTGGCCGGCGCGTACGTCGGGTTCCGCACGCTGATCTGGCCGCTGCTCACCTTCGGCGGCTTCCCGCCGTCGGCGGTGCCGTTCTTCTTCGTGGCGGCCGGGCTGCTGGTCGACCTGGCGTTCCTGGTGCGCGTCCCGGCCGTGCGGGCCGTCGTGGGGGCGGTCGTGGTGACCGCCGGCGCCTACGGCGCGCTGGCCGTGCAGAACGCGGCCATGGGCCCGGTCTACGGCGCGATCAAGGGCCAGACCGGCCTGTACGGAGCCCCGCCCCTGGTCACGTCGTCGGCCCTGTGGGCCGGGCTCGGCCTGCTGGCCGCCTGGCTGGCCGCCGAATGGCTCGCCGGGCGGCGCGACCGGCGGCCTCAGCCGATCGAGGCCCGGGTGATCGCGACCGCCACCCCGTAGGCCAGCCCCATCACGCCCACCTCGGCCGCCGTCCAGCTCGCCAGGGCGGTGGCCCCGCCGCGGCGGATCACCGGCAGCAGGCGGAAGCGGATGTGGGCGGCCAGCGGCACCAGCAGCGCCACCAGCGCCGTCTTGATCACGACGAGCACGCCGTAGTGGCTGGTCACGATCGCGCCGGGCAGCTCGACGCCGGGCGTGAGCGCCATCGTGCCGAGCCCCGTGACCAGCCCGGACAGCGCGACCAGGAGCAGGCAGACGGTGGCCATCCTGGAGAACTTCGGCAGCGCCACGGCCAGCAGCCCCCGGTGGGGGGCGACGAACACGGCCGTGGCGGCCAGGCCGCCCGCCCAGGCCGCCGCGCCCATCACGTGGATCTCCATCGAGATCATGATGGGGTCGTGCCACACGGAGTTGACCGCGTGCCCGGTGACCGGGATGGGCAGCAGCCCGAACAGCGCCACGATGATCCGCAGCTCCGCGGGCACCTTCTCGCCGAACCTGACCGCCATCAGCCCGATGCCCGCCGCCGCCAGCGCGCACGCCGCGCTGAACAGCAACCCCTGCCCGGTGCCGACCTCCTCGACGTAGGAGGCGATCAGGCCGAACGTGGGCACCCGGCCCGGATTGAGCTCCGCCGTCTGGAACACGATGGTGAGCAGCGCGCAGATCGCCCACGCCCAGGCCGCCAGCACGGCGAGCGGACGCACCCGGCGCAGGACCGGCTCGGTGGCGTCGGGGTCGTCGAAGCCGAGCAGCTTGGGCACCAGGCTCAGCCCGACCACGGCGACGGCGGCCAGGTCGAGCAGCACCCGGACGACGGGCAGGCCGTAGGCCACGACCGGCCCCGGCATGGGGATGCCCGGCACGGACTCCTGCGCGGTGAGCGTGGACGCCGCCACGGCGGCGACGATCCCGCACACGACGAAGGCCCCGGCGACGAGCCGGCCGCCTCCGACATGCTGCCCGGAACGGGAGGAACCGGAACGGGAGGAAACGGTGGCGGTCACGCCCGCGTGCCCTCCGACTCCGACTCCGACTCTGGAGAGGCGGGATCGGGGGCCGGGGCGGCGCGGCGGAGGGCGACGGCGGTGCCCGCGGCCAGCAGCAGCAGCGCGGCCACGATCCACACGACCGCCATGCCGGCCCCGCCGTTGGCCGCCGCCTCGGCCGCCTCCGCGCTGTCGCCCTGCTCGGCCTGCCCGGCCGAGACGCCGGTGGCGGAGGCGGCCATGGTGAAGCTGATCTTCCCGGTCACCGGATGGCCGTCGGAGGACAGGATCCGGTAGCCCACCACGTACGAGCCGCCCGCGGGCAGCGGCCTGACCTTGACGGAGACCCGCTCGGCGGCCACCTCCGCCGCACCGTCGGCCCACGAGGAGCCGTCCGCCCCCGTCACGCCCACCTGCGCGTAGCCCTGGCGGACCGCCTGGTCGAACACCAGCGTCACCCGCGCGGGCGAGGCGGACAGCGTGGCGCCGTCCTTCGGATCGCTGCCGACCAGCACGTTGTGCGCCTGCGCGGGAAGGGCGAACCCGACCGCGGCGCACGCGAGCAACAGGACCGTGAGTAGCCGCCTCACCGATCAAAACCTTCCATCGAACGAGTCTCGAACCCGTATATGGTCCCACCCATGACGGACCTCTTCGGCGGCGCGGCGCCCTACTACGCCAAGTACCGGCCCGGGCACGGCGATCCGGCCATCGATCGGCTGGCCCGTGCGTTCGGCCCGGACGGCGTCGTGCTCGACCTCGGCTGCGGCCCGGGGACGATCGCGATCCCGCTGGCCGGGCGGGTGCGCGAGGTGCTGGCCGTGGATCCCGACGAGGAGATGCTGGCCGAGGGGCGGCGGCTGGCGGCGGGCGTGCCAGGCGTCCGCTGGTTGCGCGGCGACTCGACGACGTTGCGGGAACTGCCGCCGTTCGGTCACGTCGTGATGGGCCGGTCGTTCCACTGGATGGACCGCCGCGCGGTGCTGGCCGACCTCGACGCGCTGCTGCCGCCGGGCGGCGTCGTCGCCCTCGTCGGCCCCACCCGCGACCCCGTCGAGGAGCCGTGGGAGCCGGTCATGCGCCGGGTGCGCGAGGAGTTCGGGGTGAACACCTGGACGGCCGCCGGCTCCTTCCAGCAGACCGGCGAGCACCACCACGACGTGCTGGCCGCCTCGCCCTTCACCGACCTGGAGGCGAGCCGGTACGAGCACCGCCTCGCCTACGACCTCGACGCCGTGCTCGGCCTGCAGCTCTCCTACTCCTACACGGCCCCGGCCAGGCTGGGCGACCGCCTGCCCGCGTTCGTCGAGGCGGCCAGGGCCGCCCTGCTGGCCGCCGAGCCGTCGGGCCGCTGGGAGCTGACGACGACCACCGAGGTCCTCATCGCCCGCCGTCCCGAATAGCCCGGCGGCCGGGGCTCAGCGCCGGGTGAGCCGCCGGACCGCGAGGCCCGCCACCCGTACCGCCGCCGACGGCCACAGCCGGGCGGCGCGCCAGGCGATCCGCCCCGAGGCGGGCGCCACGATCAGCGCCTTGTTCCTGGCCACCCCGCGCAGGATGTCTTCGGCCAGCGCGTCGACGGGATAGAGCCGCCCCTGCGCCCGCACCGCCGCCCGCCTGGCGTGGGCGGCGATCTCGTTCTGCGGCAGCCCGGGGTTGGCGTGGTCGAGCAGCGGCGTGTCGATGAACCCCGGGCAGACCACGCTCACCCGCACCCCGTACGCGGCCGCCTCGGCCCGCAGCGCCAGCGAGAGCCCGACCACGGCGTGCTTGCTCGTCGTGTACGGCAGCATCAGCGGCGCGGGCACCAGCCCGGCCAGCGAGGCGGTGTTGACGATGTGCCCGAACCCCTGGTCCACCATGATCGGATAGGCCGCGTGCACGCCGTGGACGACGCCGCGCAGGTTCACGTCGATCGTCCGGTTCCAGTGGTCGAGCGTCAGCTCACGGGTGCGGCCGCCGACCGCGATGCCGGCGTTGTTGAACAGGAAGTCGAGCCGCCCGCGTTCGGCCTTCACCCGCGTGACCAGCGCGGCCACGGCCTCGGCGTCGGTGACGTCGAGGCGGGCGAACTCCAGGCCGAAGTCGGCGGCGGCCTGCTTGCCCGCCTGCTCGTCGACGTCGGCGATCACCACCGCCACGCCCCTGCTCCGCAGCTCGCGCGCCACCGCGCGGCCGATCCCGGAGGCGCCCCCGGTCACCACCGCGACCTTCACCGGCGCGGCTCCGCCCATATCCCCATGGCCTGCCAGACCTTCCTGCTGACGACGTTGAGGAGCCCGATCTCGGCGCACAGCTCGCGGGTCCTGCCGACCGAGTCGCGGATCTCCCGCCGGGCGGCCGGGTTGTCGCGGTAGATCTCGGCCACGACGCCGGCCGGGACGCGGAAGTGCCTGATCATCGGGCCGGGCGGGGCGAGCATGATGCGGGCCATCACGCCGAGCACGACCGGCGAGATCACGCTCAGCAACATCCGCCGGTGGCGGGGCATGCGCGGCACCCGGCTGCGGAGGTAGTGGCGGGCGAAGGAGATGTGCCTGGCCTCCTCCGCGATGTGGATGCGCATGATCGTCTCTTCCAGCGGATGGTGGGCCCGGCCGTCCTTCAGCACCTTACGCTGCACGTGGTCGATCGGGTCCTCGCCACCCAGGACGAAGACGAAGAACAGCTCGGTGGAGATCAGCGGGATCCAGGGCGCGATCTGGGCGACCAGGGACAGCGGCCGCGGCATGCCGCGGATCGGGAGCTTCGTACGGTTCACGAACTCCTGGAACATCATCCCGTGATGTCCCTCTTCGATGGTCTCGTGGTAGACGTACCGGAACTCGGGGGAGCCGTTCGGCAGGCGGTAGGCGTAGTTGAGCAGGCCGCGCTTGAGCAGGTTCTCGAACTGCAGGCCGATCTTCATGGCGGTGGCCACCCGCCACAGGCCGATCCTGGCGCGGACCTCGGGGGAGCGGCTGCGGTACCAGGGGTGGCCGCCCAGCTTGTCGACCTCGGGCAGCTCCCAGCGCGGGTCGGCCTGGTCCACGCGGAACTCCGGGTCGTCCCACGGGATGTCGCGGTAGGGCTCCCAGTGTTTGTCGACCGACGCCTTCGACAGGCGTTCGATGACCGCTTCGTAGGCGGTGCGGTCGGCGACCCTCTCGTCGTTCTCGCCGGCGGTGGTAGAGCTCGGTGCGGATGTCATCGCGGGTGCTCCTCTCCTCGCCCCAGCAATTGTACGAAGGATCCAATAGGCGCGGAAGAGGGGCCCGGGTCACAGGGTCTCGACGGGCAGCCCCAGTTCTCCGGCGACCGCCGTACGCAGCAGGACGGCGGCCCGGCGGCGCGAGAGCACATGGGGATGCACGTGCGTCTGGACCGCCAGGCCGTCGATGAGCGCGAAGATCCGCCAGACCGCCTCCTCGGGATCGCCGCAGGCGAACGCGCCCGAGCGCACGCCGTCCTCGATGATCGACCGCAGCAGCGAGCGGCTGCGCGCGTCGATCCGGCGGGAGATCTCCTCCAGCTCCGCGCTGCGCATCGCCTCGGCCCAGGCGTCGATCCACAACCGCCACTCGTCCGAGGGGATCGCCGGCGAGCAGCGCCGCAGCAGGGCGCGCAGTCGTTCGAGCGGGCCGGCGGGGGAGTCCTCGATGTCGGACAGCGCGTCGAGATGCAGCCTGGCCGCATAGCCGAACGCCTGCGCGAACAGCCCGTCCTTGGTGTCGAAGTGGTAGAAGAGCAACGCCTGGCTGACGCCCGCCGCGCGGGCGATGTCCAGGGTCCGGGTGTGACCGAACCCCTGCTCGGCGATCACTTCGCAGGCCGTCTTGAGGAGGTCTTCGCGCCTTAATCGGCTGAAACTGGGTGTCACAGCGAGTAACTCTAACTACTGATCAACGGTATTTGTAGGACAAACCGGGCGCCGCGTTCGGAGGGCTCGATGGTGAGCGTGCCCTCGTGGGCCTCGGCGATCTCGCGGGCGATGGGCAGGCCGAGCCCGGTGCCGCCGGCGTCGCGGCGGCGGGAGTCGGCCAGGCGGATGAACCGCCGGAAGACGGCTTCGCGCTGGTCGGGGGCGATGCCGGCGCCGTCGTCGAGCACCTCCAGCACCGCCTGTCCCTCGTGTTCACCCACAGTCACAGTGATCATGGTATCGGCGTGCCTCTCGGCGTTGTCGAGCAGGTTCGCCAGCAGGCGGGACAGGCGCAGCGCGTCGCCCTCGACGACCACGCCCGAGCGCAGCCGCGTCTCCACCAGCTTGCCCTCCGGCCGGCGGAGCAGCTCCTCCCGCACCAGCCTGGCCAGGTCCACCGGCTCCCGGCGGCCGGGCGCGCCGGCCTCCAGCCGGGACAGGGTCAGCAGGTCGCCGACGATGTTCTGCAGGCGGTCGAGGCCCTCGATCACGCGGCGGCCGGTCCGGGGCCAGTCGGTCTCCTCGGGGACGAGCATCGCCTCCTCCACCTGCGTGCGCATGGCCGCGATCGGGCTGCGCAGGTCGTGGGAGGCGTCGGAGGCGAACCTGCGCTGCTGCTCCACCGCGCGTTCGAGCCGGTCGAGGGTCTCGTTCACGGTACGGGCGAGGTCGTCGAGCTCGTCCCGGTGCCGTCCCCTGGGCACCCGGCGGCCGAGGTCGGTGGCGGTGATCTCGGCCAGCTCGTCCTTGATCGCCGAGACCGGGGTCAGCGCCTTGCGCGCGGTCAGCCAGGCCACGCCGGCGGTGACGGCGGCCAGCAGCAGCACGCCGAGCCCGGTCACAGGCAGGTACCAGGGGCTGATGTACCAGGGGGGCGCGGGGGTGTAGGCGTAGACCATCCAGGGCCTGCCGTCGACGTGCGCCCGGAAGCCGACGGTGATCAGGCAGTTCACCCCGGGCACCCGGTTCGTGCAGATCGTGGTGTCGAGGCGGGCGTCGTCGCCGGTGGCGGTGTCGGAGCTGAGCGGCGGCCGTCCCGTCAGACGGGGACTCGCCTGCCGGATCCGGCCTTCGGTGTCGACGACCTGGATGAGGTCGGTGCCCTCGGTGACGGCCACGGGCCGCAGGCGGCCGGGGGCGTCCCGCTCGACGACGAAGGCGATGCGGCGCGCGGCGCCGGCGGTCTGGTCGGTGAGGAAGCCGGTGGCCATCGTGTGCACGATCGGCGTGACGAGGAGCGCGGTGACGCCGTAACCCGCCAGCGCGCACAGCAGGGCGGCCAGCGTCAGCCGCCGTTGCACGGACCAGCGTCTGAACATGAGCACGCACCCCTCCGATGACCAGATGATCACAGGAGGCGGGAACGGTCCTAATTAGCGGAGTTTCGGCGACAAATGCCGCCGAAAGGCCCTCCAGAGCATTGCTCTATGCGTGCCGCCGTGACCTGACTAGAGTAAGTGAACACTGATGCCAAGGAGTCGATGTGGACCTTGCAGAGTATCGGCGTGCCGCCGCGGAGTGGCTGCGCGACAACGTCCCGGCCGACGATCAGTCAGGGGCCGACGCACTCGCCCGCGCCAAGGAGTTCATGGCCAGGCTCTACGACGCCGGCTACTCCGGCATCACCTGGCCGCGGCAGTGGGGCGGCCAGGGGCTGACACAGGCCGAGGAGCGCGCCTTCGCCGCCGAGGCGCGCGACCACACCCTCCCCACGTACGTCTTCTCCATCGGGCTCGGCATGACCGGGCCGACGCTGGTGGACCGGGGCACCGACGCGCAGCGCGAGCGTTTCGTCCGGCCGCTGCTGCGCGGCGAGGAGGTCTGGTGCCAGCTGTTCTCCGAGCCGGGCGCCGGCAGCGACGTGGCCAGCCTCCAGACCCGCGCCGTACGCGACGGCGACACCTGGGTGGTCAACGGCCAGAAGGTCTGGACCTCGGTCGCCCACCACGCCGACTGGGGGCTGCTGCTGGCCCGCACCGACGTCGAGGTGCCCAAGCACCGCGGCCTGACCATGTTCGTGGTGGACATGCACCACCCCGGCGTGACGGTCAGGCCGCTCAAGGACATGTCCGGCCGGGCCAACTTCAACGAGATCTTCTTCGACAACGTGACGATCCCCGACGAGCACCGGATCGGCGAGGTCAACGACGGCTGGAGCGTGGCCGTCACCACCCTGCTGCACGAGCGGCTGTCGATCTCCGCGGGCGTCGGCATGGGTGGGCAGAAGGACAACCCGGCCACCTTCGAGGCGCTGCGCGAGACGCTCGACACCAGCGACCCGCTGGTCCGCGACCAGCTCGTCGAGCTGCACATCCGCAGCCGCGCCCTGGCCCTGTTCAACCAGCGGCTCGCCCAGGAGACCAGGGCGGGCATCTTCCCCGGCGCCCGCGGCAGCGCCGCCAAGCTGCTGCTGGCCGAGCTGACCCTGTTCCAGGCCGACCTCGCCACCCAGCTGGCCGGCCCCGAGTCGGTGGTCGGCGACCACCCGCTGTCCCGGTCGATCTCGCTGGCCCCCGGCATGGCGCTGGGCGGCGGCACCAACGAGATCATGCGCAACATCGTCGGCGACCGCGTCCTCGGCCTGCCGCCGGAGCCGAGGGTGGACAAGACCGTGCCGTTCAAGGACCTGAAGGTGGGGACGCAGGGGTGAAGCTCGTACTCAGCCAGGAACAGCAGCAGCTCCGCGAGGCCGTGCGCGACTTCCTGCGCGCCGCGTCGCCGCTGCGCAAGGCCCGCGAGGGCTACGACCCGCAGGTGTACGCCCGGCTCAACGGCGAGCTCGGCCTGTCCGGCCTGGTCGTCCCCGAGGAGCACGGCGGCGCCGGGGCCGGGCTCGCCGACCTCGCGGTGGCCCTGGAGGAGACCGGCGCCGCGCTGCTGCCCGGCCCCTTCCTCGCCACCCAGTTCGCCGCGCTCGCGCTCACCCAGGTGCCCGACAAGGAGCTGCTGGGCGGCATCGCCGAGGGCCGCGTCGTCGCCACGCTCGTCCAGCCGGAACACGACCTCGCCTTCGACGGCACGGCCGTCACCGGCGCCCTGCCCCGGGTGCTGTCCGGCATGGAGGCCGACGTGCTGCTCGCGCCCGCGCCCGGCGACGGCGGCGTGGTGCTGGTGGCCGTCGACCTGGCCGGCCCCGGCGTCACGCGGACCCCGCTGGAGACGCTCGACCTCACGCGCGGCCAGGCGTGGGTGACCCTGGAGCGCGCCCCCGCCCGCGTGCTCGGCCGCCCGCCCGCCGGCAGCGGCATCGGCGACCGGCTGTGCGTCGCGCTCGCCGCCGAGCAACTGGGCGTGCTGCGCGCCTCGCTGGACGCCATCGTCGCCTACGCCAAGATCCGCGTCGCCTTCGGCCGCTACATCGGCTCCTACCAGGGCGTCAAGCACAAGCTCGCCGACATGCACGGCAAGCTCGAACAGGCCGAGTCGATCGTCAGGTACGCCGCCTGGGCCGCCGACGAGTCCCCCGCCGAGCTGCCCGGCGCCGCCGCCCTGGCCCAGGCGTACGTGGGCCGCGCCTGCTTCGAGGTCGCCCGCGACCACCTCCTCCTGCACGGCGGCATAGGTTTCACCTGGGAGCACGACGCGCACCTGTTCTACAAGCGGGCCAAGACCGACGAGGTGCTGCTCGGCCCGCCCCGCATCCACCGGGCCCGTCTCGCGGAACTCCTGGAGCTGTAGATGGACATCAGCGGCCTTCCCGGCTTCTACGCCATCGCCGCCGCCGACCCCGGCCGCCTGGCCGTGATCGACACCGACGGCACGCGGACCACGTACGGCGAGCTGCTCGCCCGGGTCAACCAGGTCTCCCACGGCCTGCGGGCCCGCGGGCTGGGCAAGGGCGACGTGGTCGCCGGCGTGCTGACCAACGGCATCGACGCCGTCGTCATGCTCATGGCGACCGGCCAGATCGGGCTCTACTACGTGCCGGTCAACTGGCATCTCACCGAGTCCGAGGTGTCCTACATCCTGGCCGACTGCGACGCCAAGATCGTGGTCACCGACGCCGCGCACGCCGTCCCGGGAGCGGAGATCGGCACGTCCGGGCTGGCCGAGGGGCAGCCCGCGGACGCCCCCGCCGAACGTACGGCAGGGGCGGTCATGTGGTACACCTCCGGCACCACCGGCTTCCCCAAGGGCGTGCAGCGCGCGCTGCCCGACGCCGAGCCGGAGGCCATCGTGCCGCTGTACACGTGGTTCCTCGGCGAGGTCGTCGACCTGACGCCGGGCGACGCCGTGCACCTGGTGACCTCGCCGATGTACCACTCGGCGCCCTGCGCGCACACCCAGTTCGCGCTGCACCTCGGGCACACGGTGGTGATCACGCCCAGGTTCGACCCGGTCGACATCCTGGAGCTGATCCAGCGCCACCACGTCTCCAACGCCATGATGGTGCCGACCATGTTCCACCGCATGCTGCAGCTCCCCGAGGACGTCCGGGCCAAGTACGACGTGTCGAGCCTGCGCCAGGTCATCCACACGGCCGCGGCCTGCCCGGTCGCCGTCAAGCAGGCGATCATGGACTGGTGGGGCCCGGTGCTGTACGAGTACTACGGCTCGACCGAGTCCGCGATCGCCTTCTCCGTCAAGCCGCACGACTGGCTGGCCAGGCCCGGCACGGTGGGCCGTCCGGCGCCGACGTTCGAGGCCAGGATCCTCGACGAGAACGGCGAGGAGCTGCCGCCGGGCGAGCCCGGCATGATCTACGTCAAGTCGTCGATGGGCTCCTTCGAGTACCGCAAGGACCCGGCCAAGACCGCCGCCAGCATGCTGGGCGATTGGTACGCCCCCGGCGACATCGGCTACCTCGACGACGACGGGTTCCTGTTCCTGTGCGACCGGCGCACCGACCTGATCGTCTCCGGCGGGGTGAACATCTACCCCGCCGAGATCGAGGCCGTGCTGCTGGAGCATCCCGCGGTGGCCGACGTCGCGGTCATCGGCGTGCCCGACGAGGAGTGGGGCCACAACGTGGTCGCGCTCGTGCAGCCCGCCGAGGGCGTCGAGCCGGGCCCCGCGCTCACCGCCGAGCTGCTCGAACACTGCGGGCCCCGGCTCGCCCGGTTCAAGCACCCGAAGGTCGTGGAGTACCGCGACCGGCTCCCGCGCACCCCCACGGGGAAGTTGTCGCGCTCGAAGGTGCGCGAGGGTTACCTGGCCGAGGCGGGGAACACCACCTCCTCGCTGTAGTCGCGGCCGTCGCCGAGGTAGAAGCGGGTGGCCAGGGTGCGGTCGGCGGTGTCGAAGACCGTGGTCCACAGCGTGCGGAACGGCGCGGCGGGATCCTCCGCCGGCCGGACCGCGTGCAGGCTGTCCCGCAGGCCGTCGGCGGACATGGTGGCGCCCTTGCTGCGCTCGTACAGGGTGCGCAGCCGGCCGTAGGTGCCGAGGCTCGACGGGGTGTCGGCGGGCAGGGCCATCGGGTCGGGATGGCGGTGCAGCAGGTGGTTGGTGACGCACAGCGGGCCGTCGCCGAACTCGACGGCGTGCTCGGTGCCGTCCGGGCCACGCTCCCACACGAACGCCTGACCGTGGGCGTCGGCGACCAGGTAGTGCAGGGGCAGGCCGAGGTCGTACTGCTTGGCCCTCAGCAGCGCCTGCTTGGCCTGGGCCGCGGTCTCGCAGGTGTCCATGAGGAACCGGGGCAGTTGCAGGCTGCCGAGCCCGACCTGCGGGACGTCCAGCCGCGGCGGGGTGGCGGTCTCGGCGTCGGCGATCAGCAGCATGACGGCCAGGCCGGCCTCGTTGATCCCGTCGATGCAGCCGTCGAGGCCGTTCATGGTGATGACGGTCGAGGCGAGCCCGTCGTCGGGCACGGTGCTGATCACGTACGGGCGGGCGGCCATGGGCAGCTCGCCGGGGCTGGGCGGCTCGCCCGCGATCTGGCTGGTGGTGTACAGGAAGAAGTCGTAGTTGCGGCCCACCCTGCCGTGCCCGTCGGCGGAGGCGGACGGCGGGCACCACAGGGCCGAGCAGGCGGCGTCCGCAGGCACGTAGTTCCAGCCGTCGAGGGCCAGCTCGTCCTGGTCGGGGTCGAGGCCGAGCGCCGCCGCGGCGCCGTCCATGCGGGCGTGGTGCTGCGGCCAGTTCCGTTCGAACCAGGACATCCTTGCTCTGATCACCGCCGGGTCGGCGGTCATGGGCGACCAGCCGAGCCGGCGCGCCTCCTCGGTGAGCACCCGGCCGATCTCGAACTGGCTGCCGGTGACGGTGAGGTGCGTGACGAGCTGGAAGTCGTCGTTGCCGCCCGCCACGCAGGTCATGTTGGTCATGCCGCCGATGTTGCCGCCGCCCGCTGACCGGGCTCCTACCGCCGGCTGACCGCCCGCCGGACGGCGATCAGCCGGTCAGCTTCCGCACCTGCTGGACGATCACCAGGACGGTCAGCGTCCCGAAGAACGCCACCGACCAGACCAGCGCCGCCAGCCGGTACGACCGAACCCTGATCGCCTCCGGCAGCGCCCGCCGGTTCAGCACGATCAGCAGGATCGAGTACACGAACATCATCACCGCCGCGAAGCACGCCGAGAACACCAGCAGGATCAGCGGCTGGTCCAGCCCGAGCAGCAGGATCGCGATCCCGACCAGCGTCATCGCCCAGACGGTGACGAAGTACACCCGGTTCACCGAGACGGGCCGGTCGCGCAGGTAGACCGTCTTGATCGTGTCCGAGGCCAGCCGCGAGGTGTAGTCGACGATGCCCATGGCCGAGGCGAACAGGGCCAGCGCGCCGATCACCCAGAACAGGATCCCGAACCAGGTGCCGACCACGCCCTGCAGCACCTCGCCCTCGACCTTCAGGAAGCCGATGTTGTCCTTGCCCGCCACCTCCGGCCGGCCGAAGACGGTCGAGTAGGCCAGCATCGACATCAGCCCGATCGTCAGGAACGACACCAGCGCGAACGTGGCGCCCTGCTCGGCGTTGGCGAAGCGCCACCACCGGCGCCAGCGGGCCAGGTTGTCCTGCGTGGGCGGGAACTGGAAGCCGGTCGAGGCGGCCGCCTCCTCCTCGCCGGTGACCGGGCTGACCAGGCGCGGGACGTACGAACCCATGCCGAAGCCCTTGTCGCGGATCCAGTTGCTCTGGCACAGGTTCTGGCCGCCGCCCGCGCCGGCGTAGGCGACGGCGCCCATGAGCACGGCGATCCCGAGCTCCCCGGCCGGGAAGCGGGCGCCGACGGTGAGCCCCTTGCCCAGCTCCACCCAGCTGTCGGCGTTGACCGCGAACAGGATCGCGACCACGGCCAGCGTGGCCACCAGGGCGATCTTCACGAAGATCACCCGTTCGAGGAGCGTGTAGATCACCGGCGCCAGCGTCAGGCCCAGCGCGATGACGACGAGCATGCCGATCGCGATCCAGCGCACCCCGCCCGCCCCGGCCCCGGTCAGGTACGTCACCATGGTCGCGGACGTGGTCACCCACCCCGGCCACAGGTTCGAGGCCAGCGTCAGCACGACGAAGACCAGCCCCCAGTGCCGCCACATCCGGCTGAACCCGGTCAGCGCGGTCTCGCCGGTGGCCAGCGTGTACCGCTAGATCTCCATGTTCAGGAACCACTGGGTGACGATGCCGACCGCGGCGCCCCAGACGAACACCAGCCCTACCTGGGAGGCGATGTAGGGCCAGAGGATGAACTCGCCCGACGCCAGCCCCACCCCCGCCCCGACCAGCCCCGGGCCGATGACGCGCCAGGTCGAGCGGGGAGGGTCGGGCAGGTCGCGGACGGCGACGGAGGGCAGGACTCGCGCGGGGACGGTGGGGGTGAAGTCCGTCATGCGGATCTCCTCGTTCGGCTTCCCGTACCGTCACCTTACGCAGATCGCTTACGCCGGTGAACTATCCGGTCAGGGTCACCACGTAGTCCCCGCGGTCGGTGAGCCCGTCCACCCGCCCGCCGGACTCCATCAGGCCGCCCAGCACCTCGCGCATCGCCGCGCGCCAGGCCCTGGCCGTCGCCGGGTCGTGCACGCGCAGCCGTTCGACGTCGTGCGGCGTGCCCACCAGCACGACGTCCGTGTCCGCCGGCCGCACGACCGGGCCGGAGCCGTCCTCCGCCAGCACCCGGGCGCGGCCCTCGGCCGGTTCCACCCGTGGCCCGAGCGGGCGCTCGTCCAGCGGCCACACCGCCAGCAGGCGGTCGGAGGAGTCGCCCTCGTTGATCGCGTCGGCCATGACGCCGTAGAAGTCGCGCAGGTACTTCTGCGGGCGGGCGCCCAGCTTGACCAGGTTGAACCGGGCGTTGCGGCGGACGAGCGGATCGAAGGTCCAGGTGACGCGATCGAGGCCCCGGTCCAGGCACCACGCCCGCTGGTGCAGCTTGAGCGCGTAGCCGATGCCCCGGCCGATCGAGGCGCCCGTCACGTGGGAGTGCAGCGCGCCCTCCGCCGCTCGGAAGCCCACCGACGCGCCCACCAGCACGTCGTCCTCGTACGCGCCGACCACGTAGTTTCCGGTGTGCGCGAACCCGACCATCAGCTCGACGCTGACCGGCGCGTTGCCCGGATCGGGCCGCCAGATCTCGTCGAAGAGCCGGAAGACCTGCGTGAACTCGCCCATCTCGTGCAACTCGCGGATCGTCACACCACTCTTGGCCGCCGCCTCGGCGGCCTCCTCCCGGCTCGTCATGCCCCCCACTATGCCCGCCGGACGGCGAGATGCCCGCCCGCGGTCCGCGGACGGGCATCTCAGGGGCTGCCGGAGATCACTTCACCAGCGGCCCGAGCGTGCGCTCCATGACGCAGTCGTTCTCGAACTTCCGGTCGTAGGACGTCGTGCGGCCGTACCAGTGGCCCCTGACGCGCACGGAGACGGGGGCGTAGTTGCGCGGGCACGCGCCCGGATCGACGTTGAGGTCCTTGATCACGCCGTCGACCTCGTGCAACTCCGCGCAGGCCGTGCGGGGGCGCGGGTGGGTGCCGCCGTCGGGGTCGCAGGTGAGCCGCATCGAGTACGCGCCGCCGCCGTTGCTCGGCGTGACGGTGATGAACAGCAGCACGCCCGGCTCGTCGGCGGCGGCGGCACCGGCCGGGCTCGCCCCGAACGGAACGATGAGCGCGGCGGACGCGCACAGGGCTAGGGCGGCCGTCCTGCGAGCGGCGGTCAGCACGGATGTCATGGGAACCTCCCTGGTCAACGTGCGCCCCGAGAGTGGCGGCGCACGTCAAATGACTACAGGCAGTCACCATATCGATACCACTGGTGAAGGAGTGACAGAATGCTGTCCCCGCTGATCACACCCGCTCCCACCGGCCGGGCCCGGCCGTCCCGCTCAGGCCGCGCCGCCAGGGCCGCGACGCCGGGCCCGGTCGTCTCAGCGCACGGCCTCGATCAGGGCGCGGAGGAGGGCCGTGCGGCGTGGCATCTCGGCCACCACCACGTGCTCGTGGTCGGCGTGCGCGCCGCCGCCCACCGCGCCCAGCCCGTCGAGCGTCGGGCAGCCGGCCCCCGCGGTGAAGTTACCGTCGGAGGCGCCGCCCACCGCCGCGTCGGTCAGCGGGCCCACGTCCAGCCGCCCGGCCAGGTCCTGGGCCAGGGCGTAGAGCGAGGCCGACATCGCGGCTTCGAGCGGCGGCCGGTTGGGGCCTCCTTCGACCTCCAGCCGCGTGCCGGGCACCGCGGGGGCCAGCGCCCGCATCGCGGCGTCCACCCGCAGCTGCTCGGCCACCGTGCTCGCCCGCACGTCGACCCCCACCGTCGCCTCGGCCGGGACGGTGTTGAGCGTCGTCCCGCCGCGCAGCACGGTCGGGGTGACCGTCGTGTCACCGGCTCCGAGGGCGGCGATGGCCAGGATCTGGTGCGCCAGCTCGACGCCCGCGTTCGCGCCCTTCTCCGGCTCCAGCCCGGCGTGGGCCGCCTTGCCGTGCACCCGCAGCGTGTACATCGACGTGCCCTTGCGGGACGTCTTCAGCGCGCCGCCGTCCGCGCTGGCCTCCATGACGAACGCGGCGGCCAGCCCCCGCGCGGTGTCCGTGATCAGCGGCGCGGACGTGATCGAGCCAAGCTCCTCGTCGCCGGTGACCAGCAGCGTGACGCCGTCGAGCGAGCTGAGCCCGGCGAGCGCGTGGAAGGTCTGCACCAGCCCGGCCTTCATGTCGAACACGCCCGGCCCGCGCGCCACGCCGTCGACGACCGACCAGGGGTGGGTCGCCAGCGTGCCGATCGGCCAGACGGTGTCGTGGTGGCCGAGCAGCAGCACCCTGGGCGTGCCGAACGACCAGCGCAGATGGGTGACGCCGTCGATCACCAGGAACTCCGGCCTGGCCCCCAGGTAGCGGGTCCCCATCGCGGCCACGACCTCGGCGCTGCGGGCCACGGCCTCCAGGTCACGCGAGAACGACTCGCACAGGACCAGCTCCTCCAGATCCTCGATCATGCCAGCCGCTCTCCGAGGAACCGGTGGACGTTCCCGCCGATGATCTTGGCGACGTCCTTCTCCGGCAGGCCGCGGCCGAGCAGCCCCTCGGTCACCATCGGCAGCCCGGTGGGCCCCTCCAGGCCGGGGATCGACGCCTTGGGGTCGAGGCCGTCGGGCTCCAGGTCCTCGCAGCACGGGGGCGTCAGGTCGTCCATGACCTCGCGGATGAAGTCGGGGCCCAGGCCGACGTGGTCGATCCCGGCCACCTGCGCGACGTGCTCGATGTGGTCGAGCAGGCGGTCGAGCGTCATGTCCTCCGTGCGCTCGGCCAGGAAGGGGGCGAAGAAGTTCACGCAGACCACGCCGCCCGTCGCGGCGACCGCGCGAAGCTGGTCGTCGGTGAGGTTGCGGTGGTGGTCGCGCAGCGCGCGGGCCGCGGAGTGGGTGGCCATCACCGGCTTGGTCGCCAGCTCCAGCACGTGGGCCACGCCCGACGCGCCGAGGTGCGAGACGTCGAACACCATGCCCAGGCGCTCCATCTCCTGCAGGGCGGCCACGCCGCGGCTGGTCAGGCCGCTGCCGGTGGCGTCCTCGGCGCTGCCGTCGGCCAGCGGCGTACGCCCGAAGTGGGCGATCGAGGCCACCCGCACGCCCAGCCGGTGGACGGTCGAGATCAGCTCGACGCTCTCGTCGAGCCCCGGCATGCTCTCCAGCGCGAGCACCAGGGCGATCTTGCCCTCCGCCAGCGCCGCGTCGATCGCCGAGGCGTCGAGGCAGAGCCGTACGGTGTCGGGGTTGCCCTCCGCGATCACGTGGGCGCACTCGATCATGCGCAGCGTCTGCCGCAGGGCGCCCTCGGGCCGGTACTGGTCGTCGATGAAGACCGGCAGGATCTGCAGGTCGACCCCGCCCTCGACGAGCTGCGGCAGCCACCGCCCGCGGAAGAAGGAGGCCCACTGCTGGGGCGGCCGGGCGGCGACCGCCATGAGCAGATCATTGTGGGTGTCGGCCACGACGGCACGCCGGTGCAGGGGAAGCGTCATGCGAAGGACGTTACCGTGCGCCCCCACCTGCTCCAATGCGCCTCAAGTCCGATTTTTCGGCCACATCTTGTTCACCGCACCGAAGACGGGACCTCCCCGACCCTCCGGTACGCCCCGCGCGGCGGCCGGGCGGTGAGCCGCCGGTAGAGCGTCGTCGGGCCGGGCCAGTTGTTGGTGACCCGCCCCTCGGCCGTCTTGTACCAGCTCCGGCACCCCTCGCCCCACACCATGCGGGCCATCGCCGCGTCGAGCTGCCGGGTCCAGGCGGCCATCGCCTCGGGACGCACCTCGATCGGCCCCTGCTCGGCCACCCGCGGCAGGCACGCCATGACGTGCCGCACCTGGCACTCGATCATGTAGATGATCGAGTTGTGCCCGAGGTTCGTGTTCGGGCCGTAGAGCAGGAACATGCTGGGGAAGCCGGGCACCGAAATGCCGAGGTAGGCCTGCGCGCCGTCGCGCCACTGCTCGGCCAGCGACCGCCCGCCGAGCCCGGTGACCTCCATCGGGGCCAGGAACTCGGTGCTCAGGAAACCGGTGGCGTACACGATCGTGTCGGCCTCGCGCAGCCCCTCGGCGGTTTCCACGCCCTTCGGCCCGATCCGGACGATCGGATCGGTGACGACGTCGACGTCCGGCCTGGTCAGCGCCGGGTAGAAGGCGCTGTCGATGACGACGCGCTTGCAGCCGGGCGGGTAGCCGGGCGTCAGCTTCGCCCGCAGGACGGGATCGGGGACCTGGGCACGCAGGTGGGCCAGGGCGCGCTTCCTCAGCAGTCCGGCGCTCCAGCCCTCGGCCAGGGCCGGGTAGAGCGTGGCCTCGGCGTACCGGTAGATCCACTCGCGGTAGGCCCGCTGGAGGCCCGGGACGTAGTGGAAGGCCAGCCGGGCGAGCGGGCCGAAGGTGGCGTCGGACTTGGGGATCACCCAGTTGGGCGTGCGCTGGAAGACGTCGAGGTGCGCGGCCCGCTCGGCGACGGTCGGGATGAGCTGGGCCGCCGACGAGCCGCTGCCGATCACGGCGACGCGGCGGCCGGTGAGGTCGTGGTCGTGGTTCCAGCGGGCCGAGTGGAAGGAGACGCCCTCGAAGTCGGACATGCCGGGGATCTCGGGCAGGTGGGGGCGGTTGAGCTGGCCCACGCTCATGACGACCACGTCGAACGCCTCGGTGCGCTCGCCGCCGTCGTGGACGCTGGTGACCTGCCAGCGGCGGCCGTCGAAGACGGCTCGCCGTACTTCCGTACCGAAGCGAATTTTCCGCCTGACGTCGTATTTATCAGCGCAATGCTCTAGATAGCCCAAAATTTCGGGTTGGGCCGGGTAACGGCGGGTCCAGCTCCCGTACTTCTCGAACGAGTACGAGTACAGGTGCGAGGGGATGTCGCAGCCCGCGCCGGGATAGCTGTTGTCCCGCCACGTGCCGCCGAGGTCGGCGGCCTTCTCGAAGACCGTGAAGGAGCCGATCCCGGCACGCCGCAGCCGGATCGCCATGCACAGGCCGCCGAAGCCCGCTCCGATGATCGCGACGCTGGGTGCCATGCCGTCCTCCGCGAAGTCAGGATCCACTTACAGTACGCCGAACCGCGTTCTGACGACACCCTCCGCCACGCCCCGCGCGACCCTTCCGCGGGCCGGTAGTCTGCGCAGGTGGCTGCTGTGACGCTGACTGAGGTGATCGAGGTGCTCGAGGCGGCCTACCCGCCCGCCCGGGCCGAGTCGTGGGACGCGGTGGGGCTGGTCTGCGGCGACCCCGCCCGCCGGGTGCACAAGGTGCTGTTCGCCGTCGATCCGGTCGCGGTCGTGGGTGAGGAGGCCCTCGACTGGGGCGCCGACCTGATCGTCACCCACCACCCGCTCTACCTGCGCGGCACCACCAGCGTGGCCGCCACCACGCCCAAGGGCCGGCTGATCCACCGCCTGATCAAGCACGAGGTCGCCCTCTACACCGCCCACACCAACGCCGACACCGCCAATCCCGGCGTCTCCGACGCCCTGGCCAGGGCCGTGGGCCTGACCGGCGACCTCGTACCGCTCCAGCCCTTCCCCGACGACCCCTGGCGCGGTCTGGGCCGCATCGGCGAGCTGCCCGAGCCCACGACGCTGGGGGAGTTCGCCGCGCGGGCCGCCAAGGGGCTGCCGCGCACCGCCGGCGGCCTGCGGGTGGCGGGCGACCTGGCGCGTCCGGTCTCGCGCGTGGCGGTCAGCGGCGGCGCGGGCGACTCGCTGCTCGGCGCGGCCAGGGCCGCGGACGTCGACGTGTTCCTCACGGCCGACCTGAGGCACCATCCGGCCGGCGAGTTCGTCGAGTCCGGGGGCCCCGCCCTGATCGACGCCGCCCACTGGGCCACCGAGTGGCCCTGGCTCGACAGCGCGGCGTCCATCCTGCGCTCCAGTGGCGTTACCGTTGAAACGCGCGTCTCCGCCACGGTCACCGATGCTTGGACAAGAGGATATTGATCATGAAAGCAGCCCCTGAGGCCCAGAAGCGACTGCTCGACCTGGCAGAGCTCGACTCCGTGATCGACCGGCTGGCGCACCGTCGGCGCACCCTGCCCGAGCTGGCCGAGATCGACGAGCAGTCCAAGCGCCTGGCCCGGCTCGTCACCCAGGTCATCGAGGCCGAGACCGAGGCCGGCGACCTCGCGCGCGAGCAGACCAAGGCGGAGAACGACGTCGACGCCGTGCGCACCCGCGCCGACCGCGACCAGAAGCGCCTCGACTCCGGCGCCGTGACCTCGCCCCGCGACCTGGCCGGCCTGCAGTCCGAGATCGCCTCGCTGCAGAAGCGCCAGGGCGACCTGGAGGAG
This sequence comes from Nonomuraea sp. NPDC005692, assembly GCF_040631115.1. Lineage (NCBI taxonomy): Bacteria > Bacillati > Actinomycetota > Actinomycetes > Streptosporangiales > Streptosporangiaceae > Nonomuraea > Nonomuraea sp. NPDC005692. The sequence continues at coordinate 710,531 of NZ_JBEXYU010000001.1, read as the reverse complement.
GTCGTGCTGGAGATCATGGAGCGCCGGGAGGCGGCCGACAGCAAGGTCACCGACCTGGTCGCCCAGCGCGACGAGGTGGCCGCCACCCGCGCCGCCGCCGAAGACCGCCGTGACGCCGCGCTGACCGAGATCGACAAGGAGGCGGGCGAGGTCCGGGGCCGCCGCGCCGCCGTCGCCGGCGAGATCCCCGCCGACCTGCTGAAGCTCTACGACAAGCTCAAGGAGCAGTACGTCGTGGGCGCCGCCATGCTGCACGGCGGGCGTTGCCAGGGCTGCAAGGTGGCCCTGTCCATCGCCGAGATGAACTCCATCAAGGCCGCCCCCCACGACGAGGTGCTGCGCTGCGAGGAGTGCCGGCGGATCCTGGTCCGCACCCCGGAGTCCGGCCTGTGACGTCCTACGTCATCGAGGCCGACGGCGGCTCGCGCGGCAACCCGGGCCCGGCCGGCTACGGCGCGGTCGTCAGGGACGCCGCCGACGGCCAGGTGCTGGCCGAGGCCGCCGAGGCCATCGGCGTCGCGACCAACAACGTGGCCGAGTACCGGGGGCTGATCGCCGGGCTGACCGCCGTGCTGGGGGTGGGCGGCGAGGGCGCCGAGGTGGCCGTGCGGATGGACTCCAAGCTGGTCATCGAGCAGATGGCCGGCCGCTGGAAGATCAAGAACGAGGGGCTGCGTCCGCTCGCCCTTGAGGCCGGCGCGCTGGCCAGGCGGCTGCGGGTGGTCGAGTGGACCTGGATCCCGCGCGAGCACAACAAACACGCCGACCGGCTGGCCAACGAGGCCATGGACGCCGCCGCCAAGGGCCTGACCTGGAAGGCGGGCGGCACCCACGACACCGGCGCGCCGGGGGCCGCGGCCGTCCCGGCTGCGGGCGTGCCCGCGGCCCGCACGCCGGCGCCGGTCGTCGAGCAGACCGACCTCCTCGACGCGGGCGCGATCGCCGAGCTGTCGGCCCCCACGGCGTCCGTGGCCGCCGCCCAGCAGCGCTCCAAGGGCACCGGCTGGGCCCCGCCCACCCGGGTGGCCACCTCGTTGCTGCTGCTCAGGCACGGCGAGACGCCGCTGTCGATCGAACGCAGGTTCTCCGGCCTCGGTGACGCCGAGCTCACCGCCAACGGGCTGGCCCAGGCGGCGGCCGCCGCCGAGCGGTTGTCGCGGGAGCCGTACCGGCCGGACGTGATCGTCTCCTCGCCGCTCAAGCGGGCCAGGCAGACGGCCGAGGCCGTGGCCCAGCGCACCGGGCTCGACGTCGAGATCGACGAAGACCTCAGGGAAGCCGATTTCGGCGCCTGGGAGGGGCACACGTTCACCGAGGTGCAGCGTGAGTGGCCCACCGAGCTGGCCGCCTGGCTGGCCGGCCCCGACGCCGCGCCGCCCGGGGGCGAGAGCTTCGCCACGGCGGCCCGCCGCGTCCAGGCGGTGGGGGAGCGGCTGGTGGAGCGCTACGAGGGCAAGACCGTGCTCGTCGTCTCCCACGTGACGCCGATCAAGATGTTGCTGCGCGACGCCCTCACGGCGCCTCTGGGCGCGCTCTACCGGATGCACCTCGACCTGGCCTGCCTGTCGCTGATCGAGTACTACGCCGACGGCCCCGCCGTGGTGAAGTCGTTCAACGACACATCCCACCTCCGCTGAGCACGCGACGCGCTCGGCGACACGACCCCCTCGCCTTGAGCGCGGCGGTGGCGAAGCCGTACACCGACCAGCCGGCCTGCGTTGGGCGTGGTGGTGGTGAAGTGGTGATTGGTGGTGAAGTCGTACACCGACCGGGCCACCTGCGTTGAGCGCAGTCGTGCTTCGACCGGTCCAGCTACGTTGAGCGCGGCCACGCCGGGAGCCGCCAGAACATCCCGGCGCGGCCGCTGCTGCCTCCGCCCCCCTCAGGCGGTGACATGCCCATCCCACCCAATCGATCTTGCGACTCGCTTGGGAACGGCTTGAGGTTTGATAACCTCCCTGAAGACGAGTCGGCCGGGCGGCCGCGTCGGGCCTTCGGGCCCGCCGAGGAAGGTCCGGGCTCCACAGGGCAGGGTGGTCGGTAACGCCGACCCGGGGTGACCCGCGGGACAGTGCCACAGAAAGCAGACCGCCTCCCGCCTCGGTGGGAGGTGAGGGTGAAAGGGTGGTGTAAGAGACCACCAGCGCCCACGGTGACGTGGGCGGCTAGGTAAACCCCACCCGGAGCAAGGTCAAGAAGGGACGCTCTCCGGAGCGTTCCGCGCGCGACGTTCGAGGGCTGCCCGCCCGAGCCGCGCGGGTAGACCGCTTGAGGCCGCCGGCAACGGCGGCCCTAGATGGATGGTCGCCCCTTCGTTCGCGAAGGACAGAACCCGGCCTACAGGCCGGCTCGTCTCTCACCTCCCAGTTCCTGGGCCTCGCGGCCGTGCACGATCAGGGCGTACAGCACCAGTACGTCCACCGCGATGACCGCGAGCGACCACCACGGGTTGACCGCGATCCAGGTGAGCTGCGTCATCGCGTTGATCATGACGAGAACCACCGCCACGACGCGGGCCCAGGTCTGCCCCACGGTCACTGCGATACCGGTCAGGAGCAGGACGATCCCGAACAACAGGTGGATCCAGCCCCATGTGCCGATGTTGAAGAACAGCAGGCGGGATGGTGTGCGGACGAACAGCCCGCTGTTGATCACCGCATAGAGACCGGTGATGATGTTGAACACGCCGGACATGATCATGAGCATGCCGGCGAACCATACCCAGCCAACCCAGCCCGTGACGGGCCTGCTCTGGTACGTCATCGTCGAACCCTCCCCCGTGAGTTCACGTACACCGGCTGTCACCTGCCCGTCGAGCTCAGGTGTATGCGTCTTCCCAGCTCACGAGGTTTCGACGACCCGTCAGGCGCCCGGCGGCGAGGCTCGGAAGCCCAGGCACCTCCAGGAACGCCTGACGGCCCGTGGCGGGGTCAGGAGGAGCGGGTGTCCCAGGCGGCGAGGATGGCGGCCTCCTTCTCCGGAGCCATCCCGTGGACCATCCTTCGCCCGTAGGAACGCTGCTCCTCCGGGATCTCCCGCAGCCACGCCCACGTGTCACGCACGGTCTCCGCGACCGGACGCGCCCGCAGCCCCGCCGCCTCGGCCTTGCCCGTCGGCACGCTCCAGAAGTTGTCGGTCTCCTCCGACGGCGGCCCGCCCCACAGCGGCAGCTCCACGAACGCCCCGGCCCCCTGCGCGACGAGGAACTCCGCGTCCATCCACACGAACTCCGCGTCGGACCCGGTGACCTGCTTGCACAGCTCCAGCCACTCGCCGTAGGTGGTGTTGCCCGCCGGGCCGGTCACCGCGAACCGGCCGGCGACGCCCCGCTCGGCCTGGTCGAGGGTGAAGATGGCCACGTCGCGCGCGTCGACGAGCTGCATCGGCGCGGCGGGATCGCCGGGCGCCAGCACCCGGCCGCCCCGCGAGATGCGGGTCAGCCACCAGGGCAGCCGGGCCACGTTCTCGTACGGGCCGAGGATCAGCCCAGGCTGGATGATCAGCGCGTTGCCGTCGAAGCCCTGCTCGACCGCCCGCTCGCACCCGGCCTTCAGCACGCCGTAGTCGCCGTCGTCGGGACCGGCGTCGGGCTCGCACGGCCATCCGCCGGTGTGCTCGGTCGCGGCCTTGGCGGGGAACCCGTCGAGGGCCGAGACGCTGGAGATGAACGCGTACGTCGCCGCCCGGCCCGACAGCGCCCGCACCGATTCGCCCACCACCCGCGGCACATACCCGGACGTGTCCACAACGAAGTCCCACGACCGGCCGTCGGCCAGCCGCTCCAGGTCGGCGACGGACTCCCGGTCGCCGCGCACGGTCTCGACGCCCGGCACGTCGCCGCCGCTCCGCCCTCTGTTGAACGTCGTGACCTCATGGCCACGCGCCAACGCCTCCTCCGCGATGGCGCGCCCCAGGAACCCCGTGCCGCCGATGAGCAAAATCTTCATGAACCCATCTTCGGCGCCCGGCGGGGCGCGGGCTCACAACTTCACGGAGAGCGAAGACCGCAGCGGCGGCACCACGTGCACCCGCGCCGACCCGATGTCGAAGTACAGGCCCACCAGCTCCAGCTTGCCCGCCCTGACCTGCTCGTCCACCTTCCGGTAGGTGCGCAGGTTCTCCAGCTGCTGCTGGACGTTCACCCGGCACAACACGTCGAGGGCCCCCTTGTGCAGCCGGTCGCCCTCGGTCTCGATGAACCTGGCCAGGCTGTGGTTCCCGTGCCGCAGCCACCGCCGCAGCCCCGGCAGGCTGCCGGCCTGCACCCCGGCGCTGAGCACCCCCGCCATGGCCCCGCATCCCGAATGCCCGCACACGGTGATCGTGCGCACGCCGAGCACCTGCGTGGCGTACTCGATCGCGGCCACCACCGAGTCGTCGTGCGGCTCGGAGCCCCGGCGCGGCACCAGGTTGCCGATGTTGCGCACGGTGAACAGGTCGCCGGGACCGCTCGCCGTGATCAGGCTGGGCACGATCCTGGAGTCGGCGCACGTGATGAACAGGTGGGTCGGCTGCTGCTTGCGCGCGAGCTCGGTGAAGATCGGCCGGACCAGCGGCGCCGTGGTGCGGTGGAAGTCGCGCGCCCCTTCGGCGCAGGTCGCCGGGGTCGAGCCGCCGTCGTCGGGGATGGCGCGGCGCTGCGGGCGCGTCCGCCGCTGCGCCCACGGCACCCACCGCCGGTCCGGCGACCTGCCGGGGTACGCGCGGGCCCCGCCGGCGGCCAGCGTGTACCACTCGTCGTGCGGCTCGTCGAGGTCGACCGTGCCGCCCGCCTGCTCGTGGTCGAGTCGCCAGGAGTGGACGGCCTCGAAGGCCGCGTTGTCCATGAACTCGATGGTGAGGTCGAGGTCGACCGGCGTGCCCGCGGGGATCGACCGCAGCTCGTGCGTGAGCCTGGGCACGCCGAGGAACGTCAGCGAGCCGCTGATCGTCACGTGCAGCCGGCCGTCCGGCTCCTCGCGCCTGCGCACGCTCACCCAGGTCAGCCGGCGCAGCGCCAGCAGCGCGGCCAGCGCCACCCCGGCCAGCACCCCCTCGGCCAGGCCCAGCACGATCACGGTCACCACGGTCACGACATAGACCGGCACCTCGCCGTGCCCGCGGTCCTTCCTGACGCGCGCCAGGCCCACCATCCGCACGCCGGTGAACACCAGCAGCGCCGCCAGCGCCTCCAGCGGGATCAGCCGGACCGACCAGCCGAAACCCACCGCGAACCCCAGCACCCACACCCCGTGCAGGATCGACGCCGACCGGGTCCGCCCGCCCGCCTGTGCCTTCGCCTCCGTACGCACGACGCCGCCGGCGATCGGCAGGCCGCCCAGCGCCCCCGACACCATGTTGGCCACGCCCTGGCCGGTCAGCTCCTGGTCGAGGTCGGCGCGGCGGCCGGGGTGCGTCCCGTCGGCGGCGGACGCGCACAGCAGCGACTCGACGCTGCCCAGCAGCGCGACGAGCAGCACCGCGCCCACGATCGTGTGCCAGTCGGCGGACGGCAGCACGGGGAAGCCCCACCCGGAGAAGCTGCCCGCCAGGTCGACGCGGGTGACGTCCCAGTCGGCCAGCCAGGCGACGCCCGCCGCGGCCGGCAGTGCGACCAGCGGCGCGGGCACGACCCTGACCCGCGCGGGCAGCCGTGTCCAGGACGCCAGCACCACGATCGTGAACAGGCCCAGCGCCATCTTGTGCCCGTGGAGGCCGGCGATCTGGCCGGGCAGCTCGGCGAGGTTGGCCAGGGCCGAGAGCTGGGGCTGCCCGCCGAGGACCACGTGGAGCTGGGAGAGCGCGAGGATGACGCCGACCGCGGCCAGCAGGCCGCGCACGACCGCGGGGGAGACGGCCGGGACGACCCTGGCGGCCTTGACCACGCCGAGCACGAGCTGGACGACCCCCGCCAGTAGCGTGATCATGCAGGTGGCCCGCCAGCCGTGGATCCGCACCAGCTCCACGACCACCACGGACAACCCGGCCGCGGGCCCGCTCACCTGGACGGCCGATCCGCCCAGCGAGCCGGCCACGACCCCGCCCACGACGGCGGCGATGAGCCCGGCGGCCGGCGGGGCGCCCGAGGCCGCCGCGATGCCCAGGGAGAACGGGACTGCGACGAGGAAGACCACGAGCGAAGCGGGTAGATCATGCCGTAGCGTACGCAACCAGCTACTGAGGGTATCGCCGATCATGTCGGAAACCCTAGTGGTGCGCCACCCCCGCTTTAGGGGGTCGTCGCGGGGGTTTTACTCATTCGGTAAGGGGCCGGAGATCACCGGTAGTAGTCGTTGTAGTCCTGCTCGGGGGCCCGGCGACGGCCGCCGCCGTTGTCGCCCTGGCCGGGAGCGGCCGCGCCCTGCGACTGCCCGCCGTACGTCGGCCAGTTCGCCGTGCCGGACGGCGGCTCGGGCCAGGCGGGGCCGGGCCCGGCGGTGAAGTCGCCGGTCTCGTACGCGACCGAGGACGGCGCGGGCGGCACCGGCGGAGCCGACAGGACGTCGTCGTAGGCGGAGACCGCGCGGGCGGGGACGGTCGGCGTGCCGGTGGCCGGAGAGGGGCCGGTGATCGGCGAGCCGGAGTCGTCGGCCACGGCCCAGCCGGAGCGCACCTCGTACGAGGCCGGGAACGCGGCGGCCGGCGAGGCGGCGGCGGCGGGCTGCTCCACGAAGGCGGGCCACGAGCTCGCCGGGCCGCCGTAGGAGGCGGGAGAGGGGTCGTCGAGGATGTCGGGCGAGGCGGCGGGCCAGGAGCCGGAGGTGGCTGCGGCGGGCGCGCCCGTCCAGGTCGTCTCGAGAGCGTCGGCCGCGTTGTGCGCACCGTTGCCGGCGGCGTTGTTGGCCGCGTTGTTGTACGCCGGGAACGGGTCGCTGGTCGGCGCGCCGTGGATCGGCGCGACCGGCGCGACCGGGAAGGACCCGCTGGAGGTGACGCCCGCGTAGGACCCGCCGCCGGCGGCCGGGTAGGCGGGGAACGAGCCGCCGCCGCCCGCTGCCGGGACGGCCGGGTGGGCGCCGCTCGCGGGCAGGGGCTCGGGACGCGAGGCCGGCACGACGGGCTGGGCGCCGCCGCCGAGGAGGCTGAGAACGTCGGGAGTGGGCGCCGCGAACGTCACCGTGCGCTGGTCGGCCATGTCGGAGGCGGAGGGGGTGGGCCGCTTGGCGGGCTCCACCAGGTCGGCGAGGTTGGCCGCGGCGGCGGCGGCAGGCTGGCGCTGGGGCAGCGGGGCCTGGACGGTCGCGGCGTTGGGGTCGGCGGCGGCGGCCACGGGCTTGGGCTTCGCGGGACGCTCACGGCGCTCGGCGGGCTGCTCGCGCTCGACGGGACGGGACGCGCCCTTCCTGGCCGCCACGGTGCCGCCGGCGCCGAAACCGCCCTCCTCGGCGTCGCTGCGGATGTTCGCCCAGAACTCCTCGTCCTCGTGGTCGGTGGTGGGGTTGCCCCACTCGTCGACGCCACGCCTGCCACGCTGGCCGGTGCGCACGGGCTTCTGCTTCACCTCGTCGATCGGGGAGAAGTCCGGGCTGAAGTTGTTCATGCGCGGTTCGTGCGCGGCGAACTCGTCGGTGGACCGGGCGTGCGTCATCTCCTCCTTCTCGGCCATCTCTTTCAGCCGTTCCGGAGGGAGAGAGCTCTCCCGGCGGTTCATGGAACGCATGCCCAGTGCCACGACGACGAGCACGAGGAGCACGACAGCGACCAAGCTCACGACGACCGCGATCATTGCACCACCCTCAAAGCCATGGCCTCCCTGTGGCATCGGTGAGATCGCGCGGCCATCGACGCGATCTGCCCCCTTTGATCACCAATGCCTAACAATTGGATCTGATTCTGTCGGACCACTATGAGAGTTGTCACACCCTACGCAAAGAATTGGTCCATCCGGTCTACCTGCGGTGATCGCCCTGTCACTGGATGTTCACCGCCGTCAGCCGGCCCCGGGCGATCGTGTGGTCGGCGATCTCCTTCAAGATCTCGGGGAGGCCGCCCTCCTTCGCCTGGACCTTGTCGTTCAGCGTGTAGACGGTGAACCGGTAGCTGCCCGGAGTGTTGCAGGGCGGTTCGTAGCCCGCCTTCCCACTGGTCACCTTGGCCTGGCCGGAGCCCTCTGGCGGACTCTCGGCGGCACCCGGCCCCAGCTCGGTCGTGGTCGCCGGGATGTTGTAGAGCACCCAGTGGACGGCCGATTCGGAGGGAGTATGGGAATCGACCACGATCGCGATCGACTTCGCCTTCGGCAAGGGTTCGCTGGACCAGCGCAGCGGCGGGCTGCCCTGGCGGCCTCGGCAGGAGAACTCGCTCGGCAGTGGCATGCCGTCGCGCAACTCGGGGCTCGAGACGTTGATCTCCGCGATCTCCTTGGCCTGGGATCTTCCGATGCCCAGGGCGGCGCAACCTGACAGGGTGAGCGCGAAAGCCACCACTGTCACACTGACAGCGGCCCGCCTCACACGTGATGCCGTGTTACACAGCCCCATGCCGGATGATGCTACGCGGCTCTCGGCGGTGCGCAGACCGTTTCCCGATGGTCGGTCGTCGGTAAAGGAGCCGAAACCGGCCAGAATGCGGTGATCTGTGGGGTGAAGTTGGCCACAGGGACGGCGTCGGCGGAGGTTCGGGGGTGACGATCCGATGACCTTCCTGGCCTGCCCGTTCCCGGGGGCGCGCGGCGCGGTCGTGGCGTGCGAGCTGACAGGACAAAACGGGCATGGTTTCGGACGGCGCCCAACACGCAAAATTCAGATGCGCCGAACGAGGCAGATGTGCTCGCACATGCGGACAGCGGCTGCCCACGTTTCTGTGCCTCGCGGGGCGGAAGGCGGCTGCCCACGTTTCTGTGCCTCGCGGGGCGGAAGGCGGCTGCTCGAGTTTCTGTGCCTTGCGTGGCGGACGGCGCCTGCCCACGTTTGTGCGGCTTGGGGGTGGACGGCGGCTGCCACGCTTCGTGAGGGCGTTTCGCGCGTGGTGCGGTAACGCGCCGCCGGGCCTGGATGGCACGAACGTGGCGCCGCCGACGTGGCCCAGCTCGACAGCCTGCGGCCGGCCGCCACCGAGCATGCACCCGCCGCGCCCGGCCGGCCGTCCGACACGCCGCTCCGCCCGTCCGATCTTTACCTGCCGCCGCGCGGGGCATGCGGAGTCTTGCGCGCTGCCGTCGTGACAGGCGTTTGCGCCCTTCGGCCGGGCCGGACCCCCTTTGGGGCTCTGTCCTATAACCCTCCGAACAGCCTGAGCCCCCGTGCTCCCAGCGGGTGCGGGCCCCCTGCGCTCCCGAGGCCCCCGAACAGCGGGAGCCCAAGCCACAGTCCGGCCTCACGCTGCTCTCAGATTCACGTCCCCTGGCCCCGACCCCAGGGCCTCGGCACCCGGCCATCGCCCGTCCGCCGGCGCTTGGACTCCGGGCCTCTGCGGGCTGCCGGTACGCGGGGGCCGGCTGGCGCTGACTGTGGGGCGCCGTTGGTGGTTGCTTTCGTGGGCGCCCCTGGCGGTCGTGCGGGGGTGGGGGTGATCTTTGAAGGTCGGGGTCAGATCGTCTTTCGGGGCGTGCGCCCTAAGCTGGGTCTTGTGACGTCAAAAGGCCCACTGCGTGACCCCGCGCACCGCGTCTCGCCCAAGGCTCGCCGTCTGTGGTTGCTGCAGGCGGCGATCGGGTTCGTGTTCTTCGTGGGCGGTTCGGCCGTGGTGGCCGGGTGGGTGGGCGGCAGCGGGTGGGCGTGGGTCCCGTCCTGGTTCGCCGCGCGTTCGTGGCTGTTGCCGCTGGTGGTCGGGGTCGTGCTGACGCCGTTCCTGGCGGCGGAGCCGTTCATCCGGTACGCCGTCCATCGCTGGGAGTTGTCGGGCGACGTCGTCTACGCCAGGTCGGGGTTCCTGACCAGGGAGTGGGTGTTCGTGCCGGTGAGCCGCATCCAGACGGTCGACAAGGGCCAGGGGTGGATGGAACGGCTGCTCGGCCTGGCCACGCTGGAGATCCGCACCGCCTCCCACGCGGGCTCGTCCACGATCAAGGGCCTCGACTTCGAGGTGGCGGCCGGGCTCGCCGAACGGCTCGCCCACCGCGCCGAAGAGCTCAGGGACGACGCCACGTGACCCAGCCGCCACCACCACCGCCCTCTCCGCCCCCTCCCCCGCCCCCTCCCCCCGCGCCGCGGCGGCTGAGCCCGAAGGTGCTGCTCATCGACCCGGTACGCATGCTGCCCTCGCTGCTGCTGCCCCTGGTCGGCGTGCTGTTCGTGGGCGGCTTCTCGGCCAGGTCCTACGCGTGGGCGGCGTTCGGCGTGGTCGGCACCGTCGTGTTCGCGGTCATCCGCTGGGCCACCTTCACGTACGAGATCGTCGGCGACCGCCTGGAGACCAAGCGGTCGCTCATCAGCCGCTCGATCCGGACCATCCCGCTGGAACGGGTGCGCGGCGTCGACGTGTCCACCCCGCCCATGCACCGGATTCTCGGGCTCGCCGTGCTCAAGGTCGACACGGGCGCGAGCGGCGACGACGAGGAGGCCGCACTCGACGGCGTCACGCTGGCCGAGGCCGAACGCCTCAAGGCGGTGCTGCTGCGCCGCGCCGTCCAGGTCAGGGCGGCCGAGCACATCCCCGGGCCCGGCCCCGCCCCCGTGGACCGGCCGATCATCGCCGTCCCGCGCCGGTGGCTCCTGTACGGGCCGCTGTCCGGGGCGTACCTGCTCACGCCGTTCGCGCTGGCCGGCGGCGCGGTGGGGCTGGCCTTCCAGTGGGGCGACGACCTGGGGTTCGGCCAGGACGCCGCCTGGAACGCGGGGGAGTGGCTGTGGGAGCACCCCTACCTGCTGCTCGTCGTGGCGCTGCTGCTGGTCCTCGCCATGCCGTTCGTCGGCGGAGTGATGTACGCGGTCTTCAACTGGGACTTCAGGCTCACCCGCCGCGACGGCTACCTCGTGGCCGAGCGCGGGCTGATCAACCGGCGCAGCGTGTCGCTGGAGTCCCGACGGGTGCGCGGTTACGAGATCGTCGACGGTCTGGCCGAACGCCTGGCCGGGGTCGTACGCGTCTGGGCGATCGTGACCGGGCTCGGCGACTCCGAGACGCGCGGGCAGCTCCTGCCGGACGTGCCGCGCCAGGTCGCCGTCGGCGTAACCGCCGACGCCGTGGGCCCCTTCCGCTCCACCCTGCGCGCCCATCCGCCCGTCGCCCGCAACCGCCGCCTGTTCCGGGCGGTCTTCCCGTGGCTCCTCCTGGCCACGCTGAGCGCCGCCGGGGCGTGGGCCACAGGAATGATGCTCTGGTGGATCCTGACGGTCCTGGCGTTGCTCCTGGCGGGCGCTGGGGTGTTCCTGGGCCTCGACCGGTACGCCTCCCTGGGGCACGGCTACGACGGCGCCCGGCTGGTGGTCCGGTCGGGGTCGTTGCGCCGCGCCGAGGCCGTGATCGAACGCCGGGCCGTGGTGGGCTGGCGGCTGCGCCAGACCTGGTTCCAGCGACGGGCCGGGGTGCTGACGCTGATCGCGGGGGTCGGGGCGGGCAAGGGCGGCTACGACGCGCTGGACGTCTCGGAGGCTCAGGGGGCGGCGTTTCCCGCCGAGGTGACGCCGGAGTGGCTGGCCCCGTTCGTGCAGCCCCACACTGTCCCGCCACAGAACTGAACGCCTCCGCCGGACCATCCGGCCATGCGGTTCCTGAACGACCGAGGCCGCGCCCTCCTGTCGAGGTGGGCGCGGCCTGTGGTCGCTGATGGTGTCCCTGGTAGGGGCGGGTCAGTCCTGGCGGCGGGCGCCGAACATGATCTCGTCCCACGTCGGTACGGAGGCTCGGCGGCCGCGCGCATTCTTGCGCGCCTGACGAGCGGCCGGAGCGGGCGGCGGAGAGGGCACCGGGACGTCGTCCTTGCCGGGGCCCTTGGCATCGTCCTTGCCGGGACGCGCGGCCGGGACCGGCGGGGTGCCCTTGGGTGCGCCGGGGCCCGGCTTGGGCCTGGGCGCGGGCGCCTTCTTCTCGGCCACCTCGACCTTCTCGGCCACCTCCTCGGACGCCTCCGGCACGGTCGCGTCCTGAGCGGTCGCGTCGTCCTGGGCGGCGGGCTCCGGTGCCGTCGCCGGGCGCTCCGGCTCGGCATCCGGGGACTCCTCCGTAGCCGTCTCCGGAGCGGCCGAGGACTCCTGAGCGGTCGCGTCGGCCGGCACGTCCTGCGAGGTGTCGGCGGCCGGTGCGTCCTGGGTGGCAGACGTCTCGGTGGCCGGTGCGTCCGGCGTCGCCGTCTCGGCCTGGGCCGCTGTGGCGGCCGACTTCTCCGGACCGGACGTACCGGACTGGGCCGTGGCGTCTGCCTCGGCGGCTGCCGTGGTCGCCGGTGCGGCGGTCGGTGCGCTGTCGGTGGTCGCCTGTGGTTCGGTGGCCTGCGCCTGCGCTGCGGTCGCCGCGTCCTCCGGCTCGGTGGATTCGGGCGCGGGGGACTCGGACGTCTTGGGCGCGGGCTCCGCGGCGGTCGGCGCGTCCGAGGCGGGCGCCTCAGTGGTGGCGGGCTTCTCGCTCAGGGCAGGCGCGGAGTCGGTGGTGACCACCGCGGGCGTTTCGGCGGGTGCGGTGGCGGAGGAAACCTCCGCCGCGGCGTCCGGGACGTCCGTCGCACCGGCTGTCGACGCGTCCGGCGAGGGCGCGGTGGAGTCGCCTGCCTCGGGCGTGGTGGCCTGGGCACTGCCGGTGTCGGAGGTGATGGCGGCGTCTTCGGGCGCGGGAGAACCGGTGGCGTCGGTCTCGGTCGCGGTGGAGACGGGCGTGGTGTCGGCCTCCGGCGTCGTGGAGAGCTGAGCATCCACGGCCGTGCTTGTCGGCTGGGCCTCCGTGGTGGCCGCGGTCTCCGACTGCACGTCGGGTGTGGCGATGGTTTCCCGCCGCACATCGGTCGTGGCGGAGGTCTCCGCCGTGGAGGCGGCCGGGGACTGCGGCTGGACAGGCTCCGGCTGGACGGGCGTCGCGGCGTCGGGCGTCTGGACCGCAGCGGTCGAGGCGGCGGCCGGGGCCGGGACGGAAGCGTCGGGCTGGACGGTGGGCTCGCCACCGGCCGTCGGCGAGGACGGCTGCTCGGCCGGCCGCGCCGCCGGGCCCTCAGGAGCGGCCGACGTCGGCAAAACCTCAGGAGCCGCCGACGTCGGCAGGTCCTCAGGAGCCGCCGACGTCGCGGAGACCTCGGGAGCGGACACCGCCGCCTGCCGGCCGAGAGACTCCGGAGCGGCGGGCGACGGGGTGGCGGCCTCAGGAGTGGCGGACGACTGGACGCCGGCCTCCGAAGCGGCGGGCGGCTGCGCACCCGGCGACGGGGTGACCGACGGTTGCCCATCCAGCGACGGCGTGACCGGCGGCTGCGTGCCGGGTGCCGGGGTCGCAGGCGGTTGCGTGCGGAAGTCCGAGGTTGCGGAAGGTTGCGTGCGGAAGTCCGGAGTCGCGGATGGCTGTGCACGGAAGTCCGAGGTCGCGGGGGGTTGCGTGCGGAAGTCCGGGGTCGCGGGTGGCTGAGTGGACGCCGCCGGTTCGGCGGGCGGTTCGGCGGGCGACGGGTGGGAGGTGAGCGGGCGGGAGGGCGGCGTGGCGGGCGCGTAGATGGAGTCGTCGCGCTCGCCCGAGCGGCCCGAGCCGAAGTCGGGCAGCCACGGTGACGTGCCGCCGCGGCGGGCGGAGGCGTCCGTGGAACGGCCGAAGCCGGTCTCGCGGCCCGCGGTCTCCCCGCGCTGGCCCTCCCCACGCTCTCCGCGGGGACCCTCGGCGCGGGACGGGTCCGGGTGGAAGCCCTCGCCCCGGAAGGGGGCGCGGGTGGTGTCGGGCAGGGACGACGAGTTGTCCGACGCGCTCTCCCGCCCCGGGGACGGCCGGTCGAAAGGCACGTCGCGTCCCGCGAGGTCACGCCCGGGCAGGTCGGGACCGCGGCCGTAGCCGCCGGTGTCGGCGGGCCTGGGCGGCGGGGTGTAGCCGACGGCCGGCTCCTCCGGCTCGCGGCGCACGACCGAGGGGAAGGGCAGCGGGTCGGAGGAGAGCGGCGGCACCGGCTGCAGCTTGGCCACCCGCGGCGCGAACGGCGTGACCGTGGTGTCCTCCACCACGGCGGGATCCGGATCGAAGTCGGCCGACGACAGGCGCATGGCCTCGTCGTCGTGCGGGGAGACGTGGCGCTTGCGCGGGTCGAAGAGCCATTCGGCGTGGCGCGTGTGACCGTTCCAGACGTAGCCGAGCTTGACCCGCCACAGGCCGTCGTCGCGCTTGGCCGAATCCCAGTCGATCTCGTCGGTGGGCACGCCGCGCCTGGTCAGCCGCTCGGCCACCAGCTCGCCGAGGGTGGGACCGGGAGCGGTCTCCCCGGGCATGCGGACGGCGACACGTTGCGCCTGCTGGGCGACGTACTCCCGCTCCTGCAGCACCGGGCCCTCGAACCAGCGGACTCGTTCGACCGGGATCCCGGCGGTCGCGGCGATCTCTTCCGCTGTCTCTCCGGCGCGGATGCGTGCCTGGATCTCCTTGGGGCGCAACGGGCTCTCCACTTCGATCTCGTACTGGCCGAGACGGGAGAAGTTGCCGCGGACGGCAGCACGGAGCCGGTCGTCCACGGGAAGGGTGAAGCGCGTACCCCGCCCGGCAGTAGCCAGCACGAGATAGGTGCCGTCCTCACTCACCGCGACGAGTCGGAGCTCCTGCATGCGAGTCCCTTCGTCAGCGTCGCCATTCTTCCCCCGGACCCTTGAGTCTCTCGCGTGTGCCGGTTGCCTGCCAGCACCGTACCCGGCATGTCCGAACATCGCCTTCCTGGGAAGCCCCGGGGGCGATGTGACGCCGGTCACATTTGTGGATTCCATTTCGTCTAGTGCCCGCCGCTGTGCATGAGGAGGTTAGAGCTCCTCGACGGATTCTGGCGAATCGCGGCGCGTGCTGTTGTGCACTTCAGCGAACTCGCGACAAGGGAGGGACCGGCGTCGGGACGGCGTTCGAGAAGACGTGCCGCATCGGCGGCGAGGTACGGCGCGCCCGCCGAGAACGCCTGCCCGCCGGAGGCGACCTGGCACCAGCTCGCGTCGGCCGCGCCCACGACGAACACCCCCGAGCGCACCAGCGACCGTACGGCGGCGCCGAGCGCGGGCGAGTCGGCCCCGTCGGCGGCGAGCGTGACGACGGACGGGCCGCGCGCGTGCCGCCGGATCCAGTCGAGCCCCGCCAGCACGTCGGCCAGCGAGCCCGACCCCGCGCAGCCGAGCACCCGCACCGACCCGATCCGGGCCTCCGGCGCCCGCGAGGCGACGGCCCTGGCCACGCGCGTGCCGTGCCCGCCGCAGTCGCGCCCGGTGCCGCCGGTGGCGTCGAAGGCGCGCCAGGCCCGGTCGCCGAACTCGGCCCGGGTGACGTCGACGCCGCTGTCCACGACATACACGGTCGTGCCCGCGCCCGTGCCGGCGTCCGTGTCGGCGGCGGCCTCGGCGGGGGCGGGCGCGTCGGCGGGCATGGCGTGGATCTCGCGGTCGGGCTCGACGGCCAGGACTCGGCGGTCGGATCTGAGCTCGGCCAGCTCGCCGACGGTGAGGAAGGTGGCGAAACCCGGCAGGGCCTCGGTGTAGTAACGCCGTACCCGCCATCTCACCTCCGCGACGAGGTCCCGGGCGTCCGCGCGGCTGCGGGCGGTGACGATGTAGGGCCGGGTGGGCTCGGAGGCCGAGGGGCGCAGGGCGAGTCCGGAGGCGGGCGTCATGGCGAGAGGGACAGCGGTCGTCGCGGCCGTCGCCACGGCCGCGGCGAGGTAGACGGAGGGTAGGCCGAATCGTCGGGGCACGAGTTACGAGGATGCCTGTCGCGCAGGTCACAGGAACAACGGGACACGCGCTCGCGTCTATTCACGAGGAAGCTCTTTACCGAACGCATGACCAGAGGGGACTGATCCGGGGGATGACCGGCGAGCAGCGGAAGTTCGAGCTGAGCGTGCCACAGATCCTCGGGAGCGCCCTCGCCGCCGTCACCGCCGCGGTGGCCGCCTCCTACCTGGGGGTGGCGGGCACCGTGATCGGCGCCGCCGTGGTCAGCATCGCGAGCACGGTGGCCAGCGCCGTCTATACGCACTATCTCAAGCGCACCGGCGACCGGGTCAAGCAGCACACGCTGTCCGCGTGGCGCGAGGAGCAGGAGGAGGGGCAGGGCCTGCTCGCCGCCGCCGCGAACGCCACCCCGGCCGCGGGCAAGGAGACCGCCGTGCGCCGGGCCGGCGAGCCGACGGCCGCGCACGCCGTCCAGGGAGGCGGCGACCAGGGGCACGACACGCTGGTCATGCCGGTCGCCGTGCCCGCCGGGCGCAGGGGGCTGCCGTGGCTGAAGATGGCGGTCGCGGCCGCGCTGGTGTTCGCGGTCAGCATGGGCGGCATCCTCGCCTTCCAGGCCCTCGACCACCGGACGCTGCACGAGCGGGTCACCGGCGGGCAGACGCCGGTGAAGGAGCAGCAGCGCGCTCCCGTCCAGGATCAGGGGCGCGACCGCCAGGACCGCGACGACCGGCCGACCGGCGTGACGCAGTCGCCGACCCCGACCCCCACCCCGACGCCCACGGACACGCCGCGCACGCCGCCGCCGTCCGTGACCGGCGAGCCGAGTCCGAGCAGCACGCCGACGCCCACGCCCACGGACACGGTCGAGCCCGTTCCCGAGACGCCCGGGCCCGGCGAGGAGGAGCAGGAGCGTCCCGACCCGGGCGAGCAGCAGTCCAGCGCGCCGCCGGCCACGACCCAGCCCGACGAGCCGCCCGTGCAGCAGGAGGGGCGCTAGCCGAGCACCACGTCGAGGTAGTCGTTGGTGAACACCCGGCGCGGGTCCAGCCGGTCGCGCAGCGCGACGAAGTCGTCGAAGCGGGGGTAGACCTTGCGCAGGTACGCGGCGTCCCGGGTGTGCATCTTGCCCCAGTGCGGCCGGCCGTCCAGCCGGTTCATGATCTCCTCCACGCCCTCGAAGTAGGCGGGGTTGGGCGTGGGCCGGTAGATGTGGCAGGCGACGTAGGCCGAGTCGCGGCCGTACGCGGTGGACAGCCAGGCGTCGCTGGGCGGCGTGACGCGGACCTCGACGGGGAAGGTGATCTTCCAGTCCATCCTGTCGATCAGGTCGCGGGTCTCGCGCAGCGCCTGGGCCAGGTGCTCGCGCGGCACGGCGTACTCCATCTCCAGGAACCGCACGTCGCGGCGGGCCGTGAACACCTTGTACGAAGTGTCCACCGCCTCCGAGTCGCCCAGCGCGGCCGCGCTGATCGCGTTGATCCGCGGGATCAGCGCCGGACGCCGCCCGCCGACGGCGCAGGCGGCGCCGAAGATCGTGTTCTCCAGGAACACGTTGTCCAGCCAGTGCTTGAACGGGCTCGGCGGCCTGGCCGGGCCCGCGTCCCTGTTGTTGGTCTTGACCAGGCAGGCGTCGGTGTGCGGCAGCCAGAAGAAGTCGAGGTGCTCGTTGGCCGAGGTCAGCGAGTCGAGCGAGGCGAGGATGTCGGTGAGCGTCATCCTGCGCCGCCGGTTGCGCAGCAGGAACGCGGGCTCCACCCGGAACGTCACGGCCGTCAGCACGCCCAGCGCCCCGAGGCCGACCCGGGCCGCGTCGAACAGGTCCTCGCCGGGCACGGCCGTGACGACCGAGCCGTCGGCGAGCACCAGCTCCAGCTCGGTGACCTGGTCGGCCAGGCCGCCGCTGTCGCGGCCGGTGCCGTGGGTGCCGGTCTGGATCGCGCCGGCGACGGTCTGCTCGGTGATGTCGCCCATGTTGGCCAGGGCCAGCCCGCGCTGGTCGAGCAGCTCGTTCAGCACCTTGAGCGGCGTGCCGGCCAGCACCGTGACGCGGTCCTCGCCGGCGGACCTGATGCCGCTCAGCCCCTCGGGGCGGAGCATGATCCCGTCGGTGAGGGCCACCCCGGTGAAGGAGTGGCCCGTGCCGACCATGCGCAGGCGGCGCCCGGCGGCCGAGGCGTCCCGCACGGCCTGGACGACGTCCGCCACGCTCGCAGGGGTACGCACCTCGGCAGGGGCGCCCGTCTGGTTCCCGGCCCAGTTAGTGAAGACCATGAGGCGCCCCTCCGAGCGTCGTTCCGATTAAACGTGAACGATACTCACTTCTCCCAGCCTTCGGGAACCGGGAAAATCTGACCGGGCTGCAGGTTCTGCTGCTTGATCACGTCGGAGACCGTGACCAGCTGGTACCCCTTGGCCTGCAGCGACTTGATGATCGCGGGCATGGCGTCCACGGTCTGCTTGACCCAGTCGTGCATGAGGATGATGCCGTCGCGCTCGGCCACCTCGAGGGTCTTCTTCTTGATGGCCTCGACGTTCTTGGTGTCCCAGTCGTGCGAGCCGGCCGTCCACAGGATCATGGGCATGCCGAACTCGGTCGCGACGTCCGACACCTGGATGTCGGCCAGCCCGTACGGCGGGCGCAGCAGCTTGGGCTCGACGCCCGCCGCCTTCTTGACCGCGTCCTGGGTCTTCTTGATCTCGGTCCTGATGACCCCGGCGTCGATCTTGGTGAAGTCGGGGTGCCTGTAGCTGTGGTTGCCCACCTCGTGGCCCTCGGCGACCATGCGCTTGACGAAGGCCGGACGGCTGTTCACGTACTGGCCCTCCAGGAAGAACGTCGCCTTGGCGCCGGACTTCTTGAGGGTGTCGAGCAGAGTGCCCGCGTACTGGCCGGGCCCGTCGTCGAAGGTCAGCGCGATGCACTTGACCTGCTCGCAATCGACCTCGGCCTTCTTCGGCGTCTGGGCGAACGCGGGCGCGGGAGCCAGGGTGACGCAAACTGCCGCGATAGCTAGAAGTGAAGAGATTTGTCGGGACATAGCAAAGCTTCCGGTGTGATGGGTGTTGCGAGGGATAACTCCCGACGGTAGCGGATCAGCTCTTCAGAGGTGAAGACGCGTCCGGAAGTCTCAGCAAACCCGAACCTCCGATGCCCACGACCGCCGCCAGCAGCGCCGACCCCACCGCGAACCCGTACGCGTCGGACGCGCCGAACGCGTCGGTGAGCCGCCCGCCCGCCCACGCGCCGATCGCCACGCCGAACCCGATGGAGGTGGAGATCCACGCCATGCCCTCGGTGAGCAGGGACGGCGGCACCAGCCGCTCGGTGAGCGAGAACCCCGTGATGAGCGTCGGCGAGATGGCGAAACCGGCCACGAACGCCGCCGCCGCCATGACCCACGCGTCGTCCACGAACATGATCGGCAGCAGGCCCACCACGAACACGCCCAGCGCGCGGACGAACCGGGCGCGCAACGAGATCCGCCACTCCCGCGAGCCGAACCACAGCCCCGACACCATCGACCCGCCCGCGAACGCGGCCAGCAGGAACCCGGCGGCGCCCTTCACGCCGTGCTCCTCGGCGAAGGCGACCGTGATCAGGTCCACCGAGCCGAACACCGCGCCGAGCCCGAGGTAGACGCACGACAGCAGGGCGATGCCGGGGATCAGGATGGGCGTGCCGCCGGCCGTCCTGACCGGCTGCACGGGGGGCTGCGTACGCCGTTGGGCGGCCAGGGCCAGGCAGCCGCCGAGCATGCACACCACCGCCACCACCAGCCCCGCGTACGGGTTGACCGCCGTGGCCAGCACCGTGACGATCGCCGGCCCGGTGACGAAGACCACCTCGTCGGCCACGGACTCGAAGGCGAAGGCGGTGTGCAGCGTCCCCGTGCCGCCGTGGATGGTGGACCAGCGGGCCCGCACCATCGACCCGATGGACAGCGAGGACGCGCCGATCAGCAGGCCGGAGGCGTACAGGGTCCACTCGGGCAGGCCGAACGCGGCGCTGAGCATCAGCGCGGCCATCGCCAGCGCGTTGATCAGGGAGAAGGGCACGATCACCCGGTTCTGGCCGAACCTGTCCACCAGCCGCCCCGACAGCGGCGCGGCGATCGCGAAGGCCACGTTGGTGGTGGCGCCGACCGCGCCCGCGGTGGCGAAGGAGCCGGTGACGGTGGAGATCAGCAGCACGACGCCGATGCCGAGCATGGACATCGGCATCCGGCCGACGAATCCGGCCAGCACGAATCCTTTGACGCCGGGCCCTTTGAACAACCCCCGGTAAGGCCCGACCACGCTGTTTCCCCCTTACTTAGCGACCCCACGATGGCGCACCGTCTGTCCGGAAGGCAAGTGATATTTCCGGTGAGTGGGTTAACGTGTGCCTGATGTCCGGTCTTCCCTCTCTCCGCGCGGTCCTGCTCATGGTCCTCGGCGTGCTCGTGGTCACCGCCGCGGCCGGAGGAGTCGTCATGCTCATGGGCGATGACCTGGTCAGAACGGCCCAGGAGCCGGTGCGCAGGCCGATCACCCGCGTGGTTCCGGAGGCCGCTCCCCGCCTCGACCAGCTCGTACCCACGACGGCGCCGGTCAAGGATTTCGGCCAGGGCGGGCCGGGCGTCACCGTGACGCCGCCGCGCGTGCTGGCGATCGCGCCCGCCACGGTGTCCCGGCGGACCCGGCTCGCTCTGGGCGCGCTCAAGCACGTGCAGAAGGCCGCCGTCGTGGACGCGGGCGCGGTCAAGATCGCCGGCACGTCGCTGAACCTGCTGGCCGTCGACCCCGCCGACTTCCGCTCCTGGACGCCCCAGCCCGTCGCCGACCAGCCCGCCGTCTGGAGCGCGCTGGCCAGGGGCGAGCTGGTCGCCGAGGCCGGCACGACGCGCAGGTACGGCATGATCCTCGGCGCGATGTACCAGGTGGACGGCGGCCCGAGGCTCCGGGTCGCGGCCTCGGCCACGCTCGGGCTCTCCGGCGTGGACGGCCTGGTCAGCGCGGAGGTGGGCCGGTCGCTCGGCTTCGCGAAGGGCGTCGCGGTGCTGCTGCACGGCAAGCCGGGCACGATCGGCGAGGCCGGGGTACGCCGGCTGCTCGGCAAGGGCGCGCAGGTCGTCGTGCTCGACGCGGCCAGCCGCCCCCAGCAGCAACAGCAACAGCCGCAACAACAACAGCAGCAGCAGCCGGTCACCGTCGGCCGCCCGAACAGCTACCTCGACCTCTACAAGGCCGCCGCCACCCGCTGCCCCGGCCTGTCCTGGACGGTGCTGGCGGCCATCGGCCAGGTCGAGAGCAGCCACGGCCGCAACAACGGCCCCTCCAGCGCGGGCGCCCTGGGCCCGATGCAGTTCATGCCCGCCACCTGGAAGCACTACGGCGTGGACGGCGACGGCGACGGCAAGGCCGACATCTGGAGCCCCTACGACGCGGTGCCCGGCGCCGCCAACTACCTGTGCGCCAACGGCGCGGGCAAGGGCGGCGCCAAGCTGCGCAAGTCGATCTGGTTCTACAACCACTCGTGGGACTACGTGAACAAGGTCATGAGCATCGCCGAGGCGTACGCCCGCACCTACGCCTGAGGCCGGCCGCCGGGCCGGACCGGACGCGGGCAGCAGGTGAGCGCGCACGCGACGGGCTCCGGCTCGTCCATCAGCTCCCTGACCATGCGCACGAACGCCGGATGGGTGCCGGCCGTCGCCGCGCGCTCCATCGGCAGGCCGAGCTCGGCGGCCACCTGCCGGGCCTCGGTGTCGAGGTCGTAGACGACCTCCATGTGGTCGGAGACGAACCCGATCGGCACCAGCACGACCGAGCCGGCGTCCGTCTTGCGCAGGAAGTCGCACACGTCGGGCTCCAGCCACGGCACCTGCGGGGGGCCGCTGCGCGACTGCCACACCAGGTGCCACGGCTCGTCGCGGCCCAGCGCCTGGTTGACCAGCTCGGCGCTGCGGCGGAGCTGGGACTCGTACAGGCCGCCCGAGGGGCCGGCGGTCTCGGCCATCGAGACCGGGATGCTGTGGGCGGTGAACACCAGCCGGGCGTCATCGCGGCCGAGCCGCTCCAGCGCCTGGCGCGTGTGGTCGGCCATCGCCGCGACGAACCCCGGATGGTCGCCGAAGTGCCGCATCTTGATCAGCTCGGGGCCGCCCTCGACAGAGATCCTGGCGATGTCCTCGTAGTACTGGCGGCAGCTCGAATATCCGGCGAACGCCGAGGTGGCGAAGACGGCGGCCCGGCGCACGCCGTCGGACGCCATCCGTCGCACGGTGTCCTCGCCGAAGGGGTGCCAGTTGCGGTTGCCCCAATAGACCGGCACGCCCGCGACCGGGCCCAGCGCCTCGACCAGCTCGCGGTTCTGCTGGTTGATCGGGCTGACGCCGCCGAAGCCCTGGTAGTGCTCGGCCACCGCGAGCAGCCGCTCGCGCGGCACGCCGCGCCCCCGCACGACGTTCTCCAGGAACGGCAGCACGTCGTCGGGCCCTTCGGGGCCGCCGAACGACAGGACGAGCAGAGCGTCGTAATCAGCCACGTGTCAAGCCTAGTCAGGAGAGCGGGCGGTCCGGCCGGAGGGAGCACGAGGGGGAGCGGAGCGCGGCGTCGCCCGCGGAGCGCCGGTGACCAGGTAGGTTCGATCGAGTGAGCGCATTCGATGACATTCGTGACTATGTGGCCATTCCCCGGGTCCTCTCCCTGAAGCTCTCGCCTGACGGCTCCCGTCTGATCTCGGCCGTGCAGGCCCTCAATCCCGACGGCAAGTCGTACGGCACCGCGCTCTGGGCGATCCCCCTCGACGGTGAGCCGTACCGTCTGACCCGTTCCGCCAAGGGCGAGACGGCCGCCGTCTTCACCGACGCCGGGGACGTGCTGTTCACCTCCGCACGCCCCGACACCACCGTCAAGGACGCGACCGACGAGGTGCCCGCGCTGTGGCTGCTGCCGCGCGCCGGCGGCGAGGCCCGCCAGATCGCCACCCGCCCCGGCGGCATCGGCGCCGCGCGCACGGCGGGCGACGTGGTGGTGTTCGCCTCCGACGTGTTCGACGGCGACGAGTCGACCGAGGACGAGCGGCGCAAGGCCCGCAAGGACGCCGGGACCAGCGCGATCCTGCACGAGGGCTACCCGGTCCGCTACTGGGACCACGACCTCGGCCCGGCCCGCACCCGCCTGTTCACCGGCCGGCTCGGCGCCGACCGCCTGGAGGACGTGCGCGAGCTGACCCCCGACGCGGGCGAGGCGCTGCGCGACGCCGCCTTCGAGCTCACCCCCGACGGCTCCACCGTGATCGTCACCTGGCGCAGGTACCTGTCCGGCGGCGACAGCCGTACGGACCTGGTCGCCATCGACGTGGCCACCGGCCGGCGGCGCACCCTGCTCACCGACGAGACGCACGACTTCGGCGGCCCGATCGCCGTCTCGCCCGACGGCACGCGGGTGGCCTGCGCGCGCGAGCGCATCACGAGCACGGACGTCTCCGTCCGGGTTGAGCTGTGGATCGCCGACCTGGCCGGCGGCGAGGGCCGGGCCTACGCGCCCGACCTGTTCCCGATGGACCTCGCCTGGGCCCCCGACTCCTCGGCCCTCTACCTCGTCGCCGACCACCAGGGCCGCCGCCCGGTCTTCCACGTCCCGCTGGACGGCGAGCACACCAGGCTCACCGGCGACGACGCCGCCTACCTCGGGATCAACGCGAGCGCCGACGGCGCGTACGTCTACGCCCTGCGCAGCAACATCGCCCTCGCTCCCGCCCCGGCCAGGATCGACGCGGCCACCGGCGAGATCGCCGACCTGCCCTCGCCGGCCCCGCGCCCCGAGGTGCCGGGCACGCTGACGGAGATCTCGGCCACCGCCGACGACGGCGCGACCGTGCGCGGCTGGCTCGTGCTGCCCGAGGGCGCCTCGGCCGACAACCCGGCGCCGTTCCTGCTGTGGATCCACGGCGGCCCGGTCGCGTCCTGGAACGACTGGCAGTGGCGCTGGCAGTCGTGGATCATGGCGCAGCGCGGGTACGCCGTCCTCATGCCCGACCCCTGCCTGTCCACCGGCTACGGCCAGGAGATGATCGACCGCGGCTGGGGCGCCTGGGGCCCCCGCACCCAGGCCGACCTCGACGCCATCGTGGACGTCGCCCTGGCCAGGGACGACATCGACAACGAGCGCGTGGCCGCGATGGGCGGCTCGTTCGGCGGCTACATGGCCAACTGGCTGGCCGGGCACACCGACCGCTACCAGGCCATCGTCACCCACGCCGCGCTGTGGAACCTCGACCAGTTCGCCGGCACCACCGACTCCTCCCTGTACTGGCAGCGCGAGTTCGGCGAGCCCGGCTCGGAGCGCTACAACCAGCTCTCCCCGCACCTGGCGCTCGGCAAGATCACCACCCCGATGCTCGTCATCCACGGCGACAAGGACTACCGGGTGCCGATCGGCGAGTCCCTGCGCCTGTGGTGGGACCTGCAGCGCACCGACGTCGAGTCGAAGTTCCTGTACTTCCCCGACGAGAACCACTGGATCCTCAAGCCGGGCAACATCGTCGCCTGGTACGAGACCGTGCTGGCCTTCCTCGCCCAGCACGTGCTCGGCGAGGAGTGGAAGCGCCCGGACTCGGTGGCCTGATGACCGACTTCCTGCGGCTGGCCGAGGACGTCGCCCGCGAGGCCGGGGACATGCTCCTGGCCAAGCGGCCCACGATGTCGGAGGACGTCGAGACCAAGTCCAGCCCCACCGACGTCGTCACCATCCTGGACAAGGCGTCGGAGGAGCTGATCCGCGAGCGCGTCCTGGCGGTCCGTCCGGACGACCGGTTCCTGGGCGAGGAGGGCGGCGAGGCGCCGGGCGCGTCCGACGTGCGGTGGATCGTCGATCCCGTCGACGGCACCGTCAACTTCCTGTACGGCCTGCCCGACTGGGCGGTGTCCATCGCCGTCGAGGTCGCCGGGCGGGTCGTGGCCGGGGTCGTCAATGTGCCGGCGCGGGGCGAGGTGTTCACCGCCGCGCTCGGCGAGGGCGCCTGGCTGGGCGACGTGCGGCTGCGCTGCAACAGCGGGGTGCCGCTGGCCCGGGCGCTGGTCGCGACCGGGTTCGGCTACTCGGCGCCGCGCCGCGAGGTGCAGGGACAGGTCGTGGCGGCGGTGCTGCCGCGGGTGCGCGACATCCGGCGCGGCGGCTCGTGCGCCATCGACCTGTGCTCGGTGGCGGCGGGCCGGGTGGACGCGTACTACGAGCGCGGCACCAACACGTGGGACCACGCCGCGGCCGGGCTGGTGGCGACCGAGGCGGGAGCCCGGCTCGGCGGCCTGCACGGCCGGCCGGTCGGCCCGGAGTTCGCGCTGTGCGCGGCGCCCGGCCTGTTCGAGGAGCTGCACGACCTGCTCGTGCAGCTGGACCCCGAACGCGACTCCTGACGAGGCCGCGGGCATGACAGGACGGCCGGGGCCCGGCGGGCCCCGGCCGTCGCACGCGTAGGTCTAGCGCGGCAGCGGGACGCCGTGATCGTCGGCCAGGCGGCGCAGGTCCTCGATCTCGGCGGTGAGGGTGTCGGCGAGGTAGTCGTCGCCGGTGCTACGGGCCTCGGAGAGGCCCTTGTAAGCCTGGTCGAGGCGGCGTTCGATCGTGGTGGTGAACTCGCCCATCTCACCTACTCTCTCAGGGGTTTCGATCCGTGCGGGGCGAAGGGACCCCATTGCCAGTGGATGTCCGGGCAATGGGTGTCCCGACGGCATACCCCGGGTTATCGCCCTCTGAAACATGAATTTGTGCGGCCCCTGCCCGGCACACCCCTGGACATGCCTTACCGTGCGCTTATCGAGCCTGTAGGCAGAATGAGACACCGGACCCGGAAAGAGGTGTACCAGGCGTGCGAGTGCTGGTTGTCGAGGATGAGCGGGTGCTCGCCGACGCGATCGCGACAGGGCTGCGGCGTGAGGCCATGGCCGTCGACGTCGCCTACGACGGCGGCGGCGCCCTTGAGCGCACCTCCTACATCGACTACGACGTGATCGTGCTCGACCGCGACCTGCCGGTCGTGCACGGCGACGAGGTGTGCCGCCGGCTGGTCGAGCAGCGCTCGGCCTCGCGGATCCTCATGCTGACCGCCTCCGGCGACGTGGACGACAAGGTGGAGGGGCTCGGCCTCGGGGCCGACGACTACCTGGCCAAGCCGTTCGTGTTCATCGAGCTGGTGGCCCGGGTGCGCGCGCTCGGCCGGCGTTCGGCGCCCGCCCTGCCGCCCGTGCTGGAGCGGGCCGGGATCCGCCTCGACCCGGGCAAGCGGCTGGTCGAGCGCGACGGCAAGGAGATCGTCCTCACCAAGAAGGAGTTCGCGGTCCTGGAGGAGCTGATGCGCGCCGAGGGCGCGGTGGTCAGCCAGGAGGACCTGCTGGACAAGGCGTGGGACGAGAACATCGACCCGTTCACGAACGTGGTCCGGGTGACCATGATGACGCTGCGGAAGAAGCTGGGCGAGCCTCAGGTGATCGAGACCGTGCCCGGAGTTGGGTACAAGTTGTGAGCGAACGGCCAGAGCGCGGGGCGGGGCCGACGCATCCGATGATCAGCCCCCATTCGGCCAGGAAGGCGACACGCGTGCAGGAGGCGCCACCCCCGAGCGGGCCGCCGGCCTGGGACGGCCCGCCCCCGCCCGGCTCCGAGACGCCCGCCCGCAGCACCCTGGAACGGGTCAGGGGCCTGCCGGCCAAGGTGAGCATCCGGTGGCGGCTCACGCTCACCTACAGCGCTCTGGTGTTCGCCGCCGCGGCCGTGCTGCTGTTCGTCGTCTACTCGATCGTCGGCAGGTCGATCGAGAACGCCTGGCCCGACCTGATCACCGACGACCTCGACCCGCTCGACGCCGCCATCATGCAGAACCGGTGGACCCTGGCCAAGGGGCGGGCCGTCAGCAGCGCCCGCGACGCGCTGTTCGGCAGCTCGTTCATGGCGCTGGCCGGGGTCGGCATCCTCGCGCTCATCATCGGCTACTTCGTGGCCGACCGGGCGCTGCGGCCGGTCGCCCAGATGACCAGCGCGGCGCGCAAGCTGTCGGAGAGCACGCTCGCCCACCAGCGCATCGCCCTGCGCGGCCCCAACGACGAGCTGAAGGAGCTGGCCGACACCTTCGACGCCATGCTCACCCGGCTCAACATCGCCTTCGACACCCAGCGCAGATTCGTGGCCAACGCCTCCCACGAATTGCGCACGCCGTTGACGATTAACCGGACCGTCCTGGAGATCGCGTTGTCGGATCCGGAGGCGTCCGAGGACCTCAAAGCGCTCGGGCGCACGCTGCTGGAAGTCAACGCGCGTAACGAGAAGCTCATCGAGGGACTGCTGTTGCTCGCCAGGAGCGAACGAGAACTCGCGGTACGCAAACCGCTCGACGTTCAGGAAGTCGCGCAGACGGCCGTGGAACAGCTCGCGCCCTTCGCCGCCGAACACGGCGTGACCGTTGTGGCCGAACTGGTCAGCGCGCCTACCGTGGGCGACCCGGTGCTTCTGGAGCGGTCGGTCAGCAACCTGCTGGAGAACGCCGTGAAGTACAACCTTCCCGAAAACGGAAAAGTCTGGATCCGAACGGGAATGGCGGACGGGGGGCTGGTTGTTCAGGTGGCCAACACGGGGCAGCACGTCCCGGCGTACGAGGTGAACAGCCTGTTCGAGCCGTTCAGGAGGCTCCACGCCGACCGCGTGGAATCGGCCAAGGGATCGGGTCTGGGGCTGTCCATCGTCCGTGCGGTGGTGCAGGCACACGGTGGAAACGTGACCGCGGTGCCGCGTGATGGCGGAGGACTTGTGGTGACGATTCGGCTTCCGACGCGTTGACCGAGCGTCCTTGAGTGGGCCATGGGGCGCCGACAGGTGACGTTCAGGCGTGTTCGTCCGCGTGTTGATGTAGTGGGGGCGTCTCGTTCTCGCCGTACATGTGGTTGGATGTGCCGTCGAACACGGTGGTGCATGACGCCAAGGCTGTGGGTTTCGCCATATTTGGCTAACCATTGCCGTCGGCAGCAGGCCCTGTCGTGCTGGGAGGTTCGTTGTCCGTTCGCGCGGGGTACCGATGGAAAATCTCCCCGACGGAACGGGCACAAGATGGGCCTCCCGGACGTTAGAAGACGCGCGATGAGCGCGAAGACATATAGATGAGGGGGATGGAGTAAGCACAATGGCTACCGACTACGACAGCCCGCGAAAGACAGACGACGACCTGGGGGAGGACAGCCTCCAAGAACTCCAGGCACGGCGTACCGACAAGTCGTCCGGCAGCATCGACATCGACGAGACCGACCTCGCCGAGTCGCTGGAGCTGCCCGGCGCGGATCTGTCGAACGAAGAGCTCTCCCTGCGGGTCATTCCCCGTCAGGCCGACGAGTTCACCTGCTCGCGCTGCTTCCTGGTGCACCACCGCAGCCAGCTGGCCTCCGAGAAGAACGGCCAGCAGATCTGCCGGGAGTGCGCCGCCTGACCGCTGGAGCGAAGGAGCTCAGGGTGAGGGACCCAAGGCACGACCGAGCCCGCCTACCCTGAGCGGTCGCGACCAAGAGGACGGAGGCATCGCGTGGCCGAGCCCGAGAAGGACAAGCAACAGGCGGACAACGGGATCGCCGACCCCGACAAGGAGGTCGGCGAGCTCGTTGTGCGGCTCACCGAGCACGGTGAGCTGGAGCCGGCCGAGCGGCGCAGACTGCTCGGCCGACTAGCCAGGTCCCTGGCCACAGGGGCGAGGAAGGCCCGCGAGAGCGGCGCCGGCCGCGGCCGCTGGCTGGCCGACGTCTTCCTCAGCATCGCGCCCCGCATCCCCATCCGTGACCTGTCGACACTTTCCGAGCATCATCACGGCCTCACCGGCGAGGAGCTCGCCGACGACCTGGTGCGCACCGCCCAGAAGGCCACGATGACGGTCGGAGCCATCGGCGGAGCACTGGCGGCGGCCCAGTTCGCCGCACCACCCCTCCTGCTCTCCGCACCCGCGCAGCTCGTCGCGGAGACCATCGTCGTCGCCGCGATCGAGGTCAAGCTCCTGGCCGAGCTGCACGAGGTCTACGGCGTGCGCGTCCAGGGCACCGGCACGCAGCGTGCCTTCGCCTTCACCTCCGCCTGGGCCAAGCAGCGCGGGATCGACCCCCTCGCCCCCGCGTCCGTCTCCCTCGCGCTCGGCGCGGCGTCCAAGGCCGCTCTTCGCAACCGCCTCATGCGTACGCTCGGGCGCCATCTGACCACGTTCGGCCCCTTCCTCACCGGAGCCGTCGCCGGCGGCGCGCTCAACCGCGGCGCGACCGGCAAGCTCGGCAAGGCCATCCGCGCCGACCTGCGCCTCAAGGGCCCGTCGTTGCCGCCGCCCGACCCCCGTGACGAGCTGACGCCGTAGCCCCGCGGCCGCGGGGCTACGGGGTCGGCGAGGTCAGACGTCCCGTCTGTCCACCACGCGCTTGAGCTTGCCCACCGACCGCTCCAGCGTCTCGGGGTCCACCACCTCGACCTCGACGCTCACGCCGACGCCCGCCTTGACCGCGTGCCGCAGCGCCCGCCCGGCCTCCTCGCGGCCGGTCGCGCCCGGCCGCGCCTCGACCCTGACGGTGAGCACGTCGAGCCGGTCCGGCCGGGTCAGGTGCAGCTGGAAGTGCGGCGACAGGCCGGGCACGCGCAGCACGAGCTCCTCGATCTGGGTCGGGAACACGTTCACGCCACGCAGGATGATCATGTCGTCGGTGCGGCCGGTGACCTTCTCCATGCGGCGGAAGGCGGGCCTGGCCGTGCCGGGCAGCAACCGGGTCAGGTCGCGGGTGCGGTAGCGGATGACCGGCATGGCCTCCTTGGTGAGGCTGGTGAACACCAGCTCGCCGCCGTCGGGGGCGGGCCGGCCGGTGAACGGGTCGACGGTCTCGGGATAGAAGTGGTCCTCCCAGACGTGCAGGCCGTCCTTGGTCTCGACGCACTCGTTGGCCACGCCGGGCCCCATGACCTCCGACAATCCGTAGATGTCGACGGCGTGCAGGTCGAAGCGCTCCTCGATCTCGGCGCGCATGCGCTCGGTCCAGGGCTCGGCGCCGAAGATGCCGATCTCCAGCGAGCTCTCGCGCGGGTCGAGGCCCTGGGCGGCGAACTCGTCGAGCAGCGCCAGCAGGTACGACGGCGTGACCATGATGACCCTGGGCCGCAGGTCGGTGATGAGCTGGACCTGCCGGGCCGTCATGCCGCCGGAGACCGGCACCACCGTGCAGCCCAGCCGCTCGGCCCCGTAGTGGGCGCCGAGGCCGCCGGTGAACAGCCCGTAGCCGTACGCCACGTGCACCACGTCGCCGGGACGCCCGCCGGACGCCCGGATCGACCGGGCCATCACCTGCGCCCAGACGTCGAGGTCGGCCTTGGTGTACCCGACGATCGTGGGCTTGCCCGTGGTGCCCGAGGAGGCGTGGACGCGCGCCACCCGCTCGCGCGGCACGGCGAACATGCCGAACGGGTACGACTCGCGCAGGTCCTCCTTGGTGGTGAACGGGAAGAGCGCGAGGTCGTCCAGGCTCCGGCAGTCGCCGGGATGCACGCCGTGCTCGTCGAACTTGCGCCGGTAGAGCGGCACGTTGTCGTAGGCGTGGGACAGCGTCCAGCGCAGGCGCCGCAGTTGCAGGGCCATGAGCTCGTCCCTGGAGACGCGCTCGACCGGGTCGAGCTCCTCGGGGGACGGCGGCGGGAAGGGCCTCATCTCAGCTCCCTGCTGCGCCCGCGGAACTCCGCGACCACCCGGCCGCCGGCCCCGCGCACGGTGATGTCGTAGATGCCGCTGCGGCCGTAGGTGGTGCGCTCGGCCGCCTCGGCCACCAGCACGTCGCCCTCGTGGGCGGGGGCGACGAAGGTGATCTCGGCCCCGGCCGCCACGGTCACCGGGCCCCGGGTATTGCACGCGCAGGCGAAGGCGGTGTCGGCCAGGAGGAAGACGTAGCCGCCGTGGCAGATGGCGTGTCCGTTGATCATCTGGCCGGTCACGGCCATCCGGCACACCGCGCGCCCCTCGGCCAGCTCCACCAGCTCGATGCCCAGGGCGGCGGAGGCGGTGTCGGCGTCCAGCATGCGACGCGCGCTCTCCAACAGGTCTCCCTTGCTTACTGACCGAATGTTCGGTAAACACTTCCCCGTCCTGCCGAGCACTGTCAAGGGAGGGCCGGCGCAGCGGAGCTGTAGGAGCCGTTTGTGGGGTATGTCCTGGTTCGTCAGCGGGTCGGCCTCAGCGCGTGAGGAGAGACGATGATCAAGCCGTTCGCCTCGTCGGCGGATCTCGGTGAGAAGCGGCAGTCCCTTGAGGTGCTGGCGGAAGGCGTCTACGCGCTCACCGCCGAGGGCGACCCCAACGTGGGCGCGATCGAGGGCGAGGACTTCCTGGTCTGCTTCGAGGCGCTGGCCACGCCCACGGCCGCCGGCGACTGGCTGGCCAGGCTGCGCGAGCACACCGGCAAACCGGTCAGATACCTCGTGCTCTCGCACTACCACGCGGTCCGCGTGCTGGGCGCCTCGGCGTTCGGCGCGGACGTCATCGTGGCCCACGACAAGACCCGCGAGCTGATCGCCGAGCGCGGCGAGCAGGACTGGGCCAGCGAGTACGCCCGGATGCCCCGCCTGTTCAAGGACCCCGGCTCGATCCCCGGCCTGACCCGGCCCACCGCCACGTTCAGCGACACCTTCACCATCGATCTCGGCGGCGGCAGGGGCGACCTGGTGCTGGCCCACTGCGGGCGCGGCCACACCGAGGGCGACCTGGTGGCCTGGCTGCCCGAACGGCGCATCCTGTTCGCCGGCGACCTGGTGGAGTCACAGGCCGCGCTCTACACCGGCGACGCCTTCCACCGCGAATGGGCGTCCGGCACGCTCGACCGCGTCGCCTCGTTCGGGGCCGAGACGCTGGTCGGCGGCAGGGGAGCGGTGGCCCACGGCAAGGCCGCGGTCGAGGCGGCCATCGCCCAGAGCCGCGACTTCCTCACCGTGATGCTGCGCGAGGTCGGGGCGGCGGGCGGGCTGAAGGAGGCGTTCGAGCGCACCCACCGGGCCCTGCGGCCGCGCTACGGCGGCTGGCCCATCTTCGAGCACTGCCTGCCCTTCAACGTCTCCCGCCTCTGGGACGAGCTCCACGGCGTCGAACGGCCGCGCGTCTGGACCGCCGAGCGCGACCGCGAAGTGTGGGACGAGCTCCAGTCATGAGGCCCGCAGAGTCCGTGCCGCAGGTCGTCGTCGTCGGCGCGGGCCCCGTCGGCCAGACCGCCGCGTTGCTGCTGGCCCGCTGGGGCATCCGGGTGCTGGTGCTCGACCGGCGGCGGGCCCGCGACGGCGGCGGCTCGAAGTCGATCTGCCAGCAGCGCGACGTGCTCGACATCTGGGCCGCGGCGGGCGCGGGCCGGGTGGCGGAGGAGGGGCTGGCCTGGACCACGGCCCGTACGTACTACCGCGACCGCGAGCTGTTCTCCTGGTCCTTCGACGGCCAGGGCCCGCTGCCGCCGTGCGTGAACATCTCCCAGGCCCGCACCGAGCAGCTGCTCGACGAGGTCATCGCCGACCAGCCGCTCATCGAGGTGCGCTGGGGCCACGAGGTCACCGGGCTGGTCCAGGACCCGGCCGGGGTCGAGGTGCAGTGCGGGCAGCGGCTGCTGCGCGCCCCCTATGTGCTGGTCTGCGCGGGGGCGCGGGCCCAGCAGGTACGCCGGTCGCTCGGCGTCTCCTTCGACGGCGAGGCGTTCGACGACCAGTTCCTGATCTGCGACATCCGGGCGGATCTGCCGGGCTGGGAGAACGAACGGCGCTTCTACTTCGACCCCGTGTGGAACCCGGGCCGGCAGGTCCTCATCCATCCCTGCCCGAACGGGACGTACCGGATCGACTGGCAGATCGCACCAGACTTCATCCCAACAGAAGCCGATATTTCGCAGAAAATCCGGCAAATCATCGGGGAACAGCCGTACGAGCTGATCTGGCACAGCACGTACCGGTTCCACTCGCGCATCGCCTCGCGGATGCGGGTCGGACGGGTGCTGCTGGCGGGCGACTGCGCCCATCTGGTGGCGCCCTTTGGGGCCAGGGGGCTCAACTCGGGCGTGCCCGACGCCGAGAACGCGGCCTGGAAGCTCGCCTTCGCGCTCAACGGCTGGGCCGGGCCCGAGCTGCTGGAGTCGTACCACGCCGAGCGGCACGCGGCGGCGCGGGAGAACCTGGAGGTGACCGCCGCCACCATGCGCTTCCTCGCGCCCAGGACGGACCGGGACCGGGCCAGGCGGCGGGAGGTGCTGGAGGGCGGCCTGATCGCCGAGGTGGACTCCGGGCGCTTCGCCGAGCCCTACTGGTACGTGGACTCGCCGCTCACCACGCCCGAGCCGGGCCGGCCGTTCGGGGGGCGTCCGCCGAAGGGCGCGCTGTGCGAGCCGGCCCCCGGAGTGATCCTGCCGGACGTGCCGCTGGCGAAGGGCAGACTGCGCGAGTTCTGCCGGGACGGTTTCCTCGTTCTGTTGGGCGATATGTGCGATTCGAGTTTGTTTGTGCAGGTCCTGGGCAAGGTCATTACGGCACCGCTCGCCGTCCGCGAGCTCACGGAGATGGATGCGACCGGCTCGCTCGCCGAAAGACTCGGTGCGCGGCCGGATGAAGCATGGGTGATCAGGCCAGATGCCCACATCGCCGCGATCATTCCCCGCGGGGGGCCGGACGAGGTCGCGGCCGCCGTGAGCCGCGCCTGCGGCTCTCCTCGCCCTGAGCCCTAGGAGGACTGCGTGACCGGCCGTAGCTCGTTTCTGATCGTCGCGAACCGCTTGCCGGTCGATCGCACGATCGAGCCAGACGGAACGGCCTCGTGGCGCAGGAGCCCGGGGGGGCTCGTGACGGCCATAGCGCCCGTGATGAAGCGCCGCCACGGCGCCTGGGCCGGTTGGCACGGCGCGCCGGACGAGAAGCTCGAACCGTTCGAGCAGGACGGCATGAGCCTCATCCCCATCCCGCTGTCGGCCCGCGAGGTCGAGCTCTACTACGAGGGTTTCTCCAACGCCACGCTCTGGCCGCTCTACCACGACGTGGTGGCGCCGCCGGTGTTCGAGCGGGAGATGTGGGAGACCTATCGTTCGGTCAACGAGCGCTTCGCCGCGGCCGCCGCCGAGGCCGCCGAGGAGGGGGCCGTCGTCTGGGTGCAGGACTACCAGCTCCAGCTCGTGCCCGCGATGCTCCGGCGGCTCCGGCCCGACCTGCGGATCGGCTTCTTCCTGCACATCCCGTTCCCGCCGGTCGAGCTGTTCTGGCGGCTGCCCTGGCGCAAGGAGCTGGTCGAGGGGCTGCTCGGCGCCGACCTGGTCGGCTTCCAGCTGCCCGGGGGCGCCTCGAACTTCCGCCGGTTGTGCCGGCGGCTGCTCGGGCTGCCGTACAAGGGGAACGAGATCTTCCTCGACGACCGGGTGGTGACCACGCAGGCGTTCCCGATCTCGGTGGACTTCGGGCAGCTCGACTCGCTGGTGCGCGAGCCGCACGTCGTGGCGCGGGCCAAGGAGATCAGGGGCGAGCTGGGCGATCCCGAGCACGTGCTGCTCGGCGTGGACCGGCTCGACTACACCAAGGGCATCGGCCAGCGTCTGGAGGCGTTCGGCGAGCTGCTCAAGGACGGCAGCCTGCGCCCGAACGAGGCGGTCTTCGTGCAGATCGCCACCCCGAGCCGCGAGCGCGTGGACGAGTACCGCAAGCTGCGCGACGACATCGAGCTGCAGGTGGGCCGGATCAACGGCGAGCACGCCCAGATCGGGGTGCAGCCGATCCAGTACTTCCACCAGTCCTACGGCCACGACGAGCTGGCCGCGCTCTACCTGGCGGCCGACGTCATGGTCGTCACGCCCCTGCGCGACGGGATGAACCTGGTGGCCAAGGAGTACATCTCCTGCCACCACGATTTGCAGGGCGGGCTGGTGCTCAGCGAGTTCACCGGGGCGGCCGACGAGCTGCGGCAGGCGTACCTGGTGAACCCGTACGACATCGAGGACGTCAAGCGGCAGATGCTCGCCGCCATGCGGGCCACGCCGCACGAGCTGGCCCGGCGGATGCGCACGATGCGCCGCCGGGTGGCCACCTACGACGTGGACCGCTGGGCGAGCGAGTTCCTCAGTGCCCTTGAGTCACCTGCTTCACAGACTTCCACGCGTCGTAGCGCTTCTTGGCGGTCCGGTTGACCACGATCTGCGCCACGGACATCCCGACGCCGGTGAGGATCGCGTAACCGATCGCCTCACCCATGCTGACCTCGGGCGAGTCGTCGTCGAGGGGCGGCTCCTTGCCGGTCGCCTTGACCCAGACGAACCCGAGGAGCTTCCTCATCCCCCACGCGGTCGCCATGCCCACCAGACCACCGATGACGCGCCAGGCGATGTCGGGTTTGTCCTCCGCCATGCCAACTCCCTTCCCCTATGTAACGAACACTAGTCTCTAACGCTGGCCGGCCCCCCGAAGCCGTACCATAAGGAGGCATGACTCAACAGCGACTACGCCATGCATCCATGCCGGAAAAGCCGACCCTCGACGGCTTGGAGCAGGTATGGGTAGCTCGCTGGCAGGAGGAGGGCACCTACCGCTTCGACCGGTCCAAGCCGCGCGAGCAGGTCTACTCCATCGACACGCCGCCGCCGACCGTGTCCGGCTCCCTCCACGTCGGTCATGTCTTCTCCTTCACCCACACCGACATCATGGCCCGCTACCAGCGGATGATCGGCAAGTCGGTGTTCTACCCCATCGGCTGGGACGACAACGGCCTGCCTACCGAACGGCGGGTGCAGAACGTCTACGGGGTGCGCTGCGATCCGTCGCTGCCGTACGATCCCGACTTCGTTCCACCGGACAAGCCGGGCAAACGTGAGATCTCCATTTCGCGGCGCAACTTCGTCGAGCTGTGTCACCAGCTCACCGCCATCGACGAGAAGGCGTTCGAGGAGGTCTGGCGCCGGGTCGGCCTGTCGGTCGACTGGAACCTGCTCTACACCACGATCAGCGACGAGTCGCAGGCGGTCTCCCAGCGGGCGTTCCTGCGCAACCTCGGCCGCGGCGAGGCCTACCTCGCCGAGGCGCCCACGCTGTGGGACGTCACCTACCGCACCGCGGTGGCCCAGGCCGAGCTGGAGGACCGCGAGTGGCCCGGCGCCTTCCACCGCATCTCCTTCTACGGCGAACGCGGGCCGATCTGGATCGAGACGACCAGGCCCGAGCTGATCCCGGCCTGCGTCGCCCTGGTCGCCCACCCCGACGACGAGCGCTACAAGCCGCTGTTCGGCACGTCCGCGCTCACGCCGCTGTTCGGCGTCGAGGTGCCGATCCTGGCCCACCACCTGGCCGAGCCCGACAAGGGGTCCGGCATCGCGATGATCTGCACGTTCGGCGACGTCACCGACGTCACCTGGTGGCGTGAGCTGCACCTGCCCACCCGGCCGGTCATCGGCTGGGACGGCCGGCTGCTGCCCGAGCCGCCCGACGGCGTGGAGCCGGAGCCGTACAAGGAGCTGGCCGGCAAGACCGTCCACAGCGCGCGCGAGCGCATCGTGGAGCTGCTGCGCGAGTCCGGCGACCTCGACGGCGACCCGCGTCCGGTGCAGCGCCCGGTGAAGTTCTACGAGCGCGGCGACAAGCCGCTGGAGATCGTCACCACCCGCCAGTGGTACATCCGCAACGGCGGGCGCGAGCAGGCGCTGCGCGCCCGGCTGCTGGAGCGCGGCAGCGAGCTGGTCTGGCACCCGCCGCACATGCGGGTGCGCTACGACAACTGGGTCGAGGGCCTGACCAGCGACTGGCTGATCTCCCGCCAGCGCTTCTTCGGCGTGCCGTTCCCGGTGTGGTATCCGCTGGACGAGGCCGGCAACCCGGTCCACGACGCGCCGATCCTGCCCGCCGAGGAGTCGCTGCCCGTCGACCCGTCCTCCGACGTGCCGCCCGGCTACACCGAGGAGCAGCGGGGCGTGCCCGGCGGGTTCATGGCCGACCCCGACGTCATGGACACCTGGGCGACCTCGTCCCTGACGCCGCAGATCGCCGGCCGCTGGGCGAGCGACGACGACCTCTACCGGCGCGTGTCCCCCTACGACCTGCGGCCGCAGGCGCACGAGATCATCCGCACCTGGCTGTTCTCGACGGTGGTCCGCTCCCACCTGGAGTTCGACGCCCTGCCGTGGAGCGACGTGGCCATCTCCGGCTGGATCCTCGACCCCGACCGCAAGAAGATGTCCAAGTCCAAGGGCAACGTGGTCACCCCGCTCGACCTGCTGGAGCAGCACGGCTCCGACGCCGTCCGCTACTGGGCGGCGAACGGCCGCTACGGCGTGGACACCACGTTCGACGTGGGCCAGCTCAAGATCGGGCGGCGGCTGGCGATCAAGATCCTCAACGCCTCGAAGTTCGTGCTCGGGCTGGCCGGCAGCGAGGGCGAGGTCACCGAGCCGGTCGACCTGTCGATGCTCGCCGCCCTGTCCGACATGGCCCGCGAGGCCACGCAGGCGTTCGAGTCCTACGACCACACCCGGGCGCTGGAGGCCGTCGAGCGGTTCTTCTGGTCCTTCTGCGACGACTACCTGGAGCTGGTCAAGGCGCGGGCGTACGAGTCCGGGCCGGCCGCCGCCTCGGCGCACGCGGCGCTGCGTCAGGCGCTCGACGTGCTGCTGCGGCTGTTCGCGCCGGTGCTGCCGTTCGTGACCGAGGAGGTCTGGTCCTGGTGGCGCGAGGGCTCGGTCCACCGCGCCGCCTGGCCGGCTCCCGAGCGCGGCACGGGCGACCCGGCGGTGCTGACCGTGGCCTCGGAGGTGCTGCGGCGGATGCGCAAGGCCAAGTCGGAGGCCAAGTTGTCGATGCGGGCCGAGGTGTCCAGGCTGACCGTCTCGGGGCCGGAGGCCGATCTCGTCCGGCAGGCCCAGGACGACCTGTGCGCGGCGGGCGTCGTCGAGGAGTTCGTCCTCGACGGCGGCGACGTGTTGACCGTCGAGGTGCACCTGGGCTGAGGCGTGGCCGTCCGTGACGGGCGGTGAGGGCCGCCTCCCTCGCCGTCCGTCCGGCATCCCGGCGTTTTATCGGTGCGCATCCCCGGCCCGGACGTGCCAGTCTTGAACACGTGCAGATCGACCGCCCCACCACACTCGTACCGCCCGTGCTGGCCAAGATGGCCGCATGGTGCGGGTGCCTGATCCTCGTCGGCGTGGTCGTCTACTTCTTCGTCCAGGCGATCGCCCGGCTCACCTTCGTGGCGCTGCCCGTGGCGATCGCCCTGCTGCTGACCGCGCTGCTGTTCCCGCTGACCAAGAGCCTGCGGCGGGCGGGCCTGCGGCCCATCTACGCCACCTGGCTGACCATGCTGGTCGCGCTGGCCGTCCTGGCCGGCACCGGCTGGCTGGTCGGGGCGCGGGCCAGCGAAGAGTTCCCCAACCTGGTCACGCAGGTGCAGGCCACCGCGCGCTCGGTCCAGGAGTGGCTGATCACCGGCCCGCTGCACCTGAAGCAGGCCCAGATCACCGGCTACGTCGACGAGATCGCCACGATGGTCAACGCCCAGCGCACCGCCATCACCGGCACGGTGTTGTCGGCCAGCGCCGTCGCGATCGAGGTGCTCGCGTCCATCGTGCTGCTGCTGTTCGTGACGTTCTTCCTGCTCAAGGACGGCGACCGCATCTGGTCGTGGTTCCTGCGCGCCTTCGGCTCGATGTCGCCGCGGGTCGACCGGGCGGGCCGGGCGGCCTGGACCACGCTGTCCCACTACGTCCAGGGCACCGTGGCCGTGGCCGCCGTGCACGGCCTCATCATGGGCATCGTGCTGGCCGGCATGGGGGTGCCGCTGTGGGCGCCGCTGGCGGTGCTGATCTTCTTCGCCAGCTTCATCCCCATCGTCGGCATCTTCTTCGCCGGCACCGTCGCCACCCTCGTCACCCTCGGCGCCAAGGGCCTGGTCTACGCGCTGATCTTCCTGGGCATCCTCATCGTCGAGCAGCAGTTGGAGAACCACGTGCTCCAGCCGCTGATCGTGGGCAGGGCGCTCAACTTCCACCCGCTGGCGATCATCCTGGTGCTGTCGGTCGGCGGCATCCTGGCGGGCATCGCGGGAGCGGCCGTGGCCGTGCCGGTCGCGGCGGTGATCTACCGGGCGTTGCCGGAGCTGCGCCACAAACCGCCCGCCCTGCCGCCACCGCCCCACCACGGGCCACCGGCGGGGGAACCGCCGTCCGGAGGCGCCCCTCCCGCCGGCGAGCCCCCGTCCGGGGGCGCGGGTCCCGGGGAAGGGCCGCCGTTCGAGGTCGTGCGTCCGGCGGAGTAGCCGCCCGCGGCGGGGTGACGTGGGGCTGGCCGGGTGGTTCCGATCCGGTGTCGAGGGCGAGCCCGGGGGCCGCAGCGAGTAACCTCGTCACCCGTGACGCGTTCCTCCCTCACCACCCCGCCGCCGGACGCCTCGGCGCCCGCGGCCCATCCCGGCGCCCCGGCGCCGGGCAGCTCCCTCGGCTCCCACTACAGCCGCTGCTTCGGCTGCGGCGACGACCACCCGACCGGCCTGCACCTGAAGGCGGTCACGCCCGACGGCGTCACGGTCGAGGCCGAGTTCACCGTGGGGGAGGCCCACCAGGGCGCGCCGATGCTCGCCCACGGCGGCGTGCTGGCCGCCGCGATGGACGAGGTCATCGGAATGTCCGTCTACCTGTTCCACAAGCCCTATGTGACGGCCCGGCTGGAGACCGACTACCTTCTCCCCGTTCCCGTGGGCACGACACTCCACCTGCGCGCCTGGTGCAACGGGATCACGGGCAGGAAGGCGTACCTTGAGGCTGAGGGGCGCGTCGGCGCCCCCGACGGACCGGTCGCCGTCCGCGCGGCGGCGCTGTTCATCGAGGTGAGCATGGAACACTTCGCTGAGCACGGCGACCTCGCGGCCATCGCCGCCGAACACCAGGACTTCGAGGTGAACCCGTGAGCGACGTGGAGGTCCTCATCCAGCGGCTCGACACCGGGCTGCCGGTGCCGTCCTACGCCCACCCGGGCGACGCCGGCGCCGACCTCTACGCGGCCGAGGACGTCGAGCTGCTGCCCGGCGAGCGGGCCGTGGTCGGCACCGGTGTGGCGATCGCGCTGCCCGACGGCTACGCCGCGTTCGTGCACCCGCGCTCCGGCCTGGCGGCCCGCCACGGCGTCACGCTCGTCAACGCCCCCGGCACGGTCGACGCGGGCTACCGGGGCGAGATCAAGGTGACGCTGATCAACACCGACGCCAAGGAGCCGTTCCGCCTCCAGCGAGGCGACCGGGTGGCCCAGCTCGTGGTCCAGCGGGTCGAACGCGCGGCCTTCTACGAGGTCGAACGCCTGCCCGGCTCGGTGCGCGGCGCCAACGGATTCGGATCGACGGGCCGCTGAAGCGGCCGGCCCGAAGCAAGCCTGGGGCTCCGGCCCCGCGAACAGGGAGAGTGAGGAACGTGTTCCGACGTCGTCGTCGTGATCAGCCGGAAGCGGTGGCCGAGCAGGAGTCGGCGGCCCCCACCCGTGAGTCCGGCCCGTGGGACGCCGACGAGCCCCACCCCGACACGGACAGGATCGACCTCGGCGGCCTGCGGCTGCCGCACAACCCCGACTTCGACGTGCGCCTGGCCTCGCTCGGCGACCAGCACGTCGGCGTCGTCGTCCTGTACGAGGACAGCTCGCTGCAGCTCCAGGCCCTGGCCGCGCCGCGCTCGGCCGGCCTGTGGGACGAGGTCAGGGCCAAGATCGTCGCCCAGGCCAAGACCCTGGAGGAGCGGCAGGGCCCGTTCGGCGTCGAGCTGGCCGGCGAGGTCGCCATGGAGGACGGCAACCGGGCGGCCCGCTACATCGGCATCGACGGCCCGCGCTGGTTCCTCCTGGCCGCCATCACCGGCCCCGGCGCCCTCGACGAGCGCGTCTGCGGGGCGTTCATCGACTTCGTCAAGGACGTCGTGGTCGTGCGCGGCAACGAGCCGATGGCCCGCGAGGAGCCCATCACGCTGAGCCGTCCGCACGAGCGGCAGGCCGTCGAGCAGGACGAACGCCCGGCGTTCAGCCCCTTCAAGCGCGGCCCGGAAATCAGCGAGACCCGCTGAGCGTTGTCTCTCCGGGCCCCGCGCCCGGCCCAGCCCGGCGACATTCCCAAGACCCCCATCGGCTATTCGCTGACGGCTTACCATCACATAGGCTGAACCATCATGAGTACGGCAGAGCCTCCGAAACGCGGGGGATTGCGCGGCTTCTTCAGCCGGCTGGCCACGACCCAGTCGGAGATCGAGGCCCAGGAACTGCGGGAAGACGCCGACGAGGTCGGCGCGACGCCCATCGTGTCGTGTGGCGGGCGCCGCAGGTTCTGTGTAGCGGGTACGCTACGTACGGTGACATTGCGTCCGAGGGGCGGCGCCCCCGCCCTGGAGGCCGAGCTGTACGACGGGTCCGACGTGATCGACCTGGTGTGGCTCGGCCGCCGCAAGATCGTCGGCATCGAGCCGGGCCGCACGGTCAAGGCCGAGGGCCTGGTCAGCATGCAGGACGGGCGCAAGGTGATGTTCAATCCGCGATACGAACTGCGCCCAGGGAGTTGATCAGGTGAGTGCTGAGGCGGAAGAGGCCGCGCACGAGACCGTCGAGGCGGCGGTGCGAGCCCAGCTCGCCAAGGCCTTCGGCGGCGTCCGCGGCATCATCGAGGCCGCGGTGCCGACCATCGCCTTCACGGTCTCGTGGATCGTCACCGAAGACCTGAAGACGTCGCTCATCGTCAGCATCTCGCTCGCGGTGCTGCTCCTGCTGGTCAGGGTGGTCCAGCGGTCCACGCCGCAGTTCGTGATCAACAGCCTGATCGGCATCGCGATCGGCGCGTTCTTCGCCAGCCGCACCGGCAACGCGAAAGACTACTTCCTGCCCGGCATCCTGTGGAACGGCGCGTACTCGCTGGGCATGTTGGTGTCCATCGTCACCCGCTGGCCGGTCGTCGGGTTCCTCATCGGCTCGGTCACCAACGACCCGGTGGGCTGGCACAGAGACGCGGGCGTCGTCCGCCTCTGCACGCGGCTGACCTGGCTGCTCATGGTGCCGTGCGTGGTGCGGGTGGCCGTGCAGGGCCCGGTCTACCTGTTCGGCGGCGGTGACGAGGCGGTGGCCGCGCTCGGCTTCGCCAAGATCGTGATGGGCTGGCCCCTGCAGGTGGCGGCCCTGGCCGCGATGCTCTGGCTGCTCGGCCGCGGCCGCACCCCCATCAAGCCCCCGGTCGCCCCGGCCTGACCCGTGCCGGAGCACGGGCGGGGCGTCCCGCCGCCTGGGGGTCTCGTCGCGGACGACCTCGACCGTCTGCCTGAGCTGCCCGCGCGTACGGAGCTGATCGACGGGAGGCTGGTCTTCGCGGGCCCCCAGTCGTCCTTCCGCTCGACCGCGGTCGATCTGCTCGTCGCCGGCCTTCGCCGGGCCGTCCCCTCGGAGTTCCGGGTGCGGCGGGGGATGAGCGTCGTTCTGGGCGCCCGCCAGCGCCCGCAGCCGGACGTCAGCGTGGTCAGGGCGGGCGCGGTGCGTGACGACGGGGGCGAGACCTTCTACCTCGCCCAGGATCTGCTGCTGGTCGCCGAGGTCGTCCCGGCGGAGTCCCGGGACCGTAAGGCGGCTCTCTATGCGGCGGCCGGGATCCCGCACTTCTGGCGGGTCGAGGACGACGGCGGCGAGCCCGTCGTATACGTCTACGAGCGCGACCCCGCCACCCGTGCCTACGCGCTCACCGGCATCCACCACGACAGGCTCAAGCTGGCCATCCCCTTCGACCTGGACGTCGACCTGAGCCGGATCCATCGCCTCTGACCCCTTGACCCGCCATGATCAAGTGCGTCAACCCGGGCCGGAGCCGGCCCGCCAGGTCGGGAACCCATTGCCGGCGGGCCGGTGGGGGCGTCCGGAGGAGACCGCCCGGCTGGTGCGCCGGCTCCTCATGGACCAGGCCGCCCGGATCACGGGCCAGGTCGTCGACTCCGAGGACGGCTTCCGCCGCTGGGACGGCGCTGCGGGCGGAACTGGAGGGGGCGCGGGAGGTCGGGGGGCGTGGGAGCCTGGGTGGGGTGAGGGGGAATGTGGTGGGCTGGGTGGTGGCGCGGGTGTGGAAGGCGCTGGGCGGGCGGCTTCGCTGGCGGGTGTTGTGGCTGACCCATGCCACCTTCATGGTCGGCGTCACCGGCCTCGTCCGCGACCCCGACGGCCGGGTGCTCGTGCTGCGTCACCGTCTGTGGCAGGAAGGGCGGCAGTGGGGCTTCCCCACCGGGTTCGCCAGGCGGGGCGAGACGTTCGAGGGCACGGTCGAGCGCGAGGTGTACGAGGAGACCGGCCTGCGCGTGCGCACCGGCCGGCTGCTGCGGGTGCGCAGCGGGTTCGGGCTGCGGGCGGAGGTGGCCTACGAGGCCCTGCTCGTCGGCGGCACGCTCAGGATCGACCCGCTGGAGATCCTCGAAGCCCGCTGGGTGACCGCCGACGACCTCCCCGAGGGCCTGCAGGCCGCCCACCGCGACCTGCTCATCCCGAGTACGCCCACCCCGACCACCGACTGACCGCGACCACGATCACCGGCCCTTCGGGCGGCCGCCGGCGGTACTGGTCGTACTTGTCGGCCAGCGCCCGCAGGGCGGCGTCGTGGCCGCCCTCGCGCACGGTCGCCGTGCCGTCGGCGCGCGCCCACCACAGTCTGGCCCAGTCGTCCTCGTAGTGGTCGGCGAGCAGGCTGACCCGCGGGTTCGCCCGGATGTCGCGCAGCCGCGCCAGGTCGTGGGTGCTCTTCGGTTTGTGGTCGACGGCGGTGACCACGTCGTCGCCGAGGACGGCGAAGGTGACGGGCACCACGCGCGGCACCCCGGCCGCGTCGGCCGTCGCCAGGCGGGCGACGCGGGCGCCCTCGAACAACGACCGGGCGCGGCCGGCGTCCATGACCGGGCTCAGCGCTGCGAGAGCAGGCGGGCGAGCTCCTCCTCGACCTCCTGGCTGGCCACGAACAGCAGCTCGTCGCCGGCCTCCAGGGGGTCGTCGGCGGTCGGCACCAGCACCCGGCCCTCGCGCAGGATCGCCACCAGCGCGGAGTCGACCGGCCACGGCACCGACCCGGCGCGCTGGCCCACCACCGGGGCGTCGTCGGCCAGCGTCAGCTCGACCAGGTTGGCCTGGCCCTGGCGGAAGGTCATCAGCCGCACCAGGTCGCCGACGCTGACCGCCTCCTCCACCAGCGCGCTCAGCAGCCGCGGCGTCGAGACGGCGACGTCGACGCCCCATGACTCGTTGAACAGCCACTCGTTGTTGGGGTGGTTGATGCGGGCCACCACGCGCGGCACGCCGTACTCGGTCTTGGCCAGCAGCGACACCACGAGGTTGACCTTGTCGTCGCCGGAGGAGGCCACCACGACGTGGCAGTTGCCGAGCCCGGCCTCGTCGAGCGAGGCGATCTCGCACGCGTCGGCGAGCAGCCACTCGGCGCGCGGCACGCTGTCGATCTTGATCGCGCGCGGGTCGACGTCGATGAGCAGGACCTCGTGGCCGTTCTCCAGCAGCTCGGCGGCGATGGAACGGCCCACGGCGCCCGCGCCGGCGATGGCGATGCGCATCAGTCGTCCTGTTCCGGCGCCGCGGCGAGCACCTTGTTGATCCGGTCCATGTCGTTCTCGGCCGCGATGACATGGAGCAGGTCGCCCTCCTGCACCACGGTCTCGTCCGTGATGGTCAGGGCCTCGCCCATGCGGTTGATGAAGGCCACCCGGGCGTGGGCCCG
Source organism: Nonomuraea sp. NPDC005692 (assembly GCF_040631115.1). Lineage (NCBI taxonomy): Bacteria > Bacillati > Actinomycetota > Actinomycetes > Streptosporangiales > Streptosporangiaceae > Nonomuraea > Nonomuraea sp. NPDC005692. Next base: position 666,068 of record NZ_JBEXYU010000001.1, on the reverse strand, counting down.
GCTCTCCAGGTCGACGACGCGGGTGGCGATCCAGGCCGGGTTGGCGGACACCTCGGCCAGCACGACCGTGCCCGTGGGGTCGCGCCACAGCGGCTCGGCGCCCTCGGGGAGGATGCGGCGCAGGATCTGGTCGGCCGTCCAGCGGACGGTGGCCACCGTGGGGATGCCCAGCCGCTGGTAGACCTCGGCCCGCCGGGGGTCGTAGATGCGGGCCACCACGTTGTCGACGCCGAACGTCTCGCGGGCCACCCGCGCGGAGATGATGTTGGAGTTGTCGCCGCTGGAGACGGCGACGTAGGCGGCCGCCGACTCGATGCCGGCCTCGGTGAGCACGTCGCGATCGAAGCCGACGCCGGTCACCCGCCGCCCCCGGAACCCCGCGCGCAGGCGGCGGAACGCCTGCGGGTCACGGTCGATGATGGCGACGGAATGGCCGCTGTCCTCGAGGATGTGGGCGAGGGTCGAACCGACCCTGCCGCATCCCATGATCACAATATGCATACTCCCCCGCACTTCGCGGTCGGCCGGTTGCTCGACACCAGTATGGCCCGATGGGGGAGCGCCGCGTTTAGGGCATCGGCATGCGGCTAGCATCTCGTTACGTGGCGAAGGTAACGGATCTTGTCAAACGCGTGCTCGTGGGACGTGCCCTGCGAAGCGGGCAGCTCCATGAGCAACTCCTGCCCAAACGCATCGCCCTGCCGGTCTTCGCCAGTGACGCGCTGTCCTCGGTGGCCTACGCACCGCAGGAGATTCTGGTCATCCTGTCGCTGGCGGGCGTCTCGTTCTATTCCTACAGCCCGTGGATCGCCGTCGCCGTCGTGGTGGTGATGCTCACGGTCGTGGCGTCGTACCGGCAGAACGTGCACGCCTATCCGAGCGGCGGCGGCGACTACGAGGTGGCCACCACCAACCTCGGCAAGAACGCGGGGCTCACCGTCGCCAGCGCCCTCATGGTCGACTACGTGCTGACCGTCGCCGTGTCGGTGGCCAACGGCGTCGACTACGTCGGCGCGACCATCCCGTTCGTGGCCGAGCACCGGCCCGCGATCGCCATCATCATCGTGATCCTGCTCACCGTGGTCAACCTGCGCGGCATCCGCGAGTCCGGCGCCGCCTTCGCCGTCCCCACGTACGCGTTCATGTTCGCGGTGATCGGCCTGGTCGCCTGGGGCGGCATCCGGCTGCTGGTGTTCGGCGACGAGTTGCACGCGCCCAGCGCCGGGTTCACCATCCGGCCCGAGCAGACGAACCTGGCCTCCTTCGCCGCGGCCTTCCTGATCCTGCGCGCCTTCTCCTCCGGCTGCGCCGCGCTGACCGGCGTCGAGGCCATCAGCAACGGCGTGCCCGCCTTCCGCAAGCCCAAGAGCAAGAACGCCGCCACGACGCTGCTCATGATGGGCCTGGTCGCGATCACCATGTTCGGCGGCATCATCGCGCTCGGCCTCGCCTCGGGCGTGCGGGTGGCCGAGCCGAGCGTCGTCGCCCACGACCTGCTCAGGCCCGACGGCACCCCGGTCGGCGAGGGCTACTACCAGCAGCCGATCATCTCGCAGGTGGCCGACGCGGTGTTCGGCGGCGGCTCGCTGCCGTTCGTGGTGATCTCCGCGGTGACCGCGCTCATCCTGTTCCTTGCCGCGAACACCGCCTTCAACGGCTTCCCCGTGCTCGGCTCGATCCTCGCCCAGGACCGCTACCTGCCGCGCCAGCTCCACACCCGCGGCGACCGGCTGGCCTTCTCCAACGGCATCATCATCCTGGCCCTCGGCGCCTGCCTGCTGCTGTGGGGCTTCCAGGCCGACGTCAGCCGCCTGCTCAACCTCTACATCGTCGGCGTGTTCGTCTCCTTCACGCTCAGCCAGACCGGCATGGTCATCCACTGGACCCGTCATCTGAGGACGGAGACCGACCGCCAGATCCGCCACCAGATGCACCGCTCCCGCGTGATCAACTTCTTCGGCGCCATCATGACCGGCCTGGTGCTGATCGTCGTGCTGCTGACCAAGTTCCTGGTCGGGGCGTGGATCGTGGTGATCGCGATGCCGGTGCTGTTCCTCATGATGAAGGGCATCCGCCGCCACTACGACAAGGTCGCGGCCGAGCTGGAGATCACCGACGACTACGAGCCCGCCATGCTGCCGGCCCGCAACCACGCGATCGTGCTGGTCTCCAAGATCCACAAGCCGACCATGCGGGCGCTCGCCTACGCCCGCGCCACCCGGCCCTCCTCGCTGGAGGCGATCACGGTCGGCGTCGAGGGCGAGGAGGCGCGCCAGCTGCAGGAGGAGTGGGAGCGGCGCGGCATCCCGGTGCCGCTCAAGATGCTCGACTCGCCCTACCGCGAGATCACCCAGCCCATCCTCGACTACGTCAAGACCCTGCGCCGCCGCTCGCCGCGCGACGTGGTCACCGTCTTCATCCCCGAGTACGTCGTCGGCCACTGGTGGGAGCACCTGCTGCACAACCAGAGCGCGCTGCGGCTGAAGGCCAGGCTGCTGTTCAAGCCGGGCGTCATGGTGACCAGCGTGCCCTGGCAGCTCCACTCCTCCGACCGGCTCAAGGGCCGGCCCGAGCCGTACGCGCCGGGCGCGGTGCGCCGCCCCTGGCACCAGACCGTCAAGGACGAGGGGCAGATCAAGGCGCGCTGACCAGCGCCCGCAGCCGCCACGTGTCGGACGCCGTCCAGCCCCGCGGCGCGGCGACGGCGGCCCACCCGTCCACGATGTTGGCGCCGTAGCGGTGGCCGTGGCCGGGCGGCACGGACATCGCCGCCGTCATGTCCACCAGCACCTGCCAGAACGTCACCAGCGGGAACCAGTTCATCTGCGGGTTCACCCCGGGCCCCCGCGTGCCCTCCAGCCAGGCGGGCCGGTGGTAGATCAGCGTGGGCGACCACCACACGACCGGGTCGGTGGCGTTCTGCAGGTAGACCACGCGTGGGGAGAGCCACGGGCTCCGGGGACGCCACAGGTCGGTCGGGTACTGGGCGAAGCGCGCCGTCCTGCCGCCCTGGTAGACCGGCCGCCAGACGGGGGTGCCGGGGTCGCGGTGGGTGGTGAGGCGGTCCCAGATGTGGTTGGCGTTGGGCGGGCCGACGAACAGCGCGCCGTCAGTCCGGGCGACCAGGTCGGTCAGGTCGCGGAAGGCGTTCTCCAGCTCGTAGGAGCCGAGGCTCTCGCCGGCGACCAGCAGCCGGGGGCGGTGGCCGGGCGGGAGCCGGTCCCACCTGGCGCGCACCGCCTCGAACAGGGCCCGCCCTGCGGCCGCCGCCTTGTGCCGGTCGGCCAGGAACGACACCCAGCTCGGCAGGTAGGAGTACTGCACCGCGACCATGGCGGTGTCGCCGTTGTACATGAACTCCAGCGAGTCGGCGATGTGCTGGTCGACCCAGCCGGTGCCGGTGGTGCCGAGCACCGCGAGCACCGGGCGGCCGAAGCCGCCCGTCCGTTCCAGCTCCCGTACGGCCACCGCGGCCTGCTGGCGGGGTGAGGAGGTGGCGCCGAGGCCGACGTACACGCGGATGGGCTCGGTCGCCGGCCGGCCGGAGAAGGCGGTCAGCTCGGCGACCGTGGAGGCGGTGCCGGTGAAGCGGCGGCCCTCGCGGCCCAGGGTGTCCCAGGGCACCAGCGACCCCGGCCCGCCGGACACCTTGGCCGAGCCCGGCCTGCGCACGCCCGGATGGGTGCCCTCGTTGGTGACCGAGGAGACGTCGCTCATCGTGTTGAGGAACCCCGAGAACAGCACGTCGTCGGCGAACACCGCGACCACCGAGGCGACGATCAGCACGCCGGCGATGTGCCCCACGTAGGCGGGGACGTACCGGTCGAGCCAGTCGATCAGCTTGCGCCCGGCCAGGCGGACGAGACGGGCCAGCAGCAGGCACAGCACGAAGAGCGTGACCGCCACCGCCAGGATCACCGGCGGGAACCAGGTGATCCGGGTGTCCATGCCCATGAGCGCCCGCACGTCGCGCTGCCAGTCGATGCTGTACCAGAGGGCCACGACGGTCAGCCCCGAGCAGCCGCCGACCATGATCTGCCAGGCGGCCCGCCGCCCCCGCTCCGGCAGCCGGTACGGGATCGCCGCCCGCCCCAGCGCGCCTGCCGCGGCCCCCACGCCGTAGCCGAGGATGCCGGTGACCGCGCCCATCACACCCTGGAACAGCCACGTGCGCGGCAGCAGCGAGGGCGTCAGCGAGGCGCAGGCGAACAGCACGGCCAGCAGCGTGCCCCCGAATCCGAGCCGCCGGCGCACCACCCGACTTCTGTCCATCATCACCCACAGTAGTGACTCAAGTCCGGAAAGTGGGCGTCCGGGGCGCCGGGCGGGGCACGAGGACGTCGCCCGTGGCGGCTCACCATAGGGTGGGGGTGTGGAACAGGCATCTCTGGAGCTGACGGTCGGTCCGGTCGCGCATGGCGGCTGGTGTGTGGCACGCCATGAAGGGCGGGTGGTCTTCGTCCGGCACGCGCTGCCCGGCGAACGGGTGATCGCCGACGTGACCGAGGAGACCAGCCGGTTCTTGCGCGCCGACGCCGTGGAGATCCTGGAGCCCTCGCCCGACCGCGTCGTCCCGCCCTGCCAGTACGCCGGCCCCGGCCGCTGCGGCGGCTGCGACTGGCAGCACGCCACGCTCGAGGCGCAGCGCCGGCTCAAGGCCCAGGTCGTGGCCGAGCAGCTGCACCGGCTGGCGGGCATCGAGCGCGAGGTCGTCGTGGAGGAGGTGCCCGGCGCGAAGGACGGGCTCGGCTGGCGCACCCGCGTGCAGTTCGCCGCCACGCCCGCCGGCGAGCTGGGCTTCCGCCGGCACCGCTCGCACGAGATCGAGGTCGTCGACGCCTGCCTGATCGCCCACCCCGAGGTCGAGGCGGTCGCCGCCGAAGACCACGAGTGGCCCGGCGCGGCCGGCATCGAGGTCATCGCCTCCGCCGGCGGCGACCGTGCCGTGGTGGTCTCGCCGCGCCCGCGGCGCAGCGTGAGCGTGCCCGAGCTCGACGCGCCCGCCTCGATCCTGCTCGACCAGGGCAAGGGCCGCACGGTGCCGCGCCGCGGCTCCGGCGTGCTCCACGAGCACGTGGGCGACCGCGAGTTCCGGGTCGCGGGCAGCGGCTTCTGGCAGGTGCACCCGGGGGCGGCCGAGACGCTGCTCGACGCGGTGCTGGCCTACGCCGCGCCAGAGCCGGGGGAGTGGGCGCTCGACCTCTACTGCGGGGTCGGCCTGTTCGCGGCCGGGCTGGCCGAGGCGGTCGGGCCGGAGGGCGCGGTGTTCGGGCTGGAGTCCGACGCGGCGGCCGTCCGCGACGCCCGCGCCAACCTGCGCGACCTGCCGCAGGCCAGGGTCGAGCGGGGCCGGGTCGAGGAGGCGCTCGACCGGTTCCAGATCGAGCGCGCCGACCTCGTGGTGGTCGACCCGCCGCGGTCGGGCCTCGGGCGCGAGGTGGTGGAGCGCGTCGCGGGGCTGGAGGCGCTGCGCATCGTCTACGTCTCCTGCGACCCGGCGACGCTGGCCAGAGACCTCAAGTGGCTGGGCGAGCTGGGCTACGAGCTGACCGACCTGCGCGCCTTCGACGCCTTCCCGATGACCCACCACGTCGAGTGCGTGGCGCTGCTGGTGAGGCGCTGAAGGCGTGACCTCATCGTGACGGTTTGCCGGAACCCCGGGCGGGTGAAGCTGTCTATCGTGCATCCATGGTCGCCTCCGGAGGCGCGGGCCGTCCAGGATCGGACAGGCCGCCGATGACGCCGCTGACGATGAGCCATCGGCATCTGCCCGGCGTGACCGTGATCGAGGTGTGCGGTGAGGTCGACGCCACCAACCACGCGCGATTACGGGAGCACGTCCGGCAGGCCAGGGCGCGTCCGGCCGATCACGTGGTGTTCGACCTGAGCGCGATGACGTTCATGGACAGCTCGGGGCTGCACGCCCTGCTCGCCTGCCACCAGGAGGCGCGCACGCACGACGCGCGGGTCTACCTCGCGGCCCCGCAGGGCGCCCCCGCCCGGCTGCTGGAGATCACCGGGGTCGACGCGCACCTGCCGGTCTACCCCACGGCCGACGCCGCCGTGGCCGCCGCCGCGGCCGATCCGCCCGGCTGAGCCTTTGGTCACGCCCGCCCAGACCAAGGACGGACGCGCCGCGCGGGCAGGCGTCCCTAGCGTCGGGGCATGACGCAAACCACCCTCGCCGGGCGCGTTCAGGAGGTCGACGCCGTCCGCGGGTTCGCGCTGGCGGGCATCCTGGTCGCGAACATCGGCTTCCTGGCCGACCCGGGATATGCGCTGTCGGGCGCCATGCCCATCCCCGACGGGCCCGTGGCTCTGGCGATCACGGCCTTCGTGCTGACGAAGTTCTACATCATCTTCTCGTTCCTGTTCGGGTACTCCTTCACGCTGCAGATGCGGGCGGCCGAGCGGGCGGGGGCGAGCGTACGGGCCAGGACGTTGCGCCGCTGCCTGGCCCTGTTCGTCATCGGGCTGGCCCACGGCCTGCTGCTGTGGATCGGCGACATCCTCACCCTGTACGCCGCGCTCGGCGTGGTCCTGCTGGCCCTGCGCGGGCTCAGACCCAGGACGGCCGTCATCGCCGGCTCCTCGATCATCGGCGCGCTGACCCTGCTCTGGCTGGCCCTCGCCTGGCTGTCCACCCTCGACCCGGCCGCCGGGCAGCCCGTCGCGGCCGACCCGGCGGCGGCCGCCCGCGTGCTGGGCCTGGCCACCGGCGGTCCGCTGGACTTCCTGACGATGCAGACCGAGCTCTATCCGCCGCTCGTGGCCATGATCTGGCTCTTCCAGGGGCCGACCGCGCTGGCCATGTTCCTGTTCGGGCTCGCGGCCGGCAAGTCCAGGCTGCTGGAGGACGTCGGGCGCCGGCCCCGCCTGCTGTCCCGCGTCCAGTGGGCCGGCTTCGGCGTCGGCCTGCCCGGCGGCCTGCTGTACGCCTGGACGTCCGGCCGGACCGGCGCGGTCGAGCTGCTCGGCGGCGCGGTCAACACGCTCACCTCGATCCTGCTGGCCGCCGCCTACGTCGCCACCCTGCTCCGGCTGATCGGCCGCTTCCCGGCGGCGGGCCGCGTCCTGGCCGCGCCGGGACGGGTGGCCGCCTCCAACTACGTCGGCCAGTCGCTGCTCATCGCCCTGGTCTTCACCGGGTACGGCCTCGCGCTCGCGGGTAGGCTGTCGCCGATCGCGGTGATGGGCGTCGCCCTGGTGATCTACACGGTGCTCGTGTGGGCGAGCGCACGCTGGCTGCGCACCCACCGCCACGGCCCGGTGGAGTACGTGCTGCGCCGGGTCACCAACTGGCGCTGAGGTCACTGGCGCCGAGGTCAGAGCCAGCCCATGCGCTGGGCGGTGCGGATCGCCTCCAGCCGGTTCTGGGCGTTGAGCTTGGTCATGGCGCTGGACAGGTAGTTGCGCACCGTGCCCTCGGTGAGGTGGAGCTCGCCGGCGATCCTGGAGATCGTCGCCCCGTCGCCCGCCAGGCGCAGCGCGTCGCGCTCCCGTTCGGTCAGCGGGCTGTCGCCGGCGGCCATCGCGGCGGCGGCCAGCTCGGCGTCCAGGTAACGGCCGCCGGCCATGACCTTGCGGATCGCCATCGCCAGCTCCTCGGCGGAGGCGTCCTTGCCCAGGAAGCCGCTCACGCCGGCGGCCATCGCCCTGCGCAGGTAGCCGGGGCGGCCCAGGCTGGTCAGGATGACGATCTTGCACTGCGCGCTGATCCGCTCGGCGGCGCTCAGGCCGTCCATGCCGGGCATCTCGATGTCCAGCACGGCCACGTCGGGGCGGTGTTCGGCGACCGCGTCCACGACCTCGTCGCCCCGGCCCACCTGGGCCACGACCTCGATGCCGTCCTCCAGGTCGAGCAGGGCGGCGATCGCGCCGCGGATCAGGTGCTCGTCGTCGGCGAGCAGCACGCGGGTGGTCATGCCGGCACCGCCGCGCGCAGCAGGTAGCCGCCGTCGGACGTCGGCTCGGCCCGCAGCACGCCGCCCGCCGCGCCGACCCGTTCGGCCAGGCCCGCCAGCCCGTTGGCCGCGTGCTCGCCCACCGGGCCGCTCACCCCGTCGTTGGACATCTCCAGGACCCCGTTCTCGATCGTGATCGTGCAGCGTTCGGCCTTGCTGTGCTTGAGCACGTTGGTGGCGCCCTCGCGGACGACGGTGGCGAGCAGGGTGCGCGCCTCCGGGGCCAGCGCCGTGGTGTCGGCCCGTACCGTGCAGCGGACCTCGGCCGCCTCCAGCACCGCCCGGACGCTAGACAGCACCTCGTCCAGGTCGAGCGCCCGGTAGTTCTGCACCACGGCCCGCACCTCGCGCAGCGACCGCCTGGCCAGGTCGCGCACCTCGAACATGGCCCGCTCGGCGGCGGCCGGGTCACCGGGCAGCGAGTCGGCGGCGCGGGCGGTCCTGGCCGAGACGTCGGCGAGGCTCTGCCCGAGCAGGTCGTTGAGGTCACGGGCGAAGCGCAGCCGTTCCTCCGAGACGGCCAGCCTCGACCTGGCCTCCTGCCCTTCGTGCGCCTCCTTGGCCACCCGCCACAACCACAGGTTCGCCAGCACGCCGCCCACGCCGATCCCGGTGAACACGGTCAGGACCGCGACCGCCGACAACATCTCCACGGGCAGGCCCATGGTCAGCGCGAGCACGAGGACGAGGACGGCGATCCAGCCGACCGACAACGTGACGATCGTCCGGCGGCGGACGAAGGGGGCCAGCATCGCCAGCCACACCGGCACGGTGTACAGGATCGTGCCGGCCGCGAGGACCAGGGCGAGCACCCCGGAGACGGCCAGCAGCGCCGTCGGGCGGGGGCCGCCGCGCACGGCGATCCGGAACGGCCGCGTGGCCAGCGCCATGAAGACCAGCAGCAGCACGCCGGCGGCCACGAACACCTGCCGGGGCAGATCGACGCTCTGCCCGAGGAGGTACAGGTTGTAGAAGCCGGTCGCGGACACCAGCAGGATGATGTCGGTGGAGTAGACGATCAGCCAGCGGACCTTGTCCAGCCGGGTCGGCCGCCTCACGCGGGCACCGCCGCGCGCAGCAGGAACTCGCCGGTGGGCGTCGGGGCGGCCGAGAGCGAGCCGCCCGCCGTGGTCAGGCGCTCCGACAGGCCGCGCAGGCCGCTGCCCGGGGCCGCGTAGAGGTCTTTCACGCCGTCGTTGCGCATCTCCAGCACGCCGCCCTCGATCGTGATCGCGCAGGTGGTGGCCGAGCTGTGCTTGAGCACGTTCGTGCCGCCCTCGCGCACGACCCACGCCAGCAGCGCGCGCCCGGCGGGGGACAGGTCGCCGGCCCTGGTCTCGATCAGGCAGCGGGCGCCGGCCGCCTCCAGCGCCGTCCGTACGCCGGCCAGCTCGGTGTCCAGGTCGAGCGTGTGGTAGCCGTCGACGGCCAGTTGCACCTCGGCCAGCGAGCCGTGGGCCAGCCTGCGCACCTCGTCCATCTCGGCGAGGGCCCTGGCCTGGTCCTTGGTCGACAACTTGGCCGCCAGCTCGCTCTTCAGCGTGATCACCGACAGGCTGCGGCCGAGCAGGTCGTGCAGGTCGCGGGCGAAGCGCAGGCGCTCCTCGGCGATGGCCAGGCGCGCCTTGGCCTCCTGGCCGTCGTTGGCGTCCCTGATCGTCCACCACAGCCAGCGCCACAGCAGCATGGCCGCGACCATGAGCGCGCAACTGGCCGCCTCGGGGATCAGCGTGCCGGCCCAGGACCGGTCGGTGATCAGCACGACGTACGCGCTGACCAGGACGGTCACGGCGGCGCCCAGGCAGGCCGTGGCCCACAGCGGCAGGTAGAACGCGACCACCGACACCCACAGGACGCCGGTCTCCAGCCAGGTGGCCGTGCTCGCCATCTCGTCGTGCGGCAGCAGCAGCACCGAGCCGGCCGCGCACACCCCGGACAGCAGCAGCTTCGCCGTGGGCCGCGGGCGGTCGTCGAAGGCGGCCCGCAGCATGGAGGGGAACAGCGTGAACTGGCCCGCCAGGAAGGCGATCGCGAGCAGCGCCTGCGGGACGCCCATCAGGCCGCGCGTGGTGTAGATGAGGACGAGGGCCACGAACACCAGGCCCAGGAGGGTGATCATGGCGTCCATCCAGTAGATGAGGATCTTGCGCGCGCTCTCGGCACGGCTCGCCATCGTCTCCCCCACCCCCTGGATTCGGAGAAAATCCTATGTCAGGAGTGGGTCTTCCAGAGAATGCGGGATATTTCCGGTTTGGGGGATGCGCCGCGCAGCGACAACCAGGCCAGCCCGTGCCGGACGGCGTACTCCGACAACTTGCGGGCCTCCGCCCCGTCCAGATCGCCGGCCCTGGCGAGCACCGGGGTCAGGGCGAGCCGCTCCCACACCTGATCCTCGCCGGGCAGACCGTTGGCCCGCGCGAGCTGCCCGGCCGCCGCCCGCACGGCCGATCCCAGCCTGCGCAGCCGTCCCTGAGACCCGGTACGCGGCTCCATCTCGGCCAGCAGCTCGACGGCGTCCACCCGGACGCCCTCCCGCCGGGTCGCGCGCAGCACCGCCAGGTCGGCCGCGTCGAGCCCGTCCGGTGTCAGGCGCAGGGTGAAGAAGACCCGCAGCGGCCGTTCCCCTTGCAGGGCGCGCAGCGCCCGTGCCCTGCGCAGCGCGGCGGCCGTGCCGGCGTCGCGGATCTCGAACCCCGCCGCGGCGGCCCCGAACGCGCCGACCGCCTTGCGGTAGGCGGTGGCCAGGCCACCTGACCTGGTGCACGTGACGGCCGGGTCGTCCCCGCCGGGCCCGCCGAACACCGGGAAGGCGTCGCCGCCCGCCGCCCGCAGCCGCCCGAGCCCGGCGGCCACCGGGTCGCCTTCGGGCCGCGGCGGCCCGGCCCACCGGACGAGGCAGCCGTCGCCGTCCGCGACGAGATGGCCGAGCGCGTACCGGGCGACGCCGGTGCCGCGCGACTCGGCCGCCAGGTCGAACCCCGGGTCGCGGGCGGTGTCGACGAACCCCACGAACGAACCCGGCGGCCGCTGGACCGCCACCGGCCGCTCCGGCGGCGCGAAGCGGGCGGGGGCGGCGCGGGACGGCGGCGCGGGCTCGGCGCCCGCGGGCAACATCCGGATCGCCAGGCCCGTGGCTCCGGCGAGCACGAGCGCGGCGAGCACCGCCAGCGGGCGGGGGAGCGTGCCGGACTCTCTTGCTTTCCGCGACATATGCCACCCATCGTGATCGATCGGCTACTTTCAGCGGTTGCTGGTGAAGGTAGCAAGCGTTCGCCGGACGGCGCGGGGCTTTTCCGGTCGCCGTCCGATGTGGGCGGATAATGAGCCTCATGAAGCTGCGGATCTTCACCGAGCCCCAGCAGGGCGCCACCTATGACGACCTGCTCGCCGTCGCCCAGGCCGCGGAACGCCTGGGGTTCGACGCCTTCTTCCGGTCCGACCACTACCAGCGCATCGGCCCCGGCGACCCCGGCGCCGGCTCCACCGACGCCTGGGTGACGCTCGGCGCCCTGGCCAGGGAGACCTCCACGATCAGGCTCGGCACGCTGGTGACGCCGGCCACGTTCCGGCTGCCCGGCCCGCTGGCGATCAGCGTGGCCCAGGTCGACCAGATGAGCGGCGGCCGGGTCGAGCTGGGTTTCGGCACCGGCTGGTTCGACGGGGAGCATTCCGCGTACGGCATCCCGTTCCCGCCGCTCGGCGAGCGGTTCGGCCGCTTCGAGGAGCAGCTGGAGATCGTCACCGGCCTGTGGACGGCGAAGGACTCCTACTCCTTCGAGGGCCGCTACTACCGGCTGGTCGACTCGCCGGCGCTGCCCAAGCCGGTCCAGCGGCCCCGGCCGCCGGTGATCATCGGCGGCTTCGGCGCCAAGCGCACGCCCCGGCTGGCGGCCACCTACGCCGACGAGTACAACGTGCCGTTCCGCACCCTGGCCGACACCGGGCAGGCGTTCACGCGGGTGCGGGAGGCGGCCGACGAGGCGGGCCGCGGCCTGATCCTGTCGGCGGCGCAGACCGTCGTCGTGGGCGCCGACCAGGCCGAGATCGAGCGGCGCGCCGCCGCCATCGGCCAGGACCCCGCCCTGCTGCGCGAGGGCGGCCTGTGCGGCACCCCCGACGAGGTGCTGGCCAAGCTGGGCGCCTTCGCCAAGCTCGGGGCCGAGCGGGTCTACCTCCAGGTCCTCGACCTGGCCGACCTGGAGCACCTGGAGCTCATCGCCGCCGAGGTGTTGCCGCACGTGTAATTCCGTTGGCGGCGCTTCGTCCGGCTACGGCACACTTGGGACGTGCTGCTGACGATCACGACCACCGCCGCGCCGGCCACCGACCTGGGCTTCCTCCTGCACAAGCATCCCGAGCGCGTGCAGGAGTTCGGCCAGTCGTTCGGCACGGCCACGGTGTTCTACCCGGAGGCGGGCGAGGAGCGCTGCACGGCGGCCCTCCTGCTGGAGGTCGACCCGATCGCGCTGGTCCGCTCGCGCGGCCGGAACTCGCCCGACTTCAGCCTGTCGCAGTACGTCAACGACCGCCCGTACGCGGCCTCGTCGTTGCTGGCCGTCGCGCTCGCCGACGTCTTCCGCACCGCGCGGGCGGGCCGCTGCAAGGCCCGCCCCGAGCTGCCGGGCACCCCGCTGCCGCTGGAGATCCGGCTGCCCGCGCTGCCCTGCCGGGGCGGCCCTGAACTGGCCCGGCGGCTGTTCGAGCCGCTGGGGTGGGCGGTGGAGGCGCGGACGCTGCCGCTCGACGAGGGTTTCCCCGAGTGGGGCGAGTCCCGGTACGTGCGGCTCACCCTGCGCGGCACCGTGCTGCTGGCCGACGCGCTCAACCACCTCTACGTGCTGCTCCCCGTGCTCGACGACGGCAAGCACTACTGGATGGCCTCCGACGAGATCGACAAGCTGGTCAGGGCGGGGGCGGGCTGGCTCGGCGGGCATCCGGAGCGCGGCCTGATCGCCCGGCGTTACTTCGGGCGGCGCTGGGCGCTGGCCCGCACCGCGCTGACCAGGCTGGCCGAGCTGGGCGACGAGACCGAGGAGGAGCTGGAGCCGGCGCTCGCCGAGGAGGCTCCCGCCGGGGAGACCGCGGCCGACGAGGCCGCCGTCGCCGAAGCCGAGGCCGCCGCCGAAGCCGTCGCCGAAGGCGCCGCGGAAGCCGCCGCCCAGGGTGACGTACCGGAAGGCGGGGCCCAGGAGGCGGGCGCGGCGCGGAAGGCGCGGCCGCTCAACACGCTGCGGCGCGAGGCCGTGCTGCGCAGGCTCGAAGACCTCGGCGCGGTCAGCGTGATCGACCTGGGCTGCGGGCAGGGCGAGCTGGTCGCCGCGCTGCTGGCCAGGCCCAGGTTCGCGCGCGTCGCCGGCATGGACGTCTCCTCCCTGGCGCTCACCATCGCCGCCCGCAAGCTGCGCCTGGACCGCATGCCCGACAGCAAGCGGGCCCGGCTCACGCTGTTCCAGGGCGCGCTCACCTACACCGACAAGCGCCTGGCGGGCTACGACGCCGCCGTGCTCATGGAGGTCGTCGAGCACGTCGACCCGCCGCGCCTGGCCGCGCTCGAACGCGTCGTGTTCGGCCGCGCCCGCCCCAGCCACGTGCTCGTCACCACCCCCAACATCGAGCACAACGTGCGCTACGAGTTCCTGACCGGCCTGCGCCACCCCGACCACCGCTTCGAGTGGACGCGGGCCGAGTTCGCCGCCTGGGCCGGCCGGGTGGCCGCCCAGTACGGCTACCACGTCGCCGTCGAACCCGTCGGCGAGGACGACCCCGAGGTCGGCCCGCCCACCCAGATGGGAGTCTTCACCCGTGATCAGCGTTCCTGAGCTGTCCCTCGTGGTGCTCGTCGGCGTCTCCGGCAGCGGCAAGTCCACCTTCGCGCGCCGCCACTTCAAGCCCACGCAGGTCATCTCCTCCGACTTCTGCCGCGGCCTGGTGTCCGACGACGAGAACGACCAGGCCGCCACGCCGGCGGCGTTCGACCTGCTGCACCACATCGTCGGCGTCCGCCTGGCCAGGGGGCTGTTCACCGTCGTGGACGCCACCAACGTCCAGTACCCCGCCCGCAAGAGCCTCATCGAGCTGGCCAGGAAGCACGACGTGCTGGCCGACGCCATCGTGCTGGACACGCCGGAGGAGGTGGCGATCGAGCGCAACGCCGCGCGTCCCGACCGCGACTTCGGCCCCGGCGTGGTGATCCGCCAGCGCAAGGAGCTGCGCCGCTCGCTGTCCAAGATCTCCGCAGACGGCTTCCGGCGGGTGCACGTGCTGCGCGGCCAGGAGGAGATCGACAACGCCGAGATCACCTACGAGAAGGCGTGGTCGGACCGGACCGAGCTGACCGGCCCGTTCGACATCATCGGCGACGTGCACGGCTGCCGCTCGGAGCTGGAGACGCTGCTGGCCGAGCTCGGCTGGCAGGGCCTGACCCACCCCGAGGGCCGCACCGCCGTGTTCGTCGGCGACCTGGTCGACCGCGGGCCCGACACGCCGGGCGTGCTGCGCCTGGTCATGGACATGGTCGAGGCGGGCACCGCGATCTGCGTGGCCGGCAACCACGAGCAGAAGCTCGTGCGCGCGCTGAACGGCCGCAAGGTCACCGTCGCCCACGGCCTGCGCGAGTCGCTGGACCAGCTCGCCGCCGGGCCGCCCGAGTTCGCCGAGCGGGCCCGGACGTTCATGGACGGCCTGCTCAGCCACTACCGCCTGGACGGCGGCCGGCTCGTCGTCGCGCACGCCGGGCTGAAGGAGTCCTACCACGGCCGCGCCTCCAAGCGCGTACGCGCCTTCGCCCTGTACGGCGACACCACCGGCGAGACCGACGAGTACGGCCTGCCGGTCCGCTACCCGTGGGCCGACGAGTACCGCGGCCGGGCCATGGTCGTCTACGGCCACACGCCCACGGTCACCCCCGAGTGGGTCAACAACACGATCTGCCTGGACACCGGCTGCGTCTTCGGCGGCCACCTGACCGCGCTGCGCTACCCCGAGCGCGAGATCGTCCAGGTGCCGGCCGAGCAGGTCTGGTACGAGCCGGCCAAGCCGCTCGGCGACCCCGCCCGCGAGCCCGGCATGCTCGACGTCGGCGACGTGATCGGCACCCGGCACGTCGAGACCCGCTTCGGCGGCCGGGTCAAGGTGCTCGAGCAGAACGCGGCCGCCGCGCTGGAGGTCATGAGCCGGTTCGCGGTCGACCCGAGCTGGCTGGTCTACCTGCCGCCGACGATGGCGCCGCCGGAGACGTCCAGGCTCGACGGCTACCTGGAGCACCCGCACGAGGCGTTCGAGGAGTTCGCCGCGGCGGGGGTGAGCGAGGTCGTGTGCGAGGAGAAGCACATGGGCTCGCGGGCCGTCGCCGTGCTGGCCAGGACGCCCGAGGTCGCCGCGGCCCGGTTCGGCGTGGCCGACGGCAGCACGGGCGCGGTCTTCACGCGTACCGGGCGGCCGTTCTTCCGGGACATGACGCCGCTGGTCGAGGCGGTGCGCGCGGCCTGCGAGCCGCTGTGGGAGGAGCTGCGCTCCGACTGGGTCGTGCTCGACTGCGAGCTGCTGCCCTGGTCGGCCAAGGCGGGCGAGCTGATCAGGTCGCAGTACGCCTCCGTCGGCGCCGCCGCGCGGGCCGCGCTGCCCGAGGCCGTCACGGCTCTGGAAGCGGCGGCCGGACGCGGGCTGGATGTGGGCGGGTTGCTGACCCGCACCCGACGCCGCTCCGAGAACGCCGCCCTGTTCCGCGACGCCTATGCGCGCTACTGCTGGCCGGTGGACGGGCTCGACGGGATCAGGCTGGCGCCGTTCCAGATCCTGGCCTGCGAGGGGCGGGCCACGGCGCTGGAGCCGCACGCCTGGCACCTGTCCACGCTGGCGCTGCTCGACTCGCCGCTGATCGCGCCGACCAGGAACGTGTCGGTCACGCTTGACTCGCCGGAGTCCAGGGCCGCGGCCACCGCGTGGTGGGAGGCGCTGACCGCCGCCGGGGGAGAGGGCATGGTGGTCAAGCCGGCCACGTATGTGCCCGGCCGGGTGCAGCCCGGCGTGAAGGTGCGCGGCCGGGAGTACCTGCGGATCATCTACGGGCCCGACTACACCGAGTCCCTCGACGTGCTGCGCCGCCGTTTCCTGGGCAAGAAGCGCTCGCTCGCGCTGCGCGAGTACGCCCTCGGCCTGGAGGCGCTGTCGCGACTGGCGGACGGGGAGGCGGGCTGGCGGGTGCACGAGCCGGTCTTCGCGGTGCTCGCCCTGGAGTCCGAGCCGGTGGACCCGCGCCTGTGACCCCGTCCCCGTGAGGGAGCCCGTCCTTTCGAAGGAGAATGTGATGACCGCCGACCGCCACCGTCCCGGCTACGTCCGGCGCGCTCTCGGGCGCGCGCTGCTGAGGTACGCCGTGGCGGTGGTGGTGGCGGTCGTCGTGATCGCGGTCTTCTGGCTGACCCGGGCCTGACGTCCGGTTTGTGGCAAGGTTGGGTAAGCGCCGCGCTACACAGGTGATCTCCGGGTAGGTCCCCGATCACGGGGAAGGGACCTGTATGGCAACTCGGTACACCCATCACGAGCATCTGGGCCACGTCGTCTTCATCACCGCGGCGGCGGCCATCGGCGGGTTCCTGTTCGGATACGACAGCTCGGTCATCAACGGCGCGGTCACCGGCATCCAGCGGCACTTCGACGTGGGAGCGGTCCAGATCGGCTTCGTCGTGGCCATCGCGCTGCTCGGGTCCGCGCTCGGGGCCTGGATCGGCGGCGGGCTGGCCGACCGGTGGGGGCGTACCCGGTCGATGCAGGTGGCCGCGGGCCTGTTCACGGTCAGCTCGATCGGGCAGATGTTGCCGTTCGCCATCTGGGACCTGGGGTTGTGGCGGGTCATCGCGGGCTTCGCGATCGGCATGGCCTCGGTGCTCGGGCCGGCCTACATCGCCGAGGTCGCGCCGCCCGCCTACCGGGGGCGGCTGGGCTCGTTCCAGCAGCTCGCCATCGTGCTCGGCATCGCCGTCTCGCAGCTCGTCAACTACCTGATCGCCGAGCTCGCCGGCGGCGACGTCAACAACCACCTGTGGGGGCTGCAGGCGTGGCAGTGGATGCTGGGGGCCTGCGCCGTCCCGGCCCTGCTCTACCTGCTGTTCGCCTCGACCATCCCCGAGTCGCCGCGCTACCTGATCATGTCGGGACGGTCGCGCAAGGCCCGCGAGGTGCTGGCCGAGGTCGAGGGCGACGACGTGGACCTCGACGCCCGGATCGCCGAGATCCAGCACGTGCTGCGGACCGAGCGCGTGCCGGGGCTGAAGGACCTGCGCGGGAGCGCGCTCGGCCTGCTGCCGATCGTCTGGGTCGGCATCGTCCTGTCGGCCTTCCAACAGCTGGTCGGCATCAACGTGATCTTCTACTACTCGTCGGTGTTGTGGCAGTCGGTGGGCATCAACCAGAGCAACTCGCTGCTGATCAGCTTCTCCAGCTCGATCATCAACATCATCGGCACGTTCATCGCGATCGCGCTGGTCGACCGGATCGGCCGCAAGCCGCTGCTGCTCGTCGGCTCGGCCGGCATGGCGATCGCGCTGGGCACCGCGGCCTGGGCGTTCAGCGCGTCGCGGGAGGTCGGCGGCGTGGTCTCGCTGCCGAGCCCGCAGGGGCCGATCGCGCTCGTCGCGGCCAACGTGTTCGTGCTGTTCTTCGCCCTGTCGTGGGGCGTGGTGGTCTGGGTGCTGCTCGGCGAGATGTTCCCCAACCGCATCCGCGCCGCCGCGCTCGGCGTCGCCGCCGCCGCGCAGTGGATCGCCAACTGGCTGATCACGGTCTCGTTCCCGGCGCTGTCGGAGTGGAACCTGCCGCTCACCTACGCCATGTACGCCCTGTTCGCCGCGCTGTCCTTCCTCTTCGTCACCAAATGGGTCAAGGAGACCAAGGGCCGCAAGCTGGAAGACATGGGCTGACCACGCCGCGGAGTGGGCTAACCTCCGGCACGTGCTTGTCGACGTGCTCGGTCCCGGCCTGAACGTGCTCTTCTGCGGCATCAACCCCGGCCTGATGTCGGAGGCCACCGGCCACCACTTCGCCCGGCCGGGCAACCGGTTCTGGCCCGCGCTCCACCTGTCCGGCTTCACGCCGCGCCTGCTGGCCCCGGCCGAGCAGCACCTGCTCCCCTCGTACGGGCTGGGCATCACGAACATCGTCCCCCGGGCCAGCGCCAAGGCGGCGGAGCTGACCAGGGACGAGCTGGTGGCGGGCGGCCGGCAGCTGGCGGAGAAGGTGTCGGAGCTGGGGCCGGAGGTGCTGGCGGTGCTCGGCATCTCGGCGTACCGGACGGCCTTCGCGCGGCCCAAGGCGGTCATCGGTCCCCAGCCCGAGCGGGTCGGCGAGGCCCGCGTGTGGGTGCTGCCGAACCCGAGCGGGCTCAACGCCCACTGGACCGTCGCCACGATCGCCGGGGAGATGGGCCGCCTGCGCGCCTCGCTGTCCCGAGGGACGCCACCGCCAGGAACGGATGTCTTCTGACCTGCGCTTGTAGCCGGATCCAAGTCACGCACAAGCCTTGATCGCTAGATACGTACCCGGTTCGTTGTGTCTTCGCACTGGGGGGTCTGGTGGCAAGCCGGCGATTGTCGCGCGTTGTCTGCGCATTGGCGTTGTTAGTGGGTCTGGTCGCGGCCGTGCCGCCACCGGCCGTCGCGTCCGCGACACCGGACGCCGAGACCGCGGCGCTGCTGTCCGCGGTGGAACGGTTCACGACCGCGGGCGGCGGGCTGGCCACGCTCGGCCCGATGGGCGAGCAGCTGCCGTTCGTCGGCCTGGTGCCCGGCGGCGAGGACGCCCTGGGCCTGGCCGACCTGTTCCAGGTGGCCGTCCACGACAAGCTCAAGGACCTCACCACCCTGGACGACCTCCAGGACGAGTACGAGCTGTCCGGCCCCCGCGCCGGAAAGCTGCTGGCCAAGGCGAGCACGCAGGGCGGGACCAGGCGGCTCGACCTGACCCTGGAGGTCACCAGGACGGCGGCCGGCCGCCCGATCTCCGTCAGCAGCACCCAGCCCAAGGTCTCGGTGACCACCTCGGGCGGCGTGGACGTCACGCTGAAGCTCACCGCCAAGCTGCCCTTCGCCTACGACCCGGCCACGAAGTCCGCCTGGCTGGCCAAGGACGCCACCATGACCGTGCGGGCCGAAGGCAGGCTCGCCACCGGGGCCAGGCCCACCGCCGCCTTCGGCATCCTCGGCGTCGACCTGTCGGCCGCCTCGACGCTCTCCGTCGACGCCGAGTTCGCCGCCACCGCCGCCGACCCGGACGGCAACGGCAGGCTGGACACCTCGGAACTGGGCTCGGAGAGCCTGTTCACCTTCACCCGCAAGGGCTCGGCGGCCGCCAGGCTGCAGGTCACCGCGCAGCCGTTCGCCGGCGCCCAGGTCGAGGGGGCCGCCGCGACCATCGACGCGAGCTGGCCCGACCTCGCCACCGGCGGGCCCGCCGTCAGCGTGACCCAGGCCGACCTGGACCGGCTCGGCCGCTTCCAGACGCTCACGCCCAAGGACCTGCTCGACGGGCTGACCCACCTGGCCAACGCCGTCACCGCCGCCCAGCGCGCCCGCTGGGACGGGCAGGGCGACCTCGACCTGCCGTTCATGCGCGGCTCGCTGGCCGACGCAGTGCAGGTGTCGGAGGCGATCCACGCCTTCGCCGCCGCCAGCGTGGACCGCAACACCGGCCGGCCCACCTTCACCTCGATCCAGGACCTGTTCGCCGCGCTGGGCAAGGCCCGCGGCCTGCCCGGAGGCGCGATCATCAAGGTCGCCGACGCCGGGTACGACGACGCCGCCAAGAAGATCGCCTTCACCCTCGTCGTGGACCGGACCGTCAATCAGGCCCCCGAGCCGCTCAACCCCGCGGGCCAGACCGTCAGCGGGACGGGCGCGGGCGTCACGTACGCGGCCAGGACGCTGCGGCACGCCGGGCAGAAGTGGACGCCGGGGCAGTTCGCCGGGCGTACGGTCACCGCGGGAGCGTCGAGCGGCATCGTGGCCGACAACACCGCCGACACCGTCACCCTCGTCGAGGAGGGATGGCGCGGTGGCGTGCCCGCCGCGGGCGCGCCGTACCGGATCTCCGCCAACGACCCCATGATCGGGCAGATCGCCTTCGGCGACACCTTCAAGGCCGCCGCCGGGCTCGACCGCGCCAACGCGACCGCCGCGGTGGCGGGCGTCATGCGCGGCTACCACGCCTCGGCCACGGTCGTGCTCGACCTGAGCGACCCGGTGACGGGCCAGGGGTGCGCGCAGCGGCCGGACGGGCAGCAGAAGGCGTGCCCGTACAAGCACGTCAACGCCGACGGCAGCGCCACCGTGGTGAACGAGCTGCCCAGGGCCGCGGACCGGATCATGTTGCGGACCGGCCGCGACCTGTTCGGCGCCCGCGTGTCGGTGCTCTCCTCGGTCAACGTCAACGCCGTCGCGGGTTACCTGGGCGTACAGATCACCGGTGACCTCACCTTGGGCAGCAAGAACGGCGGCGACCTGGTCAAGGTCGGGCTCAAGGACATCGGCGACGTGCCGCTGACCCGGCTGTTCGAGCGGCTGGCGAGCAAGCCGGGCGACGTCCTGACCTCCCAGGTGGACGCGGTGGCCAAGGCGCGGCTCACGCTCGGCGTGCCGGGCCTGGCCGACTTCTTCGGCGGCAGGGTCTCCGGCGAGGTGGAGATGCCGGACCTCGGCGAGCCCGCCAACGTCACCTTCCGCGGCTTCGACCAGATCGGCCGGGTCAAGGACTTCGCCTTCGACCCCGACAACCCGCAGGCCCTCTTCGGCACGCTGATCAAATCCCTGGGCGCGGTGGCCACGTACCTCGACGGCGTCAAGGGCACCGGGCCGGTCAACGAGGCCATGACGGCGAAGCTGCCGCTGCTCGGGCGCTCGCTGTCCGACCTGGTGGCCTCGGAGGAGATGGGCTCGGGCCCCGGCGTCCTCTACGGCGACGGCGCCTGCGGCAACGAGAACGCCTACGTCACCGACCCCTCGCGCACGTTCACCCAGGCGCACATCGGCCGCCGCGTCGCCGTCGGCACCCGGGTGCTGACCGTCGCGACCGCGTGCGGCGAGCACACGCTGTCCTTCGCCGAGAAGTTCGGCCAGGCCGTGCCCGAGGCGGGCGCCGCCTACGCGCTGCGCTCGCCGCTGCGGGACGCGATCGACCGCCTGACCGCCGCGCCGCCGGACACCGTCCAGGCGCTGGTGGCCGAGCTGAACAAGGCACTGGGCGGCCAGGTGCACATCGGCTACGAGGACGGCGCTCTGCGGCTGTCGCTGGCCTACGACAAGAAGGCGGCCGTGCAGGAGCCGCTGCGCTTCGCCTTCGGCGACAGCAGCCTGGTCGCCGCCAAGGGCTCGGCCACGCTGGACGCCGCCGTCGAGGGCGAGGTGCGCCTCGGCCTGCGCGTCGCGCTCAAGCGCGGCTTCGACCCGGCCCGCGACCTGCTCATCGAGACCGACTCCGGCCTCGACCTCCAGGCGAAGGCGCAGCTCGACGGCACGGTCAAGGCCGACGTCGGCCCGCTGCCGCTGGCGATCGGCAAGGAGGGCGACGACCCGCTGCAGGCCAGGCTCGGTTACGGCGTGAGCCTGCGCTACGGCGGCGAGTCCCAGGACGCGGTGACCCCCGCCGCGTTCTTCTCCGGGCTCGACCTGGCGCTGAACGAGACGAGCGAGCCGGTCGCCTGCGACCGCGACCCCCACCGCGACGACACCGACCTGGCGTTGTGCGCCGTCCTGCCCGCCTACCTCAACGGCGCGCCGCTCACCGCGGACGGCAAGCACGCGCTCGTGCTGCGGCTGCCCAGGTCCGCCCCGCTGGCCGAGATGTTCGACCTGACCGGGAAGCTGCCCGGCGACGTGAACCGGCTGGAGCTGCCCTCCTTCGACTTCTCCACCCTGCCTCCGGGCCTGGAGCTGGACTGGACCAACCTGGGCGACGGCATCGACCGCTACCTCACCGCCCTGGAGACCGGCATGCGCATGGCCTCCGGCAAGGGCAAGCTGCCCATGGTCGGCGCCGACCTCCAGCAGGGGGCCGACTTCGTCGGCGCCAAGCGCCAGGAGATCAAGGCCGCCCTGGCCAAGCTGCCGAACGGCGGCAAGGTGCCCACCGGCGGCGACCTGCGCAAGTGGTACAACGACGAGCTCGCGCCCAAGGTCGGCCCCGGCGTGCAGCCGGTGATCACCTGCGTGCAGGCGCCCGTCCCCGACCCGGCCAAGCCCGAGGCCTGCGACGCGGCCAAGGGCACCGAGCTGACCGGCATCGCGTTCAAGGTCAGCGTCGGCAAGGGCGACGTCGATCCCGAACAGGGCTGCGTCAAGGACTGCCTGGGCGTGGAGCGGCCGCTCGACGTCGGCGTCCCGGGCCTCGCGCTGAAGCAGGGCGCGGGCAAGGGCGTACGGGCCGAGCTCGGCTGGCACGCCGAGGTCATGGTGGGCCTGGACCGGACCAGCGGCTTCTACGTCGACGCCGGTGAGGCCAACCGGCCGCGGGCGACCGTCGGCGTGAACGTCTCGCTGCCCGACGAGATCAAGGCCAGGCTGGCGATCCTCGACGTCACGCTCAAGAACCGCGAGCAGAACGCCCCCGACCTGTTCGCGGGCGCCTTCACCATCGGGTTCAAGCCGGTCGGCCGGATCGGCCTGGACCAGCTCGCCGACGCCGGCAACCTGGTGGAGACGTCACTGAACGCCAAGGTCGCCGTGGACTGGCGCTTCGAGGTGACGGCCGGCTCGGCCATGTTCCCCGGCCTGTACGGCGACTTCGACCTGGACTGGGACCTCACCAAGGGCGGCTCGCCCGACCCGGCGAACCTGAACATCGCCTTCAACAACGTGAACCTGGAGGCCGGCGACTTCTTCCGGAGCGTCCTCGGCCCGGTGGTGACCCAGGTCAAGAAGGTCACAGACCCGGTCAAACCGGTGATCGACCAGCTCTACGCGCCCATCCCCGTGCTGTCGGACCTGAGCAAGGCCGCGGGCGGCGGCGAGGTGAACCTGATGACGATCGCCAAGAAGTACAACACGGTCGCCGGCGGCGGCACGACCAAGTTCATCGAGCGGATGATCGAGGTCGGCAGGCTGGTCACGTCGCTGCCCGACTGCCAGGGAGAGCTGCACATCCCGATCGGCAGCTTCACCGTGGCCGGTGACCGCGCGCTGAACACCGAGAACTCGCCCGACGTCGCGGACTCGCTGATCAAGGACGTGGCGCCCGCCACGGACGACCTGTTCGCCGCGCTCGACCAGGGCGCCAGGTCGTGCGGGAAGGGCAAGGCCGCCGTCGCCGACGCGCAGGGGCCGATGGAGCACTCCGCGAAGGCGGGCTTCAGCTTCCCCGTGCTGCAGAACGCCGGTCGGTCGATCTTCAGCCTGCTGATGGGCAAGGACGTGGAGCTGGTCGCGTTCGACTCCGGGCCGCTGCGCCTCGGCTTCTCCTACAGCCAGTCCTTCGGCCCCGTCTGGTCGCCGCCGCCGATCATGGTCGTCATCTCCGGCACCGCCGGGGTCGAGGCCCAGATCAGGGCGGGCTTCGACACGTACGGCATCCGCAAGGCGATCGAGCAGGGCAAGGTCGACCTCCAGGTCCTCGACAGCCTCTACCTGAAGACCACCGACGACCAGGGCAGACCGCTGCCGGCGATCTCCCTGACCGGGCGGCTGGAGGCGGGCGCGGCGGTCGACGTGGTGCTGGTCAAGGCGGGCGTGAGCGGCGGCATCTTCCTCACCGTCGCCATGAACTGGCTCGATCCCACCAACGACGGCAAGTTCAGGTTCTTCGAGTTCGCCGACGTCCTGCTGCGCAACCCGCTGTGCCTGTTCTCCCTGGACGGAGAGCTGAAGGTCTACCTGAAGGCCTGGGTCGAGGTGGGCATCTCGATCTTCAAGAAGCGGTTCGACTGGACCATCGTCGAGGCCAAGCTCCTCGACTTCTCGGTCAGGCCCAAGTGCGACGAGGACCCGCCGAAACTCGCGACCGAGGCGGGCGACGCCCTGGTGCTGCACGTCGGCGGCATGCGCAAGGCCAGGGGCGGCAGCACCGCCAAGCCGGGCGACGACGCCGAGCAGTGGACGGTCAGCCAGCTCCCCGGCGACGAGGGCTTCGTGGTCAGCGCGCTGGGCGTGCGCGAGGAGCACCGCGCGTCCGGCCTGAACCGGGTGCTGGCCGACGGCCGGGGCGCGAAGGGCGCGCTGCGGCTGGTCTTCCAGGGGTACGGCGACGACACCGCCGGAGCTCACCCGTTCGACCGGACGGTGGTGGCGTTCGGCGGCGACGGCGACGACCTGATCCTGGCCGGCGCCGGTCGCAACGTGATCGACGGCGGCAAGGGCGACGACCAGATCACCAGCGGCGACCAGTACGACGGGCCCGCCGCGATCGTGGCCGGCGGCCCCGGCGACGACTACGTCACCATGGGCGGCGCGGGCGGCTGGGTGGCCGGTGACGGCCGCCTGACCCCCGCCACCCGCAAGGTCGGCGACGTCGAGGTGGCCGACTGGACCGGCGACGACCTGCCCGGCACGCCGGACGACGGCCCGGCCGACGGCGGCGACCGCATCGCGGCCGGTCTCGGCCGCAACCGGCTGTACGGCAACGGCGGGAACGACACCATCGCCGTCGCCTCCGACAGCCCGCTGGCCGCCACCGACCCCTCGCCGCGGTTCCGCGCGCAGCCGAGCCTGCTGGTCGGCGGCCCCGGCGCCGACACCCTGACCGGTGGCTCGGCGGCCGACGAGATCTACACCGGGCCGCGCGAGGAGATCGGCCGCGACGAGGCGGGACCCGCCGACGCCGGGCCGAACTACGTCGACACCGGCGCGGGCGCCGACAAGGTGTACGGCGGTCAGGCCGTCGACCTGGTCGCCGGTCACTCGGCCCCCGGCGAGGTCGTGAAGATCATCGGCGGTGGCGGGGACGACGTGCTCGCGGGCGGCCACGGCAAGGACGACATCTCCGGCGGCCCCGGCGACGACTGGGTGATCGCCGAACCGTCCGACGTCGGCGAGGCCCAGGGCCGCGACGACTTCGGCCCGGCCAGGCAGGTACGCCGTCTGCCGCTGCCGGCGGGCGTCCAGCCCTCGGCCAAGGAGCTGTCCGGCGGCGACGGGAACGACCACATCGTCGGCGGCGACGGAGGCGCGACCGTCTTCGGCGACCGCCGGCGGGACGAGCCGTGCGAGGAGCACGACGGCGACGCCGACGGCCGCGACCTGATCATCGGCGGCGCGGGCAAGGAGACCGTGTCGGCCGGCGGCGGCGCCGACCGGGTCGAGGCCGGCGGCGGCCAGGACGTGGTCTGCGGCGAACGCGGCGACGACCGTCTGGCCGGTGGCTCGGGCGACGACCGGGTCTCGGGCGGCTCCGGTGACGACACGGCGCTCGGCGACGACGGCGCCGACGAGGTGACCGGCGGCTCCGGCGACGACACCCTGTACGGCGGCGCCCACAACGACACCGTCGTGGGCGAGTCCGGGCAGGACCGCGCGTTCGGCGGCGACGGTGACGACCTGGTCATCGGCGGCACCCGTACGGCGGGCAAGGACGACAAGGGCGACTTCCTGTACGGCGACGCCGGGGCGGACAAGCTGATCGGCGACAACGGCGACGCCGACGGCCCGTTCGACCTCGACGGCACCCCGGAGGAGGCCGGCGGCCCGGACGTGATCCACGGCGGCGAGGGCGCCGACCGGGGTCATGGCGGGATCGGCGCCGACGAGGTGCACGGCGACGCGGGCGACGACCACCTGGAGGGCGGCGTCGGCGGCGACAAGGTGTACGGCGAGGCGGGGGAGGACGAGCTCGTGGGCGGCGCTTCCGGCGCGTACCCGGACGGTGGTGACACGCTGCTGGGCGGCGACGGCCCGGACGTGATCGCCGCCGACAACGCCACCCTGACCACCTCATCGGGCAGCCCGTCGGTCACTCCGTCGGCCACCCCATCGGGGGGTCCGTCGGCCAGCCCGTCGGCGACAGGAGAGCCGTCGGCGACGGGAGGCCCGTCACCGACCGGCAGCGCGTCTGCGACTGCGAGCCCGTCTGCGGCGGGGAGCCCTTCGGCTACGCCGTCCGGCACGGCGCCGCAGGCCGGTGAGTCGGCGTCCGGCGCGGGCGCGGCCGACCCGGCGACCTCGGTCGCCGCGCGGCCGGGTCAGGCGGCCTCGCACCAGGTGAAGCTGCTCGCGGGCGGCTTCGGCCCGGACGTGGCCGACGGCGGCGCGGGCAACGACGCGATCTTCGGCCAGGGCGGCCCCGACCGGCTGCGCGGCCAGGAGGGCGACGACTACGCCGAGGGCGGCGCGGGCGTGGACTGGGTCGAAGGCGACCAGGGCGACGACGACCTGGTCGGCGGCACCCACACCGCGACCGACGACGCCGCCGACGCGCTCTACGGCGGCCCCGGCGACGACGTCGTGGCCGGCGACAACGCCGTGGTGACGCTGACGGGCACTCCGGCCAGGGCCACGGTCCGCATCGGCTCGGCGGGCACGCCGATGACCCCACGCGCGGTCACCCTCCTGACCGACGCCTCAGGCGACAGCTCACGCAAGGGCACGGACGACCGCTCGGACGACAGCCCAGGCAAGGGTTCGAACGACGGCGATGGTTCAGGCAAGGGTTCGAACGAGGGCTCGGGCAAGGGGACGAGCGGCGGTTCGGGCGAGGGCTCGGGCGGCAGTGCGGGCGAAGCCCCGGACGACGGCTCGGACAAGGGCTCGGACGACGGCTCGGGCAGGGGGGCGAAGGACGGGGCCGGCGGTGGGGCCGGGGCGGATCGGGTGTCCGGTGGTGCCGGGGTGGACGTGCTGTGGGGGCAGGGTGGTGATGACCAGATGTCCGGCGGCGGCCAGGGCGACTACGCCGAGGGCGGTGACGGCGCGGACCAGATCCGCGGCGACCTGCCGCTGACGGCCGAGTCCACCCGCACCACCACGCAACCGCTCACCGACCCCGGCTGGAGAGGCGACGCCAGTGGCCAGGCCGACCTGGAGGGCGACGACACCCCCGGTCAGGACGACCTGATCGGCGGCTCGGCCAAGCAGGCCGCCGCCGACAAGGCCGACGCGATCGAGGGCAACGGCGGCGCCGACGCGCTGCTCGGCGACAACGGCTCGCTCGTCCGCACCGTGACGGGCAACGCCGAGAAGGTCTACACCGAGCGCTACCCGGCGGGCCAGGCGCCCGCGGACGCCACCCGCGTACGCAGCCACGACCCGGCCCTGCCGGGCGACTCGACCAGGTTCTGCACCCAGGCCCAGGCCACCTGCGAGCCGGCCGGCTCCTACGGCGCCGACCACCTGTACGGCGACGACGGCGACGACGCGCTGTGGGGCCAGGACGGCGACGACACCCTGCAAGGCGGCCAGGGCGACGACGACCTGTTCGGCGAGCTGGGCGACGACGACCTGTCGGGCGGCGCGGGCGAGGACGCCATGCTCGGCGACCGCGGCGGCGTGCTGAACGAGCGCATCGACGCCTCCGACGCCCAGCGGCTCGGCTTCACCGTCAGCCTCAACGCCCCGCCGAAGGAGACCTACAAGGGCTTCCAGCCCGGCACCTACGACCGCCGCACCGACCTGCTGCACGACACCGACGGCGACACCTGGACGGCCGGCGCCCTGCCGCACGACGGTTTCGCCAAGGGCGGCGCCGACCGCATGCGCGGCGGCCCCGGACGCGACAGCATGCACGGCGGCGCCGGCGACGACCTGGTCAACGGCGACAGCGGCGGCGACGAAGTGTTCGGCGGCGACGGCGACGACCTGCTGTGGGGCGGCAAGGGCTGCGACCCGGCCCTGGACGCGGCCACCGCGGACTGCCTGTCGGGCGGCACGTTCGACCCGGCCGCCCGCGGCACCGGCGACCGCTTCGTCGACCACGTCTTCGGCGGGGCCGGCGCGGACCTGCTCGACTACAACCCGCGCGGCTCCTACCCCGGCTCGTGCGCCCCCGGCAAGATGCCGGAAGGCGAGCTGACCACGGTGGTGGACCCGTGCGCGTGGTTCCGGATGACCGACAAGGACAACGCCGCCACCGCCGACGACCAGCACCACCAGGGCGTGGACTGGCAGTACGGCGGCGCGGACCGCGACGTCCTGCAGGGCGACCGCACGGCCAACGGGCCCAACCCCGGCGACAAGATGATCGACTGGAACGGCAACTTCAACCTCTACACCCACTGCGGCCCGGCCAACGGCGGACACAACATCGTCCGCCAGCACTCCCCGGCGATGCTCGACTTCCTGGCCAAGGTGGCCTGGGGCGCGGGCGCCGGACGGAGCGCGGGCGACCCGTCGGGTTCGCGGGAGGTGGCCGTCCCGGTCTCGGGCGACAGCGGTTCGCCCTATCCCACCTCACCTGGCCACTTCGACTCGCCCGTGGCCTGCGCGGGCTGATCAGGAGACATGCCGATGTCACGCCGACTGATGGCGACCATCCTGGCGGGGGTGCTGGCGGCCGTGGGGCTCACCACGGCCCCGGCCCACGCCGCCGCACCCGGACAGCCCTCCTGCGTCCCGGGGGACTGCTTCACCGTCGACGTCTCGCTCGACCGCGCCCCCGCCGTGGGGCAGAGCGCGAAGCTCACGGTCGAGGTGACCCCGAAGCAGGACATCCCCGACGCGACCACGACCATCGACCTGCCCGACACGCTCCGGTGGGCGACCCCGCCCGCCGGGCTCGCCCGTACCGCCGCGATGATCGGCCTCAGCCCGGTGGATCGGGCCACCGAGACCCGCCGCGCCCGCGCGGGCAAGCCCATCAGGTACGAAGCGGTGGTCACGGCGGTCAGGCCCGGCCCCGCCTCCATCCGCGTGGAGGCCCGCGACGGGCGGCCGGGCCCGAGCTCCGACGGGCTCGCCTACCTCACCCTCGGCGCGCGGTCGTCGACGTTCGGGATGCCGAACGACAGCCGCGGGCACCGTCCGGAGCGGCGGAAGGCCGTGACGTCGTCGGCCGCCGACACGTGCGTGCAGGGACGCGTCACGTACGCCAGGACGGACGGGTCCGTCGTGGGCGTGCCGATGGCGGAGGTGGACGCGTTCGACACCGACGCCGGCGGCCGGCTGACGCTCGGCTGGGCCGAGACCGACGCGAACGGCGCCTACAAGGTGTGCTTCCCCGGCACCGAGGAGGACGGCACCGGCCAGGACGTCAACATCGAGGTCAGCCCGGTCAGCTCGTACTGGAGCGTGGGCTCCTCGGAGCAGAGCGCCGACATCTACACCGGCGCGGGCCCGACCACGCCCGACGTCCCCGCCGGGACGTCGGCCACGGTCATCGACTACCAGAGCCCGCCCGGCGACCGGATGGAGGGGGCGTTCCGGCTCCACGCGGCCGCCTACGACACCTGGAAGGCGTACACCGGCTGGCTGAACGAGCCGGCCGACGACTGCTGGAAGCCGGGCGAGGCGAACTGCCAGTCCGTGACGCTGATCTGGCGGCCGGACAAGGTCCTGAACACGTCGTACTACTGCTCGGGCGGCAACGGCAAGGAATGCCTGGGCCGGTTCCAGATGAACCTGGACGCGTCGGAGCCCCTGCAGCCGATGACCGTCCCCCACGAGCTGGGGCACTTCATCATGGACTACACCTACGGCAGGATGCCGTCGGCAGGCGTCGCGTGCGGGGAGCACATCGTGTGGACCCCGACGGCCGACCCGATCTGCGCGTGGAAGGAGGGCTGGGCCGACTGGATCGCCGTCCAGACCTACGGCGACACGCATTACCGGTGGACCAGTTCCGCGATCGACCTGGAGAGCCCGCGCTGGTTCAGCCAGGGCTGGCCGACCGGCGTGGAGGCGGGCAAGACCGAGGGCCGCGTCGCCGGCGTGCTCCTCGACCTGGCCGACACCGGGACGCGCGACGAGAAGTACTGGGACATCGGCGGCATCGGGCCCGAGGGCGTCGTGGCCGAGTTCAAGAAGGGGTTCGCCCAGGACCTCGACCACTTCCTGAGCACGTTCGCCGCCCAGCACTACGACCTCACGCAGGGCGCGACGTTCCAGAACGCCATCAGCACGAGCCACGTCGAGAACCTGGCCGACCGGCATCCGGTGCGGTGGCCCGCCAACGTCCCGCTCCAGACGGCCTTCGTGACCACCCCGGACAAGTGGCACGTGGTCGCCGCCGTCACCGGCCCGGACGGCGCGGACGTCGACCTCGCCACGACGCCCAACGGCGGCGGCGTCGCCGTCAGGAGCGCCGACTGGACCTCCACCAGCACCGACTTCGTCGCGGTTCAGCCCAGCTCGGCCACCCGCAACTGGTTCGTCAACTCGGTCACCTCCGACACCGACTACGAGGAGTTCGCGATGGAGGTCACCGAGGCGGCCGCCGGCAACCTGGAGGCCGGGACGCCGCAGGAGTTCCCGATCGCGGCCGGTCGGCTGGTCGAGGTGCGGACGACGTGGATCGAGAAGGGCGTGCCCGCCACGCTCACGGTCGTGCCGCGCAACGGGCAGGACCTCGACCTCTTCGTGATGGCTCCCGACTCCGCCGCGTGGGGCCTGCCGCGTTCCGCCGCCCGCAAGTCCGCGAGCGGCGGCCCGAACAAGATGGAACGCCTCACCATCAGCGACCCGAAGGTGACCGGGCTGTACGCGGTCATCGTGGTCAGGAAGGCCGGCGACGGAAACGTCCTGCTGACCCGCGTCTGACCCACTGGGTGCCCCGCGCGGGGCACCCACCGGGGACTACCTGGCCGCGAAGTCCTGCGTCCAGTGGATCGGGCCCTGGCCGTTCCTGGCCGCGCCCACACCGATCACCGTGTACCGGCAGTTCATGATGTTGGCCCGGTGGCCCGAGCTGTTCATCCAGGAGTTCATCACGGCGGCCGGGGTGGCCTGGCCCTTGGCGATGTTCTCGGCGAAGGCGGTCCCGCCGGTGAAGCCGGCCGCCCTGATGCGGTCCATGAAGCTGCGGCCGTCCTTCGAGGTGTGGTCGAAGTAGCCCTTGGCGGCCATGTCGGCGGAGTGGCCGTACGCCGCGGCGCGCAGCTGGGCGTCGTGCTTGAGCGGCCGGCAACCGCCCTTGGCGCGCTCGGCGTTGACCAGGCGCAGGACCTCGTTCTCCTCGGCGGTGCCCACCGTGCCGGCGGGGGCGGTCGCGGATGGCCCGGGGGCCGGGGTGGCCGTCGAGCTGGGCTTGGGGGTCGCCGTGGGCGTCGGGGCCGGGCCCGGGGCACAGGTCAGCCTGACCGCCCTGGACGTCGCGCCGCGGCCCCGGTGGTCGGTGGCGACCGCGTAGTAGACGCCGGGCGCGCAGGGGAGGGTGAGCGCGACGCTGCCGGACCGGGTGGCGCCGCTCTTGACGACGGGGTCGGTTCCCGGGACGGCGCGCTTGAGCCGGACACGCAGCAGCGCGTCCGTGCGGCAGCCCTGACGGGCGGCGGAGGAGACGATCTGGGCGGTGTCGTTGATGCGAGGCGTGGCCACGGTGACCCGGCAGCGGCCGGCGGCCTCGCTGCCGGCCGCGGCCGCCGTGCCGGCGTTCGCCGGGGTCATCGGCGTACCGAGTGCAGCCAAGCTCACCAGGCCGGCGAGTACCCCTAGGGGTCTGCGCATGGGGGCTTCCTCCAGTTGCGATGGACGCTGGATCGCACCGCATTCTGGTAGGACCGCAACCCCCGTGTCACGAAATTTGCGAAATTTCCCCTGAGGCCCGGGTAAACCAAAGTGTCATGAGATGCGTCCTGGCCCGTTCCACCCGGACCGGAACCCCGGCCGCGCTCAGACCCGGAACTCCTCCGTCCGGTGGGCGTACGGGGGCAGCGCGGCGCGCATCTCGTCGGTGACCGAGGGCGGCGGCAGCGGCACGATCTCCCGCCGGTGGAAGTCGCGCACGTCCTCGCCCTCGGCGAACAGCTCCTGGACCGCCCGCAGGCACGGGCCGATCACGCCGGGATCGGTGATGCGCCGGCCGCCCCGGCCGCCGCCGTACTGGTCGTAGAGGACCTCGTACATCAGGACGGGGGAGAAGATCACCAGCTCGGGCACCGGTTCGAGGGCGGCCACGCGCGCCGCGGGCACCACCCGGCAGGGGGAGCCCGCCCTGGCCCGCATGTCCAGCAGGTGCATCTCCCACTGCAGGTACGCGCTGACGGGGAACTCCACCACGCGCACCCGGCGCACCGGCATCCGGTGGCGGAAGTAGCCGGCCACCAGCGGCGCCATCTGCTCGGCCAGGGAGAGGGAGCCGGCCCAGTCGCCGTCCATCATGGCCCGCCAGCTCGCCACGTCCGGCTCGTAGAAGCTCTGGGCGCGCTCCAGCTTCCACAGGGGGACGACGCAGCCCGCGTGGTCGCGCTCGAAGGCCGCCAGGTAGCCGGGCGCGTCCAGGACGAGTGCGTCGGCGCCGCCCACCGCGGCGAACGGATTCGTGACGGCCACCACGGAACCCGGCTCGGTCATACGACGCCCCTTCGTTCGGTGAGATCCGCCCGCCAGATCATGAAATGTCAGTTGATTCTGGTCAAGGCCCAACGTCACGAAGGGACGCGAAGGTCACCCGCGGTAGTGAAAGCGGCGGTGCACCAGCTTGAACACCGCGGCCACCAGGAAGACCGCCAGCAGGATCTTGAAGATGCCGAACCCGAAGACCAGCCCCAGCACCCCGAAGACGATCAGGAGGGGCAGCAGCGGGCCGGGGCCGTGGTGGCCGCGCCAGTGACGCTGGGAATGGTCGTGCCGGCGGCCGGTCTGTCCGTGGCGCATGGCCTGCATCTGGTGGCGGTGCGCCCTCATCGCCTGGCGCCAGGCGTCCCGGTCGAACTGGGGCAGCTGCTCCGGCTGGGCGTAGGCGGGGGACGAGCCGGGCAGGTCGGCCGTCACCTGGGACAGGTCGCGGACCGTCTTGGAGGCCAGCGTCCGGTCGAGCCGTTCGTCGAGCTCTTCGTGGGTCAGGCGGCCCTGGGCGAAGTGCTCGCGCAGGGCCGCCATCGTCTGCTCGCGCTCGGCGTCGCCGATGCGGAGATCGTTGTGGTCCATGTCTGGTTCCTCGCTCTCCCCGAACCGGCCTGTCGTTGCGGAGCCGGTCACCTGGTTATTCCTCGCCCGGTTCGCCGTCGGCCAGGATCTGATAGAGCTTGCGCCGGGTCTCAACCAGAGTCTTACGCGCTTCGCGGATTTGTGCGTCGTTTCCGGTCTGAAGAACCTGCATCATGGCGAATGCCGACTGTCGGGCGATGTGCCAGAGATCGGCGGTGTTGTCGTCGATGTCCGGACGCATCTCGTCCCAGGGGGCGCGGACCTCGTCGGCGTGCGCATCGATGTAGGCGCGGCCCTCGTCGGTGAGGCGGAAGGTCTTGCGGCCCTCGTTCTCCTCGGCGATCACCAGGCCCTCGTCGGTGAGCTGCTGCAACGCCGGGTAGACGGCGCCGGGGCTGGGCTTCCAGCCGCCCTCGCTGCGCTCGGCGATCTCCTGGATCATCTGGTAGCCGTTGCGCGGCTCCTCGGCCAGCAGGGCCAGGATCGCGGCGCGGACGTCGCCCCGCTTGGCCTTACGGCCCCGGCCGCCGCCCCAGCCGTGGTGCCCGCCCCAGGGCCCGCCCGGACCGAAGGGGCCGCCGCGGCCGAAGTCGAACGGGAACGGTCCGCCCGGCCCGCCGCGCCGGCCGCGTTGCCTGCGCTCGCCCGGCCCGCCGCCGCCCCGGTGATGGTGGTGATGGCCGCCCATCTGCTCGAAGGCGTCGGCCAGAGCCCTCAGCTTCTCGCGGGCCGCGCGCAGGTTCTCCCGCGGGCCGAACCACTGGTCGCCTGCTGCGTGTGCGTAAGTCATGCTCTTTCTCCCTATATCGCGATCTGTTCTCGATGCGTCAACGATATATCGCTACTGTTTCGTTGGCAAGGCGAGGCCGAGAGTGAGCCAGATCACGAAAAAGTTGCGGAATTGGGGAACAGTCTTGGGATGTCCGCCGTTGAACAGAGCAGACGAGGTCGTTCCGCGTCGGCAGGGCTGGGGGGTGCTGTCGCCGCGGAGACGACCTCGTCTGCGTTTGCGGGTGTTTTCGTGGGGACCGTTCCAGCGTCAGGAGAACCTGGCGGCCGGGATCTCCGCGTAAAGCGGTTCTTTGCAATACAGTCCCGATCATGATGGGGCACACGCACGCGATGACCGGGGCGATCGCGTGGCTGGCGCTGGCGCCGCCGCTCGCCGCACTGCCGCTGCTGAACGAGAGCTCCCGGTTCATCGAGACCGGCATCATGGCCGGCGCGCTCGGCCCGGCCGAGCTGATCGCCGGAGCCCTGGTCTGCGCGGGGGCGGCCATGCTGCCCGACCTCGACCATCCCAGCGCAACCATCGCCCAGACCTTCGGGCCGGTCACCTGGCTGCTCAGCAAGTTCGTGTCCTGGATCAGCGGCGGCCACCGCGGCATGACCCACTCGCTGGCCTTCGCGGCGGCGTTCGGGTTCGGCGTCCACTGGCTGGTCAACGCCTATCCGATCGCCCGTGACATCACGGTCGTGCTGATGATCGGGCTGGCCCTGCGGGCGATCGGCATCGGCATCCCGGGCAACAAGGCCGGGTCCATCATGATCAACATCGGCATG
This sequence comes from Nonomuraea sp. NPDC005692, assembly GCF_040631115.1. NCBI lineage: Bacteria > Bacillati > Actinomycetota > Actinomycetes > Streptosporangiales > Streptosporangiaceae > Nonomuraea > Nonomuraea sp. NPDC005692. The sequence continues at coordinate 631,552 of NZ_JBEXYU010000001.1, read as the reverse complement.
ACGGCCGGGCTCTACGCCGTGTTCCTCTCCCTGAACGTCGGCTACGCCTGGCTCGGGCTGGCCGTGGGGGTCGGCTGCCTGATCCACGTCGTCGGCGACTGCATGACCGAACGAGGATGCCCGGTGCTCTGGCCGCTCGGCGCCAAGTTCGTGCTGCCGTGGAAGATCGGCATCAAGACCGGCAAGAAGTTCGAGCAGAAGATCCTCGCGCCGATCCTCTCCGTCGCCATCATCGGCCTGCTCTTCTGGCGGCTCGCCCCGCTTTAACTTGATGTCGAGATACCGTAGTAATATCTTGACGTCGAGACATCCGCCGCGAGCCCCGCAGGTTAGGTTCACCTAACGTACGTGTCGTTCCGTGGGTGCGGCAGGATTCAAGTGAGCAATTGTCTGATGGAGGAGGCGAATCACCGTGTCCGCGAACAGCTTCGGCAGCCGTGACACGCTACGCGTCGGCGACGCGTCGTACGAGATTTTCCGGCTTGACGCCGTCGAGGGCGCCGCACGCCTCCCGTACAGCCTGAAGATCCTGCTGGAGAACCTCCTCCGCACCGAGGACGGCGCCAACATCACCGCCGACCACATCCGGGCGCTCGGCGGCTGGGACCCGGCCGCGACGCCCAGCGTGGAGATCCAGTTCACCCCGGCCCGCGTCATCATGCAGGACTTCACCGGCGTCCCCTGCGTGGTCGACCTGGCCACCATGCGCGAGGCCGTGCGCGACCTGGGCGGCGACGCCGCCAGGATCAACCCGCTCGCGCCCGCCGAGATGGTCATCGACCACTCGGTCATCGTCGACTACTTCGGCCACCCCGACGCCTTCCAGCGCAACGTCGAGCGCGAGTACGAGCGCAACCGCGAGCGCTACCAGTTCCTGCGCTGGGGCCAGACGGCCTTCGACGAGTTCAAGGTCGTGCCGCCCGGCACCGGCATCGTCCACCAGGTCAACATCGAGCACCTGGCCCGCGTGGTCATGATCCGCGACGGCAAGGCCTACCCCGACACCTGCGTCGGCACCGACTCCCACACCACGATGGAGAACGGCATCGGCGTGCTCGGCTGGGGCGTCGGCGGCATCGAGGCCGAGGCCGCCATGCTCGGCCAGCCGATCTCCATGCTGATCCCGCGCGTGGTCGGCTTCAAGCTCAGCGGCAAGCTGCCCGCCGGCGCCACCGCCACCGACCTGGTCCTGACGATCACCGAGATCCTGCGCAAGCACGGCGTGGTCGGCAAGTTCGTCGAGTTCTACGGCGAGGGCGTCTCCTCCGTGCCGCTGGCCGACCGGGCCACGATCGGCAACATGAGCCCCGAGTTCGGCTCCACCTGCGCCATCTTCCCCATCGACGGCCAGACCGTCGACTACCTGCGCCTGACCGGCCGCTCCGAGGAGCAGGTCGCGCTGGTCGAGGCGTACGCCAAGGCCCAGGGCCTCTGGCTCGACCCGCAGGGCCCCGAGCCGGTCTTCTCCGAGTACATCGAGCTCGACCTCGGCACGGTCGTCCCGTCGATCGCCGGCCCCAAGCGCCCGCAGGACCGCATCGAGCTGTCGGCGGCCAAGGACGCCTGGCGTCGCGACGTCCAGAACTACGTGGCCGACGGCGTCGACGAGGAGGGTGAGGAGTCCTTCCCGGCCTCCGACGCGCCCGCCTCCAACGCCCGCGCCGACGGCGGCCGGCCGCACAAGCCGGTCCCGGTCACGCTGGCCGACGGCACGTCGTTCGAGATCGACCACGGCATCGTGTCGATCGCCGCGATCACCTCGTGCACCAACACCTCCAACCCGTACGTCATGATCGGCGCCGCGCTGCTGGCCCGCAACGCCGTCGAGAAGGGCCTGACCCGCAAGCCGTGGGTCAAGACCTCGCTGGCCCCGGGTTCGCAGGTCGTCACCGGCTACTTCGAGCGCTCCGGGCTGCAGCCGTACCTCGACAAGATCGGCTTCAACCTGGTCGGCTACGGCTGCACCACCTGCATCGGCAACTCGGGCCCGCTGCCCACCGAGATCTCCGACGCCATCCAGGCCAACGACCTCGCGGTCACCGCGGTCCTGTCCGGCAACCGGAACTTCGAGGGCCGCATCAACCCCGACGTCAAGATGAACTACCTGGCCTCGCCGCCGCTCGTGGTGGCGTACGCGCTGGCCGGCACGATGGACATCGACCTCGACCACGAGCCGCTCGGCCTCGGCTCCGACGGGCAGCCGGTGTTCCTGCGGGACGTCTGGCCCGCGCCGGAGGAGATCGCCGCGGTGGTCAACTCCTCGATCGGCCGCGACATGTTCGAGCGCGACTACGCCGACGTGTTCAAGGGCGACGACCACTGGCGTTCGCTGCCGATCCCGACCGGTGACACGTTCGAGTGGGACCCGTCCTCCACGTACGTGCGCAAGGCCCCCTACTTCGAGGGCATGCCGGAGAAGCCGGAGCCGGTGACCGACATCTCGGGCGCCCGCGTGCTGGTCAAGGTCGGCGACTCGGTCACCACCGACCACATCTCGCCGGCCGGCTCGATCAAGGTCGGCACCCCCGCGGCCCAGTACCTGCAGGCCAACGGCGTCGAGGTGCGCGACTTCAACTCCTACGGCTCGCGGCGCGGCAACCACGAGGTGATGATCCGCGGCACGTTCGCCAACATCCGCCTGCGCAACCAGATCGCGCCGGGCACCGAGGGCGGCTACACCCGCGACTTCACCCAGCCCGACGGCCCGGTGTCGTTCATCTACGACGCCTCGGTCAACTACGCCGAGTCCGGCACGCCGCTGGTGGTGCTGGCGGGCAAGGAGTACGGCTCGGGCTCCTCGCGCGACTGGGCGGCCAAGGGCACCGCGCTGCTCGGCGTGCGCGCCGTGATCGCCGAGTCCTACGAGCGCATCCACCGCTCCAACCTGATCGGCATGGGCGTGCTCCCGCTGCAGTTCCCCGAGGGCGCCACGGCGGCCTCGCTCGGGCTGACCGGCGAGGAGACGTTCGACATCACCGGCGTCGAGGCGCTCAACGGCGGCGGCATCCCGTCCACCGTGCACGTCAAGGCCGGCGACGTGGAGTTCGACGCGGTCGTCCGCATCGACACGCCCGGCGAGGCCGACTACTACCGGCACGGCGGCATCATGCAGTACGTCCTGCGCTCGCTGCTGGCCAAGTAGAACTTCCCGCGCCCGCGCCCGGTCAAGAGCCGGACGCGGGCCGGGGACGGGGCGCGGATCCTCACGCGCCCGCATCGGGGGTTTCACCCGACCCGTGAGAGCCGCCCGGCGGAACACCCTCCGCCGGGCGGCTCTCCGCTGTCCGCCGCGGTTTCACCGGCTGGACGTGCGGTAACGGTGGGTCGCCAGCGGGGCGAAGACGGCGATGAGCGCCACCGACCACAGCAGGCTCGCCGCGACCGGATGGTGCAGCGGCCAGACCGACCCCGCCGAGGTGGGGTTGCCGAACAGGCGGCGGGCGGCGGCCACGGTCGCGCTCATCGGGTTCCAGTCGGCCACCGGCCGCAGCCAGGCGGGCAGGCCCTCGGTGGGCACGAACGTGTTGGCCAGGAACGTCATCGGGAACAGCCAGCCGAACGTGGCGGCGTCGGCCTGGGCGCCGCTGCGCACGTACAGGCCGATGTAGGTGCCCACCCAGATCATCGCCAGGCCGAACAGCGCCAGCAGGCCGAACGCCGCCGCCGTCTCGCCCGGGGAGCCGTGCGTACGCCATCCGGCCAGCAGCACGGCCGCCGCGACCATGGCGGCCAGCGACATCAGGTGCATCGACAGGTCGGCCACGCTGCGCCCGATGAGCACGGCGCTGCGGGCGATGGGCTGCGCGCGGAACCTGTCGATGATCCCGCGTTCCATGTCCTCGGCCACCGCCGTGGCGGCCGCGGTCGCCGTCATGGCCATGACCTGCATGAAGATGCCCGGCATCAGGAAGCTGCGGTAGTCGCCGCCGCCGGGGAGGGTGATCGCGCTGCCGAAGACGTACCCGAACAGCACGGTCATGATGATGGGGAACACCAGGAACCCGGCGACCTCCCCCGGTTGGGCCTTCCACCGCGAGTACGTGCGGCCCGCGATGGTCAGGGAGTCGATGACGGTCCAGCGCAGGTTCATGCTCGTGGCTCCTGTCATGCGTGTCATGCGGTCAGGTGTCATGCGGTCAGGTGGAGGAAGACCTCGTCGAGGGTCGGACGGCGGAGCGCGAGGTCCTCGACGGCGATCCCGGCCGCGTCGAGGGCACGCGCGACGCGGACCAGCGACTGAGCCCCGTCGGGAGCCGGCAGGGTCACCCGCGTCCCGCCGCGCTCGGAGACGAGCTCAGACGTGGGCCCGAGCGTTCCGAGGGCCGTCGCCGCGTCGCCGGGGTCGCGGAAGACGATCTGGACGCGGTCGCCGCCGACCTGCTTCTTGAGCGCGCCGGGGGAGCCCGCCGCCGCCACCCGGCCCTCGCGCAGCACCACGACCTGGTCCGCGAGGTGGTCGGCCTCGTCGAGGTACTGGGTGGTCAGCAGCAGCGTGGTGCCCTCGCGGACCAGGTCGCGCAGCGCGTCCCAGAGCCGGCGGCGGCTGCGCGGGTCGAGGCCGGCGGTCGGCTCGTCCATGAACAGCACGGGCGGCGCGACGATCAGGCTCGCGGCCAGGTCGAGCCGCCGCCGCATGCCGCCCGAGTACGTCCTGACCAGCCGCCGCCCGGCCGCGGCCAGCCCGAACCGCTCCAGCAGCTCCTCGGCCCTGCTCCTGGCCCGCGCCCTGGACAGGTGGTAGAGGCGGCCGAACAGCTCCAGGTTGCGCCGGCCGGTCAGCAGCTCGTCCACGGCGGCGTGCTGGCCGGCCAGGCCGATGCGGAAGCGCAGCGGGGCCGCGTCGCGCACCACGTCGAGCCCGGCGACCTCGGCCCGGCCGCCGTCCGGGCGGAGCAGGGTGGCCAGGATGCGCACGGTCGTCGTCTTGCCTGCTCCGTTGGGGCCGAGCAGCCCGCACACCGTGCCGGCCGGGACGTCGAGGTCGATGCCCCTGAGCGCCTCCGTGGCCGCGTACCGCTTCCGCAAACCCTCCGCGTGGATCATCGCGAGGCTCCTTAACGGCGTTAAATCTAACAGCGTTAAGGATGCATTGAACGTTGTTAAGCTGTCAACCGTGGCACTTGAGAAGGGCACCATCGTGGCCGCGGCGCTGCGGCTGCTCCAGGAGACCGGGCTCGACGGGCTCACGCTGCGGCGGCTCGCGGGCGAGCTGGGCGTCCAGGCGCCCGCGCTCTACTGGCACTTCAAGAACAAGCAGGAGCTCCTCGACGCGATGGCCGAGGCGATGACCGCCGCCCACATGACCCGCCCCGCGCTCACCGAGCCCGCCGCCTGGCGCGAGTGGATGCGGGACCACGCCCACCGCGACCGGGCGATGCTCAACTCCTACCGCGACGGCGCGCGGCTGGTGGCCGGCACCCGGCCGTCACCGGTGCTGTTCGAGGTGGTGGAGCGGTCGGTGGCGGCCCTGGAGTCGGCCGGGTTCGCGGTGGGCGACGCCGTCCGCGGGTTGTTCGCGACGAGCGTGTACGTCGCCGGGTTCGTGCTGGAGGAGCAGGCCGACCGGACGCGGCCGGACGCCGACGGCGCCATGCCCGACCTGGCCGCCTTCCAGCGGGCCCATCCCCGGCTGACGGCCGGGCTGGCGGAGGTGGGCGACCCGCAGGGGGAGCGGTCGTTCGAGGACGGGCTGCGGCTCATCCTCGACGGCATGCAGGGCCGCCTCGACCGTCAGGAGACCCGCGAGGCGGGGGCCGACCAGGTGTCGCAGGCCGCCGGCGAGACCGCCCGGTAGCCGCGCTCCAGCCAATGGACGCGGTTGGCGCCCGTGCCGTGGCTGTGCTCCTCGCCCTCGTCGCCGGCGGCCCTGGTGGCGTCGAGCAGCGCCGTCCAGTCCTGCCGGGTACGCCGCAGCGACGGCCACACGCTGCCCAGGAACGCGCCGGCCAGGCAGTCGGCCTGGAGCTCGTAGCGCCGGCTCTGCGTGCCCTTGCGCACGCCGAGGAGGCTCTGCACGTGATGTCCGTACTCGTGGGCGGCGACCTTGAACGGGTAGAGGTCGGTGCGGCCCTCGATCCAGGCGCCGGTCAGGGGGAAGACGAGGGTGTCGCGGCCGATGCAGTAGAAGGCCGCCGCGTGCTCGGGCCAGGCGATCCCGCACACCTCACGCACCGGCTCGTCGTAGTAGCGGACGACGGGCTTGCGGAACGTCCGGCCGGTGCGGCTGAAATGGGCGGCCCACGACTTGTCCAGGCATTTCACGACCGCTGTGAGGTACTCGCGGCTCCTGGGGATCCCGCCCGAGCTGATCGGCGTCTCGGGGCACGCCGACCGGCCGAGCCTGGGCGCCGCGGCCTCCGCGGGCCCGGCCTGGAGGACGACCGCCAGCACCGACAGGGCGACGAGGGCGACAAGGGTGAAGGGGGCGCGCGAAGCGGGGGAGTGCACGCTGAGCAGCATAGGGCTTCGCCAACAACGCCCTCGCCCCGCACGCGGCCCCCCGCACCCCGAATCCCGAACACCGAACCCTGCACCCGACCCCGCACCCGCACCCCGCACCCGCACCCCGCACCCGCACCCCGCACCCCGACCCCGCACCCGCACGCGGCACCCCGTGCCCCGTACTCAGCCTGGCCCATGCTCGGCTCGGCTCGCGCTTCCTGGCCTCCACTCGCCGGCCTCCGCTCAGTCCGACCTGCCTGCGGGGTCGGCCCCCCGTTCGGCGCGGTCCGGTCGTTGCGCGAGGTGCGTCCGTTCGGTGGGGGGCTGTCCATCGGGGGTGACTCTGGGTGAGGGTGGTTGACTTTCGGCGTGAGTGATGCGGGATTGGTGCTGCTTGTCGGGAGTATGGCGGTTTTTCTGGGTGCGGTCGTGCAGGGGAGTGTGGGGTTCGGGCTGGGGCTGGTGGCCGCGCCCGTGCTGACGATGCTCGACCCCAGCCTGATGCCCGGCGCGATCCAGGTGGTCAACATGACCCTGCCGCTGTTCACGCTGGCCGCAGAGTGGCGGCGGGTGGACTGGCGGGGGCTGGGGTTCGCGCTGCTGGGCCGGCTCCCCGGCAGCGCCGTCGGCGCCGTCATCGTCGTGTACGTCTCCGTCCAGGCGCTCGGCGTGCTGGTCGGCGTGATGGTGCTGCTGGCGGTCGGGCTCACCGCGCGTACGGTCAGCGTCGTCCGCAACGGCGCGACGATCACCGGCGCGGGCTTCGTGTCCGGGATCACCGGCACCGCCACGGGCATCGGCGGCCCGCCCCTGGCGCTGGTGTACCAGAGCGCCAAGGGGCCGCAGATCCGGGCCACTCTGGCGATGTTCTTCTTCCTGAGCGCCGCCCAGTCGATCGCCATCCTGGCGTTCGTCGGCCACCTGCCCGCCCGCGCGCTGGCCACGGGCGCGACCCTGATCGTGCCGATGATCCTGGGCTTCCTGGCGTCGCGGCCGCTGCGGCGCTACCTGGACGGCGGCAAGGTGCGGGCGGCCGTCCTGGTCGTGGCCACCGCGTCGGCGCTGGCCCTGATCGCGCAGAGCGTGCTCGCCTGACCCGCCGGGCTACTCGCCGGTCTGCCCGTCGACGGACTCGCGGATGAGGTCGGCGTGGCCGTTGTGCCGGGCGTACTCCTCGATCATGTGGACGAGGATCCAGCGCAGGTGGGGGCGGCGGCCGTCCGGCCAGGAACGCTGGGCGGGCTGGTCGAGCCCGCCGGCGGCCAGCGCCTCGGCGGTCAGGGCGCGCGAGCGGGCCACCGCGTCCCGCCAGAGGGCGCGCAGCTCGTCGGGGGAGTCGTGGGCGGCGGAGTGCCAGTCCCAGTCGGGGTCGGCCGTCCAGTCGACGGTGTCCCACGGGGCGTGCGGGTCGCGCCCGTGCAGCATGCGGGAGAACCAGTGGTCCTCGACGTAGGCCAGGTGCTTGAGCATGCCGCCGAGCGTCAGCGAGGACGCGGCGGTGGTGGCGTCGAGGCCCGCCGCGTCGAGGCCGGAGCACTTCCACTCCAGGGTGGCCCGCAGGAAGTCGAGGAAGCCCAGGAGGGTCTCGGTCTCGTCACCCATGAAGGGCGGTTCGGGGCGTCCCTGCTCGTCGAATTCGGTCATGGTCGGGCAGTCTAGCCACAGGGTGATTCCCGGCCTTTCTGTACGCTCGCATGGTGATCAACGTGGTGGAGTGGACCAGGTTGGAGCCGTGGCGGGTCGCCCGCGCCCGTACCGACCGCGACGAGACCGTGATCATCAAGTGGACCGGGCCACACGCCTCCCGCGCGCGCGATGAGCGGTGGCGGTTGCGCACGGAGGCGGCCGCCCTGCGGTTCCTGTCGGAGGACCTCGGGGCGGCCCTGGCGCCGCGCGTGCTGGCCGTCGACCTGGCGGCGGGACGGCTGGTGCTGGAGGACCTCGCGCCGCGCGCCGCGCTCGACGGACTGCTGCGCCGCCACGGCGCCGGGACGCACGCGGACCGGCTGACGGCCGCCGCCCGCACCCGGGGCGAGCTCGGCGCGATCACCGCGGGCCACGCGGCGGCGTACTACCGGCGGCGTGCCGCGCTCGGGCCCGTCGATCCGGCCGCCGACCGGCTCGGACGGGTCGCCCGGCAGCGCGAGTCGGGGATGCCGTCGGTGCTGGGGGTGCCGGTCTCGGGCGGGGTGGAGCGGGAGTTCGGTGCGGCGCTGGCGGAACTGGCCGAGCCCGGGCCGTTCCTGGTGCTCAGCAACGGCGACGCCGAGGCCAACAACGTCCTGGTGCGCGCGGAGGGGCCCGCCGACGCGCGGCTGATCGACTTCGAGTTCGCCGGGTTCACGCACGCGCTGCACGACGCGGTCCCCCTGCACGTGCCGGGTCCGGGCTGGCTGTCGGTGGGCGGCCCGGCCGAGGGCGAGGCCTACCGGCGGGCGCTGGCGGCCGGGGTCCCGCAGGCCGAGGACGACGGGCGTTACGGGAGGGGGCTGGCGGCGGCGTGCGTGTCGTACGCGCTGGCCCGGCTCACCCGGCTGGCGGTGCTGGACGGCCGCCCGGCGGGGGACGACAGCCGGGCCCAGCTCGTCGCGATCCTGGAGGCGGCCGCCCGTACCGCCGAAGGGGCGCTGCCGCGGCTGGCCGGGTGGTGCCGCCAGGTCGCCGCGGCCCTGCGGCGCCGGTGGCCGGACGCGGACGTCGACTTCGGGGCGCTGGCCCCGTACACCTCACGCCGCTGAGCGGACGGCCCCCGCGGACGCGGGGGCCGGTGCGGCGCTCGCCTAGGAGACGGAGAAGCTCCCCGACCCGGCGGGGACGTGGCTGCCGTAGCCGGGCCGGACCGTGACGGACGGCCCGAGACAGAACGGGTCGCCGTGCACGCGCACGGGCTGGTCGGTCTGGTTGTTCAGCACGTGCGCGGCGAGCGGCAACCGCGTGCAGCCGCTGGGGTCGTCGTAGATCTCCAGGGGGACGGGCTCGGTCTGGAAGACGACGACCTGGCCGGTCGCCGCCAGCGCGGGCGCGGGCGCGAGCAGCGGAACGGTCGTGGAGGCGAGGGCCAGGATCAGCAGGGCCAGGCGGGCACGGTGGCGCATGGGCGGGGTTCCTTTCGTTTCGAGGGCCCCTCCATCCTCATGAGCCTCACCCGTCACACACAGTAACTAAAAAGTTATTGTCAGTTACCAGACCGAGTCCCCGGTAACGGGTCTGCGTTTCTGGATTGTTACCGGAAACAACAAACTGCCGGACGGAAGGGTCTTCCAAAGCAGGCCGTGGCGGAATACGTTGCCGCAAACAACATTCATCCGGGCCCCTCCGGAAGAAAGGACCCTGCATCATGCGCAAGGGGATCCTCAGCCTGACCGCCGCGGCGGCGACGCTCGCCCTCGGTCTCACCGCCTGCGGGGGCGAAAGCGGTCAGACCGGCACCACCTCCACCTCCTCCGCCTCGGCGACGCAGCCCGCGAAGGCCGGCAAGATCGGCGTCATCCTGCCGGACAGCAAGTCGTCGGCGCGCTGGGAGACGGCGGACCGCAAGTACCTGGAAGAGGCGTTCAAGGCCGCCGGCGTCCAGTACGACATCCAGAACGCCCAGAACGACAAGACGGCGTTCCAGACCATCGCCGACCAGATGATCACCAACGGGGCCACCGTCCTGATGATCGTCAACCTGGACAGCGGCAGCGGCAAGGCCGTCATCGAGAAGGCCAAGTCGCAGGGCGTGGCCACCATCGACTACGACCGCCTGACCCTGGGCGGCGGCGCCGCCTACTACGTCAGCTTCGACAACACCAAGGTCGGCACGCTCCAGGGCGAAGGCCTGAGCAAGTGCCTGGCCGACAAGAAGGCCGACAAGCCCATCGTCGCCTACCTGAACGGCTCGCCGACCGACAACAACGCGACCCTGTTCAAGAACGGCTACGACGGCGTGCTCAAGCCCAAGTTCGACGCCGGCGAGTACGTCAAGGGCCCCGACCAGGCCGTGCCCGACTGGGACAACACCCAGGCCGGGACGATCTTCGAGCAGATGCTCACCCAGCAGCCCAAGATCGCCGGCGTGCTGGCCGCCAACGACGGCCTCGGCAACGCCGCCATCACCGTGCTGAAGAAGCAGAACCTCAACGGCAAGGTGCCGGTCACCGGCCAGGACGCCACCGTCCAGGGCCTGCAGAACATCCTGGCGGGCGACCAGTGCATGACGGTCTACAAGGCGGTCAAGAAGGAGGCCGACGCCGGGGCCAAGCTCGCCGTCGCGCTGGCCAAGGGCGAGAAGCCCGCGGCGAGCGCCAGCGTCAAGGACCCCGAGACCAGCCAGGACGTGCCCTCCGAGCTGCTGGAGCCGCAGGCCATCACCTTCGACAACGTCAAGGACGTCGTGGCCGACGGTTACGTCACCAAGGAGGAGCTCTGCACCGCCGACTTCGCCAAGAAGTGCACTGAGGCCGGAATTCAATAGCATGGACGGGCGCGGCCGGGTGCCACCGGCGCGAGGCCGCGCCCCTCTTTAGGGAGCCCCATGACCCCCCTCCTCGAAGTGCGCGGGATCGACAAGAGTTTCGGTCCGGTGAAGGTGCTGCACGAGGTCGAGTTCTCCGCCTACCCCGGCGAGGTCACGGCGCTCGTCGGCGACAACGGCGCCGGCAAGTCGACGCTGGTCAAGTGCATCGGCGGCATCTACCCCATCGATTCGGGCCAGATCCTCTTCGACGGCCGCCAGGTCACCGTCCACACCCCCCGGGACGCGGGCGAGCTCGGCATCGAGATCGTCTACCAGGACCTGGCGCTCTGCGACAACCTCGACATCGTCCAGAACATGTTCCTCGGCAGGGAACGCAAGAACGGCTTCCTGCTCGACGAGGACAGCATGGAGGAGCTGGCCGAGAAGACGCTCAGCAGCCTGTCCGTGCGCACGGTGAAGTCCATCAGGCAGCAGGTCTCCAGCCTGTCCGGCGGCCAGCGGCAGACCGTCGCGATCGCCAAGGCCGTGTTGTGGAACAGCAAGGTCGTCATCCTCGACGAGCCCACCGCGGCCCTCGGCGTGGCCCAGACGGCGCAGGTGCTCGAACTCGTGCGCAGGCTGGCCGACACGGGCCTCGCGGTCGTCCTCATCTCGCACAACATGAACGACGTGTTCGCCGTCTCCGACCGGATCGCGGCGCTCTACCTCGGCAGGATGGCCGCACAGGTCAAGACCGCCGACCTGACGCACGCCCAGGTCGTCGAACTGATCACCTCGGGTCGCAGCGGCGAACTCGGCCTCAAGAACGGGGTCACCCCATGAGCAAGGTCAAGGAACTCCCGGGCGAGGCCATCGTCGTCGCCGCGCAGTCCCCGTCGATCGCGCACAGCGTGCGGGCGTACTGGGAGCGCGTCCGGGGCGGCGACATGGGAGCGCTGCCCGCCGTGCTCGGCCTGATCGTGCTCTGCACGGTCTTCGCCCTGGCCCGGCCCGCCTTCGTCACCTCGATCAACTTCGCCAACCTGTTCACCCAGGGCGCGAACGTCACGCTCATCGCCATGGGCCTGGTCTTCGTCCTGCTGCTGGGCGAGATCGACCTGTCGGCCGGGTTCGCCAGCGGCGTCTGCGCGGCGGTGCTCGCCGTCACGCTGGCCACCTTCGGCCTGCCCTGGTACGTCTGCGTGCTCGCCGCCATCGCCACCGGCGTGCTGATCGGCGTCGTGCTCGGCACGCTGGTGGCGAAGGTCGGCATACCGTCGTTCGTGGTCACGCTGGCCGCCTTCCTGGCCTTCCAGGGCCTGGTCCTGGTGCTGGTCAACGAGGGCACGAACATCTCCGTCCGGGACAGCGTGATCGTCGCCGTCGCCAACAAGAACCTGCCGCCGCTGCTCGGCTGGATCCTGTACGCGGTGTGCGTGGTCGCCTTCGCGGCCGTGCAGCTCCTGCGGGCCAGGAACCGGTCCGCGCGCGGCCTGGTCGCCGACCCGCTGTCGCTGATCGCGGCCCGCGTGGGCGCCCTGGCGCTGCTCGGCGGGCTCGCGGTCTACGTGCTCAACCTGGAGCGCAGCCGCAACCCCGCGCTGGTCTCGCTCACCGGCGTGCCGATCGTGGTGCCGGTGATCGTCGTGCTGCTGGTGGTGTGGACGCTGGTGCTGCGGCGCACCGCGTTCGGCCGGCACCTGTACGCGGTCGGCGGCAACACCGAGGCCGCGCGCCGGGCGGGCATCCCGGTCGACCGCATCAAGATCGCGGCGTTCGTGATCTGCTCCGCGATGGCGGCGGTCGGCGGGATCGTGGCCGCCTCCCGGGCCAGCTCGGTCGACCCGAACACGGGCGGCAGCTCGGTGCTGCTGTACGCGGTCGGCGCGGCCGTCATCGGCGGCACCAGCCTGTTCGGCGGCAAGGGGCGGGTGCTCGACGCGGTGCTCGGCGGCGCCGTGGTGGCCGTGATCGAGAACGGCATGGGCCTGATGGGCTACGGTGCGAGCGTGAAGTACCTGGTCACCGGGTGCGTGCTGCTGCTCGCCGCGGGCGTCGACGCCCTGGCGCGCAAGCGGGCGGCTGCTGCTGGTCTAAGGTGATCAGCGACCCGCAGCCCCTGAAGGAACCCCAGACGATGCGTGCCGGACCGTCCCAGGAGGACATCAGGCGCCACAATCTCGGCGCGCTGCTTCGCCATGTCCATCTGGGCGGGCCGATCTCGCGCGCCGAGCTGACCTCGAAGATGGGGCTCAACCGCAGCACCATCATGGCGCTGACGTCCGACCTGACCGCCGCCGGGCTGGTGCGGGAGGAGCTGCCGCGGGAGACCGGCCGGGCCGGCCGGCCCTCGCTGGTGGTGCGCCCGGAGTCGGCGCGCGTCTACGTGTTCGCGTTCGACGTGGGCCCCGACCGGCTCGTGGCGGCGCGGGTGGGGCTGGGCGGCGTCATCCTCGACCGCAGGGAGACCACCCGCGACCGGGGCAGATTCGCCCTCGACGAGCTGGCCGGGGTGCTGTCGGGGTTCGCCAGGCAGATGCGGCGCAAGACGCGCGACGACACCGTGTGCGTCGGCGCCGCCGCCGCCGTGTCCGGCGGGGTGCGCAAGGGCGACGGCGTGGTGACGTTCGGGCCCAACCTGATGGCCCACGACGTGCCGTTCGGCGAGGAGCTCGGCCGCAGGCTGGGCCTCGGGCTGCCGGTCAGCGTGGGCAACGACGCCAACCTGGCGGCCCTGGCCGAGCACAGCCGCGGCCTCGGCGTGGGCGTGCGCGACCTCATCTGCCTGCACGGCGACGTGGGCATCGGCGGCGGCATCATCACCGGCGGCCACCTGCTCGGCGGCTTCGACGGCTACGGCGGCGAGGTCGGCCACATGGTCGTCAACCCCGGCGGGCGCGAGTGCTCCTGCGGCTCGCACGGCTGCCTGGAGGCCGAGGTGGGGGAGCGGGCGCTGCTGGAGCTGGCCGGCCGGTTCGGGCCCGGCCAGCACGGCCGCGACGCGGTGCGGGCCGTGGTCGACGCGGCCGACCGGGGCGACATCGTCGCGCAGGAGGCGCTGAGCCGGGTCGGCGACTGGCTCGGGCTCGGCGTGGCGAACCTGGTCAACATCTTCAACCCGGAGATGGTGATCTTCGGGGGCATGTTGCGGGAGGTCTACCTCGGCTCGGCGGCGCAGGTCCGCACCCGGCTGGCGCTGCACGCCATGGCCCCCCAGCGCGAGCACGTACGGCTGCGCACCTCGGCGCTCGGCGACCACGTGACCCTCGTCGGGGCGGCCGAGCTGGCCTTCGCCCACGTGCTGGCCGACCCGCTGGAAGTGCTGGCCAGGGTCAGCTCCTAGCGCACCCGGGCCTTGGGGGCCGTCCAGGTGTCGCAGGCGGCGGCGGAGCCGTCGCGGTAGCCGCGGTTCTGCCAGTAGGCCAGGTTGCGCGGGCGTCCGTGGATCTTGCTGTAGTCCGCCCGGCGGACGGCGTCCAGCCAGTCGCGCCAGGTGACGTCGGGTTTGATCGAGGTGAGCGCCGCGCTGTAGAAGACGCCGGCGAAGCACTCGGCCTGCATCTCCAGCCGGTGGCTGAGCAGGGTGCGGGCCCCCGTGGAGGCGGGCTGGTACAGGGCGTTCTGCGCGTCCAGCACGCCGGTGAGCTCCTGGACGTGGTGTCCCCACTCGTGCGCGACGGAGTGCGCGATGTTCATCCTGAACGGGTCGTCCAGGTCGTGCTTCATGATGCGGATGACGATCGTGCGCTGCGCCGGGCAGTACTGCGCGCCGTTGGCGGTGATCCGGCCGCAGACCGAGTCGCCGCCGGTGGTGACGGTCACCTTGGGCGGGGTGTAGGTCAGGCCCGCGGCCGCGAACCGGCCGGCCCAGAAACGGTCGGCGCACCTGGCCATGGCCCGGTGGAACGACTTGAGCGAGGCGGCGCTGCCCGTCCTGATGGCGGGGACGGCGCACGCCAGGCGTTCCCGCGAGACGACCGGCGCGGCCGACAGGCCCCCTCGCGCCGGGCGGCCCGCCGCGGCCGACGGAGCCGGCGACAGAAGAACCGCGATCATGCACATGGCGAGCGCCATGAGGGGAATGCGCACGATCGCGGATCTTAGAGGAGTTTGTACGAGTTTGGCTTAGCCGACCTTGGCCTTGGGAGCGGCCCAGGTGTTGCAGGAGCCCGCCGACTTGCCGGTGAAGCCGCGCTTGAGCCACCACGCGACGTTGGCGTCCGAGCCGTGGGACAGGTCGGCCGACGAGCGCGTCTTCACGCCGAGCGCGCTGAGGTCGACGTCGTGTGTGCCCTTGAGCAGGGAGTCGAACTCCTTCTGGCTACGGCCCAGCGAGTCCCAGACGCTGCCCATGAACACCCCGGCGTAGCACTCGGCCTGCAGCTCGGTACGTCGCACCGGCTCCAGGTTCCGCGGGTTGTCCAGCACGTACTCGCCGCGCTTGTTGTGCCGGAGCATGCCGGTGAGCTTCTGGACGTGGTGGCCGTACTCGTGGGCCACCACCAGCATCAGCACCGGGTCCGAAGGCTCCTCCACGACGTTCGGGCTGAGCAGGAGGGTCATCGTCCTGTTGACCGGGCAGTACAGCGCCTGCGCGCCCCCCGGGAAGCCGCCGCAGCCCGTGGGGGCGCCCAGCTTGGTGATCACCCGGAACTTCGGCTTGCTGAAGGCGAAGCCCGCCTGCTTGAGCTTGGGGCCCCAGGCCTTGTCGAGGCATTCGAGCACCGCCTCGAAGTAGACCCGCGCCTCGTCCTCGGTCCCGGACTGGACCGGCGGCTCCTCGCACGTTCTGAGCGCGAGCCGGCCGGTCTTGTAGATCGGGTTCTTCGTCAGGACCGGCTTGCTCGCCGGGGCGGCCACGGCCGCGTGGGCCGTACCGGCGACGAAAACGCTCGCCAGGGCTCCGGCGATGATCGCCAATCGGGGGGTACGCATGGGAAGGCACCCTACAAAAGAGGGAGATCCAGGTAAAGCGGATATGCCTGACGTCACTGGACGTTTCGTGCAGCCGCCGCCCACGTGTTGCAGGCGCCGGGCGCGCCCCGGTTGAAGCCCCTGGTCATCCAGGCCGCCTGCGTCGGGCCCTTGCCGTGGTCGTTCTGCGGCCAGCCCTTGGCGCCGTTCTTGTAGAACCACTGGACCGTGTAGTCCCAGTCGGACTGGTTCACCAGCCCGGTGCCCTTCATCGTGCTCATGAAGACGGCGGAGAAGCACTCGGCCTGCAGTTCGGACCTGCGCGAGAGCTGAAGGCGCCCGGCCTTGCCCGCGGTGGACCTGGCCGTCCAGAAGTAGTTCCAGATGCCCGAGGCCTGCTGGACGTGGTGGCCGTACTCGTGGGCGATCAGGCGGCTGATGCCCAGCGGGAACGGGTTGCGGAGCTGGTCGCGGCCGATCAGTAGGTACATCGTGCGGTCGGTGGAGCAGTAGACGCCGTCGGCGCCGGTGTTCCAGGCGCCGCAGGGCGTCCTGACCTTCTTGGTGATGATCCGCAGCCGCGGCTTGCTGAACGGCAGACGGGCCTTGCGGAACTGCGTGGCCCACGCCTTGTTCAGGCAGTTCGTCACCCGCGTGAGGAAGCGGCGGTAGGCGATCATGCTGCCCGCGGGCAGCGCGCCCGGCGCGCAGTTGGCGTCGGCGAGCCGGCCGGTCCGGTAAAGGGCGTTGGCCGTGGCCTGCGCCTGGCCGCCGGGCGCGGCGGCGCCGGCCCGGGCCGCGGCGGGCGGTGAGGCGAGTTTCTGGGCTTGGCTGACCGGCGCACGCTCGGCCGAGGTCGGGGCGACGTCGGAAAGCACGAGCACGAGGGAGGCGGCGGCCATGGCGAGGGCGAGAGCCGCGGCGACCAGAACCGCGATCCTGCCTTTAGGGAGGGAGTTCATATGTCCGGAAAGACTAGGTCAAGATCGGACATATGTGGGTGGATTTGACTCGATGGAGTCAGTGAGACGTCGGCGAACTAGACTCTTCTGCGTCGTCGAAAAGAAGCAGACGGCGAACGAGGCAGAGGGGAGTCGCATCCGTGAGCGGGTTGCTGGGCTCGATAGAGGGACCGCACGACGTCAAACGGCTCGCTGTCGATGAGCTGCCGCGGCTCGCGGGGGAGATCCGTGACCTGCTCGTCGACGCCTGCGCCAGGTTCGGCGGCCACCTCGGGCCGAACCTGGGCGTGGTCGAGCTCACCATCGCCGTCCACCGCGTCTTCGACTCCCCGCGCGACCCGGTGATCTGGGACACCGGCCACCAGGCGTACGTGCACAAGCTGCTCACCGGCCGCGCGGCCGGCTTCGAGGCGCTCAAGCAGGAGGGCGGCCTGTCCGGCTACCCGAGCCAGACCGAGTCCGAGCACGACTTCGTCGAGAACTCCCACGCCTCCACCGCGCTGTCCTACGCCGACGGCCTGGCCAAGGCGTTCAAGCTGCGCGGCGAGCGCGAGCGCACGGTCGTCGCGGTGATCGGCGACGGCGCGCTCACCGGCGGCATGGCCTGGGAGGCGCTCAACAACATCGCCGCGATCAAAGACCTGCCCGTCGTGATCGTGGTCAACGACAACGGCCGCTCCTACTCCCCGACCATCGGCGGCCTGGCCTCCCACCTGTCCTCGCTGCGCGTCAACCGCCGCTACGAGGACATGCTCGAATACGTCAAGGACAAGCTCGGGAACGTTCCGGTCCTCTACGACGCCCTCCACGGCTTCAAGAAGGGCGTCAAGGACGTCCTGGCCCCGCAGGTCATGTTCGAGGACCTCGGCCTGAAGTACGTCGGCCCCATCGACGGCCACGACGAGCAGGCCATGGAGGCGGCGCTGCGCAAGGCCCGCGCCTTCCGCGGCCCGGTCATCGTGCACGCCCTCACCCAGAAGGGCCGCGGCTACACCCCCGCCGAGAACCACGACGAAGACCAGTTCCACTCGCCCGGCGCCTTCGACCGCGCCACCGGCGCCGAGAAGCCCAAGCCCCGCATCTGGACCAACGTCTTCAGCGAGGAGCTGGTCAGGCTCGGCAAGGAGCGCGAGGACCTGGTCGCCATCACCGCGGCCATGCTCCACCCCACCGGCCTCAACGCCTTCGCCGACGCCTTCCCCGACCGCATCTACGACGTCGGCATCGCCGAGCAGCACGCGCTGACCAGCGCGGCCGGCCTCGCGCTCGGCGGCCTGCACCCGGTCGTGGCCGTCTACGCCACCTTCCTCAACCGGGCCTTCGACCAGCTCCTGATGGACGTCGCCCTGCACCGGCTGCCGGTCACCGTCGTCCTCGACCGGGCCGGCGTCACCGGCGACGACGGCGCCAGCCACAACGGCATGTGGGACCTGTCGATCCTCCAGGTCGTGCCCGGCCTGCGGATCGCGGTGCCGCGCGACGGCGACCGCGTCACCGAGCTGCTGCGCGAGGCCGTGGAGGTCTCCGACGGGCCGACCGTGCTGCGCTTCCCCAAGGGCCCGGTGGCCGAGCCGCTGGAGTCCGTGGGCCGCCTGGGCGAGATGGACCTGCTGCGGGCCGCCGAGGGCGAGCCCGACGTGCTGCTGGTGGGCGTCGGCCCGATGGCGCACGTGTGCATGGAGGCGGCCGTCCTGCTCGACGCGCAGGGCATCTCGGCCACCGTGGTCGACCCGCGCTGGGTCAAGCCGCTCGACGAGGCGCTGACGCTGGCCGCCGGCGCCCACAAGCTGGTCGCCGTGGTCGAGGACAACGGCCGCGTGGGCGGCGTGGGCGACGCCGTGGCCCGCCTGCTCCGCGACGCCGACGTCGACGTCCCGGTGCGCACCTTCGGCATCCCGCAGGAGTTCCTCGACCACGCCAAGCGGGCCGTGATCCTCGGCCGCATCGGCCTGACCGGGCAGGACCTCGCGCGCCAGATCACCGAGGCCGTCGCGAAGCGGACCTCCCGCGTGGAGCAGCCGGTCCGCCGTTGAGCACCCGGCGGACCACGGCGGTGATCGCCAGCATGACGACCACCGCCGCGGCCGCCGCCGGCAGCAGCAGGTACGCCTGCCGCCGCGCCATCTGCCCGGCCACCGCCCCCAGCACGATGTACGTGCTCACCCACGCCGTGCTGCCCAGCAGGGCCCACGGCATGAACCGGCGGTAGGGCATGCCCACCGCGCCCGCCACGGCCGGCGTCAGCGCGTGCACCACCGGCAGGAAGTAGGCCAGGGCCAGCGCCCAGCCGCTGCGCCGCAGGATCTGCTCCGCGCGGGCCCAGCGCTCCTCGCCGACGCGCCGGCCGAGCCTGCTGCGCCGCAGGCGGGGGCCGTACCGGCGGCCCAGGCGGTGGCCGCCCGTCGCGCCCAGGAGGCAGGCCAGCACGCCGGTGCCGATCAGGGCCAGCGTCTCGGGCACGCTGCCCGACGTGGCGCCCGCGACGAGCAGCAGGCCGTCGCCCGGCGTGATCAGGCCGATCCCGACCGAGGCGTCCAGGGTCAGGAAGACCAGGACGAGCGACAGCACCACCGCCACGTCCTGACCGGCCAGCGTGTCCAGCAGGTCGTCCACCATGATGCGGGTCCGCTACCCCCGACGAGGCGCTTCACCGGCGTGCCCGGCGCGAGCGCATGATCACTGAGGGTCTGGGAAGGATCGCTGATCGTGGACATCTTTCGCACGAAGAGCGTCGAACAGTCGATCCGCGACACCGAAACTCCCGAGCACCAGCTGCGCAAGCGGCTGAGCGCCATGGACCTGATGGTCTTCGGCATCGGCGTGATCGTCGGTACCGGGATCTTCGTGCTCACCGGCCAGGTGGCCAAGGAGGTGGCGGGGCCGGCGGTCGCGCTCTCGTTCGTCGTGGCGGCCGTGGTGTGCGGCCTGGCGGCGCTGTGCTACGCCGAGTTCGCCTCGACGATCCCCGTGGCCGGGTCCGCCTACACCTTCTCCTTCGCCACCCTCGGCGAGTTCCCCGCCTGGGTGATCGGCTGGGACCTGATCCTGGAGCTGGCGCTGGCCGCGGCCGTGGTGTCGGTCGGCTGGTCGGGCTACTTCGCCTCGATGCTCGACTCCGTCGGCATCCACCTGCCGGCGTCCATCGCGGGCGACGATCCCGTGGTCAACGTGCCCGCGGTGGCCATCGTGCTGATCCTCACCGCGATCCTCGTGGCCGGCATCAAGATCTCCTCGCGGGTCAACCTGATCCTGGTGATCACCAAGATCACGGTGGTGCTGCTGGTCATCGTGGCCGGGCTGTTCTTCGTCAAGGCCGCCAACTACACGCCCTTCATCCCCGACCCGGTGGCCTCGCCGCGGGTCGAGGGGCTGAAGGCGCCGCTGATCCAGGTGCTGTTCGGGGTCACGCCCGTCGCGTTCGGCGTGATCGGCATCTTCTCGGCCGCGGCGATCGTGTTCTTCGCCTTCATCGGCTTCGACATCGTGGCCACCGCCGCCGAGGAGACCGTGCGCCCGCAGCGCGACGTGCCGCGCGGCATCATCGGCTCGCTGGCCGTCTGCACGATCCTCTACGTCGCCGTCTCGCTGGTCGTGGTCGGCATGCAGCCGTACAAGCAGCTGAGCACGAGCGCGCCGCTGTCGGACGCGTTCACCGCCGTCGGCCACCCCTGGCTGGCCGCCATCATCAGCGTGGGCGCCATCGCCGGGCTGACGACCGTGGTGCTGGTGCTGCTGCTCGGGCAGACCCGGGTGTTGTTCGCCATGTGCCGGGACGGCCTGCTGCCGCGCCGGCTGGCCGTCGTCCACCCCACCTTCGGCACGCCCGCCCGGCTCACCGTCCTCATCGGCCTGGTGACCATGGCGCTGGCCGGGTTCGTGTCGTTCGGGGAGCTGGCCGAGCTGGTGAACATCGGCACGCTGTTCGCGTTCATGGTGGTCTCCGTCGGCGTGATCGTGCTCCGGCGCACCCGGCCCGACCTGGAGCGGGCCTTCCGGGTGCCGATGGTGCCGCTGCTGCCGATCCTGTCGGTGCTGGCCTGCCTCTACCTGATGCTCAACCTGCCGCTGGAGACCTGGCTCAGGTTCGTCGTCTGGATGATCATCGGCGTGGTCGTCTA
Organism: Nonomuraea sp. NPDC005692; assembly: GCF_040631115.1. Classification (NCBI taxonomy): domain Bacteria; kingdom Bacillati; phylum Actinomycetota; class Actinomycetes; order Streptosporangiales; family Streptosporangiaceae; genus Nonomuraea; species Nonomuraea sp. NPDC005692. The sequence continues at coordinate 610,679 of NZ_JBEXYU010000001.1, read as the reverse complement.
CTTCGCCTACGGCTACCGTCACAGCAGGCGGGGGGCCGTGCCCGGCCGGTGACGCGCGAGGGGGGCGGACCGGTGGCCCGCCCCCCTCGCCCGCTCAGATCGCCAGGAGCGTTCCGAGGCCCGCCTTCATCGTGCAGGCGTTGGTGTAGACCTTGCCCCACTTGACGGTCTTGTCGTACCACTTGCCAAGGATCATGACGGCGCGCGGCTCCAGCTCCTTGCCGCAGGCCGCGGCCGCCTTCGGCGAGACGTTGATCTTGGCCGGGTCACCCTTCACCTTGCGCAGGAGAGCGCAGGCGGCGTGGGCGGAGGGGTGGGTGCCGCCGTCGGGGCTGCAGTTGAGCCAGGCGCCCTTGGTCGGGCCGTTCTTCACCGCCATGGTGACCTTGAGGACGACCTTGGGGGTGGGGGGCGCCGCCAGGGAGGGCGACGACGCACCCAGCACGAGGGCTCCGGACAGAGCGATCGTGCCGACTGCTCGCATCATGGTTACTCTCCGTTCGTAGGACGGCACAGTACGCTACGGCGAAGGCGGCCATGACGTACGGAGACCCGCCGGGCGGGCCTCCGTAAAATCACGCGGGCAGCGAGGCCACACCGGGCGGAAGGAACCGGGGCTGGGCGATCCCCGACCTGTCCAGATAAGGCGTGATGCCACCCAGATGGAACGGCCAGCCGGCGCCCAGGATCATGCACAGGTCGATGTCCTGCGGCCCGGCGACGACGCCCTCGTCCAGCATGATCCGGATCTCCCGGGACAGCGCCCCGAGCACGCGCTCACGGACCTGCTCGGCCGTGGACGGCGACGTGCCGCCGGCGAACAGGGCGACCGCCTCCGGGTCGAGCGAGAAGTCCGGACGGTAGACGCCGGGCTTGCCCGAGGCGACCAGCTTGGCCATGTTCTCCGAGACGCCGAACCGCTCGGGGAAGGCCGCGTGCAGCGTCTCGGCGACGTGCAGGCCGACGGCCGGGCCGACGAGCTGCAGCAGCGCGAACGGCGTCATCGGCAGCCCGAGCCCGTCGAGCGCGTGCTCGGCGACCTCCAGCGGCGTGCCCTCGTCCACGGCGGCCACGACCTCGCCCATGAAGCAGGTCAGCAGCCGGTTGACCACGAACGCCGGGGCGTCCTTCACCAGCACGGACGACTTCCGCAGCGACTTGCCCACCGCGAACGCCGTGGCCAGCGTGGCGTCGTCGGTCGAGGCGCCCCTGATGATCTCCAGCAGCGGCATCACGGCGACCGGGTTGAAGAAGTGGAACCCGACCAGCCGCTCGGGGTGCGCCAGCCCGGCGCCCATCTCGGTGAGCGAGAGCGAGGAGGTGTTGGTGGCGAGCACGCACTCGTCCGAGACCACGGCCTCGACCTCGGCGAACACCTGCTTCTTGACCGCCATGTCCTCGAAGACGGCCTCGATGACGAAGTCGGCGTCGGCGAAGGCGTCCTTGGTCAGCGAGCCGGTGACCAGGGACTTGAGCCGGTTGGCCTGGTCGGCCGAGACGCGGCCCTTGCCCAGCAGCTTGTCGACCTCGGCGTGCACGTACCCCACGCCCTTGTCCAGGCGGGACTGGTCGAGGTCGGTCAGCACGACCGGGACCTCCAGGCGGCGGGCGAACAGCAGCGCCATCTGCGAGGCCATCAGCCCGGCGCCCACGACGCCGACCTTGGTGACCTTGCGGGCCAGCGACCGGTCCGGCGCGCCCGCCGGACGCTTGGCCCGGCGCTGGACCAGGTCGAAGGAGTAGAGCCCGGCCCGCAGCTCGTCGCCCATCAGCAGGTCGGCCAGCGCCTGCGTCTCGGCGGCGAAGCCCTCGTCGCGCGAGGCGGTCGCGGCCAGCGCGATCAGGTCGAGCGCCCGGTAGGGGGCGGGGGAGGCGCCGCGCAGCTTCATGTCCACCAGGAAGCGCGCGTCGGCGACGGCCTTGTCCCAGCCGTCGTGCTCCTGCCGCTCGACGGCGACCTCGCCCTTGACCACGCGGGCGGCCCAGCGCAGCGACTCCTCCAGGAAGTCGGCCGGCTCGAACATCGCGTCCGCGACGCCCAGCTTGTAGGCGTCCGCGCCCTTGATCATGCGGTTCTGCGACAGCGGGTTCTCGATGATCAGCTTGATCGCGTTCGCCGGGCCGATCAGGCGGGGGAGTAGCTGCGTGCCGCCCCAGCCGGGCACCAGGCCGAGGAAGCACTCGGGCAGCGCCACCGCGGGCACGCCGGAGGAGATCGTCCGGTACGCGCAGTGCAGCGCGATCTCCAGGCCGCCGCCCATGGCCGCGCCGTTCACGAACGCGAACGTCGGGATCGGTAGCTCGCCCAGCCTGCGGAAGACGTGGTGGCCCAGCGCGCCGATGGCCTCGGCCTCCTCGCGGGAGGCCACGGCCGCCGCGCCCTTGAGGTCGGCGCCGACGGCGAAGATGAACGGCTTGCCCGTGACGCCCACCGCGGCCAGGTCGGTGCGCGCGGCGATCTGCGACAGGGCCTCGTCCAGCGCGAACAGGCCGTGCGGGCCGAAGGTGTTGGGCTTGGTGTGGTCGAAGCCGTTGTCCAGGGTGATCAGGGCCATCGTGCCGGCGCCGCCGGGCAGCGGCACGTCGCGCACGAGGGCCTTGGTAACGACCTCGTCGGTGTTGCGCCCGCTCAGCAGCGTGCGCCAGGTCTCGATGTCGCTCATGCCAGGTTCTCCCAGATCACAGTGCCGCCCATGCCCATGCCGACGCACATGGTGGTGATGCCGTACCGCACGTCGGGCCGCTCGCCGAACTGGCGGGCGAGCTGCGTCATGAGCCGCACGCCCGAGGAGGCCAGCGGGTGGCCGAAGGCGATCGCGCCGCCGTAGGGGTTGACGCGCTGGTCGTCGTCGGCGATGCCGAAGTGCTCCAGGAAGGCCAGGACCTGGACGGCGAACGCCTCGTTGACCTCGAACAGGCCGATGTCGCCGATGGACAGCCCGGCCAGCCGCAGCGCCCGCTCGGTGGACGGGATCGGGCCCACGCCCATCACCTCGGGGTCCACGCCCGCGAAGGCGTAGGAGACCAGGCGCATCTTCGGCGTCAGACCCAGCTCGCCGGCGACCTCACGGGCGGCCACGATGCAGCCGGTGGCGCCGTCGTTGATGCCGGAGGAGTTGCCCGCGGTGACGTTGCCGTGCGGGCGGAAGGGCGTCTTGAGCGCGCCCAGCGCCTCCATCGTGGTGCCGGGGCGCGGCGCCTCGTCCTCGGCGGCCAGGCCCCAGCCCTTCTCGGCCGTCCTGATCGCGGTGGGCACGAGGTCGGGCTGGATCTTGCCGTCGGCGTACGCCTTGGCCGCCTTCTCCTGCGAGAGCACCGCGTAGGCGTCGGCGCGCTCCTTGGAGATCGACGGGTAGCGGTCGTGCAGGTTCTCGGCGGTCATGCCCATGACCAGCGCGCTCGGGTCGACCAGCTTCTCCGACAGGAACCGCGGGTTGGGGTCCACGCCCTCGCCCATGGGGTGGCGGCCCATGTGCTCGACGCCGCCGGCGATGGCCACGTCGTACGCGCCGAAGGCGATGCCGCCCGCGACCGTGGTGACCGCCGTCATCGCGCCCGCGCACATGCGGTCGATCGCGTAGCCGGGCACGCTCTTGGGCAGGCCGGCCAGCACCGCCGCCGAGCGGCCGATGGTCAGGCCCTGGTCGCCGATCTGGGTCGTCGCGGCGATGGCCACCTCGTCCACGCGCTCGGGAGGCAGCCCGGGGTTGCGCCGGATGAGCTCGCGGATGACGCGGACGACCATGTCGTCAGCGCGGGTCTCCGCGTACAGTCCCTTCGGCCCTGACCTGCCGAAAGGCGTGCGTACGCCGTCGACGAACACGACGTCACGAGAGGAAGGCACGGATTCGCTCCTCGTTCTTGGATGGGGTTCCGCGCCTATGCTACTCGTCGGTAACCACCCCGCAGACGAGTGTGGCGGTCAGCAGCGCGTAAACGATCGGCATGGGCGGTTCCCAGAGATGGGCGCGGGCTCCGAGCAGGGCGGCGACCGCCACGGCCGCGCCCGTCCAGAGCGCCGCGCCCCCTCGTGGACGCGCGCCCCGGCCGGGATCCCACGGATCGCCAGGTGATCCTCCCGGACGCCCGGCGCGCGCCACTATCCCCAGGGCGTCCCGTGCCCACCAGACGAGGAACGACACCCCCGCGGCCAGGCCGACCACCATGGCGGCCTCGACGGCCCAGCTCAGGGCGTCGGCGAAGGCGTACAGGGCGGCCGCCCTGAACTGCCCGGGAGAGGTGCCGCCGAGCAGCAGCAGCACGGCCCAGCCGGACGCGACGCCGAGCCGGCTCAGCGGACGCCGCCGGGCCGAGGGCGGGACGGCGAACAGCTCCCGCTCGCGGTGGCGCACCAGGCGCGCCCGCGCGCCCCACACCAACTGGGTGACCGCCAGGACGGGCAGCGCGATCGCGAACACCGCCAGGGAGAGCACGGCGAGCGGTAACGTCTGCTCTCTGGTCGGCGCGCGGTCGGCCAGCACCTGGGACGTGGCCAGCAGCGCGATCGAGCCGGCGAGTGCGACGAAGACGGCCCGGCGGGCGGTCCGGGCGGCGGTGCGCAGCCCGGCCAGCGCCTCGGCGCCTGGAGGGGGCGCCATCTCGGTCAGAAGCATGGACGTCATGATGGCGTCACGGACCGTAGTGACGCCGCCGATTCGCGCGCTTTGCATGGAGCCCTCGCCGGACGCGTCCTCCGAAGGCCGCGATCGGGTGAAATCGGCGACATGCCGTATAAACGGCGGATTGTCAGTATGCTGCGCGTCACACCATAGGGGGCCGCGCTCTGCGAGGGGCGCGCGGGGGTGCGTCCTGTGCGGGCGCGCGTAGAGGGGGGCGCGTGAGCGAGGGCCGGAGAGCGGCGGAACGGCCGCAGCATCGCCCCGACCGCCGCCCGGACCGCCACCCCGATCAGCGCCCCAACCGTCGCCTGGGCCGGCCTCCGGGGCGCGCGCGGCGGATCACGCCGATGGCGTGGGTGAGCATGGCACTGACGTTCGTGCTGGTCGCCGTCACGCTGGGGGGGTACGCGTACTACCGCAGCATCGACAACGGGATCCCGCGCATTTCCGTGGACGCCGGGCCGTCTCGGCCGCCCGAGACCGGCGCGCTCAACGTGCTGCTCGTCGGCTCGGACTCGCGTGAGGGCGACAACAAGAAGTACGGCGCGAAGTCGCAGGGCCTCGGCGAGCGCACCGACACGATCATGCTGCTGCACATCTCCCCCGACCGGGACAAGGCCACCATGATCAGCTTCCCCCGGGACACCATGGTCATGATCCCGCAGTGCCGGAGCCGCACCGGCACGATGCTGGCCGGCGGGCTGCGCCAGATCAACTCCGCCTTCAACGACGGCGGCATCAACTGCACGGTCCGCACGCTGGAGTCGCTCACCAACATCAAGATCAACCACATCGTGAAGGTCGACTTCACCGGCTTCAAGGGCATCGTCGACGCCCTCGGCGGCATCGAGATCTGCCTGCCCAAGGCGGTCAACGACCCCAAGGCCAAGCTCGTGCTCAGCGCGGGCAAGCACGTCGTCAAGGGCGAGCAGGCCCTCGGGTACGTGCGCACCCGCTACGCCCTCGGCGACGGCAGCGACCTCAGCCGCATCCAGCGCCAGCAGGTCTTCCTCACCAAGGTGCTGGACAAGATCACCGATGGCGGGCTGCTCACCGACCCCATCAAGGCCGACGCGTTCCTCAGGGCCGGGATCAAGGCCGTCACCGTGGACGACAAGCTCACGCTGCCGCGGATGCTGGAGATCGCGGGCAGCGTCAAGGGGCTGACCGCCAAGGAGCTCAAGGGCATCACCGTGCCGGTGGAGGCGTACCCGGCCGACAAGAACCGGGTGCAGCTCAAGCAGCCGGACGCGCGCAACTTCTTCGAGGCCGTGCGCTCCGACACCGAGGTGACCCCGCCCTCGGCCGCCGCCAAGCCGAAGGTCGAGAACGGGCGGGTGCGCGTCCAGGTGCTCAACGGCACCACCGAGATCGGCAAGGCCGGTCAGGTGGCCGACGAGCTGGCCGACCAGGGGTTCGCCGTCGTCCAGGTCGGCAACGCCGCGCCGGTGGCCACCACGTCCATCCGGTACGCGAAGAAGGACGCCGACAACGGCGCCGCCTACGGGGACGCCGTGGCCGCCCGGCTGTCGAAGGACAAGCGCACGCCGGTGGCGGGCAAGGTGGCGCCGGTGAACCCGAAGCCGTACGCGACCAAGGTCACCCCGCTGCCCGACGGGCCGATCGTGCAGCTCGTCATCGGGGCCGACTGGCCGGGCGTGCGGGTGGCGTCGGCGATCCCCGGCTCGCTCAAGGACAAGGTGGTCGACTCCACCACGAACCCCTGCATGTGACCCGGGCGACGGGTGATCAGAGGTCCTCGGACAGCAGAAGGTCGACCAGGCCGGGGAAGCGGGCGTCGAGGTCGTCGCGGCGCAGCCGGATGAACAACTTGCGGCCCTCCGGGCGCTGGCAGATGACGCCGGCCTCGCGCAGCACCCGCCAGTGGGCGGTCAGCGTCGACTTCGGCACGTCGGCCACGACCTCGCCGCAGAACAGCTCGTCCCCCGAGGCCAACGCGCGCACGATCTTGGCGCGTACGGGATGGCCGAGCGCGGCGAGCACGTCCACCAACTGGATCTGGTCACGCGACGGGTGCAGCATGCCGCCATTGTACGGATAACGCGAACGATGATTTGACGGACATTGTTCGTATGTACGAGGATTACGTACTCATCCGGATTCGAGGAGGGTGCTGTGTTCGATGTCGCCGTGGTGGGTGGCGGGCCCGTGGGCATGTTGCTCGCCGCCGAGCTGGGCCTGCAGGGGGTGCGGCCGCTGGTGCTCGAACGGCTCGCCGTGCCGACCGGCCAGTCCAAGGCCGGGACGCTGCACGCGGGCACGGCCCGGAGCCTCGACCGGCGCGGGCTGCTGGAGGCCGTGGGGCGGTCCACGTACGGGAGCGTGAGCTTCCACTTCTCCGGCCTGTTCGGGCTGGACCTCGGAGCGGTCACCGACGGCGGGCCGAGCATCGTGGGCAGCCCGCAGGCGTGGGCCGAGCAGGTGTTCGCCCGCCGTGCGGCGGCCCTGGGCGCGGAGATCAGGCGCGGCCAGGAGGTCACCGGCCTGGAGCAGCGGGACGACCACGTCGCGCTGACCGTGAACGGCCACGAGCTGACCGCCCGGTACGTCGTCGGCGCCGACGGCGCGCGCAGCGTGGTGCGCAAGGCCGCCGGCATCCCGTTCACCGGCACCGGGGCCCGCGTCGCCGCGCTCATGGGCGACGTACGGCTGCTCGACCCGTACACGGTGCCGCCGGGCTATACGCGTACGCCGCGGGGCTGGGTCATCGTCTGGCTCGACCCCGCCGGGCACAGCCGCGTCACCACCTACGACTTCCGCGCCCCGCACGCCGACCGCGAGGCCCCCGTCGCGGTGGAGGAGCTCCAGGAGGCGGCCGAGCACATCCTCGGCGTGCCGGTCCCGATGGCCGGCGCGCGCAACCTGTCCCGGTACGGCGACGCCGCCCTGCAGGCCGAGACCTACCGCGCGGGCCGCGTCCTGCTGGCCGGGGACGCGGCGCACGTGCACTTCCCGTGGGGCGGCCAGGGGCTGAACACCGGCCTGGGGGACGCCTTCAACCTGGGCTGGAAGCTGGCCGCCGAGGTGCGCGGAGACGCCCCCGCCGGGCTGCTGGACAGCTACCACGCGGAACGCCATCCGGTCGGCGCGCGGGTGTTGTGGAACGTGCGGGCCCAGAGCGCGCTGGCCAATCCCGACCCCGCCGTCGACCCGCTGCGCGAGCTGTTCGCCGAGCTGATGCGGTTCGACCAGGTCAACGAGTACCTGAGCGGGATGATCAGCGGGGTGGACACCGTCTACGACGTGGGCGTGCCGGGGGCCGGGCGGATGGCGCCCGACCTGCCGGTCAAGACGGCCGACGGCGTGGTGCGCACCGCGGAGCTGCTGCGCGGCGGCCGGGCGGTGCTGCTGGACCTCGGCGGCCGCGACGACCTGGTGGCGGCGGCCGCTCCGTGGGCGGACCGGCTGGAGATCGTGCGCGGCAGCGCGGAGCACGACGCCGAGGCGCTGCTCGTGCGGCCCGACGGATATACGGCCTGGACGTCGGGGGCGCGGGGGTACCCGCTGGAGGCCGCGCTCACCCGCTGGCTGGGACCAATGTGACGCTGAGTAACTTTAGTGAAACATGTGAAATTTCCGGACAAGTCTGTTAAGAAAGGTCGCGGTCCGTATTCAAAGCTAGAGAGGTTCCATCGTGGCGCGCGACGAGAACGACAGGCCGTACGAGGATGGGCAGGGTAAATCGTTAAACCCGGAGCTGACCGGAGACGTGCTGTCCCCCCGGTGGAGCACCGAGGACACCGACGAGCAGCCCGCGATCCAGGTCTCCGGCAACGAGACCTACATCCTCCCGGCCGGCCAGGGCGCGCAGCCCGTCGAAGTCCCGGCGCCCCCCGCGGTTCCGGCGGCTTCGGCGACTCCGGTCGACGCGCCGCACGACGTGCTCGACGCCCCGAGCGGCCCGCACGACGTCCTGGACGGGCCGGGCGGGTCCCACGAGGCCCTGAGCGGGCCGCACGAGACGCTGGCCGGGCCGTACGAGGGCCTGAGCGGGCCGCACGCCGTCCTCGGCGCGGACGGGCCCAACGTCTCCGACGTGTCCGGCGACCGCGCGGGCGACGACGACCTGCCCTACCTGCCGCTGGACCAGGGCTACAAGCCCGAGCGCGACGACGACGCGGGTGAGGCCAGGCGCGGCTTCCTCGGCTCCGGCTGGACCGACGACGCCGACGACCACCGGGGCGGCGCCGGGCGCGACCGTGAGGTGCGCCGGCGTACCAGGGTGCTGGTGCTGGCGGCGGCCGCGGTGGTGCTGGTCGGCGCCGGGGCGGGCTGGCTGCTCACCGGCACCTCCTCCGACGACCCGTGCGGGGCCGGGGCCTGCGCCGGGGCGAGCCAGGTCACCGCCCCGGCGCGGACGGCGCTCCCGGAGGAGACCGAGGCCGCGCCCGAGCCCGAGGATACGGACACCGCCGAGCCGACCGTGTCCGAGACCGTAACCCCCACCCCCGTGGCCCGCCGCCCCCGTCCCACCCGCGAGCCGTCGGTACGGCCCACCACCCCCGCCCGCGAGAGCCGCCCGACGGCCACGCCCGACGAGAAGGTCACCCACGGCCCGCGGGACCAGATGAACGACACCTCCGACGGCACCCCCGAGGACTCGGCCGAGGCGCCCGCCACCAAGCGGCCGGAGCGGCAGGAGAGCGCACCTCCCACGCAGGCGCCGCCCGTGCAGCAGGAGCAGCCCGCCCCCTCGCCGAGCGAGAAGAAGGGCCTGTTCGACATCCTGTTCCCCTGGGCCTGAGTACCCCGTCGCCGTCCTCGTGAGCGCGGGGCCGCGAGTTGTCCCGCCGCCGGGGGCGGGCGTGCGAGGATGCGGAGCCAGGTCGTCGTCTGGCAGACTTGGAAACCGCTTTCCGGGAGGTCTCGTGGTCACGCTTGAGGACGTCGCCAAACAGGCGGGCGTCTCCCTCGCCACCGCCTCGCGGGTGCTCAACGGCAGCACCCGCCAGGTGGGCGCGACCCTGCGGGCCCGCGTCGAACGGGCCGCCGACGAGCTCGGCTACCGCGCCAACATCGCCGCCCAGACGCTGGCCCGGGGCGCGAGCAACGTCATCGGCATCGTCGTCCACGACCTGACCGACCCCTACTTCGCCGCGCTGGCCGACGGCGCGATGCGGGCCGCCGCCACCGAGGGCATGCTGGTCATGGTGGGCACCACCCACCGCGATCCCGAGCAGGAGATCGCCTACGTCGCCACCATGAACGCCCAGCGCGTGCGCGCCGTGCTGCTGGTCGGCTCGCGGGTCGCCGACCCCGTCGTGACCGGGCGGCTGCGCGAGGAGCTGGCCCGGTACCGGGAGGGCGGCGGCCGGGCCGCGTGCGTCGGCCAGGACCTGCTCGGCGTGGACACCGTCGCGCCCGCCAACCGGGCCGGCGCCGCGGCCCTGGCCCGCGCGCTGGCCGGGCTGGGGCACACCCGCTTCGCCGTGCTGGCCGGGCCGCCCCACCTGGTGACCGCCGCCGACCGGTGCGAGGGGTTCGCCGAGGCGCTGCGGGAGCTGGGGCTGCCCGAGCCCGTCGTGGTCCACGGGCCGTTCGACCGCGACGGCGGCTACCGGGCCGCGACCGAGATCGGCAAGGCGACCTGCGTGTTCGCGGTCAACGACGTGATGGCCGTGGGGGCGCTGGCCGCCTGCCGGGAGCGCGGGATCCGGGTGCCCGAGGACGTCTCGGTGGCCGGGTTCGACGACATCGTCACGTTGCGTGATCACGTGCCCGCGCTGACGACCGTGCGGCTGCCGCTGACGGACATGGGGGCGCGGGCCCTGGAGCTCGCGCTCGGCCGGGACGACGCCACCGCCGCCCCCGTGGTCGAGCACGTCGCGGGCGAGGTCGTGCTGCGGGAGAGCGTCAGGAGGATGACATGAGCGTGACGGGCGCGGAAGCCGGGGTGATGGCGTGAAGCCGGCGGTCAGCACGTTGGGGATGCCGGGGGAGGGGCTGGAGCGGGCGGCCGGGATCGCCGCCGCGCACGGCTGCCAGGGGCTTGAGCTGCGGCTGCATCCGGACACCGGCGTCCATGCCGGGCTCACCGCGCAGGAGCGGCGCGGGGTGCGGGAACGGGTGGAGCGGGCGGGGCTGGAGATCGCCGCCCTGGCTGGATATGTCGGCATCTGTGAGCCGGGACCGGACGAGCCGGTCGCCGACGCGCTCCTCGCCGACCTGCGGCTGGCCGCCGACCTGGGCGCGCCGGGCGTGCGGGTGTTCCCGCGCGGCGACGATCCGGCGGTCGGTGCCCGCAGGCTGAGGTCCGTCGCCGGTACGGCAGCCGACCTCGGCGTACGCGTCCTGGTCGAGACGCACGACCTGATGCCCACCGGCGCGGCCGTGGCCGGGCTGCTGGCCGAGGCGGGCTGCCCGGAGTCCACCGGCGCGCTGTGGGACCTGTTGCACCCCTGGCGGAACGGCGAGTCCCCGGCCGCCACGCTCGCCGCGCTCGGCCCCTCGCTCGCCTACGTCCAGGTCAAGGACGCCGTCTCGGCCGAGGACACCACCCCGGTCCCGATGGGGACGGGCGCGGTCCCGCTGGAGGAGGCCGGCGACCTGCTGCGCGCGGCCGGGTACGCCGGATGGGTCTCGCTGGAGTGGGAGCGCACCTGGTATCCGGACGTGGCGCCGGTGGAGGAGATCCTGCCGGACGCGGTCGCCTGGGTGCGGCGGTTCACCGCTTAGATAGGGGAATGCCCCTTAACAAGAACAAAGTCCTCGTGGTCGGCATGGACGGCCTGCGCTTCGACCGGCTCGTCGCCCTGGCCCCGCCGGTCCTGTCGTCGTTGATGGCCTCCGGTGCGTACGGCACCAGCAAGCTCCCGTACGGCGAGGCGGCGGCCCCCAGGACGGAGTCGCCCGGCGAGGTCGTGCCCAAGGCTCCGGAGCCGCCGACGGCGGGCCGCGTGATCAGGTCGCGCACGGACTCGGGCCCCGGCTGGTCGTCCATCGCCACGGGCGCCTGGCCCGACAAACACGGCGTCGTGGACAACAGCTTCACCAGCCCCCAGTTCACGAAATTTCCGGACTTTTTGAGTCGTGCGAAGAATGCCCGCCCCGACCTCGTGACCGCCGCCTTCCTCTCCTGGGCCGCCCTCGGCGAGCACGGCGCGTTCGGCCCCGCCATCGACCACCGCATGGTCCTGGACGGCTACGCCCTCACCTGGACCGCCGCCGACCGGCAGATCGCCGACGCCGCCGAGCGCCACCTCGCCGAGACCGGCCCCGACCTCGCCTTCGTCTATCTCGGCGACACCGACGAGGTGGCCCACGCCCTCGGCCCCCACTGCCCCGAGTACGCCGCCGCCCTGCACGCCCAGGACGCCTACCTGGGCCGCCTGCTCGACGCCGTCCGCGCCCGTCCGGGGGAGAGCTGGACCGTGCTGGTCACCACCGACCACGGCCACGTGGACGAGGGCGGCCACGGCGGCACCTCGGCCGAGGAGCGCACGGTGTTCGTGATCGCGAACCGGCTGGGCGCGGACCTCGGCGGCCGCCCGCTGGCCGAGCCCCGCCTGGTGGACGTCGGCCCGACCGCCCTGGCCCTGCTCGGCGTGCCGCTCGACCCGTCCTGGGAACTGGACGGGACACCGCTGTTCAACAGCTGGTGAATTTGTGGCAGACTCCGGAGAAGGGGTGCCTTCCATGAGGACCACACGCGACTTCTCCGAGATCGACGCCACGATGCTCGCCGAAGTGGGCGGAAAGGCCGCCAACCTCGGCGAGCTGACCCGCGCCGGCCTGCCCGTCCCGCCCGGCTGGGTGCTCACCACCGACGCCTACCGGCAGGTCGCCGCCGGGCTCGACCTCACCCCGGGCGACGGGCTCGCCGGGCGGGCCAGGCGCCACCTGCTCCGGGCCGAGATGCCCGCCCCGGTGCGCGAGGCGATCGTGACGTCCTACGCGCGGCTCGGCGCGGACGTCCCGGTGGCCGTGCGCTCCTCGGCCACGGCGGAGGACCTGCCGTTCGCCAGCTTCGCCGGCCAGCAGGACACCTTGCTCAACGTGGTGGGCGCCGAGGCGGTGCTCGACGCCGTACGCCGCTGCTGGGCCTCGTTGTGGAGCGACCGCGCCGTGGCCTACCGGGAGGCCAACGGCATCGGCCACGACGGCGTCCGGCTCGCGGTGGTCGTCCAGGTGATGGTGGACGCGCGGGTGGCCGGGGTGATGTTCACCGCCGACCCGGTGACCGGCAGGCGGCACGCGACCGTCCTCGACGCCGCTCCCGGCCTGGGCGAGGCGGTCGTCTCCGGAGCCGTCGATCCCGACCGGTTCGTCGTCTCGGGCGGCGAGGTGCTGGAACGGCGGGCGGGCGGGCCGAAGCTGGCCGTCCGGCCGCTGCCCGGCGGCGGCGTCGAACGCGTCGAGACCGCCGCCGGCGGCCTGTGCCTGACCGACGCGCAGGTGCTCGCCCTGGCCGAGCTCGGCGCGCGTGTCGAGGACCACTACGGCACGCCCCAGGACACCGAGTGGGCCATCGGCCAGGACGGCACGCTCTGGCTCACCCAGGCCAGGCCGATCACCACGCTCTACCCGCTGCCCCGGCCGGCCGGGCCCGGCCTGCGCGTGCACCTGTCGCTCAACGTCGCCCAGGGCGTGATGGGGCCGTTCACCCCGATGGGGGTGTCGGCGTTCAACCTGGTCGCCTCGGGGGCGGCGACCCTGTTCGGGCACGCGCCCGCCGACCGGCTCGACGGCCCGGCGTTCCTGTCCGAGGCGGGGCAGCGGTTGTGGATCGACCTGACCACGCCGCTGCGCAGCCGTACGGGCCGGGCGGTCCTGACCCGCATGATGCCCCTGGGGGAGGCGCGGGCCGCGGCCGTCGTGCGGGAGCTGGCGGGCGACCCGCGGCTGTCGGTGGTGCAGACCTCGCCCCGCCCGTTCCTGCGCGGGCTGCGCCGCTTCGCACGCCGCGTGCACGCGCCGGCGCGCGTCCGCGACGCGCTGCTGAGCCCGGCCAGGGCGCTCGCCCACGCCGCCCGCGTCGGCGAGGAGCTGGACCGGCGGCTCGAACCGCCGCCCGGCGCCACCCCGGCCCAGCGCCTCGACCACGCCGAACGCCTGCTCGGCGGGACGTTCCCGGCCATCGTCTCGATCATGCCGATCGTGCTCACCGGCTACGCCCTGCTCGGCCTGGCCGCCCGGCTCTCCGGCACGCGGGTGGGCGACCTGCAGGACGTCCTGCGCGGCGTCCCGCACAACCCGACCACCGAGATGGACCTCGAACTGTGGGACCTGGCCACCCGCGTCGAGCCCGAGCCGTTCGGCGACGTGCCCGCGGCCGAGCTGGCCCGCCGCTACCGGGCCGGCGAGCTGCCGCCGCGGGCCCAGAAGGAGATCGCCGCCTTCCTCGGCAGGTACGGCCACCGCGGCGTGGCCGAGATCGACGTCGGCGTGCCCCGCTGGTCCGACGACCCCACGCACATCCTCGGCGTACTGGCCAACTACCTGCGCATGGACGCCGGTTCCGGCCTCGCCCCCGACGCGCTGTTCGCCAGGGGCGCGCGGGCGGCGCGGGAGGAGGTCGAGCGGGTCGCCGCGCTGGCCGCGCGCAGGGGCCGGTGGCGGGCGCCCGTGGTGCGCTTCGCGCTCGGCCGCACCCGGGCGTACGCGGGGCTGCGCGAACTGCCCAAGTACCACGCGGTCAGGGCCATCGCCGCCGTCCGGCACAGCCTGCGCGCGGTCGGGGAGCACCTCGTCGCCGCCGGCGTCCTGGACGACGCCGCCGACGTGTACTTCCTGCGCATGGAGGAGGCCAGGTCCGCGCTGTCCGGCGGCGACCTGCGCGACCTGGTGCGCGGGCGGCGGGCGGCGTACGAGCGGGAGTCGCGCCGCAGGCACGTGCCCCGGATCATGCTCTCCGACGGCACCGAGCCCGAGGCGCTGGCCGGACCCGTGCCCGACGGCGCGCTGACCGGCACGGCGGCCTCGGCCGGCACGGTCACCGGCCCGGCCAGGGTGGTGCTCGACCCGACCGGGGCCCACCTCGAACCGGGCGAGATCCTGGTCTGCCCCTCGACCGACCCCGGCTGGACCCCGCTGTTCCTCACCGCCGGCGGCCTGGTGATGGAGATGGGCGGCGCCATGTCGCACGGCGCCGTGGTGGCCCGCGAGTACGGCATCCCCGCCGTCGTCGGCGTCCGCGACGCCATCGGCCGCATCGCCACGGGGCAGGAGATCACCGTCGACGGAGCGGCGGGCACGGTGACCCTTTAGGTCACTATGGTGATCGAGTGCCCGATCCGTACTGGAATCACAACGTGCACTACCAGCGGCTGGTGCTGAGCCTGATCCCGCCCGGCTCGGCCCGCGCCCTCGACGTCGGCTGCGGCGACGGCCTCCTGGCGGGCAAGCTCGCCGCCCGCGTCCCCGACGTGACCGGCGTCGACCGGTCCGCGCAGGCCGTCGCCCTGGCCAGATCCCGCCACCGCGACCGGCCCGGCCTCACCTTCGCCGAGGCCGACTACCTCGACCCGGCCGCGCTGCCCGAGTCCGGGTACGACTTCGTCAGCGCCGTGGCCGTCGTGCACCACGCCGAGTTCGGCACGGCCGTGGGGGCGTTGCGGCGGCTGCTCGCGCCCGGCGGCCGGCTGGTGGTCGTCGGGCATGCCAGGAACCGGTCGCTCCTCGACTGGGCCATCAGCGGCACGGCACAGGTCGTCACCCGCGTCCACCAGCTCCGCCACGGCCCCAAGAGCGGGCCGCCCGTCCCCGTCATGGCCCCTGTCATGGCGTGGGCCGAGGTGGGGCGGGCCGCCAGGCGGCTGTTGCCCGGCTGCCGGTTCCGTCGGTTGCTGCTGCGGCGCTACCTGATCGTCTGGGACGCGTCCCGTTAAGCCCGTGCCGCCCCGGGTAACCGGAGGAGGCATCACGTTTCCGGATGAGGCGGTTCCATGCTGGTCGCAGAGCTGGTGCGCAGGGTCGGCACGACCCTCGCGCAGTCTCAAGGACGCTTCCCCCTCTACGCCGACCCCGTGACGGGCGAATGGACCTGGTCCGAGGACGGGGACTGGTGCGGCGGCTTCTGGGGCGGCCTGCTGTCCCTGGCCGCGGTCGCCACCGGCGAGCCCCGCTACGCCCGCGCCGCCGGCCAGGTCGCCGAGCGGCTGGCCGCCCGCACCGACGCCCCCACGCTGCTGCGCGGCATGTTGTTCTGGTACGGCGCCGCGCTCCCGGCCGTGCTCGCCGGCGACGAGGAACCCGGCGCGACGACCGCCGTGGCCGCCGCCCGGTCGCTGAGCATCGGCTTCGACCCGCTGGCCGGCCTGCTGCCGCCCCAGGAGGAGGACGTCGCCAAGTACGGCTGGCCGCGCCCCGGCGCCTGCGTGGACGGCCTGCCCGGCACGGTCCCGCTGCTGGCCTTCGCCTGCGAACGCACCGGAGCCCGCGAGCTGCTGGTGATGGCCGAGTCCCACGCCCGTACCGGCTACGCCATGTGCGTGCGGGAGGACGGCTCGGTCGCCCAGACCTCGGCCGGCGCCGTCAACGGCTCCTCGCCGGGCAGCACCTGGGCCCGCGCGCAGGCGTGGGCGATGCTGGGCCTGGCCCAGGCCGCCCACCTGTCGCCCGAGTTCACCGGCCCGGCCACCGAGGTCGCCGACTGGTACCTGGCCCACGTCCCGTCCGACCTGGTCTGCTACTGGGACTTCGACGACCCGGACATCCCCGCCGCGCCCCGCGACACCTCGGCCACCGCGATCGCCGCCGCCGCCCTGGCCAAGCTCGCGCCGCTGGCCAAGGACGGCTACCGCGACCAGGCCGCCCGCACGCTGGAGGCGCTGGCCCGCGACCACCTCAACGAGCACGGCGGCCTGGTGGACGGCTGCTACGACCGGCGCAAGGGCCTGGCCACCGCCCACGAGCTGGTCTGGGGCGACTACTTCCTGCTCGAGGCCGCCCTCACCCTCGACGGCACGGTCGACCCCGGCCGCGTCTAGACCACCAGCTCGGCGTAGCGGGCCTTCATCGTGGCCAGCACCTCGTCCGGGTCGGCCGCCCAGACGTCGGCGTTGAAGATCTCGACCTCGATGTCGCCCGCGTACCCGGCGGCCAGCACGGCCCGGGTGATCGGCGCGAAGTCGATCACCCCGTCGCCCATCATCCCCCGCCCGAGCAGCACGTCGGCGGGCAGCGGGTGCAGGTAGTCGCACACCTGGTACGACGCGATGCGCCGCCCGGCCCGCGCGACGTCCTCGGCCAGCCTGGGGTCCCACCACACGTGGAAGGTGTCCACCACCACCCCGACCTGCTCCTCCGGGTAGGGCAGGCTGAGGTCGAGCGCCTGGCCCAGCGTGGACAGCACCGCCCGGTCGGGGCAGTAGATCGGATGCAGCGGCTCCAGCGCCAGCCTGACGCCGCGCTCGCCGGCGTAGGGCGCCAGCACCGACAGCGCCTCGGCGACCCGCTCCCGCGCCCCGGCGACGTCCTTGGAGAAACCGGGCGGCAGCGGCTCGCCCGGCCGCACCCCCGGCAGCCCGCCGACCACCATCACCAGGCACGCGGCCGCCAGCTCGGCCGCCTCGTCCACGGCCCGCCGGTTGTCGTCGAGCGCCCGCTCGAACGCGCGCCGCCCCTCCTCGCCGGGCAGCCCGCCCGCCGTGAGGAAGCCGCCCCGGCACAGCGAGGACACCCGCAGCCCGGCCTCGCGCACCAGCTTGGCGCTGCGCGCGAGCCCCTCCTCGGCCACCTTCTCGCGCCACAGCCCGATCGCCTCCAGGCCGTGCCGCGCGCAGCCGTCCACGGCCTCGGCGACCGACCAGCGCCTGGTCGTCCACTGGTTCAGCGACAGGCTCACAGGCCGTTCACCGCCAGCAGCGCCGTCATCCTGCGCACGGCCAGCTCCGGGTCGGCCAGCAGCCCGGCCCGGTCGGCCAGCCTGAACACCTCCGCCAGGTGGCGCAGCGAGCGCGCTGACTGGGCGCCGTTCACCATGGCGAACGCGTCCTGGTGGCCGTTGAGCCAGGCCAGGAAGACGATGCCGGTCTTGTAGTGGTACGTCGGCGCCTCGAAGATCTTCCGCGACAGGGCGACCGTGGGGGCCAGGATCTCGTCGTAGCGGGCCAGGTGGTGGGCCGCCTGCTCGCCGCCGGCTGCCCCGCCGGCTGCCTCGGCGGCGTCCAGCTCGCGCAGGGCCGCGGCGGCGGCCGGGGCGATCGCGTCGAAGATGCCGAGCAGCGCGTGCGAGCCCGTCCTGATGAGGGAGGGGTAGTTGAAGTCGTCGCCGGTGTAGAGCCGGACGCCCTCGGGGAGCGCGGCGCGCAGCCGCACCTCGTGCTCCTCGTCCAGCAGCGACACCTTGACGCCGTCCACCACGGCGGCGTGGGCGTGGACCAGCTCCAGGAACGACTCCGTCGCGGCGTCCACGTCGGACGCCCCCCAGTAGCCGGCCAGCTGCGGGTCGAACATCTCGCCCAGCCAGTGCAGGATCACCGGGCGGTCGGCCAGGCCGAGGACCTTGCCGTACACCTGGTGGTAGTCGGCGGGCCCGGCCGCCACCGCGGCGAGCTGGCGGGAGGCCATGACGATCACGCCCGCCCCGGCCGCCTGGACGGCCTCCACCTGCTCGGCGTACGCGGCGGTGATCGTGTGCAGGTCGGCGGCGCCGGGCGCGTGGTCGGTGCCCGCGCCGCAGGCCACCAGCGCCGCCGGGTCGCCGAACGGGCGCGCCTCCTCGGCGCTGAGCCGGATCAGCTCCTTGGTCGCCGCCCAGTCCAGGCCCATGTTGCGCTGGGCGGTGTCCATGGCGTCGGCCACCCGCAGGCCGTGCGACCACAGGTGGCGGCGGAAGCGCAGCGTGGCGTCCCAGTCGACGGCGGCGGGGGAGCCCGGCGTGTTGTCGCCGAGCGGGTCGGCGACGACGTGCGCGGCCGCGTAGACGACCCGGCTCGCGGCCGGGGCGGCCGAGGTCGGCCAGGTCACCGGCTCGCGCAGCTCGTACGCGCCGCCCGGCAGGTCGATCCTCACAGCTGCGGCACCTCGATCCTGCGGCCCTCGGCGTTCGAGCGCAGGCCCAGCTCGGCGAGCTGCACGCCGCGCGCTCCCGAGGCGAAGTCGTTGGGGAACGGCGCGTCCTCCAGCACGTGCCGGACGAATGCCGCCCACTGCACCTTGAACCCGTTGTCGAACTCGGCGTTGTCCGGCACCTCCTGCCAGTCCTCGCGGAAGCGGGCCGTGGCGGGCAGGTCGGGGTTCCAGACCGGCTTGGGGGTGGCGGCCCGGTGCTGGAAGCGGCAGTTGCGCAGGCCCGCGACGGCGCTGCCGTGCGTGCCGTCCACCTGGAACTCGACCAGCTCGTCGCGGTTCACGCGGACCGTCCAGGAGGAGTTGATCTGCGCGATCACGTCCCCTTCGAGCTCGAAGATCCCGTACGCGGCGTCGTCCGCGGTGGCCTCGTACGCGTGGCCCTGCTCGTCCACCCGGGACGGGACGTGCGTCACGGCCTTGGCGTAGACCGACCGGACCCGGCCGAACAGGTTCTCCAGCACGTAGTGCCAGTGCGGGAACATGTCGAGCACGATCCCGCCGCCGTCCTGCGCCCGGTAGTTCCAGGACGGGCGCTGCGCCTCCTGCCAGTCGCCCTCGAACACCCAGTAGCCGAACTCGCCGCGCACCGACAGGATCCGGCCGAAGAACCCGCCGTCGATCAGCCGCTTCAGCTTGAGCAGGCCCGGCAGGAACAGCTTGTCCTGCACGACGCCGTTCTTCACGCCCCTGGCCGTGGCGGCCTCGGCCAGCGCGACGGCCTCCTGCACCGACTCGGCCGTCGGCTTCTCGGCGTAGACGTGCTTGCCCGCCTCGATGGCCTTGAGCACGGCCTTGACGCGGGCGCTGGTGACCTGGGCGTCGAAGTAGATCAGGTTGTCGTCGTCGGCGAGGGCGGCGTCGAGGTCGGTGGTGAAGTCGGGGATCCCGTGCCGATCGGCGATGTCGGCGAGCTTGTCGGCGTTCCGGCCGACCAGGACCGGGCGCAGCCTGACCCGGTCGCCGTCCGAGAGCGTGACGCCGCCCTGCTCGTTGAGGGCCAGGACGGAGCGGACGAGGTGCTGGCGATAGCCCATTCGTCCGGTGACGCCGTTCATCACGACGCCGATGGTGCGCACGCTCATGGGGATCCCTTCAGGCAACGGATGGGGAAAGCGCTTTCCCGAAACGTACGGCCGTCCCCCTCCGAGCGTCAAGTGGGACGGTGACGCCGGCGGGCGGAGGCGGGCCCTCCGCCCGACCGCCGGCGGGGGAACTAGCTGTCGACCCGGCCTTCGAGCCGGGCCAGCGCCTTGGCGATGGGAAGGGCCGTGAGCGAGAGCTGCCACTCACGCGCCCCGAGCGAGCGCAGCCGCGCGGTCACGCTCTCGTCGGTGATCTCAGCGGGCGGTTCCCAGGTGAGCCTGCGCACCGCGTCGGGCTGGAGCAGGTTCTCCGTGGGCATGCGGTGCTCCTCGGCCAGCGCGGCCACCACGGCCCGCGCCGCCGCGAGGCGCTTGGCCGCCGCCGGGTCGCGGTCGGCCCAGCGGTTGGGCGGGGGCGGCCCGTCGCCGGGCGTGCTCGGCTGGGGCAGCTCGCCGTCGGGCAACGTCCGCGCCCGGTTGACGGCGGCCAGCCAGTCGTTCATGTACCGGCGGGCGCTGCGGCCGGTGAAGGCCGAGATCTCGGTCAGGGCCTTCTTCGTGCGGGGGCCCTCAAGGGCGGCGGTGACGATCGCGGCGTCGGGCAGCACCCGGCCGGGGGCCAGGTCGTTCTCCCTGGCGATCGTGTCGCGCATGGTCCACAGCTCACGCACAATGGCCAGCGCGCGCACGTTGCGCACCTTGTGGATGCCCGACGTACGCCGCCACGGGTCGGACCGCGGCGTCGGCGGCGGGGTGTTGAGCACGGCCGCGAACTCCTCGCGCGCCCACTCCAGCTTCCCCGACCCGGTCAGCTCCTGGTGGAGCATGTCGCGCAGCTCGACCAGCACCTCGACGTCGAGGGCGGCGTAGCGCAGCCAGTCCTCCGGCAGCGGCCTGGTGGACCAGTCGGCGGCCGAGTGGCCCTTCTCCAGCCGCAGCCCGAGTACGGTCTCGACCATCGTGCCGAGCCCGACCCGTTCGTAACCGAGCAGCCGGCCGGCCAGCTCGGTGTCGAAGATCTCGCGCGGCTTGAAGCCGACCTCCATCAGGCACGGCAGGTCCTGGGACGCGGCGTGCAGCACGACCTCGGTGCCGGTGAGCGCGGCGTCGAGCGCCGACAGGTCGGGGCAGCCGACCGGGTCGATCAACGCGGTGCCGGCGCCGGCCCGGCGGAGCTGGACGAGGTAGGCCCGGTTGCCGTAGCGGTAGCCGGAGGCGCGCTCGGCGTCGACCGCCACGGGGCCGGTGCCCGCGGCGAAGGCGTCGACGACCCGGGCCAGCCCGTGCGCGTCGGCGATCACCGGGGGGATGCCCTCGCGGGGTTCGAGCAGGGGCTCTACGATGCGTTCTTCTGTCATGAGCTCACCGACCTCATGACGCTGGTGCTGTCTTGACTGGTGCCCTCACTTCGTACGGTCACTCTCCGGATCATCACGTCGGCGCGGCAGCGCGGCCACGTCGGGCGGGAGCGGCGGGATCCCCGCCGCCAGGCACATGAGGTCGCACCAGGCGGCGACGTGGCCGGACAGATCCTCCTCGGCGGGCGACCAGGACGCACGCAGCTCGAGCTCGGTCGTGACCGGGTCTTCCGCCTTGTTGCCGAAGCCCTCGGACACAGCTCTAGTCACGGTACCGCCCGCGGCGGAGTAGTCGGCTTCGTGCGCCTCCAGGGCCTCGGTCAGCCAGCTCCACACGACCGGGCCGAGCAGCGGGTCGGAGGTGATCTCCGGCTCCATGTCGGCCCGGACGTAGGCCACCAGCCGGAACGGGCCCTCCCAGCCGCGCTGGCCGTCGGGGTCGTAGAGCAGGATCAGCCGGCCGACCGCGAGCTCGTCGTCGTCGCGGTAGACCGAGGCGCCGATGGCGGCCGAGTAGGGGGCCAGCCGCTGCGGCGCGGGGAGGTCCTCCAGCTCGATCTCCGGCCTGACCTCGGACAGCCGCAGGCTCTGCGCCGCGCGGGTGAACGCGGCGGGCGGCGGTGGCTGGTCACCGAGGGTCATAGCCGAAGCGTAGGTCGAGGACGGACGGAAGGGGACCACGGGGGTGCTCATCCTTGGTGATCAAGCCGCTGCCGTAACCAGCTGGCGGACCGGTCGGGTGGTCTCGGCCGAGCCGAGCAGGATCGCGTGGCCGCATTCGGCGCAGGCCCATTCCGGACACTCGCCAGGACCGTGCCCGTCGAAGCAGGGCGGCTGCTCGAACAGCCGCTCGCCGGCGCAGGCAGCACAGCGCTCGCTGCGAACCTCCGGGGAACTCCACAACGCGGTCATCGCACCAGTCATCGAACCGGGGCCTTTCTTCGGGTCGTGGCTCCGACGTTGGCACGAGCCGCTGACAATTCCCCGCAACGCGCTCGGCGTGTCCCGAAAGTGGTCGCTGAATCGGTGCCGCGCGGTGGGTTGGTGAACATTTGGTCCAGTCGAGACCGGCTCTCTGGGCGGGCATGGGGTGTGTTCGACCCGTGTGCGACGCCGCTGCCGGGCAGACCGGTAAACCTTCATCTGGCTATCTGATCATGATTTTGGGTATCCAATGCATGTTTTTCCGACACCTTGCGCCGATGTCTCGGCCGATCGGGTGCCATGGCACCCTTGGAGGGTGAATCTCGCCGACTCAGCCTTCCTGCGCGCCTGCCGCAGGCAGCCCGTCCCGCACACCCCGGTCTGGTACATGAGGCAGGCCGGGCGCTCGCTGCCCGAATACCTGAAGGTCCGCGAGGGTGTGCCGATGCTCACCGCCTGCGCGACGCCCGACCTGATCGTCGAGATCACCATGCAGCCCGTGCGCCGCTACGGCGTCGACGCGGCCATCTTCTTCAGCGACATCGTCGTCCCGCTCAAGGCCATCGGCGTCGACCTCGACATCAAGCCGGGCGTCGGCCCGGTCGTCGCCGACCCGATCCGCGACGCGCGGGCCGTCGCGGCGCTGCGCCCGCTGGAGCCGGGCGACGTGCACTACGTGACGGAGGCGATCTCGGCCCTGGTGGGCGAGCTGGGTGCCACCCCGCTGATCGGCTTCGCCGGCGCGCCCTTCACGCTCGGGTCCTACCTCATCGAGGGCGGCCCGTCGAAGAACCACGACCGCACCAAGGCCATGATGTACGGCGAGCCCGCCCTGTGGCACTCCCTCATGGAACGCCTGTCCGACATCGTGCTGGAGCACCTGCGCATCCAGATCGCGGCCGGCGCCTCGGCGATCCAGCTCTTCGACTCGTGGGTGGGCGCGGTGGCCCCTGACGACTACCGCGAGTTCATCCTGCCCCACACCCGGCGCATCTTCGAGGGCGTCGCGGGCGTGCCCCGCATCCACTTCGGCGTGGGCACCGGCGAGCTGCTCGGCGTGCTCGGCGAGGCCGGGGCCGACGTCGTGGGCGTCGACTGGCGGGTGCCCCTCGACGAGGCGGCCCGGCGCGTGGGGCCGGGCAAGGCGCTGCAGGGCAACCTCGACCCGGCGATCCTGCTCGCGCCGTGGGAGGTCGTGGAGCGCAGGGCCCGCGAGGTGCTGCGGCGCGGCGCGGCGGCCGAGGGGCACGTGTTCAACCTCGGCCACGGCGTGCTCCCCTCGACCGACCCCGACCAGCTCAAGCGCCTGACCGACCTGGTGCACGAAGCGGGCGCCTGACCGTCACGCCGCCGACGGTCCGGGCTCGGCGGGCTCGGGCCCGGCCGGCGGCGCGGGGCGGCGCGCGCGGTTGCGCCGCACCAGGAACACCGCCGCGGCCACCAGCGGCGCCATGACGACCAGCCACGGCAGCAGCGCGCCGAACACGGTCAGCGCCGTCTTGGTGAACGACACCAGCGCCTCCCACCCGGCCTTCAGCCCGCCGAGGAAGCCCGCCGGCTCCTCGGCCGGGTCCTCCACCACGGTCACCGGCCCGACCAGCCGGAGCGTGAGCGTGGCCATCGCGACCTGGGTGGCCAGCTCCTTCTGCTGGGCCTGCAACGCCTCAAGGTCCGCCTCGCGGGAGTTGATCTCCCGCTCCACCTGGAGCACCTGCCCGATGGTCTCGGCCTTCTTCAGCAACGTGCGCAGCGACTCCAGCGACTTCTGCGCCGACGTCAACCGGCTCTCGACGTCGGCGACCTGGAGGGTGACGTCCTGGGTGCCCTGGGTCATCGAGAGCTGCTTGCCCAGGTCCTTGCCCAGCCTGGCGGTCACGTCGGCGTACCGGGTGGGCGGGATCTTGAACTCCAGCAGGGCCGAGTCCTCGGTGTCGCCGGCCGACTCGGCCTCCTCCTTCGACAGGTAGCCGCCCGCCGCCGTGACGAGCTGCTTGGCCTGCTGCGCGGCCGGGATGACCTGCTTGGCGCGTACGGTCATGCTGCCGGTGTAGATCACCTGCCGGTCCTGTTGCCGCTGGGCCAGTTTGACCCCGGAGACCGCGCTGCCGCCGTCCTGCGGCGCGGCCTGCTTCTTCGGCGCGGCCAGGTCCCGCGCCTCGGGGGCGGCCATGCCCTGCGTGGCCACCGCGGGCGCGCCGCCCGACATCGTCTCGACCGTGCCGCCGCCGCAGCCCGCGAGCAGCAGAGTGGCGCAGGCCGAGAGCGCGATGCCTAACCGGATTCTCCTCATGCCCTTATGACGGAAGCTGGATCACCCCGGTTTGGCGACATACATCACGGTAGGGTCACGTGCCCCGATCAGCTGGGCGGTCTGCCGAGGCGGTAGCGTCAGGAGACGTGGAAGGGAAACGGGCGCACGTCGTCGTCATCGGCGGTGGGATCTCCGGCCTGGCGGCCGCGTGGTTCCTCCGTCAGGGTACGAGCGAGCAGGTCAAGGTGACCGTGTTGGAGGGCAGCCCCCGCCTCGGCGGCAAGCTGCACGCCTCCGAGGTCGCGGGGGTGAGCGTCGACGCCGGGGCCGAGGCCATGCTGGCCCGCCGGCCGGAGGGCGTCGAGCTGGCCAAGGCCGTCGGGCTGGAGGACGAGCTGGTCTTCCCCGGCACCGTGCGGTCGGCCGTCTACTCCAGGGGCGCGCTGCGGCAGATGCCGAAGGGGCACGTCATGGGCGTGCCGGCCGACCTGGCGGAGCTGGCCAGGTCCGGCATCATCTCGCCCGGCGGCCTGCTGAGGGTGCCGCTCGACCAGGTCCTGCCGCCCACGCTGGTGCGCACCGACGTGTCCGTGGCCTCCTACATCCGGGCCAGGATGGGCGGTGAGATCGTCGAGCGACTGGTCGAGCCGCTGCTCGGCGGGGTCTACGCCGGCCGTTCCGACATGCTGTCGCTGGAGGCGACGATGCCGCAGGTCGCGGCCGTCGCCAGGGCCGAGCGCTCGTTGCTGAGCGCCGCCCGGCACATCGTCGAGGAGGCGCCCAAGAACGGCGGGCCGATCTTCACGACGCTGCGCCAGGGCGTGGGCAGCCTGCCCGAGGCGGTGGCCAAGGCGTCCGGGGCCGACGTCCGGACCGGCGTGACCGTGCGCGAGCTCCACCGCACCGAGCACGGCTGGCGGCTGGTCGCCGGGCCGGTGCCGCGCCCCGAGGTGATCGAGGCCGACGCGGTGATCCTGGCCACGCCCGCTCCCGCCGCCGCCCGCCTGCTCAGGGCCGAGGTGCCCAAGGCCGCCGCCGAGCTGGCCAGGATCGAGTACGCGAGCATGGCCGTCGTCACGCTCGCCTACCCCGTCGACGCGCTCCCGCAGCCGCCGACCGGCAGCGGCTACCTGGTGCCGCCGGTGGAGGGCCGGCCGGTCAAGGCGGTGACGTTCAGCTCGGTCAAGTGGCCCCACCTGGCTCAAGACCTGCTGCTCGTGCGCTGCTCGGTCGGCAGGATCGGCGAGGAGCACCTGCTCCAGCGCGACGACGCCGAGCTGGTGTCGCTGGCCACGGCCGAGCTGGCCGACGTGGTGGGCGTGCGCGGCCTGCCGGTCGACAGCCGGGTCACCCGCTGGGGCGGCGGGCTGCCGCAGTACAACGTGGGCCACCTCGACCGGGTGGCCAGGGTGCGCGCCGCGGTCTCGGGCGCCGCCGGGCTCGCCGTGTGCGGCGCGGCCTACGACGGCATCGGCGTCCCCGCCTGCATCGCGACCGCCCGTACGGCCGCGGCCCGGATTCTGGACCACCTGTCGCGAGAAGGAGAATGAAGGACATGACAGAGGGCGCGCCGCGGCTGAAGGCCCGCGATCTCAACCAGGTGATCCGTTACACCATGTGGTCGGTCTTCCAGGTGACCGAGCAGGTCCCGGGCAACCGGGAGAACATGGCCGACGAGGTCGAGGAACTGCTCGCACAGGCGGCCGGGAAAGACATCGTGACCAGGGGGGTCTACGACGTCGCCGGCTTCCGTGCCGACGCCGACTACATGTTCTGGTGGCACGCTCCCACGCCCGAGGACCTCCAGGACGTCTACTCCCGGTTCCGCCGCACCGGCCTCGGCCGGCACAGCAGGCCGGTCTGGTCGGCCATGGCGCTCCACCGGCCGGCCGAGTTCAACAAGTCCCACATCCCGGCCTTCCTGGCCGAGGAGGAGCCGCGGGCGTACGTCAGCGTCTACCCGTTCGTGCGCTCCTACGAGTGGTACCTGCTGGAGGACTCCGAGCGGCGGGCGATGCTGGCCGAGCACGGCCGGATGGCCCGCGACTACCCCGACGTGCGGGCCAACACCGTGGCCTGCTTCTCGCTCAACGACTACGAGTGGATGCTGGCGTTCGAGGCCGACGAGCTCCACCGCATCGTCGACCTGATGCGCACGCTGCGCGGCGCGGAGGCCCGCCGCCACACGCGCGTGGAGATCCCGTTCTACACGGGCGCCCGCAAGCCGGTGCAGGAGCTCGTCGCGGCTCTGCCCTAGCGGTCATGGTGGCCTGGTGCGGAGCGGAACATCCAGGCCAACTTGACGATCTCCCTGCAGTGATCTACCCCCTTTGTCACAATCGAGGGTGAATTCCCTTTTGGTGGCATGGCGTCGGTGGCACGGTCCATGCAGGGGCGAGGAGGGGCCGGGTGGAACAGTCCGCGGAAGGGCAGAGCCCGGGGCGCCGGCGCGCGCCAGGCCGCCATGCGGCGTTACGGGACACGACATCGGCCGACCAGCGGACCGGCGACCGGCCCGAGACCCGTACGGGCGGCGCACGGGAGACCGGCGGCCGGGCGGAGGCGCGTACAGGCGGTCCGGTGGAGGCGCGTACGGGACGCGGACGGCATGGGCGGCGGCGCGGGCGTACCGGAACACGGGGCCTGGCGGCCGGCGCGGTGGCGCTGGCCGGGGGAGTGGCGCTGCTGCTCGGCCTGAACGGCGCACTCGGCGGGACGGTCACCGCCTCCGGAGCCCAGGCCGGCGCGGAGGGCGCCACGGCCCGGCAGGACCCGGCGGCCGAGGGCGGGGTCCCGGCGAACCCGGGCCGGGCGCCGGTCAACGGCAAGGGCGCCGCGGAGGCGCGCGAGCTGCCCAAGGGCCAGGCGCGGCCGAGCACGTCGGCCGCCGCCGACCCCGCCGGCTCAGGCGCGCCCGCCAGGACCGGCACCGCCGACCCCGCCGCGAAGCCGGACGCCGTCCAGGGCAGGCCGGACACCGTCACGGGGACGACCGAGACCGGCGACGCCCAGGTCAGCCTGCCCGAGACCGGCGACCCGGGCGATGCCAAGGGCGGCGACTCGGCCGGTTACAAGGCCGACGGGCCGTCGCGGCACACCGACCGGGAGGCCGCCGAGTACTTCCGCGCCCGTTGGGGGCGGGGCGACAAGGCGATGAAACACCTCAAGGACATCCGCACCGTAGGCGGATATCTGCGCATTTACACGAACTTACCGGACAGTGCCGACAATTCCGCCACGGCCATCACGCTGTGCAAACGCGGCCTGGAGTACCTCAGGGCGAACGGCGTGAAGCGTCCGATCGTCTTCGTGCAGGCGGAGTTCGGCGAGAACGGGAACCCCGTCCTCGCCAACATCCTGGGCCCTTCCGATCACAACTGCCGTGTCACGTACCCCCGGCCGAACTGACGCGCGCCGGGACTGAGCCTCCGGGGCGGGCTAGCGCACCCGGACCCTCGTCTTCGAGCACACCTCACACCGCTGAGTCACGACACGCCCGATCGTCTCAATCGTCACCCAGCGGTGGCGAAGATGGACACGGCCCACAAGCAGGCCCCTACCCCTTGTGGGCGATCGGTACGCTCTGTCGCTAATCGATCACCCCTTGGGTTCGAGCCTCAGCGAGACCGAGTTGATGCAGTAACGATCGTCGGTCGGCGTCGGATAGCCCTCGCCGTGGAAGACGTGACCGAGGTGGGAGTCACAGCGTGCGCAGCGCACCTCCGTGCGCACCATGCCGTGACTGTCGTCCTCGATCAGCCTCACCGCCTCCGATTCCGACGGCTCGAAGAAGCTCGGCCATCCGCAGTGCGACTCGAACTTCGTGTCGGACCGGAACAACTCGGCGCCGCAGGCGCGGCACGAGTACACGCCCTCGGTCTTGGTGTCGACGTACTCCCCCGTGAACGGGCGCTCGGTCCCGGCCTCCCTGAGCACGTGGAACTCCTCAGGAGAGAGCCTGGCCCGCCATTCGGCCTCGCTCTTGACCACCTTGTCCATGCGTCCAGACTACGAGATCCGGCAAAAAGAGATCTCCGCAGGGTGAAGCATCCTTTCTCGGCGGAATTCGCGTCTTTGTCGGTAAGGGGGTGTCATCGCCTCCTGCCAAGGGGTGAGATCGTCCGCGGCTCGCCGTAGCGGCACAGCCCACGCCCGTGCTGGCGCCGCTGGCGACCCGAGATGGCCGGCCGGGTGGCGCGCCAGCGCCCGGAACGGCGAAGGATGATCTTAGGTCCGTCCCGTCGAGCCCCGGTCCCGCCACCGACGCGGCTCCGGGACGGGCCCACCTCTTCCTTCGGCCGTTCTGTCGGCGCGGGGGAGTAGGTTCGATGGCATGGCATCGCCGTTCATAGAGCTCAAGGTGGGGGAGCGGACCGTCAAGGTCACCAATCCCGACAAGGTCTACTTCCCGGAGATCGGGGCGACAAAGCGGGAGCTGGTCGAATACTACGTGAGCGTCGGCGAGGGGGCCCTGCGCGCGCTCAGAGACCGGCCGACCAACATCAAGCGCCATCCCGACGGCGTCCAGACCGAGGCCATCTACCAGAAGCGCATGCCGCCCAAGCACCCCGAGTGGCTGCAGTCGGTCACGGTCACCTTCCCCAGCGGCCGCACCGCCGACTCGCTGCGGGTCACCGAGGTCGCCGCGATCGCCTACTGCGCCAACCTGGGCACGATCGACTTCCACCCCTGGCAGGTGCGGGCCGCCGACGTCGAGCACCCCGACGAGCTGCGCATCGACCTCGACCCGCAGCCCGGCCTGGAGTTCGACGCCGCGCGCCGGGCCGCCGAGCGCACCCGCGAGGTGCTCGACGAGCTGGGCATGGCGGGGTTCGTCAAGACCTCGGGCAACCGCGGCGTGCACATCGCGGTGCGCATCGAGCCCCGCTGGGACTTCGTCCAGGTGCGCCACGCCGGCATCGCCCTGGCCAGGGCGGTCGAGGCCCGCGACCCCGAGCTGGTGACCACCGCGTGGTGGAAGGAGGAGCGCGGCGACCGTGTCTTCATCGACTTCAACCAGAACGCCAGAGACCGCACCGTCGCCAGCGCCTACTCCGTCCGGGCCCGCCCGTATGCCCCCGTCTCGACTCCGCTGACCTGGGACGAGCTGACCGACGCCGACCCTCGCGACTTCGACATCCGCACCGTCCCGGCCCGCTTCGCCAAGCTGGGCGACGTGCACGCGGCGATCGACGACCGGGCGTACTCGATCGAGCCCCTGCTGGAGATGTACGCCGCCGACGACCGCGGCGACATGCCCTACCCGCCCAACTACCCGAAGATGCCGGGCGAGCCCAAGCGCGTCCAGCCCAGCAAGGCCAGGAACGCGCCGGAGGAGAAGTAACCCCGCACAGAATCAAGCGGGAGTCTCGGCGCGGCCCTCAGTGAGGCGACCTCCGATGCCCGAAAGGCCGGCCACCGTTGTGGGGCCGGCCTTTTCGCGGGAGTCGGTCAGCAGGTGTCGGCTCCGTCGAAGGTGCGCACGCCGCGCGGCACGCGCGAGTAGATGGTCTCGCCGGAGTCCACGGTCTGGCACGCGCCGTCCGTCCCGCGCGCCCAGATGATCTTCAGTCGGAGCCGGTAGCCGCAGTCGTTGCGGGCGTAGCCGGTCTTGGTGAGGGTCCCGGTGTTCTGCCAGACGGTCACGCACGACGGCGCGTTCCCGGCCGGCGCCGCCCAGGCGGGCAACGCGCTGAAGGTGCAGCACGTGACGGCGAGGGTGGCGAGGGCAGCTCGGGTGGCTGGGCGCATGTGAGGTGTCCTTCCGTTCCGGCCTCGGCCAGGCGGCTGCCTGGGCAGGGGGCGAGGTGGAGACAGAAGTGAACATCTCAGATCGGTAACGGCGATGGCGATCGTGAGCCGGCACAGGATGAGAGCCGCAGGTCTGGGCGTGTCGCGCGTAACGCTGGGACGGCGCTTCCGAAAATGTGGTCGAGTCCCCACAAAGCCCTGCGCCCCTTCCGCGTGACGAAACACTCCGGATGGCATGACGTGACAAGTCACGCGGCTCGGGCCGAACTTGTCAGGCGTTTCCGGCATCGAAACGGTCATGAACTCAAGCGCCACGCACAAGAGCAGCCCGATGGCCCGCCGACTCCGTGTCTGGGCGTCGACCGTCGCCCTGTCGACCTCCCTGGCGCCGATCCTCGCCACGGGCGCCGCCTTCGCCGCGACCGGCCCGGCGGCGACCGATCCGTTGCGGGGCGTCAACTGGGCGCCCGTCGTCGAGCGGGCGCTGCACTGCCCCAAGCCGGGGCCGAAGGACAGCTGGTACGTCGTCCGCGCCCGCGTCGCCGCCGTCGGCGACCTCACGCGCGACGGACGCCCCGACACCGTCGTCACCTCGTCCTGCCCGAGCCCCACGGCGGGCAACCCGGTGCTGGCCTTCGTCTACGACGGCGCGTCCCGGCGTTCGGCCCCGCGTCTGATCGGCACGCTGGGCAAGAACCGGTACTTCAAGACCCAGACCGTCGCCGTCCAGCGCGGCGAGGTGCGCCTGAGCGGCAAGGTGGTCAGCGACAAGGCTCCGCGATGCTGCCCCGACCTGCTCGTCCGCCAGACCTACAAGTGGAACGGCAAGGCGTTCCACCGGACGTCGGAGAAGCTGACCACCCTCTCCTGAACGGGCCGACGGCTGTGGGCCGCACGGCCGGACCCGGCGCCTGGGACGGGACCCGACGGCCCGGCCGTGCGGCGGCACAGGAGGTGCGGCCGCAAACGAAGGTAACTCCCGTACCTTCCGCCGGGGAAGAAGTCGGATATGTAACTATCCACTCCCGGTAGAGGATTCCTCGTCCGAGTAGAAAGAACCTCATCCCGGGCGGAGCGCCCGGAACACCCGTCCGGAACGAGCCCGGACGGGTGCGGAGCGGGAGCTCAGCGGCGCACGAGGTGGTGCGGCGCCAGTTCGCGGGTCTCGCCGCGTTCCAGGTAGACCACGCGGTCGGCCAGGCCCACCTGCTCGATGTGGTGCCGGAAGTCGTCCAGCGGTGAGCTGAAGACGCCGTAGTCGTCGTAGTGCACCGGCACCACGGTGTGCGGGTTGATGAGATCGACCCAGGTCGCGCCCTGCTCGCCGTCCATGGTGACGAGCAGGGTGCCGAGCAGGCGGGTGCCGCCCAGGTGCACGAGCGCGAGGTCGACCTCGGGGAAACGACGCGGGATCGCCTCCAGGCGGCGGTCGAGCAGGGTGTCGCCGCTGATGTGCAGGCGCAGCTCCACCAGGCCCTCGGGGCCGCGGAACTCCAGCATCGTCCCGATCACCGGCGGCAGCAGCGTCTCGGCGGGGCCGGGCGCGTGCCTGGCGGGCAGGGCGGTGACGGTCACGCTGCCCTGTGGCCCGTTCAGCTCGTGCTGCTCCCACACCTCCAGGCCCGTGCTGCGGCCGAAGCCGCGGCGGCGCAGCGTGCGCGCCGCCTGCCGGGTGGTGATGATCTGGGTGCCCTTGTCCAGGCCCTTCTCCGTCACCCGGTCCCAGTGGTCCCCGTGCAGGTGCGACAGCACCACCGCGTCGATGGGCGGCAGGTCCGACACGTCGATGGCCGGGTCCTTCAGCCGTCGCGAGCTCAGGCCGTAGCCCAGGTACGCCCGCTGGCCGCGGTGCAGGAAGTTGGGATCCGTCAACAGCGTGAAGCCGTTGTAGCGGATCAACGTGGTCGCGTTGCCGATGAACTGCAGGCTGCCCTTCATCCGGCTCACCCCGGATACGGCGGGTGCTGGCCCGGAGGCACGCCGCCGCCCTTGCCGCCGCCCTTGCCGCCGCCCTTGTGCCCCTTGTCGCTGCCGTGCGGCCGGCCGGCCCGCCTGCCGCCGCTCTTCGACTCCGGCACGGCGTCGGTGGATTTCGAGTTCGCGCCGGACTTACCCGACCGGCGAAGTTCGGGCTGTTGCGGATTGCTCATGGCTTTTGTCCCCCTTTGCGGCTTATCACCTACCTCCCTGCTCCGCCGCCAAACCCGCCGCCAAACCCGCCGCCCGCGGCGCCTACCGGGTCAGGCCCGCGTCGTGGGCGATGAGGCCCGCCTGGGTGCGGTTGAGGCAGCCCAGCTTGTCCAGCAGGCGTGACACGTACCCCTTGACGGTGGGTTCGGCCAGGTGGAGGCGGGCGGCGATGCGCGCGTTCGACAACCCCTCGCCGAGGCAGGCCAGCACCTCGCGCTCGCGTCCGGTCAGCGACTCCAGCAGCTCGCGGGCGCGGGCGCGGGCCGGGTCCGCCGCGGCCGAGGCCGCCACCAGCCTGCGGGCGGCGACCGGCGACAGCACGGTGTGCCCCTCGGCGGCCACCCGGACGAGCCCGATCAGGTCCTCCGGCGGCGTGGACTTGACCAGGAAGCCGGCGGCCCCCGCGCGCAGGGCGCGCAGCACGTACTCGTCGGCGTCGAACGTCGTCAGCACCACGACGACCGGCGGCCGGGGCAGCTCGACCAGGCGTTCGATCGCGGTGAGCCCGTCCACGCGGGGCATGCGCAGGTCCATGAGCACGACGTCCGGACGGCTGCGCACGACCGCCTCGACGCCGGCGGCGCCGTCGTGGGCCTCGTCCACGACCTCGATGTCGGGCGCCGAGCCGAGGATGGTGCGCAGGAAACGGCAGACCATCGGCTCGTCGTCCACGACCACGACTCTGATCATGTCGCCACGTACGCGGGGAGAGTGGCCTCGACGGTGAACCCGCCGTCGGGGGACGGCCCGGCGCGCAGCGTGCCGTGCACGACCTCGACCCGCCGCCGCAGGTCGGCGATGCCGAGGCCGGAGCCGGTGCCGGCCAGGGGGCCGCCGGGCAGGCCGGTCGGCGGCGTGTTGCGCACCGTGAGCCGTACCCGCGCCTGGCCGTACTCGATCCGCACCTGCACCCGCGCGCCCGGCGCGTGCTTGCGCACGTTGGTCAGCGCCTCGCGCACGATCCGGTACGCCGTGCGCCCCACCACCGGCGAGGCCAGCGCCCGGTCCCCCTCCTCGACCAGCTCGGCCGGCGTGCCCACGGAGGCGGACTCGGCGACCAGCGCGGCGAAGTCGGCCGCCGACGGCGGCACGTCCGGCTCCGGCGCGGTGCGCAGGACGCCGATCAGGTCCCGCAGCTCGTCGAGCACCTGGCAGCCCGCGGCCCGCAGCTCCTCGGCGGTCTGCCGGGTGTGTTCGTCGGCCGCGGTGACCCGCAGCGCGCCGGCCTGCAGCACCATGAGGCTCACCCGGTGGGTGACGACGTCGTGCATCTCGCCGGCCAGCCGGGCGCGCTCCTCGGCGCGGGCCTGCTCGGCCAGCAGGTGCCGCTCGCGTTCGGCCCGCTCGGCGCGTTCGACCAGCATCCTGAGCACCCGCCGCCGTCCGTCGAGGTAGAGCGCGAGCAGCGGGCCGACGGCCGTGCGCAGCACCCCGTCGACGAGCACGCCGGCCGCCGGTTCCCACACCCGTGCGATCACCATCGTGTACGCGGCCAGCACGGCGACGGCGACCCGCCGGTCCCTGCGGTCGTAGAGCGGCCCGTACGCCGCCGCGATGGTCGCGAACGGCGCCCACACGTTCCCCTGCCCGGCCGGGACCAGCATCCCGCCCGGCGAGATCAGCAACGTCACCACGAGCGTGTACGTCCCCAGCACGACCAGGACCGTCAGCGGCGCCCGGCGGCGGGCCACCAGCGACAGGCAGGCGGCCGCCTGGACCGCCAGCAGCGCCCAGGCCAGCGGACCGGGACGCTCGGGCCACCACGACAGACCCAGCAGCGTCGAGCCGGTGTCCAGCAGCGCGAAACCGCCCGCGATGACCACGTCCAGCACGAGGGAACGGCGACACGCCCCTGCACCCATGCCGCAAACGCTACGACATCCCCGCATGCCGTAAATATCGGGTAAGTGGGAAACCATACGAAAGTCGCATGTGCTCCCGCCGATCGTCGCCCCGGTGACCGACGGCCCGCCCTGCCGCACGGCCACCCCGCCGCCGTGCAATGGACCCATGACGAACCTCCCTCCGCTGGGCCGCTACGAGATCGACACCGAGAACTCCGCGATCCGCTTCACCACCCGGCACCTGTACGGCCTCGCCCGCGCCCGCGGCACCTTCGACGTCAGGGGCGGCACCGTGGACGTCGCCGAACCGCTCGCCGACTCCCGCGTGCGCGTGGAGATCGACGCCGCCGGCTTCCACACCGGCAACCACCGGCGCGACGAGACCGTGCGCTCGCCCCGCTTCCTCGACGCCGCCCGCCACCCCGTCATCACCTTCACCGGCGCCCCCGCCGGCGACGGGACGCTCACCGGCACGCTCACCGTCACCGGCGTCGAACGCCCGCTCACCCTCACCGTCGAGCGCTGCGACGTGACCGCGAACGGCTTCACCGTCGTGGTCGCCGCCCGCGTGGACCGGACCGCCTTCGGGGTGACCGCCATGCCCGGGATCGCCGCCCGTCACCTGGCGATGTCGGCCGAGGTCAGGTGCGTGCGGGCCGGCGTCACGGATCGCGGGGAAGGCCCAGCGCGCGCTCGGCGATGATGTTGAGCTGCACCTCCGTGGTGCCGCCGCCGATGGTGAAGGCCCGGGTGGCCAGGATCATGCGGTTCCAGTGGCGGTCGGACGGCGCCAGCGACCAGCAGAACTCCGAGACCGCCTGCGCGTGCCGCATGCCGAGCAGCTTGCGCACGCTGGCGGCGGGGCCCGGGTCGGCCCCGGCCAGCCTGGACAGCGTCACGCGCAGCCCGAGCGCCGAGATCGCCTGGCCCTCGGCCCACAGGCGGCCCGCCTGCTCGCGCTGCGACTGCCGCAGCGGCGGCAGGGCGCCGACCAGGCGGATCATGTCGGTGTGCCGGGAGCCCGGTCCCCAGGAGTCGCCGAGCGCGACCCGCTCGTGGGAGAGCGTGTCGCGGGCCACCCGCCAGCCGCCGTCCACCTCGCCCACCACCAGGTCGTCCGGGACGAAGACGCCGTCGAGGAAGACCTCGTTGAAGATCTCGTCCCCGTTGATCTCCTTGAGTGGCCTGACCGTGACGCCGGGGGCGGACATGTCCACCAGGAAGTACGTGATCCCCTCGTGCTTGGGCCTGCCGGGGGAGGTGCGGGCCAGGCAGATGCCCCAGTGGGCGTACTGGGCGAGGGACGTCCAGATCTTCTGGCCGGTCAGCGACCAGCCGCCCGCCACCCGGATGGCCCTGGTGGACAGGGCGGCCAGGTCGGACCCGGCGCCCGGCTCGCTGAACAGCTGGCACCACACGAGCTCGCCGGTGAACGTCCTGGGCAGGAAACGTTCCTGCTGCTCGGGGGTGCCGTACGTGACGATGGACGGGACCGCCCAGGCGGCGATCCCCAGGTTGGGGCGCTTGAGGTCGCGGAACTCCTGATGGATGATCACCTGTTCCAGCGGCGTGGCCGCGCGGCCCCACGGTCTGGGCAGGTAGGGCATGATCCAGCCGTCCCGTGCGAACCGGCCCAGCCGGGCGAGCGGCTCCTCGCGCCGCAACGACTCGGCCTGCGCCCTGATCGTCTCCCTGAGCCGGACGGACTCCTCGGGCAGGTCGGGTTCCATCGTGCGGCGGGCCCCCGCCAGGGCCAGGTCGGCGACCTGCTCGGCCCACGGCCCCGGGTCGCCGGCGAGCATGCGGCCGGACAGGGCGCGGCGGTAGTGGCGGTGGGCGTCGTGCTCGAAGGTGTAGCCGATGCCGCCGAGCACCTGGATGGCGTCGGCCGCGCAGCGCACCGCCGCGTCCGGCCCCAGCACGGCCGCCACCCCGACGGCCAGCCGCACATCGTCACCGAGCCCGCCGGGCTCTCCCGTGTGCGGGGCGTCGAGGGCGCGGGCGGCGTCCCAGACGGCGGCGCGGGCCTGCTCCAAGGCCACCAGGGCAGCCGCCACCCGGTGCTTGACGCCCTGGAACTGGCCGATCGGGCGGCCGAACTGCTCGCGTACCTTGGCGTGGGCGGCGGCCGTGCCGACCGCCCAGGCGGCGGTGCCGCACGCGTCGGCGCCGAGCAGCACCGCGGCCAGCTCCCGCACCGGCACCGGCCCCAGCAGGCGCTCCGGCGGGACGTCGAGACCCGTGACCGTCGTGACCGCGCACAGGTCCCGGTCCAGGTCGACGCCCTCGGCGGGCTCGGCGCGCACGCCGGCCCGGTCGAGCAGCGCCCACCCGTCACCGTGCGGCACGAGGAACAGGTCGGCCCCGGCCGCCCCGAGGGCGAGCGGCCCGAGCGCGACGGCCGCCGTCAGCGACCCGTCGGCCAGCCCCCGCAGCAGGCCGGCCGCGGGACTCCCGGACCGGGCGAGCGCCGCCGAGGCCAGCACGACCGGCAGGTACGGCCCCGCCACCCGCAGCTCGCCCAGCACCTCCAGCGCCACGCACAGCTCGACCAGCCCGTATCCCTGCCCGCCGAACTCCTCCGGCAGGTGCAGGCCCAGCAGCCCCTGCCCGGCCAGCGCCCGGTGCTCGACGGTGCGCCCCGCCAGCCCCTGTACGGAGGCCGCCAGCGCCCGGTGTTCCTCGGTCAGCCCGATCCCCATGGACGAACACTAGAACGATATTCGGTCGATCTCCAGGGTCCAGGAAAAACCGTTGGCGCGCGACCGGCGGGGGTGATTAGCCTGGCGACTGTCCCGTTCGGTGCGATTTCAGGAGGTGGGTTGATGACCGGCACGGCGCCCAGCGCGCCTCTCCGTGCCACGGGCGTGCCCGCCTCCCCTGAGTTCCAGAGCCTGAGGACGAGTATCTGAAGTCCTGGCCTCAGTGGGCCGGACCGCCTGTGGCACCCGCGTGCCTGTGAGGCCCGCTCGGCGCTCCCTTGCTGCCTTTTTTTCATGACAAATCCGGCAAGGAGAACCCAGGTTGTCTGCCAACGGCAAACCTCGTTCCATCATCAGCACCGACACCTTCGCCTGCGTCCGCTGCGGCCTGACCGTCGCCGCGTACGCGCCCGGCGGCGTCCGCCGTAACCACTGCCCGAGCTGCCTGCACTCGTTGCACGTGCTCGACCGGGTGGAGGGCGGCCCTTCGGAGTGCCGGTCGCGGATGAACCCGATCTCGATCGCGGTCCTCCGCACCGGCGACTGGATGATCATCCATCGCTGCTCACGCTGCGGCGAGCTGACGTCCAACCCGATCTGCGGGGACGACAACCAGCTCATCCTCATGCGCATGGCCGTACGCCCGCTCGCGCAGCCGCCGTTCCCGCTCGAAGCGTTCGGCGACCTGTGACATGCCCAGGAGGAACCCTGGCCGGGCCAGGCCGCAACAGCCGAAGGCCGTGCAACGTGGCGAGCGCGGCGACGCGTTCCGCTGCGTCGGCTGCCGGCTGGACGTACCGATGGACGCGCCGGGCACGGCGCACCGCAACCACTGCCCGCACTGCCTGACCAGCCTGCACGTCGACCACCGGATCCCGGGGGACCGGCGGGCGGGCTGCCGGGGCCCGATGGCGGCGCTGAGCGTCACCGTCAGGCCGGACGGGGAGTGGCTGATCATCCACCACTGCCAGGCGTGCGGCGGGCTCAGCGCCAACCGCATCGCCGGCGACGACAACGCGCTGGCCCTGCTGCGCATCGCCGTACGGCCGCTGTCCGACAGCCGCCTGCCGGTGAGCGCCCTGCTGGCGCTCTGACAGAAGGCGCTCCGAGTGCCTTGACGACGGCGGGCCGCCCTCCGGGGCGGCCCGCCCCTCGTGACGGCCTAGTCGTCGCCGAACTCCAGGCGCAGGGCCAGCGTGAAGTCGCTCACCGCCTCCTCGTGCCGCTCCATCTCCTGGAAGATCTCGCCGCGCACCCGGTAGGCCCAGATGTACTCGGGGTCCAGCTCGATGGCCCTGTCCAGGTCGCGCAGCGCGGCCTCGTTGTCGCCCATCTCGCTCAGCACCGCGCCCCGGCTGCCGAACGCGCGGTCGTTGTCGGGGTCGAGCTCGACCGCGCGGTTCAGGTCGGCCAGCGCCTCCTGGTAGCGGTCGATCATGCGCAGCGCCTCGCCGCGCCGGCTGAGCGCCCGCACGTGGCCGGGATCGGCCTCCAGGGCCCTGCTGTAGTCGGCGATGGCCTCGCTGTAGAGGTGCATGCGCTGGTACAGGTCGCCGCGCGCCACCCACGAGTACGCCAGCTCCTCGTTCAACGCGATGATCTTGGCGTGCTCGTCCAGGGCCTCGTCCAGCCGGTCCATGTCCACCAGGGCGTCGGCCTTGGCCTCCAGGATCCACAGGGACTCGGGGGCGAGGGTGAGCGCGTGGTCGAAGTCCTCCATCGCCTCCTCCAGCCGGCCGAGCGCCGCGTACGCCTGCCCGCGCGAGCCCAGCGCGTACGCGCTGTCGGGTTCCAGTCTCAACGACTCGTCGAAGTCCGCCAGGGCGGCCTCGTACCGCTCGATGACCCGATGGCTCTCGCCGCGCAGCCGCCAGGCACGGGCGTTGTCCGGGACCAGCGTTATCGACTCGGTCAGATCGGCGATGGCGGCCTCGTGCCGCGACAGCGCGATGTACGATTCGGCTCGGCTGCGCAGCACGGACGCGCGCGACTGGGCGGCTGCCTCGGTCAGCTCGGTCAGCTCGGACTGGTCGTTGATCCCCTCGCTCATGGAGGGAATCTACCGAACTAAAACTGGATGATGGCCGCCTTTTCCCGGGTGTACTCCATGACGGAATCGTGGCCGTACCCGCTGTCCTTCACGCCGCCGAACGGCAGGCCAGGAGGCATCTGGCGGTAGGTGTTCACCCACACGGTGCCGCTCTGCAGATCCCGCACGAACCGGTGCGCCCGCCCGAGGTCCCGCGTCCACACCCCGGCCGCCAGCCCGTACGGCGAGTCGTTGGCGATCTCCAGCGCCTGCTCGTCGCTGTCGAACGGGATGGCCACCGCCACCGGCCCGAAGATCTCCTCCTGGCAGATGCGCAGGCCGTTGTCCTCGGTCGTGTAGAGCGTGGGCTCCACCCAGTAGCCGCCCGGCAGACCGGGCACCACCTCGGCCCCCGACCGGCCGCCGAAGACCAGCTCGGCCCCCTCCTTCTCGGCCGTCTCCAGGTACGAGCGCACCCGCTCGAACTGCCCGGCCGACACGATCGGGCCCATGGTCGTGGCCAGGTCGAGGGGGTCGTCCAGGACCAGTCCGGCGCAGATGTGCCTGATCCGCCCGAGCAGGTCGTCCCAGATCGAGCGGTGGACGAGGATGCGCGAGCCGGCCACGCACACCTGCCCGGCGTTGCCGGTGTAGACGGAGTTCACGGTGACGCCCTGCGCGGCGGCGTCCAGGTCGGCGTCGGGGAAGACGATGTTGGGCGACTTGCCGCCCAGCTCGAACGTCAGCGGCTTCAGCGCGTCCGCCGAGGCCCGGGTGATGGCCTGGCCGGTGGCCGTGGAGCCGGTGAGGCTGACCTTGCCGACGTCCCGGTGCCGGACGAGCGCGTCGCCGACCTCCTCGCCGAGCCCGCTGACGATGTTCAGCACGCCCGGCGGGAACACCTCGGCCAGCAGCTCGCCCAGCCGCAGCACCGACGCGCTGGCCTGCTCGGCGGGCTTGACGATCACCGTGTTCCCGGCGGCCAGGGCGTAGGCGGCCTTGGCGGAGAACGTCGAGACGGGGGAGTTCCAGGGGATGATGCAGACCGCCACCCCGTACGGCTCGCGCCGCGTCAGCCCGAGCGTGTCCGGCCCGAGCAGGACGGTGTCGCCCGTGACCGCCTCCAGGCACTGCCCGGCGGCGAGCTGCCACAGGTACGCCATGCCCGGCAGGTCCTTCTTGAGCGTGTCGCGCAGGATACGGCCGTTGTCGCGGGTCTCCAGCCGGGCCAGTTCCTCGGCGTGCCGGGCGAACAGCTCCGACACCTTGCGCAGGAAGTGCGCCCGGCCCAGCGCCGGCATGGCCGACCAGGCGGGGAAGGCCGCCCGCGCCGCCGCCACGGCGGCCTCGGCCTCGCGCGCGCCACTGGCCGGGATCCGGGCCCACGCCTCGCCCGTGGCGGGGTTGACGGTGTCCATCGTCCGGTCCGCGGGGACCAGCTCGCCGCCGATGAGATTGCGGTAGTCAGGCACGCGACCAAGCATATGCTTGCTTGTCGCGAGCAGGCCAGTCCCGGATGGATCGGGGCATAATGGTCTTCCGTGAAAATCGATCTGACCTGGCCGGAAACCGCCGACGAGCCCCTGCTCGCCGCCGTCCACCGCGTGCTGCACGCCGTCGTCGAGCTGGGCGGTGCGGTCGGCTACCTCGCGCCGCCCACCAGGGACGAGACCGACCCCTGGGTGGAGGCCACGCTCGC
Source organism: Nonomuraea sp. NPDC005692 (assembly GCF_040631115.1). NCBI lineage: Bacteria > Bacillati > Actinomycetota > Actinomycetes > Streptosporangiales > Streptosporangiaceae > Nonomuraea > Nonomuraea sp. NPDC005692. The sequence goes on along the minus strand of NZ_JBEXYU010000001.1, from coordinate 570,196 downwards.
GATGGCCAGGACGGGCGAGGGACGGCTCGCCCTGGCCACGGTCGACGGCACGGTCCAGGCCATGGGCCTGTGGCGGCGCGGCCAGGAGGCGGTCTTCCGGCACTCCGCCGAGGTGGGCAAGGTCATGGCCCACCCGCAGGCGCGCGGGCTCGGGCTCGGCCGGGTGGTCGTGTCCGGCCTCGCGGACGACGCCCGCGCCGCCGGCATCGAGACGCTCACGCTGCGGGCGCGCGGCAACAACCACGGCGCGATCGCGCTGTACCAGAGCCTCGGGTTCCGCGAGTGGGGGCGGCTGCCGAACGTGGTCGAAGTGGGCGAATGGCGCTTCGACGAGGTGAACATGTACCTGGAGCTCGGCCGCCGGCCCGGCGTCGTCCTGCACGGCTCGTCCCCGGGCGGCCCCGGCTCCTCGCCCCAGCCCGGCTCCTCCCCGCAGCCCGGTTCCTCTCCCCAGCCCGGCTCCTCGCCTCGCCCCGGCTTCTCGCCGCAACCCGGCTAGGATCGAGGCATGCTGCTGGCCCCCGGAGTGCACGCCGTCGTCACCGACCGCCACGGAGGGGTGAGCGCCCCGCCGTACGGCTCACGCAACCTGGGCGGCATGGTCGGCGACGACCCGGCGGCCGTACGGGCCAACCGCGCGGGCCTGGCGGCCGAGCTGGGCGTGCGCGCCGTCGTCTACATGCGCCAGGTCCACAGCGCCGACGTCGCGTACGTGAGCGAGCCGTTCGGCGACGACCCGCCGCCGCTCGACGGCGTGTTCACCACCGAGCCGCGCCTGGCGCTGGCCTCGCTGGGCGCCGACTGCCCGGCCGTGCTGGTGGCCGACCCCGAGGCGCGCATGGTCGGCGCCGCCCACTCCGGGCGTCCCGGCACGGAGGCGGGCGTGGCCACAGCCCTGGTCGAGGCCATGGCCGCCAAGGGCGCCCGGCCCGGCCGGATGGTCGCGCTGATCGGCCCCGGCGCCTGCGGCCGCTGCTACGAGGTGCCCGCGGAGCTGCGCGGACAGGTGGCCTCGAAGGTGCCGCCGACGTGGTCGACGACGTCGTGGGGAACCCCGGCGCTCGACCTGCGGGCCGGGATCGAGTCCCAGCTCAGGGCGGCGGGCGTCACCGACGTGCGGCACGACGCGCGCTGCACCATCGAGTCCGCCGAGCTCTACTCCCACCGCCGCGAACAGCCCGGCGGCCGATTCGCCGGCCTCATCTGGCTGACCTGACCCGCGAGCCCGCCCTCCCGGAGAAGCTACTTCTCGCGGGAGCCGTTGAAGACGACGTTCACGATGATGATCCCGACCCAGATCGGGATCAGCGCCATCGCCCGCCCGCCTCCCGCGAAGGCGAGCGCGACCGTGGACAGCGTGCCCAGGGAGAGCGAGACGATCGCCAGCGCCAGCCGCTGCCCGTCCGACCCCCTGGCGGGCGCCTTGGCGCGCGGGGCCGTGCCGGCCAGGCGCTCGTCGACCCGCCGGTCGACCTCCTGGCCCACCTTGTCGAGGAACGACTCCACCAGCGCGTCCTCGAAGTCGGGGCCGAGGTCGCGCCGCGCGGACACGGCCGCCTTGAGCTCATCACCGGTGGTCATAACGGAGAGACTAGACCGCTTTGCCCCCTAACGGGCGAGGATGTCGTCGAGATCGTAGCTGACCGGCCGTTCCAGCTGCTCGTACGTGCACGACTCGGGCGTGCGGTCGGGCCGCCACCGCCGGAAGTGCGCCGTGTGCCGGAACCGGTCGCCCTCCATCTGGTCGTAGGCCACCTCGATCACCAGCTCGGGCCGGAGCGGGATGAACGACAGGTCTTTCTTGGCGTTCCACCGCGACACCGCGCCCGGCACCCGCTGCCCGCCGGTCGCGGGCCCCGCCGCCGGCTGCCCGGCGTTGGCCGTGGCCTGCTCGGCCCAGTGGCCCCACGGGTGCTCGCTCAGCTCCGCCAGGTACGGCTTGAGCTCCTCCACCAGCTCGGCCCTGCGCGCCATGGGGAAGGAGGCCGCCACGCCCACGTGATGCAGCCGGCCGTCGTCGCCGTAGAGGCCGAGCAGCAGCGAGCCGACGATGGGCCCGGTCTTGTGCTCGCGGTAGCCGCAGATCACCACGTCGGCCGTGCGCTCGTGCTTGACCTTGAACATCGTGCGCTTGTCGGGCACGTACGGCTGGTCGCCCGGCTTGACGATGATGCCGTCGAGCCCCGCCCCCTCGAAGGTGTCGAACCACTCGCGGGCCTGCTCGTCGGCGGTGGTGACCGGCGTCAGCCGGACGGACCCGCCCTTGTGCGGGAACAGCTCCTCCAGCCGCCGCCGCCGCTCGGAGAACGGCTCCTCCATCAGCGACTCGTCGCCCACCGCCAGCAGGTCGAAGGCGATGAACTGGGCCGGCGTCTGCTCCGACAGCAGCTTGACCCGCGAGGCGGCCGGATGGATGCGCTGCTGGAGGGCGTCGAAGTCGAGCTGCGCCCCCCGGGGCAGCACGATCTCGCCGTCGATCACCACCTTGCCGGGCAGCTCGGCCTTGACCGCCTCGACCAGCTCGGGGAAGTAGCGGGTGAACGGACGCTCGTTGCGGCTGCCGAGGTAGACCTCGTCGCCGTCCCTGAACACGATGCAGCGGAAGCCGTCCCACTTGGGCTCGTAGAACAGGGTGCCGTCCTGCTTGGGCATGGCCTTGACCGGCTTGGCCAGCATCGGCGGCACGGGCGGCCGGACCGGGAGGTTGGGCACCGGCTCCGGCTCTTCGACGGGCTGCTCGGTCATGGGCTCTGCTCCCTCGTGTATCTGCAGAAGAGGACCCCCTCCTCTTCCAGGACCTGGCGGAGGTCAAGCGGGACCTGCGCGGCCACGCCGTTCAGTATGCGGGCCGCGCCGCCCGCGACCAGCATGGGACTCACCGACAGGCACAACTCGTCGATGAGGTCGTCGGCCGACAGCTGCGCGTTGATGCGCGGGCCGCCCTCGCACAGGACGCGGGTCAGGCCGCGCTCGTGCAGCTCGCGCACGGCCAGCCGCATGTCGACGCCGTCGTCGCCGGCGATGATCAGGTCGGACCGCCGGCCGGCCAGCTTGCGGCGCTCCGCGGGCGCGGACTCGCAGGTGATCACGATCGTCGGGTTGGTCGCGTCGGTGAACAGCTCGCCGTCGAGGTCGAGGTCGAGGCTGCGGGTGATCACCGCGATCGGCGGCACGTCGGGACGCCCGGCCCGGATGGCCGACCAGGAGGCACGCGGCTTGACCGGGCCGTAGCCCTCGGTGCGGACGGTCGCCGCTCCCGCGACGATCACGTCGGACAACCCGCGCAGGACGGCGAAGATGCGCTTGTCGCCCCTGCTCGACAGCCCGCCCGAGCGCCCCTGCAGCCACGCCGCGCCGTCGGCGCTGGACACCATGTTGAGCCGCAGCCAGGGCCGCCCCTCGGGGTAGGCGTACGCCTGCGGGATGTCCGGATTGTCTTGAAAGTCGGGATAGATGCGCCGCACTCCTCTACCTTGGCACACCCCACCGACAAACCGTCCCCAGGGGTTTTGCGGCTGACGGCACTTTTGAGTAACTGAAGGACGAAAGGCCCGGAGTCTGCATACGGTGGCGGCAGGGACTCGCCGGGAGGGGACATGGGCCTGCTCACCGCCGTCACATGGACGATCGCCGCACTGATCGGGGTCTACCTGCTCTACCGCTGGCTCTCGGCCGGCGGCCTGCGCGGGCAGGAGGCGAAGGTCACCCGCTTCCCGGTGACGCTGCTGCTGTCGCATCCGGCGCTCGCGGCCGCGTCGCTGGCCTGCTGGGTGGCCTACCTGCTGACCGGCAGCGCACCGCTGGCCTGGATCGCCCTCTGCGGGCTCACCGTGGCCGCGCTGCTGGGCTTCACGATGTTCACCCGCTGGCTCGGCGGCGGCCGTCACCAGCGCCGGGCCACCGGCTTCCCGGTGCTCGCGGTGGTCCTGCACGGCGTGGCCGGGGTGACCACGTTCGCCCTGCTCCTCGTCACGGCCGGCATCGCCCGCGTGTTCTGACGGACGGCGGCTAGGGCGTCTGCGGCTCCCTGGGCAGCCGCAGGACCTGGAACGACCGGCCGGTCACCGCCACCAGGTCGCCCGCCCGCCACCGCTCGTCGCCGAACGCCTCCTCCACCACGTCGTGACAGGTGTCGAGCACCGGCAGCCACTCGGCCCCGAACTCCGGCCCCGGCAGCGTGAACGACAGGTTCTCGTGGTGGGCGTTGATGAGCAGGAGGAAGGAGTCGTCCACGATCCGCTCGCCACGCGGGCCGGGCTCGGTGATGGCCTCGCCGTTGAGGTAGACCATCAGCGACTTGGCGTAGCCGGTGTGCCAGTCGCCGGCCGTCATCTCCTTGCCGCCCGGGGTCAGCCAGACCAGGTCGCGCTTGCCGTTGTCGGGGTGGCGGCCGTGGAAGAAGCGGCGGCGCTGGAAGACCGGGTGCTCGCGGCGCAGCTTCGACAACGTCTTGACGAACTCCAGCAGATCGGACTCGGCGTGCAGCATCGACCAGTCGATCCAGGCCAGCTCGTTGTCCTGGCAGTAGGCGTTGTTGTTGCCCCGCTGGGTGCGGCCGATCTCGTCGCCGTGGGAGAGCATCGGCACCCCCTGCGACAGGAACAGCGTGGTCAGGAAGTTGCGGCGCTGGCGGCGGCGGAGGGCGACGATGTGCGGGTCCTCCACCGGGCCCTCGGCGCCGCAGTTCCAGGAGCGGTTGTCGTTGGTGCCGTCGCGGTTCTCCTCGGCGTTGGCCTCGTTGTGCTTGTGGTCGTAGGAGACCAGGTCGGTCAGGGTGAAGCCGTCGTGGCAGGTGACGAAGTTGATCGAGGCCACCGGGCGGCGGCCGGAGGACTCGTACAGGTCGGCCGAGCCGGTCAGGCGGGAGGCGAACTCGGGGAGGGCGGAGTTGGTGCCCCGCCAGAAGTCGCGCACGATGTCGCGGTATTTGCCGTTCCACTCCGTCCAGAGCGGCGGGAAGTTGCCGACCTGGTAGCCGCCCGGCCCCACGTCCCAGGGCTCGGCGATCAGCTTCACCTGCGAGATAACCGGGTCCTGCTGGATGAGGTCGAAGAACGCGCTCAGCCGGTCGACGTCGTGCAGCTCCCTGGCCAGGGCCGAGGCCAGGTCGAAGCGGAAGCCGTCGACGTGCATCTCCAGCACCCAGTAGCGCAGCGAGTCCATGATGAGCTGCAGCGCGTGCGGCGAGCGCACGTTGAGCGAGTTGCCGCACCCGGTGTAGTCGAGGTAGTAACGCCGGTCGCCGTCGTGCAGACGGTAGTAGTTGACGTTGTCGATGCCCCGGAAGCCCAGCGTGGGGCCCATGTGGTCGCCCTCGGCGGTGTGGTTGTAGACCACGTCGAGGATGACCTCGATGCCCGCCTCGTGCAGCGCCCGCACCATGGCCTTGAACTCCAGCACCTGCTGGCCGCGGGTGCCCGAGCCGGAGTAGCGGCCGTGGGGGGCCAGGTAGGCCATCGTGTTGTAGCCCCAGTAGTTGGTCAGACCGCGGGCCACCAGGAAGTGCTCGGGCACGTAGTGGTGCACCGGCATGAGCTCGACCGCCGTCACCCCGATGGACAGCAGGTGCTCGATGATCGCCGGGTGCCCGACCCCGGCGTACGTGCCGCGCAGGTCCTGCGGCACGCCCGGGTGGCGCATGGTCAGCCCCCGCACGTGCGCCTCGTAGATCACCGTCTCGTGGTACGGGATGCGCGGCGGCCGGTCGTTGCCCCACTCGAAGAACGGGTTGATCACCACGTTCTTCGGCATGTACGGGGCGCTGTCCTCCCTGTTGCGCACCGACGGATCGGTGAAGTAGTAGGGGAACAGCGCCTCGTTCCAGGTCAGCTCGCCGTCGATGGCCTTGGCGTAGGGGTCGAGCAGCAGCTTGGAGGGGTCGCAGCGACGCCCCTGCGACGGCTCGTACGGCCCGTGGACGCGGTAGCCGTACCGCTGGCCCGGCTGGATCCCCGGCAGGTAGCCGTGCCAGACGAAGCCGTCGACCTCCGGGAGCGGCACCCGCTCCTCGCTGTCGTCATCGTGAAAAAGGCACAGCTCGACCCGCTCGGCGACCTCGGAGAACACGGCAAAGCTGGTGCCGACGCCGTCCCAGGTGCCGCCGAGTGGATAGGGTTCGCCCGGCCAGACCTCGCGCATGTGACCCAATTGTCGCACGCGAAAGCGTTCCTGTTAGAGGAGTTCGGCTTTCAGGGTGATCGTGGTGCCCGCCAACGCCTTGCTGACCGGGCAGTTCGCCTTCGCGGTCGCGGCGGCCTCCTGGAACTGCTCGGCCGAGATGCCCGGAACGTGCCCCTGCACGGTGAGCACGATGCCCGTGATGCCCTCGCCCGGCTGGAACGTCACGTCCGCGCTCGTGCGCAGCGACTCCGGCGGTGTGCCCGCGCCGGCCAGGCCGTGGGACAGGGCCATGGCGAAGCAGGAGGAGTGGGCGGCGGCGATGAGCTCCTCGGGGGAGGTGCGGCCGTCCGCGGTCTCGGCCCTGGAGGGCCAGGAGACCTCGAAGGCGCCCACGCCCGAGCTGTCCAGTGAGACGGTGCCCGAGCCGTTGAGCAGGGCGCCCTTCCAGTGCGTGGTGGCGGTGCGGGTGGTGGCCATGACGGGTGATCCCTCCGGTCGTCGTCCGTTCGACACTATCGCGGGGCCGGGAAGCCGGTGGCGGCCGCCTCAACATTTCCGGCGAATGATGACATGCTCGGGTCGCGGCGCACCCGCCCGCCTTGGTCCGGACCACGGGAGTGTGGTGCCAGTGGAGGCACCGTACGACGACCGCCTGCTGCACCAGCGGGTGGTCGGCGGCGACGAGTCGGCGCTGGGGGAGGTCTACGATCGGCTGTCCGCGCTGATCTTCGGGCTCTCCTTACGGGTCACCAGGGACCGCGTGATCGCCGAGGACATCACGCAGGAGGTCTTCCTGGTGTTCTGGGAGCGCCCGCTGGCCTACGACCCAGGGCGCGGCACGCTGCGCGCCTGGCTGGCCACGATCGCCCACCGCCGCGCGGTCGACCACGTACGCGCCGAGGAGCGCCGCCGGGTCTCCGCGCTCGGGCCGAGGCTGTTCGAGCGCGAGCCCGCGCGGCTGGAGGAGGCCGTGCTCGCCGCCGAGGAGGCCGAGCGCGTGCGGCAGGCGGTGACGTCGTTGCCCGAGGGGCTGCGCCGGCCGGTGGAGCTGGCCTACTTCGGCGGCCGGACGTACCGGCAGGTGAGCGAGGAACTGGGCGTGCCCGAGGGCACGGCCAAGTCGCGCATCCGGCTGGCGCTGCGGCGCCTGGCCGACGCGCTGGCGGAGGAAGAAGTGTGATGGATCCTGTCGAGCGCCTGTTTCTGGACGCGTTGATGGAGGACCCGGTGGTGCCGGTCCGTTCCCTGCGCCCGCAGCTCCTGGCCGGGGCCAGGGCCCGCCGCCGCCCCGCGGCGCCGACCGCCGACTGGGCGCTGCCGTACGCCGGCCGCGTCGCCGCCATGGACGCGCTGCTGGCCTCGGCCGTGGACGACGACTGGGCGCGCGTCATCGTCGAGGGCTGGACGCTCCAGGAGCTCGTGGCCCACCTGGCCGCCAAGGACGGCCTGCTGGCCGCCTCCGTCGGCGCGCCCGTCCTCGGCCCGCCGATGGCCGCCCGGGACGCGACCGGCCGCACGGCGGACGTGCAGGCGTACGAGCGGGCCCGCAGCCCCGAGCAGACCAGACGCGACTGGCGGGCCCAGGCCGACGCCCTCTGCCGCCACCTGGGCGGGCTCGACCCGGCCACGCCGGCCACGGTGGACGGCATGGAGACGGTCGTGCGCGACCACGTCCTGGCCAGGAGCCTGGAGACGTGGGTGCACGCCGCCGACGCCGCCACGACGGCCGGGGTGCGCCTGCCCGACCCGGTGCCCGAGCACATCCGCCCCACGGCCGACCTGTGCGCCCGCCTGCTGCCCTGGACGATGCTCCTGTCCGGCCTGGACGGCTCCGGCCGCACCCTCCGGCTCACCCTCACCGGCGCGGGCGGCGGCGACTGGCGCATCCCGCTCGGCGTCACCGACACCGCCCCGGGCACGCCGGACGCCCACCTGACGGCGGACGTGGTCGCGTTCTGCTTCCTGCTGGGCGGCAGGGGCGAGCCGGACGCCTTTCCCGCCGAGCTGACGGGCGACCTCGCGCTGGCCCGCGACGTCCTGACCACGGCTCCCGCCCTGTCGGGACCGTGAGCGGGTAAGCTGTGATCGATTCGTGACCTAATATAGGGTGATAAATCGGGATCCATAGGGAATCCTTTGATTCGAAGTCCAGCAGAGGGCTTCAACTCACGTTCAAACGTGGCGTGCCTCTGCCTGGGCTTTTTCCATGGACAGGGCCGCCTTCGGGCATATGGAGCTACTCAGATGGCCGTCCTGGATATCGCACTCGACGAAATGACCGCCGAACAGCTTCTGGCTGAGATGAACAGGCCGGAAGTCTCGGACGAGAACAAGGCCCGCATCCGTGAGCGCGTCGTCACCATGTACGACTCCCTCGTCACCGAGGTCACCCGTCGCTACCGCCACCAGCGCGAGCCGATGGAGGACCTGCGCCAGGCCGCCTACGTCGGCCTGATGAAGGCGATCAACGGCTTCGACCCCGAGCTGGGCCACGAGTTCCGCGGCTACGCCATGATCACGATGGTCGGCGAGGTCAAGCGGCACTTCCGCGACCGCACCTGGGCCGTCAAGGTGCCGCGCGTCTACCAGGAGCGCCGGCTGGAGCTCAACAAGGCCACGGCCGACCTCACCCAGACGCTCGGCCACTCGCCCACCGTCTCCGAGCTCGCCGCGCACATGAACATCACCGAGGAGGACGTCCTGCTCACCCTGGACGCCTCGACCGCCTACAGCGCCCTGTCGCTGGACGCCCCCGTCGGCGGCGACAACGACGGCGCCGACCTCGGCGACTTCCTGCCCTCGCAGGACGAGTCGCTGGACACGCTGCTCGGCAAGTACTCCGTCAAGCCGCTCATCGACGCCCTGCCCTCGCGGGAGCGCAACATCCTGCTGATGCGCTTCTACGGCAACATGACCCAGTCGGAGATCGCCGCCGAGTTCGGCATCTCGCAGATGCACGTCTCCCGCATCCTGCGCGCCGTGCTGAACCAGCTCCGCACCGCCCTGTCGGACTGACCGGGTGGGCGGGCGGCCCCTGTTCCAGGGCCAGGACCCGCGCCCCCGGCGGCCCCGCCCAGCGGGCGGCCGCCGGGGGCGACAGGGTCACTCCGCGCCGATCCCCGTGACGAGGTCTCTGGCGTAGTCGTCGTCGCTCTCCTCCAGCACCCGCCGGACGCCCTGCTCGGCCCGCTCGTCGCCGCGCGCCGCGAGCCCCCGCGCCGCCTCGGCCACCGTGCGCAGGTCGGCGTCGCCCAGCCGGTCGGCCAGCGCCTCCCGGATGCGGGGCGTGTCCGCCGACAGCCCGGCCAGCCCGGCCGTGGCCCAGTCGCGGATCTCGGCCTCCTCGTCCCGGGACATCTCGATGAGCAGCGACAGGCCCTCCTCGTGGTCGTCGGGCAGGACGTCGGCCAGCGCGATGGCGTCCGTCATCGTGCGCTTGTGGCCCGGCCGGCCGACGATGTCGAGCACGGCGGGCAGCGCGCGCGGGTCGCCCTGGTGCCCGAGCGCGGCCAGCACCGAGCGCAGCACCTGCGGGTTGCCCTCGGTGGTCACCATCTTCTGCAGCAGCGCGAGCGTGCGGTCGAGGTAGGGCTTCTCGCCGTCGGCGAACCCGAACTGGGCGATCGCATCGACCCCGAACTCCCGCTCGCGTGCGTCCTCGCTCACGCACAGCCGGGCCAGGGCCTCGTACGTCTCGTCGTCGGCCCGCCGGCCGAGCGAGTCGGCCACGATCCACCAGGTCTCGGCGTCCTCGTCGACGTCGCGGTGGGCGACGGCCCTGGCGACGAGCTGGTCGACCGGCGTGTAGACGCCCGCCGCGTCCTCCAGGACGGTCGCCACGGCGGCGTGGCCCCGCTGGGCCTGCACCTGCTCGGTCTGCGAGCCGTCGGGGGAGCGGCCGGCCACGGTGACCAGCTCGGTGCCGTCCTTGGCGTACTGGCGGCCGACGACGTACTCCCAGCCCTCCTGGGCGATCTGGTCGAGCAGCGCGGACTCCAGGTGCACGCCCACCCAGTCGGCCGCGATGTCGAGCGGGCTGTCGCCGTCGCCGTCGAACTTCTCGTGGTCGGCGCCCGCCTCCAGCAACGTCTGGACCACGCCCAGCGCCCCGCGCCTGGCCGCCAGCGTGAGCGGCGTGTCGCCGTCGTCGTTGGCCGCGTCGACCTCGGCCCCGGCCTCGATCAGCACGCCCGCGGTCGCGGCGTGGCCGTTGGCGGCGGCCCACAGCAACGCCGTCCAGCCGCCGGCCTCGCGGCCGTTGACGTCGGCCCCGGCCGCCAGCAGCGCCTCGGCGACCTCGACGCGGTCCCAGGCGGCGGCCGCGCAGAGCGGCAGCCCGGCCTCCTCGCCCTCGCTGGCCTTGTTGGGGTCGGCGCCGCCGGTGAGCAGCTTGCCCACGGTCTCGGTCTCGCCGTTCAACGCCGCGCGATAGAGCTGTTCCTCATGCATGACAGGACCCTAGCGTCTTCGCAGCCCGCGGTCGCCGGAGCACGCTGACGGGCGGCGGGCTGGGCGGCAGTGTGGGCGGCAGTGTGGGCGGCAGGGGCGGGCGGCAGGGGCGGGCGGCAGGGGCGGGCGGCAGGGGCGGGCGGCAGGGCGGGCGGCGGGACCCATCCAAGGGTGTACGGATGTTCCTCCCAGGGGAGGAGCCCCAACCCGGCCAAGACGCGATATGTTGCGTCTATGACAGATCCGGGTGAGGTGCGCGCGTCGGACGCCGAGCGCGAGGCCGTCGTGGAACAGCTCCGTGTCGCCTCCGTCGAGGGCCGGCTCACGCTCGCCGAGCTGACCGACCGTACCGAGGCCGCCTACACCGCGACCACGCACGCCGAGCTCGCCCTGCTCACCCAGGACCTGCCCGTGGGCGCGGGGCCCGCCCCCACGCCCGCCCCGGCCCGCGAGGGCGGCAAGCGGCGCTGGTTCGTCGGCATCATGGGCGACACCAAGCGGCGCGGCACCTGGCGCATCGACCAGGAGCTCGGCGCCGTCGCCGTCATGGGCGACGTGCTGCTCGACCTGCGCGAGGCCGAGGTGCGCACGGACGTGGTCGACGTCACGGCGGTGTCCGTGATGGGCGACGTCAAGATCATCGTGCCCGACGGCGTGAACGTCGACCTCGACGGCGTCGCCGTGATGGGCGACAAGAAGGTCGACGTGCTGGAGGCCGCCCCCGGCATGAACGTGCCGGTCATCCGGGTGCGCGCCTACGCCGTGATGGGCGACGTCAAGGTGCTCGGCGACTCCCGCGCCCAGCCGCTCAAGCGCGGCCTGGCCGCCTGGCGGGAGCACTGGCGGGCGCTGCACGGCGACGACTGGCGCGAGATCGGCCGCCAGATGCGCGACGACGCCCGCGAGGTCGGCCGGCAGATCCGCGACGAGCACCGTGCCCTGGAGCGCGACCGCCGCGACCGCCGCCGCGACTCCCGGGGTTACTGAGGCCGTGCAACGCGGGCGGGGGGCTTCGGCGTAGTGATCGGTGAACATCACCGGACAGTGAGGACCCCTCGATGCGGGATCGTGCCGACTTCGAGCGCTACGTCGAGCAGCGCTCGGCCCGCCTGCTCAGGACGGCGTACCTGCTGTGCCGCGACTGGGCCACGGCGGAAGACCTGACGCAGACCGCGCTGGCCAGGGCCTGGCTGGCCTGGCGGCGGGTGGGCGCGAACCCCGACCCCTACGTCTACCGCATCCTCACCAACACGCACGCCTCCTGGTGGCGGCGGCGCTGGCGGGGCGAGGTGGCCACGGGCGAGCTCCCGGACCGCCCCCAGGACCGGGACGACACGGCCGGGCTCGGCACCCGGGACGCGCTCAGGGCCGCCCTGGCCGCGCTCCCGGCCAAGCAGCGGGCCGTGGTCGTGCTGCGGTACTTCGAGGACCTGCCCGACGAGGCCATAGCCGAGATCGTGGGCTGTTCGGTGTCCACCGTACGCAGCCAGGCCAGCCGCGCGCTGGCCAAGCTGCGGCTCGACCCCGCGGCCAGGGCCGCGGCGGAGACGGGGAGCTGAACCATGACAGAACAGCGACTGCGCGACCTGCTCGACGACGACACCGCCGGCGCGCCCCCGGGCGGGGTGCGGCTGGCCGACGTGGACGCCCGCGTCCGCCGCATCCGGCGGCGCCGGGGCCGGGCGGCGGCCTCGGTGGCGGCGGCGGCCCTGACGGTCACGGCCGTCACGGTGCTCACCGTGGACGCCCGGCCGGTTCCCGCGCCCGCCCCCGCCGCCGGGGACGTGTGGGCCGGCGCCCTGGCCCAGCCCGCGCCGACGCGCGCCCAGCCCACGCCACCGCTCTTCCACGGCTACACCAAGGGGGGCAGGCGGGAGACGTTCACCTTCGAGTCGAAGGCCGGGAAGGTGTCCTTCGCCCTCACCTGCCCGCCCGGCGGGTACGGCCTCATCTGGCTCAACGGGGACCTGGTCGCCGCCGGCCCGTGCGGTCCCACGGTGAGGCAGCCGCCCGGCTGGTTCGGCGAGGGCATGGCCCGCGCCGGCCTGAACGAGCTGAGCGCCGCCATGGTGAAGCTCTCGGACGCGGGCACCGGCACGATGACGGGCGAGCGCGCCGACGAGCTGCTGGCCTGGACCGCCACCTATCCCGCCGACTGGCGGCTGATCCTGGCCGACGCCCGCACCCGGTCGTGCCGTACCGACGTGGTCAAGGTCGACCCGAAGACCGGTGAGATCAAAGCCCAGTGCTGAGCGCTCAACCGGCCACGGGCAGGCGCTCGCGCAGGGCCGCGTCGTACCGTTCGAGCAGCACGTCCACCAGCTCGGGCGCCGGGCCGAGCACGTCGGCGCAGACGGCCGGGGCGGTGACCCGGCGGATGCGGTCGGCGAAGAAGCCGGGAGCCAGCAGGTAGGGGGCGACGGCCACGCGGGGGGCGCCCGCCGCCCTGAGCCGCGCGACGGCCTCCCCGGGCGTCGGGCCGGCGGCCGAGGCGTAGGCCGCGGTCACCGTCCACCAGCCGGCGCGCCGCCAGCCGCGGGCCATCCCGGCGATCACCTCGTTGGCCCTGGCGTCGCTCGACCCGGCCGAGACCAGCACGACCGCCGTCTCCGGATCACCGGCCGGCACGCCCGCCTCCGCCAGCCGCCGCTCCAGCGCCGGCAGCAGCAGCGGGTGGGGGCCGAGCGTCGTGCCGTAGCGGACCCGCAGGCGCGGATCGCGCGCGCGGGCCTCGTTGAGCGCGGCCGGCAGGTCGACGCGGCTGTGGTAGGCCTCGGTGAGCAGCAGCGGCAGCACCACGGCTTCGCCCAGCCCGTCGAGCGCCTGCCCCAGCGTGGGCGCGCAGTGGTCGAGGTAGGCCACCCGCACCGGCACGTCGGGACGCGCCAGGCGCACGCGGTCCAGCAGCGCGGCCACGGTGGCGGCGGCACGCGGGTCGCGCGACCCGTGCGCCACCGCCACCAGTGGCACGCGCCCGGGGGCCGGCCCACCTGCCAACGGGACGCGGCCCCTGCCGGGGATCACAGGTGAATGCCGCATTCGACCTTCCCCAGCCCCGCCCAGCGGCCGCTGCGCGGGTCCTCGCCCTCGGCGACCTGGCGCGTGCACGGCACGCAGCCGATCGAGGGGTAGTTGTCGTAGTGCAACGGGTTGATCAGCACGCCGTTGTCGGCGATGTAGTTGTCGACGTCCTCCTGCGTCCAGGCGGCGATCGGGTTGACCTTCACCATCTGGCGCTTGGCGTCCCACTCGACGACCCTGGTGCTCGTACGGCTGGAGGACTCGTCCCGGCGGATGCCGGAGATCCACGCCAGGTACGGCTCCAGCGCCCGGTTGAGCGGCTCGACCTTGCGCAGGTAGCAGCACAGGTCGGGGTTGCGGCCGAACAGGCGCGGCCCGAGGTCGCGATCCTGCTCCTGGACCGTCCTGGACGGCTTGATGTCGATCACGTTGACGTCATAGACCTGCCGCACCGCGTCACGGGTGCCGATCGTCTCGGCGAAATGGTAGCCGGTGTCGATGAACAGCACGTCCACGCCCGGTTTGACGCGGCTCACCAGGTCGATGAGCAAGGCGTCGCTCATGGAGGACGTCAGGCACAACCGGTCGCCGAACGTCGCCGCGGCCCACCGGATGATCTCCCGGGCCGGGGCGCCCTCAAGGAACGTGGCGGCGGACTCGACGATGTCCTGCAGATCGAGCGTGCCACGCTGATCTCGCAGACCCACCTCGATGTCGACGAGCGTCATATCTTCACTCCGATTCCGAGAAACTTCAGCTTGAAGGCGCGGGCGCAGGCGCGGCAGTACCAGCCGCCGTCCCCCTCGTAGGGCTCCAGGTCCTCGTCGCCGCAGTACGGGCAGTGGAAGGGGACCGCTCGCGTGGTCATTTCAGGTCCGCCTCGTCCGCGCGCTGCACCCAGTCGGCGAAGGACTCGCCTTCCTTCTTCTGGGCGTCGTAGTTGCTCACCACGCGCTCGACGTAGTCGGGCAGGGCCTTGGCGGTGGTCTTCAGGCCGCGCACCTTGCGGCCGAAGCCGGAGTCGACGCCGAGCGAGCCGCCCAGGTGGATCTGGTAGCCCTCGACCTGGTCGCCGTTCTCGTCCACGACGAGCTGGCCCTTCAGGCCGATGTCGGCGACCTGGATGCGGGCGCAGGAGTTGGGGCAGCCGTTGACGTTGATGGTGAGCGGCTGCTCGAAGTCGGGCAGCCGCCGCTCCAGCTCGTCGATCAGGTGCGCGGCGGTGGCCTTGGTCTCGACGATGGCGAGCTTGCAGTACTCGATGCCGGTGCAGGCCATCGTCTGGCGGCGGAACGTGGAGGGGTTGACCTGCAGGTCGTTGGCCTCCAGCTCGGCCACGATGGACTCCACCCGGTCCGGCGCGACGTCGAGGACGACCATCTTCTGCTCGACGGTGGTGCGCACCCGGCCGGAGCCGTGCCGCTCGGCGATGTCGGCGATCGCGTTGAGCTTGTCGCCGTCGAGGCGGCCCACCTTGGGCGCGAAGCCCACGTAGAAGTTGCCGTCCTTCTGCGGGTAGACGCCCACGTGGTCGCGGCGGCTGCCGCGCGGCAGGGTGGGCGCCGGGCCGTCGGGCAGGCTCTCCTTGACGTACTCGGTCTCCAGCACCTCGCGGAACTTCTCCACGCCCCAGTCGTTGACCAGGAACTTCAGCCGGGCCCTGTGCCGCAGCCGCCGGTAGCCGTAGTCGCGGAAGATGCCGATCACGCCCGCGTACACGTCGTCGACGCGGTCGGGGCTGACGAAGACGCCGAGGCGCTTGGCCAGCATCGGGTTGGTGGACAGGCCGCCGCCGACCCACAGGTCGTAGCCCGCCTCGCCGTGCTCGTTGACGACGCCGACGAAGGCGACGTCGTTGATCTCGTGCACGGTGCAGTGGGCCGGGCAGCCGCTCAGCGCGCTCTTGAACTTGCGCGGCAGGTTGGAGTACTCGGGGTTGCCGATGAACTGCCGGTTGATCGCGTGGATGTCGTCGGTGGCGTCCAGCACCTCCTCGGCGTCGATGCCGGCCAGCGGGCAGCCCAGGATCACCCGCGGGGTGTCGCCGCACGCCTCGGTGGTGGACAGGCCCACGGCCTCCAGGCGCTCCCAGATGTCGGGCACCGACTCGATCTCGATCCAGTGGAGCTGGATGTTCTGCCGGTCGGTGAGGTCGGCCGTGCCGCGCGCGTACTCGTTGGCGATGTCGGCGATCGTGCGGAGCTGGCGCAGGTCGAGCTGGCCGCCGTCGATGCGCACGCGGAGCATGAAGTAGCGGTCGTCGAGCTCCTCCGGCTCCAGGACCGCGGTCTTGCCGCCGTCGATGCCGGGCTTGCGCTGGGTGTAGAGGCCGTACCAGCGCATCCGCCCGCGCAGGTCGGCGGGGTCGATCGAGTCGAAGCCGCGCTTGGCGTAGACGTCGATGATGCGCTGGCGGACGTTGAGCCCGTCGTCGTTCTTCTTGTTCTCTTCGTTCTTGTTCAGCGGTTCCCGGTAACCGAGGGCCCATTGGCCCTCGCCGCGCGGGCGCTTGTGGTGCCGGCTGGCAGGGGTGCTCATTGCGCGTCCTTCGTTTTGTGGGCGCGCGCAGCGTTCCTCCTGCCTCGTCGTCGAGTGCAGGGGTTCAGGTGGGTGCGACGCGCTCTGCGGTGGAGAAGATGAGTTAGCGGGCGTCGCAACAGATGGCACTGCGGACACGCTGAAGGTCGACGTGGCGTCGACCGACGAGCATGGGGTCCGCTGGCATACCTTGAAGATACTCCGGAGATCCCGGATGTCCAAGATGGGGTCCAGAGTCTGGACTCCGCGGGCCCCTAACCCTGGCGCGGCCAGTCGAGCGGCGACTCCTGCGGCCGCTCCTCGCTCTGGTGCTGGCAGTCGCACCAGGAGCCGCCGCGGCAGTCGTCGTGACGCTTGTCCTTGCAGCTCTCGCAGATCACGTCTCGATTATTCTCCCAGAACGTTGTTCGGGTTAGGCTGGCGCGCGTGGACCTCATGGCCGGACTGCTGGCCGACCTCCGGGCCGAGACCGATTCCCTGGAGGCGCTGCTGGCGCCGCTGCGCCCCGCCGACTGGGAGACGCCCACGCCCGCCGCGGGCTGGGCCGTGCGCGACCAGGTGAGCCACCTGGCCTGGTTCGACGACGCCGCCGTGGTGTCGGTCACCGATCCGGACGGCTTCCGGGCCCTGGCCGCGCGGGCCGGCTCGGTGGACGACCTCGCCGAGGCCGCGCGCGGCCTGCCATCGGGCGAGCTGCACGCCTGGTTCCGCACGTCCCGTGACCGGTCGCTGGCGGCGTTCGGAACGCTCGGCGCGCGCGTGCGGGTGCCGTGGTTCGGGCCGGCGATGTCGGGCGCGTCCTTCGTCACCGCGCGCCTGATGGAGACCTGGGCCCACGGCCAGGACGTGGCCGACGCGCTCGGCGTCGCCAGGGAGCCCACCGAACGGCTGCGGCACGTGGCCCTGCTCGGCGTCCGCGCCCGGCCCTACAGCTTCGCCGCCCGCGGCCTGCCCGAGCCGACCGGGCCGGTGCGCGTCGAGCTCACGACCCCAGGCGGCGACCTGTGGACCGCCGGCCCGGCGGACGCGCCCGCCGCCGTGCGCGGCCCGATGCTCGACTTCTGCCTGCTCGTCACCCAGCGCGTGCACCTGTCGGACACGGCCCTGGAGCCGGCCGGCGAGCCCGCCCGCGCCTGGCTGGAGATCGCCCAGGCCTTCGCGGGGCCGCCGGGGCCGGGGCGGCCGCCCCGGTCAGGGTAAGTTCAGGGTCGTACCGGATGACGTCGGCGGCACGGCCGGTGACATGCTGTGAGCATGCGGACCATTCTGAACGTCATCTGGCTCGTGTTCGCCGGGATCTGGCTGGCGATCGGCTACGCCGTGGCCGGGATCATCTGCTGCATCCTCATCGTCACCATCCCGTTCGGCATCGCCTCGTTCAGGATCGCCGCCTACGCTCTGTGGCCGTTCGGCCGTACGGTCGTGCGCGATCCCGACGCCGGCGTCTTCTCCCTCATCGGCAACATCATCTGGTGCGTGGTCGCGGGCATCTGGCTGGCGATCGGGCACGTCGTCACCTCGATCCCGCTGTTCATCTCCATCATCGGCATCCCCCTGGGCATCGCGAACCTCAAGCTGATCCCCGTCTCCCTCCTCCCGCTGGGCGCGCGCATCGTGGACAACGACTAGGGCAGGAGCCGGGACGTAAGCTGTCCCGGAGAGTCACTGCGAAATACCGTTGGGTGCCATGACGTCCACCAATGCGCCTTCCCGGTCCAGGAGGCGGCTCGCCTCGAACGCCCGGGCCAGGCTGAACTGGGTGCTCGACACCAATGCGTGGGCGATCGTGCGCGCGGCCACGAACGCCGGTGTCAACTACCGGGTCACCGGCCTGGCCGGCGAGGCCGCGTTCTTCGCGCTGCTGTCGCTGCCGCCGTTCGTGCTGGGCCTGATCGGCGTGCTGGGCAAGCTCGGCACCTGGCTCGGCGGCGGCGTCGTCAACGAGGTCAAGAGCTGGGTGATCGAGCAGGCCGGGCTGCTGTTCACCGACGACGCCGTCAAGAAGGTGATCAACCCGCTCATCACCGACGTGCTCAGGGACGACGCCAACAAGGTGTCCATCATCTCGCTGGGCTTCCTGCTGTCGCTGTGGTCGGGCTCGCGGGCGCTCTACGTCTACGTCGACCTCATCTCGGTCGCGTACGGGCTGGGGGAGGAGCGCGGCATCATCCGCACCCGGCTGATGTCCTTCGGCCTCTACGTCGTCGGCCTGATCATCGGCATCATCGTCATGCCGATCCTGGTCATCGGCCCCACCCTGCTCAAGGACGCGCTCCCCGGCGAGTACGGCATCCTCATCGACATCCTCTACTGGCCCGTCGTGATCAGCGGCTCGGTGTTGTTCCTCACCGTGCTCTACCACGTCAGCGTGCCGGTGCGGACGAAGTGGTACCGGGAGCTGCCCGGCGCGATCCTGGCCCTGTTCCTGTGGATCGTGTGCGCCGCCGTGCTGCGGGCGGTGCTGGCGGCCTGGTTCTCGCCCGTGTCCGTCTACGGCTCCCTGGCCGCCCCGATCGCGCTGCTGCTGTGGTTGTACATCACCGCCCTGGCCGTGCTCATCGGAGCCATCCTCAACGCCGAGGTCGACCGGCTCTGGCCGGGTGTGAGCCGGACCAAGTAGCGGGACGAGCGGCCGGTTGCGCATCCGCTATCGTCTAGGGCGACGCGACTGGCGCATTCGGTGGGATCGACCACCAGGGAGCGAATCAACCGGGAGCGGAGGCCGAGCGCCTGGGTCTTCGCCAATTGTCAATGATGACAGGGGAGTCATGAGTTCTCTTGCTAGCGCCGACCCGCAGCTCGCCGAGCTCATCAAGGCGGAGGAGCGCCGCCAGGCCGACACCGTCAAGCTGATCGCGTCCGAGAACTACGTGTCCAAGGCCGTGCTCGAGGCGACCGGCACGGTGCTGACCAACAAGTACTCCGAGGGCTACGCGGGCAAGCGCTACTACGAGGGCCAGCAGGTCATCGACCAGATCGAGACGCTGGCGATCGACCGGGCCAAGGCCGTGTTCGGCGTCAACCACGCCAACGTCCAGCCGTACTCGGGCTCGCCCGCCAACCTGGCCGTCTACCTGGCCTTCCTGCAGCCCGGCGACACCGTGCTCGGCATGGGCCTGCCGTTCGGCGGCCACCTGACCCACGGCTGGTCGGTCTCGGCCACCGGCAAGTGGTTCAACCCGGTCCGGTACGGCGTGCGCCGCGACACCGGCCGCGTCGACCTCGACGAGGTCCGCGAGCTGGCCCTGGAGCACCGGCCGAAGCTGATCTTCTGCGGCGGCACCGCGATCCCGCGCACGATCGACTTCGAGGGCTTCGCCTCCATCGCCCGCGAGGTCGGCGCCGTGCTCGCGGCCGACATTGCGCACATCGCCGGCTTGGTCGCGGGCGGCGCCCACCCGTCCCCGGTGGGTCACGCCGACGTGATCTCCACGACCACCCACAAGACGCTGCGCGGCCCGCGCGGCGCCATGCTCATGGCCACCAGCGACGAGCACGCCACGGCGCTCAACAAGGCCGTCTTCCCCGGCCTCCAGGGCGGCCCGCACAACCACACCACCGCCGCCATCGCCGTCGCGCTGCACGAGGCCGCCCAGCCGTCCTTCCGCGACTACGCCCACCAGGTCGTCGCCAACGCCAAGGCCCTGGCCGACGAGCTGTCCAGCCGGGGCTTCGACCTGGTCTCCGGCGGCACCGACAACCACCTGATCCTGCTCGACCTGACGCCCAAGGGCATCGGCGGCAAGCCCGCCGCCCAGGCGCTCGACCGGGCCGGCCTGGAGACCAACTACAACGCGGTGCCGTTCGACACCCGCAAGCCGTTCGACCCGTCGGGCATCCGCATCGGCACCCCGTCGGTCACCTCGCGCGGCATGGGCGAGGCCGAGATGCGGCAGATCGGCGCCTGGATGGACGAGGTCGTCACGGCCCTGGCCAAGGGCGACGCCGAGGACGTCATCACCCGCGTCCACCACGAGGTCAGCGAGCTGACCGCCCAGTTCCCCGCCCCCGGCCTGTCCTGATCCCGCGGCCCGCCCGTCCGGCCCGTCCCGCCCCTCGCGGCGGGCGGCCGGACGGTCAGTGCCGCACCGTCACCACGATCTTGCCGAACTGCGCGTTCGACTCCAGGTGCCGGTGGGCCTGCACGATCTCCTCCAGGTCGAACGTGCGGTCCACCACCGCCCGGAACGCCCCCGAGCGCAGCCCCGACGCCACGAACGCCGCCGCCCGCCGCAGCCGTTCGGGCACCCGCGTCGTCTCGTGCATCGTGTACGTCCGCATGTTGAGCGCCGGCATGCCGAGGTCGATCCCCGGATACGGCGTCGGCTCGCCGCTCAGCGCGCCGTACACCAGCAGCAGCCCCTCGGGGGCGACCACCCTGGCCAGGTCCGTCACGCCCGGCCCGGCCACGGCGTCGAAGACGAACTCGGCGCCGCGCCCGCCCGTGGCCGCCAGCACCCGCTCGGTCACGTCCTCCTCCTCGGTGACGATCACCTCGGCGGCGCCCTCCTTGAGCAGGGCCTCCTTCTTGGCCGCGGTGCGGGTGAGTGCGATCGGCGTGGCGCCCATCCGGTCGGCGACCCGGATGGCGGCCAGGCCCACGCTGCTGGAGGCGGCGTTCAGCACCACCGTGTCCCCGGGACGCATCCCGCCCACCTCCACCAGCGCGCCGTAGGCCGTCACGTACGGCATCCACACGGCCGCGCCCGCCACCGGGTCCACCCCCTCGGGGCGGGGCAGCACCGCCGCCGCCGGCACGACCGCCCGCCCGGCGTACACGCCGTAGTCGTTCTGCGAGAACGCCGGCACCGTGCTCACCGGCTGGCCGGCCCGCAACCCGGTGACGCCCTCGCCCACCGCCTCGACCACCCCGGCGGCCTCGGTGCCCAGCCGGGCGGGGAAACGCCGGACGGGCTCGATGTAATGGCCGCTGCGGAACAGCGCCTCGGCCCGGTTCAGGCCGATCGCGTCCACCCGGATGCGCACCTCGCCCGGCCCCGGCTCGCCGGCCGCCACGTCCGCCAGCTCCAGCACCTCGGGGCCGCCGAGCTCGTGGAACAGCACCGTCCTGGTCATCACATCGTCCTTCCGCGTCAGAGGCCGCCATTCAACCGCTAAAGTACGATTGCCGTCAAACTTCGATGAATGTCGTACTATGGACCCATGGACGCCGACCGCACCCCGGACCACCCCGACCTGCGCGAAGTCACCCTGCAGCGGGTTCTCGAAGCCCTCGTCGACCCGGTCCGGCGCAGCATCGTCACCCAGCTCGACGCCGCCGCCGGCGACATCAGCTGCGGCGGGTTCGACATCTCGGTGAGCAAGTCCACCGCCACCCACCACTTCCGGGTGCTGCGCGAGGCCGGCCTCATCCGGCAGCACTACGCCGGCACCTCCCGCCTGAACACCCTGCGCAGGGCCGAGTTCGACCAGGCGTTCCCCGGCCTGCTCGACGCCGTCGTCACCGCCGACCGCGCGTCCCGCCGAACGCCGTGAGGCCCTCCCGCCGGCGGCGGAAGGGCCTCACGCGGGGTTCGCGACCTCAGGTCCTGACGGTGAGCAGGGTCGTGCCCGTCCTGGTGACCACCTCGAAGCGGTCGATCTCCGCCAGCGGCGTCGCGCTGCCGCCGTGCATGTAGAGCGGGGCCGGCGAGCCCGGCACGCCGTAACCCGGCGCCGGCACCGACCACCCGGTCATCACCCGCCGCTCGCCCGACTTGCCCACCGACACCAGCTCGCACTCCAGCGGCCCCTTCACCCCCGACAGCTTGAGCGCCGCGTGCGTGCCCCAGCCCTTCGACTCCACCACCAGCCCGCCCGACACCCCGCCGACGCCCTTGCCCGCGATCGGCGTGCCGTCGGCGTAGAACTGCTCGGCCGGGCCCATGTGGTCGGCGCGTCCCGCCATCGCCTGCGGCGGGTCGCCGCCGCCGGTGAGCTGCGTGCCGACGGTCAGCCCGCCGGTCGCCAGCGCGACCGCCGCCGCCATCCCGAGCAGGAACGTCCCTCTGCGGGCCCGCCGGTCGGCCGCCTTCTTGCGGCGGAGCAGGTCGACCACGCCGGCCTGCCCCTCACGGGGAGGAGGGTCGGCGGTCGCCAGCGGGCCGATGCCGTGCAGCACGCCGGCGACCCCTGCGAGGTCCGACAGCTCGAAGCGGCAGGAGGGGCAGGTGCGCAGGTGGGACTCGAAGGCCAGCCGGTCGTCCTCCTCCAGCAGGCCGAGGGCGTAGGCGCCCACGTCGGTGTGCTCGACTCCCGCGGTCACGCCGTCACCCCCCGCTCCTCCAGCGCGACCCGCAGCGCGCGGACCGCGTAGTAGATCCGCGACTTCACGGTGCCCACCGGGATGCCGAGCGCCGCGGCGGCGTCGTTGACCGACCGGTCCCGCAGGATCGTCTCGTTCAGGATCTCGCGATGCGCCGGTGACAACGCCTTCAGCGCCTCCGACACGACCACCTGGCGCAGCAACCCCTCCAGCTCGTCCGGCACCGGCACGGTGTCCAGCGCCCCGTCGCCCGATTCCGGTGGGCGCGCCTCCCTGCGCCGCCGGTCGTCGATCACGATGCGCCTGGCCACCGTGGCGAGCCAGGGCATGAGCGAGACCGAGTCGGGGTCCAGCCGCTCGGCGCTGCGCCAGGCCCGGATCATCGTCTCCTGCACCACGTCTTCCGCCCATTGCCGGTCGCCCGCCGTCAGCCGTACCACGAAGGCCAGCAACGGCCGGTGGTACTCCCGGTAGAGCGCGGACACGACCACCTCGTCGTCCGGTCGCACCCGCCGGATCAGGTGGCGTAGGCGCGGCCTGCCCACCGGGGCCGTCCCCTCGGCCGAGGGCGGGGGATACGTGCTGATCCGCATCATTCCCCTTTCTCGCGTCCGTCGGGAGGGAGTACGCTCGGCCGCCCTGGCGGGGTTCAACGGATCGCCGAACATAATCCGATTGCATCTGCCGGGACAGGGTGGTTAGAGTCGCATTTGCAACCGATCGAGGAGGTGAGGGCTATGCGGGTCGTTCTGTTCCGCCTGTCGTCCGTCTACCTCCGGGCCCTCGCCTGAGCTGCCCGTTTCCTTCTCGATCAAAGGTTTCACCGTCTTGTCTTACGATCTTTCCCTGCTCGGCTGGACCGATCTGCGCGCCACCGAGCTTCCTGCTGACACCGTCCCGGCGCGGGTGGCCCGCGTCGACCGCGGCGCCGCCGAGGTGATCGCCGCCGACGGCCAGCACCACGTCCGCTACGGCGCCCGCGTGCGCCGTTCCTCCGCCGACGACCCGGTGGCCCTGCCGTGCGTCGGCGACTGGGTCGCACTCAGATGGCTGCCCGAAGGCCGGTACGAGCTCGACCAGGTGCTCTCCAGGACCACCGCGTTCATCCGGGGCGGCGTGAGCCGCCACTCGACCGGCGGCCTGTCCGGCGACGGCCAGGGCCAGGTGCTCGCGGCCAACGTCGACGTCGTCTTCGTGGCCGAGCCGTCCATGCACTCGACCGACTTCGCCGACCTCGGCCGCATCGAGCGCCTGGTGGCCCTGGCCTGGGAGTCCGGCGGCACGCCCGTCGTGCTGGTGACCAAGTCCGACCTGTTCGAGGCGGGCCTCGAAGAGCTGATGGCCGACGTGCGCGCCGCCGCGCCGGGCGTCGACGTGCACGCCGTCTCCTCGCTGCTGGGGGAGGGGGTCTCGCTGGCCGCGAGCTACCTGCACGGCTCCCGTACGGCGGTCGTGCTCGGGCCTTCCGGCGCGGGCAAGTCCACCCTGGTCAACGCGCTGGCCGAGGCGGGCGTGATGGACACCCAGCAGGTACGCGCGGCCGACGGGCGCGGGCGGCACACGACCGTCCACCGGGAGCTGATCCCGCTGCCCGGCGGCGGCCTGATCATCGACACCCCCGGCATCCGCCGGATCGGGCTCTACGACATCGGCGAGGGCGTCGACCTCGTCTTCGCCGACATCGAGCAACTGGCCGAGCGGTGCCGCTTCGCCGACTGCGGGCACGTGAGCGAGCCGGGATGCGCCGTCCTGGACGCCATGGAGAACGGCGAGCTGCCCGAACGCCGGCTGCAGAGCTGGCGCAAGCTGCAACGCGAGGCCGCCTGGATGGCGTCCCGCACGGATGCGCGGCTGCGCAAGGAGCAGCAGAACAAGTGGAAGATCATCCACAAGGAGATGCGCCGCACCAGCCGCAACCGCCCCTGACCGTCGCCGACCGTCCTGCCGGTCCCTGACCGCCCGGCCTCGCCGGGCCCCGGCCGCGTCCGGCGGGCCCGGACCCTGTTCGGCGGGACCGGGCTTCTCTTCCCTTCCTCCTGCCTGGTGCAGGAGGGAGGCGAGTAGAGGGGGTTGTGCGGGTATGCACAGGTCATGCAGGTGTTCGCGGATCGGGCCGAGGCCGGGGCGTTGCTGGCCGAGCGGCTGCCGGAGGTGCGCGACCCCGTCGTGCTGGCGTTGCCGCGTGGCGGGGTCGCCGTCGCCGTGCCGGTCGTCCGCCGGCTCGGCGGCGAGCTGGACGTGCTCGTCACCCGGAAGATCGGCTACCCGCCCGCTCCCGAGCTGGGCGTGGGGGCGATCGCCGAGGGCGGCGAGCCGGTGTTCGACCTGACGATGCTCGACCGGCTGGGCCTGACGCCCGAGGACGTGGCCGACGTGGTCGAGCGGGAGCGGCACGAGCTGGCCAGGCGGGTGCGGGCCTACCGGGGTGACCGGCCGCTGCCGCCGCTGGCCGGACGTGAGGTGATCGTCGTGGACGACGGCCTGGCCACGGGCGTGACGGCGCGGGCGGCCCTGCGCGCGGTGGCCGCGGCCGGCCCCGCGAGGGTGACGCTGGCCGTGCCGGTCGGCGCCGAGGAGACCGTCGAGATGATGCGTGCGGAGGCCGACGAGGTGGTGGTGCTGCTGACCCCGATCGACTTCAGGGCGGTCGGCCAGTGGTACGAACACTTCGACCAGCTCACCGACGACGACGTGCTGGACCTCCTGGAGCGGAGGTGACCTTCACCGGACGGCGCCGCTCGTACCGGTGTCTATGCGGACAGGACCGCCCAGACCAGCTTCCGGGAGCCGCCGGGGGCGAACCAGCCCCACGCGTTGCAGAGCGCGTCGACCAGCCGCAGCCCGCGCCCGAACTCGGCGAACACGTCGGCCGGCGCCGCCACCGGGACGGTCTCGCTGTGATCGGTCACCACGCAGGCCAGCTCGGGCCGGCGGAAGAGCAGCCGGAGCTGTACGGCTCCGCCGCCGTGCCGCATCGCGTTCGTGACCAGCTCCGAGACCACCAGTTGCACGTCGTAGGCCAGGTCGGCGGCGGCCCACGAGGTGAGCGTCTGGTCGACGAACCGCCGGGCCGTCGCCACGCACGCCGGCTCGAACGCGGTGCGTTCGTGGAACGGGAACACCGCGTCGCACTCTCCGGCGCGCCCATCCACCAGAATGGTGGCGAGCCACCCTGGTGGCCGGGAACCGATGGCGGCTTGCGGCCGAGCGTCGAAAGTCGTCATTCTGGCCCCCGAAGCGCGGTCTGGTGATCCAGTGCCCATCTTTACGGGGTGTGGGTAGTGATGCAAGACTTTTCGTGTTTTACCGATGCGAATACCATCTGCACGTGCAGATGATCTAGGAGCGGTCGAGTGAGCGCACAGAGCGCGGAGGGAAAGCTTCTCAGCTACACGCCGGGAAGCCCGACGGTGCTGCGGATCCTGCTGGGTACGCAACTGCGCAGGCTCCGTACCGAGAAGGGTATCTCCCGGGAGGATGCCGGGTACTCGATTCGCGCATCTCATGCGAAGATCAGCCGACTTGAGCTCGGCCAGGTCAGCTTCAAGCAGCGGGACGTCGCCGACCTGCTCACCCTCTACGGCGTCACCGCCCCGGAGGACCGCGAGCCGCTGCTCGCCCTGGCCCGGCAGGCCAACGCGCCGGGCTGGTGGCACAAGTACGGCGACCTGCTGCCCGGCTGGTTCGAGGTCTACATCGGGCTGGAGGGGGCCGCCTCGGCCATCCGCACGTTCGAGAACCAGTTCGTCCCCGGCCTGCTGCAGACGCCCGCCTACGCCAAGGTCGTGATCCGGCTCGGCAACGAGAAGGCGCTCGACCCCGAGCTCGACCGCCGCGTCACCCTGCGCACCACCCGGCAGAGGCGCCTGGAGAGCGGGCTCAAGCTGTGGGCCGTGATCGACGAGGCCGTCCTGCGGCGGGGGCTCGGCGGGGCCGACGTCATGCGCGAGCAGATCCGCCACCTGCTCGACGCCACGGAGGAGCGTAACGTCACCGTGCAGGTGATGCCGTTCGAGAGGGGCGGGCACGCGGCGGCCGGCGGCTCGTTCAGCATCCTGCGCTTCCCCGAGCGCGAGCTGCCCGACGTGGTCTACATGGAGCAGCTCACCAGCGCCCTGTATCTGGACAAGCCGGTCGACTCCGACCACTACATGGAGGTCATGGACCGGCTGAGCATCCAGGCCCTGGAGCCGAAGCAGACACGGCGCTTTCTGGAACAGCTCATTTCCGGATGAGCTGCTGAAACTCCTGTGATCCACTCCATAGTCGGATTTTTGGTCATCCGGTATATGGAGTCTGTCGTGCTGTCGTATGGTCAGCGCAAACGCGGATGCACGTGCATCCGTAAGATCGCTAGGAGCTTCCCCCATGCACGAGTTCCGGAACGGAACCCCCGCCGGTCACCTTCCCGTCGTGTGGCGCAAGAGCAGGCGAAGCAATCCCAACGGCAACTGCGTCGAGGTCGCGGGCCTGCCCACGGGTGAGATCGCCATGCGCAACTCCCGCTTCCCCGACGGCCCCGCGCTGGTGTACACGCAGGCCGAGATCAGCGCGTTCGTCCTGGGGGCCAAGGACGGGGAGTTCGACGACCTGATCGTCTGATCAGCGGGGTTCGTTGTACCAGCGCCACCGGGTCTGACGTGGCCGTCCGGGCAGCTCGCCGCGGCCGGTCGCCCACAGCAGCGTGGCCCAGGGGGCGGTGTCCACGGGGGCGTCGGGGAACAGGCGGGCCAGCACCCGCGAGCACAGGTCCGCGGGCGGCTCCCAGGCCAGGCCCAGCCCCTCGGACACGTCGTGCAGATGCACGAGCGTTTCCACCAGGCCCATCGCGGCGGTCGCCGAGGCGTCCGCCATGCCGAAGATGTGATGACCGCGCGCCTGCGGCGGCGCGGTGCGGACCATGGCCGACAGCAGCGCGCCGGAGGCCTGGAGCACCTGCAGCAGCCCGGTGGGCCCGGCCGCGCGGTCGGCGTGGATGGTGTTGTTCGGGCCGCCGGGCCTGCGCCGCTCCAGCGCGAAGGGCACGTACGTGTCCAGCGGCGGCACGTTGAGCCCGAGCTGGGCGGCGTAGGCGAACAGGTCGTCGGCGAGGTGCTCGACGGTCTCCCAGCAGGTCCACTCCAGTGAGCCCGCCTTCGCCTCCCACGCCTGCGGCGGCGCGGCCCGCAGCGTGTCGACGGCGAGGGCGACGGCCTCGTCGAGGTCGTCCGCGGTCACGAGTGCTGAGTCCGGCATGAAGGGCACCTTATCGCCGTCCGCTTCGTGTACCCGCGTGTAGGGTCGTCACGATCCGCACGTCCGGACGGGAGCCGTACCGCATGACCGAGCCCGAAGACCTCACCGCGCGCGCCCGCATCAGGGAGGCGGCGCTGCTGCACTTCGGCGAGTACGGCTTCGAGGGGGCCACGACCCGCGCCATCGCCGGGACCGCCGGGGTGTCCCCGGGGCTGCTGCGCCACCACTACGGCTCCAAGCAGGCGTTGCGCGAGGCGTGCGACGAACACCTGATCAGGGTCGTCCGGCGGATCGACGACGACGTCCGCGCCGGCGCCGTGCCCGCCGGGCGCAACCCCGTGGCCGCGGCGCTCGACGCGCTGGCGCCCTACCGGCTGTACGTGGCGCGGGCGCTGGCCGAGGGCTGGGCGGCGCCGCTGTTCGACGGCATCGCCGAGCTGAGCGAGCGGTGGCTGGAGGAGCTCGACGAGACCCGCACCGACGAGCCGTTCGCCGGGCGCAGGGCGCGCGCGACCGTGTCCACGGCCATGTCGCTGTCGGTCGGCGTGCTGCACAGGCACGTCTCCCGCGGCCTCGGCGTGGACGTGTTCAGCCCCGAAGGCGCCCACCTGCTCGCGCTCACCCTGCTCGACCTCTACTCCCACCCCTTGCTGACCCCGGAGGCGGCGGCGGAGCTGCGGGATGCACTCGGCCAGCACCCCGGAAGCGGATGACCCCGCTCAGACAGGCTCTTTCGTGGCGGACCCGCTCAGGACAGGAAGTCGGTCAGCGTCGGAAGCAGCGCCTCAGGCCGGCCGAGCACGCCGTGGTCCTCGCCCGGCAGGACCACGTGCCGGGCGCCCGGCACGGCGTCGGAGACGGCCCGCACGGCGTCCAGCATCCACTTCGGGGACTGGTCGCCGCCGATCGCCAGGGTGGGCACGGGGATGCGGGACAGCCGCTCGACCGGCAGTGACTGCCCCGGACCGCACACGGCGGCGTCGTAGGCGAGCGTGTGCGCCAGAGCGGTGAACCAGCCCCACACGGGCTCCGACCGCATGCCCGCCACGGCCTCCGCGGGCACGTCGGCGCCCTCGATCAGGAACAGCGCCACGGCCTCGTCGCGGCGGTCCCTCTCGACGAGGGCGCGCAGGCGCTCGGCGAAGTCGCCGCCGGGCGCGGTGCGCGCGCCGTCCACGACGTACGGCGGCTCGTAGACGGCCAGGCGGGCGATCGGCAGCCCGTACGCCGCGGCCTCCAGCGCGAGGATGGCGCCGGAGGAGTGGCCGAAGACGCTCGCCGAGCCGCCCGCGTGCTCGATCACCGCGGCGAGGTCCTCGATCTCCCGTTCCACGGCGTAGGCGGGCGCGTCGCCGCTGCCGCCCCGGCCGCGGCGGTCGTGGGCGATCGCGCGGAAGCCGGGGGCGAGCGCGGCGGCGAGGGCGGCGACGGTGGTGCGGTCGTTGAAGGCACCGCCCACCAGGATCACCGGGTGGCCCTCGCCGCTGCTCTCGAACGCGATGCGGGTGCCGTCGGCCGAGGCGACGGTCTGAACCGTGGACTGCATGTCGAACTCCTTCTGCGGGCTCCTGTCACGAGGAGGTCGGAGCCGTCCCACGCTTCTCTACATGCTTCTACCGGAAAATTCGCGGATCGGCCTGAAGGCCGCGCGAGAGCCGGACGGTGATGAACTCGTTGTCGTCGGGACGGCCCGGCGTACGGCCGTTGGAGAAGGGGAAGTTGTTGTCGTCCAGGAGGCCGAGGGTGCGGTCGTCGAGGACGACGACGTCCTCGATGGTCTGGAACGGGAACCTGAACGTGCCGGGCGTGCCGCCGAGGCCGCGCGGGTCGGCCAGGTCGAGCAGGTCGGCCACCTGCGTCTTGTCCAGGGCGCCGTCGTGGTCCCTGTCGCGCGTGTCGGCCAGGTAGACGCGCTTGACCTTGGCCGCGTCGCCCTGGAGGTTGTCCCGCTCGATGATCAGGAAGCGGTTCGCGTCCACGGCGACGGCGTCACCGATGGAGTGCGAGGGGTCCTCCAGCCGGTACGTCCACGTGCGCCCGGTGTATGCGCGCTTGCGCAGGTCGAACTCGTTCATCCGCAGAGTGCCCGCGGGGTCGCCGTTCACCGTGCCTTCGAGCAGCGGGTAGAGCCGGCGGCCGTCCACCGACCTGGCCATGCCCTCGAAGCCCTTGGAGCTGGCCAGGTCGGGCTGGGCGCCGTTCAGCCACGGGTTCTCGGGGGCCTTGACGCCGGGCAGCTCGACCGGGGCGTCGAGCAGCCGGCCCTTGCGGTCGAAGTGCAGCAGGAACGGGCCGAACTCGTCGCCGATCCAGTACGTGCCGTCCGTCGCGCGCACGATCGACTCGACGTCGAAGTCGGAGCCCGTCAGCGTGCGGTCCTTGCGGGTCAGGGCGAACGGGACGAGCCCCCGCGGATCGCTCAGGTTGAAGCCGCCGAGCACCTCGACCCTCTTGGCGGCGAAGTCCGGCTTGACGCGGTGCACGCGCAGGAGGAAGTCGGCGCTGTTGGCCTTGTTGCCGAAGCCGTTGTCGGACAGCACGTCGAAGGTGCCGTCATGGCGGCGGGCGATGCCGCTGAAGCCCTGCACGGGCTGGCCGGGGAAGGGCGGGGTGACGCCGTTGACCGGCGCGGTGCCGAGGAGGGAGCCCGACGGCTCGCTGCCGGGCACGTAGGTCTGCGCGGGCAGCGCGGCGAAGCCGGTCAGCGTGGCCCGGCCGAACGTGGCGGGTCCGCGGTCCTCGGGCCGGGCGGGATCGGCCATGGCGGCGGTGGCCGGGGCGGCGAGGGCGAGCGCGACGGCCGCCGCGCACGTCAGAGTGGTGATGCGTCTCATGGCGGGCACGCTAGAGGCGGCACATGACGGCATTCCGAACACGAGACGACCTACAGGGACGCTCATGGATGAATCGGACATCATTGCCAGTCAGTCCCGAGCCCGATGACCTGCGCACATGCCTGGACGAAAGGCGCGGACGATGGGAAACGCGACGGCCACCCCTGCCCTGGGTCGGGCGGGGGTGGCCGGGCGATGCTTTGTGCGGGATGACGATCTCGGGCCTGATCAGGCAGTTGCCCCGACCGGGTTCGCCAGAGCCTGGGCATGGAAGGCCAGGCTCCGGTTCATCGGGACAACTGAGTGATCACGCGATGATCGTTGATGCTGCCGAGGTGTGTCAGGCGGCGGAGATGCCGGCGCTGGCGGCGCGGCGCATGCGACGGCGACGCTCGCTGGCGCGCTCGTCCTCGTTGAGACCGCCCCACGTGCCGTACTTCTCCGGCCGGGACAGCGCGTAGTCTAGGCACTCGTTGCGGACAGGGCACCCGGCGCAGATCGCCTTGGCCTTCCGCTCACGTACGTCACGCTCGGGCTGCCGCTCCCCGTCGGGGCCGAAGAAGAGCACGAGATCCTCACCCCGGCACGCGGCATCATCCTGCCAACCCCAGCTGGGGCGCGGGCGGGCGAGCTGCCGACGTACCTGAGACATGAGAAAACCACCTTCGTGAGAGGTATTTCGGTAATTGAGCCGCATTGGACGCTTTTGGCGTCACTGTTCCAACGCAAGGACGGGCCGTGATGTTCCCTAGTCAGGCGAGGGCGGGCGTGGCGTACCGCACAGGCGTGAGCCTGTCCAGCGAAACCAGCCGGTAGGTGGTGATCGTCTCGGCGCAAGCCGTACCACACGGCGCTGTGAACGCCGATGGCTCAACCACAACCTGGAACCGGACGTCTCCGCAGCGCACGACTGCTTCGGTGACGTCGCCGTCCGACCTGGAGGATTCCACGGCCACTGCGCCGACGGAGCACTCTCCCGTATGGGCTCGGGCAAAATGCTCGACGGCTTGCAATGGCTCAGGGATGCCTGCGCGCCCCCGGAGACGGTCGAGGATGACCTCGCCCGACCGGTACGCGTTAGCCGCTGCCAGTGCAGCAGCCTGAGACATGCTGCCGTAGAAAATTCCGTGTGGCAAGCACACGAGGTTGGCGGCGTAGCGATCGCCGCCAACGTGTGACGTTTCCCACACTCTGTCGGGCAAAGATTCGGCCAGCGACCGAGCGAGGGGTAGTCCAATGCGGGCGCAGCACGCATTGCGCTTGGCGTGCGTGCAGACCAGAAATACCGGCTCGTCATCAAGTATGCAGGACTCCGGGAGCACTCCGGCCACGAAGGCGTCCAGGTCAAGATCGTCCGGACCTGCGACGACACCGCTGGCCAACCAGGGGTGGTCGCCCGCCGCGTACGCCAATAGCACACGGATGCCCTGGTCCCGCTGGCGGGTTCGCCTGCCCGGACGCCTGATGAGCTGGGGCCTGATACCGCGTTCGAGCGCTCTGCGCACGAGTTCGGAGATTTCTTCAGGAAGTTGCAAGCTTTCCAGGTGGGACGGCCACGCGCCGGCGTACTCGACGAGCAGCCAGAGCCGGGCTCCCACGGTGGCGCTGGCCAGGGTGGGCATGGCTCCCGTGTGGCAGCCCGCCGGATGCTCGCATCCCCTCGCCAACGCCTCCCCCTTCCCGACGAATTAGGTAAGGATAACCTAACGCATTGGCGGGTTTGGGGTCGGGGTCAGGTGATCCCGAGCACGTCGCGTGTCGCGGGCAGCGCCCGGTCGCGGTCGGTGGCGACCAGGCCGATCCTGGTCCTGCGGTCCAGCAGGTCGGCCTCGTCGAGCGCGCCCTCGTGCCGGACCGACCAGAGCAGGTCGCCCTCGGTCAGGCCGAGCCCGACCTCCTCGGGGTGGGCCTTGACCAGCTCGTACGCCGCCGCGGCCTCGCTGCCGTACCGCTCGGCCAGCCGGGGCGGCACCCCGTCCGGCTGCGGGCCCGCGCCGACCAGTGGGATCTGCTTCGTCCGGCTCGGTCCGGCGCTGAGCTCTTTGAGGGAGACGGCCCGGTCGATGGCGTCCTCGGCCATTCGCCGGTATGTGGTGAGCTTGCCCCCGACGACCGTGACCACACCGCCGTCCGACAGGACCGCGTGCCGGCGGGAGAGGTCCGCCGTGCGGCCGTCCGCGGCCAGGAGCGGCCTCAGGCCCGCGTACGCGCCCGCGACCGCCTCAGGGGTCACCTGAGTCTCCAGAATGCCGTTCAGCACCTCCAGGAGCGCTGTGACGTCCTTCATGGGCACCTCGGGGACGTCGGGCACCGGCCCGTCCACCGGTTCGTCGGTCAGCCCGACGTAGACGCGGCCGTCGCCCTGGGGGAGTACGAGCGCGAATCGGTTGCTCTCTCCGGGAATGGGCACGTGCATGCCGGCGATCAGCCCCGGCAGCGTCCCGGCGTCGAGCACGAGGTGGCTGCCCCGGGACGGCCGCAGCCGTACCGCCGGGTCGAGCTGCCCGGCCCACACGCCCGTCGCGTTGACCACCGCCCTGGCCCGGATGGTGAACCGCTCGCCGGTCAGCTCGTCGCGCACCTCGGCGCCCTCGTCCGTGAGCCGCAGGGCGCGGCAGCGGGTCAGGACGCGGGCGCCGTGCCCGGCGGCGGTCCTGGCCAGCGCCACGACCAGGCGGGCGTCGTCGAGCAGCCGGCCGTCCCACGACAGCAGGCCGCCGCGCAGGCCGTCGCGCGCCAGCACCGGCGCGAGCGTGTGGGCGCGCGCCGCGCCGAGCCGCGTGGGGCCGGGCAGCAGGCGGCGCGGCGTGCGCGCGGCGGTCCGCAGCCCGTCGCCGAGCCGGTAGCCGGTCATCACCAGGGCGGCCTGCCGCGGGGAGACCGCCGGCGTCAGCGGCAGCAGGTACGGATGGGCCTTGACCAGGTGCGGAGCCGTCGTCCTGAGCAGGATGCCGCGCTCGACCGCGCTCTCGTAGGCCACGTCCACCTGGCCCTTGGCCAGGTAGCGCAGCCCGCCGTGGACCATCTTGGAGCTCCACCTCGACGTGCCGAAAGCCAGGTCGTGCGCGTCGACCGCCGCTACGCTCAGCCCGCGGGAGGCGGCGTCGAGGGCCGCGCCGGCTCCCGTCGCGCCGAGCCCCACCACCAGCACGTCCAGCCGCTCGGCGGCGACCACGCCCAGTTCGTACGACCTTCTGCGGGCGTTCAGCGAGCTATCCAAGGTAGGCCTCCAGCAGGGCGGTGAGTTCGGCGTCCAGGTCGTCGAGCGTCACGGGGTCGAGCATCGTGGGGGCCGACAGCAGGAACGACTGGGCGACCAGCAGCACGGCCCGCGCCCTGGCCGGCCCGCCGACCGCCGGCTCCAGCAGGGCCAGCACCGCCTCGTGGCTCGCCCCCCGCCGGTCCAGCAGGTACGGCAGCAGCAGCTCCGGGTCCGCCTCCACGATCTTCCGCCACAGCGGGTGCCCGCGCAGCCCGCGTACGCCCGCCACGATCGCGGGCACCGGGTCGGACAGGTCGAGCCCCGACACGACCGCGACCCACTCCCGCGTCATCAGGTCGGCGACCAGCGAGCGCACGTCCGGCCAGCGGCGGTAGATCGTCATCCGCGACACGCCCGCCCGCCTGGCCACGTCCGTGAGCGTGGTCCTGCGCACGCCGTAGGCCAGCACGCACGCGCGGGCCGCGTCCAGCACGCCCTCATTGTGACGATTCGACGTCATGTGTCACAGTGTATGCGTGACCGGTGAACCCATGCTGTGGAGTGGCTGGGGCGACCCCGCCAAGGCCCGCGAGCTGCCCGAACAGATCCGCAAGCTGCTGCACGACCTGCTCGGCGTGCGCGCGCCCGAGACCCCGGCCGCCGCCATCGAGGAGGTCCGGCTGCCCCCGGTCGCGCTGCCCGAGCCGGTGCTGGCCGCGCTCGCGGCCGTCACCGGGCCCGCGCACGTGCTGACCTCCCACGAGGCCAGGCTGCGGCACACGCGCGGCAAGTCCACGCCCGACCTGCTGCGGATGCGCGCGGGAGACGGCTCCGACGCCCCCGACGCGGTCGTGCTGCCCGGCTCGCACGACGAGGTGGAAGAGCTGCTGCGGCTGTGCGCGGCCGAGCGGGTCGCGGTCGTGCCGTTCGGCGGCGGCACCTCCGTCGTCGGCGGGCTCGTGGCCGCGCGGGCCGGCTTCACCGGCGTGATCGCGCTCGACCTGGGCAGGCTCGACCGGCTCCGCTCGGTCGACGCCGAGTCGATGGTGGCCGACTTCGAGCCCGGCGTGCGCGCCCCCGAGGCCGAGCGGCTGCTCGCCGAGCACGGCCTCACGCTGGGGCACTTCCCCCAGTCCTTCGAGTACGCCACGCTCGGCGGCTTCGCCGCGGCCCGCTCCAGCGGCCAGGCCTCGGCCGGGTACGGGCGCTTCGACGACATGGTCGTCGGCCTCACCCTGGCGACGCCGTCCGGGACGCTGGAGCTCGGCCGCGCGCCCAAGTCCGCGGCCGGGCCCGACCTGCGCCAGCTCGTCCTCGGCTCGGAGGGGGCGTTCGGCGTCATCACGTCGCTGCGGCTGCGGGTGCGCAGAAGGCCGGCCGAGCGGCGCTACGAGGGCTGGCGGTTCGAGTCGTTCCGAGCGGGGACGGCCGCCGTGCGGGCACTCGCCCAGGAAGGCCCGCTTCCCACCGTGCTGCGGCTCTCCGACGAGACCGAGACCATGATCGGCCTGGCCCGGCCGGACGCGATCGGCGGCGGCGGCTCCGGCTGCCTGGTGATCCTCGGCGTCGAGGGCGACTGGATCGGCCACCGGCACGCCGCGGCCGCCGCGGTGCTGGCCCGGCACGGCGGCGAGCCGCTGGGACCCGAGCCCGGCCAGGCGTGGGAGCACGGCCGCTTCTCCGCGCCGTACCTGCGTGACTCGCTGCTCGGCGCGGGCGCCACCGTGGAGACCCTGGAGACGGCCGGCTTCTGGTCGAACCTGCCGCGTCTGTACGACGCGGTCCGGCTGGCCCTGCTCGGGGCGCTCGGCTCGCCGCTGGTCATGTGCCACGTCTCCCACGTGTACGAGACCGGCGCCTCGCTGTACTTCACCGTCGTGACCCCGCAGCAGGGCGACCCGGTCGAGCAGTGGGAGCGGGCCAAGGAGGCGGTGAACGCGGCCATCGTCGAGGCCGGCGGGACGATCTCGCACCACCACGGGGTGGGCCGCGACCACCGGGACGCCTACGGCGCGGAGCTGGGCCCGCTGGGCGTGGGCGTGCTCCAGGCCGTCAAGGACCGGCTGGACCCGGCCGGGATACTCAACCCGGGGGTGCTCGTCCCTCAGTCGCCGCCGGGGATCTGATCGGCCTCCGCCAGCGTCTCTGCGGCGTCGCTGTAGCGGTGGAGTGCCTCGTACGCCTCGGCCAGCCGGTAGAGGGAGACCGCGAGGTGGCCGCCGTCCAGCCCGCGGCTGAGCGCCACCGCTTCCTGCGCCATGGGCAGCGCCTCGGTGGCGCGGGAGCGGTCGAGCAGCAGCCTGGCCGTCGTGCGCAGGCAGTGGGCCAGCAGGCCGGTGTACTCGGCGGGGGAGCGGGCGGCCAGCGCCCGGCTCTGGGCGACGGCCTCGCGCGCCCGGTCGACGCCCCGGCCGCCCCGCCGGGGGAGGGTGAGCGCGTAGGCGAGTAACGCCTGCACGGCCGCCGCGTCGGGGCTGCCCATCCGGGTCGCGTCGTCCGGGCCGTTCCGGTTCATGGGAGCCCACCTCCGCGTCCCAAGGGCTTGCTTGGGGACGTGAGGTTACACCATGCCGCACCATCTGTGTTTCCGGGAGTACGGAGAGTGGAGTGTGCGCGAATGGTGGATGCCGGTAAAGATGTGGTCATGGTGGAAGTCGCGGCCGAGCGCGGGAAGCAGCATTCCTCACGGGTGTCGAAGGCGGGGGCCGGCTGGGCCTGTGCGGAACCGGGGACGTTTGCCCAGCTCAGACCGGACAAGGGCGGATTCACCTGGCTGAATTTACGCACACTCTGGTTGTCCAGGAACGAGATCCTGGCGAGCTTGTTCGGTGATCCTTCGGGGGAGGTGCGGAAACGGTGGATCGCGGCACAGGAAGCCCGCGGGATAGATCCGGAATTTCGCATCAAGCCCGGCGTCGGGGGAAATTTCAATTTCCTGATTCTGGGCGACACCGGCGAGGGCGACGCCTCCCAGTACGCCGTCGTCCCCGGGATGCTGAGGCTCGGGCAGGACACCTCGTTCGCGGTCATCGCCAGCGACGTCATCTACCCGACGGGGTCGGGCAACGAGTACGGGGACAAGTTCTTCCGCCCGTACAAGGACTACGAGGCGCCGATCTACGCGATCCCCGGCAACCACGACTGGTACGACGGGCTCGGCGGCTTCATGCGGGTCTTCTGCGACGCCCCGCCGCTCAAGCCGACGCCGGACCGCGGGCTGCGCGGGCTGCTGTGGCGCAAGCCGGAGACGATCGACGAGGGCAGGCTGGCCGAGGCGCGCAAGCTCCGGGGGCGGCCGGCCCAGCAGGCCGCGCAGCCGGCGCCGTACTGGGTGATCGAGAGCGACAGCCTGCTGGTCGTGGGCGTGGACACCGGCATCAAGAACGTCCTGGACAAGGCGCAGACGGCCTGGTTGCGCCGTGTCTCGCTGGACCCGCGGCCGAAGATCCTGGTGACCGGGAAGCCCATCTACACCGGCAACGTCCACAAGCCGTCACCGCTGGAGGAAGGCGGCACGATCGATGACATCGTGCGCGACCCGGCCCACCGGTACGTCGCGGCCATCGGCGGGGACGTGCACAACTACCAGCGCTATCCGGTCAAGGTGGGCGACCGGGTGATCCAGTACATCGTGACCGGCGGCGGCGGCGCCTTCATGCACGCCACCCACATCATCGGCAGGGTGGACGTCGCCGGCGTGGCCGAGGACGAGTTCAAGTGCTACCCGCTGCGCGGCGACTCGCTGTCCTTCTACAGCCAGCTCTACGCCCGCCGGCTGCGGATGAAGTGGCTCTGCCTCACCCCCGACGAGGCGGTGTGCATCATGTCCAGCCAGATCGGCAACCGGCCGGCCCGGCCGGTCGAGGGCGCCGTCACGGTCACCCGGCGGATGCGCTGGGCGGCGCGGCTGCTCGGGGCCTGGCCGTGGCCGTTCAGGCTGCCGGTGGACAAGGTGTTCCACCGCTTCCTGTCGGAGCTGTCCGACTGGGATCAGCCGCCGTTCTTCAAGCAGTTCCTGCACGTGTCGGTCACGCCCGACCGGCTGACCCTGCGCTGTTTCGCCGCCACCGGCTGCCTGGAGCAGGAGCTCCGGCCGCCGCTGGAGGACGAGGTGCACATCGATTTGTCGTAGCTGTTTGGCACCCTTATGTGCGTGTATGTCGTGGTAGCGGGGGAGACGGTGCTCCCCGTCGGTGGAAGGGCCCGGCGCGCGGCCGGCCCGGCGTCCGCGGTGCGGGAGCTGGAGTCCGGAGGCGGGCCGCGGTGGGTCTGGGCCGACACGCGGGAGACGTACCCGCCGCTGCTGGAGCAGGGCGTGCGGGTCGCGCGCTGCCACGACCTCGCGCTCACCGAAGGGCTGCTGCTCGCCCACGAGGGCCGCTACGGCGAGCCGCGCTCGGCGCGGGCCGCCCACGCCCGGCTGCACGGCCTGCCGGTGCCCGACGACCAGCCGAGCGTGCCCGGCACGCTGTTCGCGCCCGAGCCGCTGCCCGCCGAGGCGGTGGCCGAGGTGCTGGCCGACCAGCTCCGCCGGATCGAGGAGCTGCCCGAGCCCGGCCGCTTCCGGCTGCTGGTCGCCGCCGAGTCCGCGGGCGCGCTGGTCGCCGCCGAGATGTCGCACGAGGGCATGCCCTGGCGCCGGGACGTGCACGACGCGCTGCTCACCGACATGCTCGGCCCACGGCCCGTGCACGGCATGCGCCCGGCCAAGCTCCAGGCGCTGGCCGACGAGGTGGCGGCGGCCTTCGGGCGCCCGGTCAACCCCGACTCGGTGCAGCAGCTCGTCAAGGCGTTCAAGGGGGCCGGGGTGGCGCTGAAGACGACCCGGTCGTGGGAGCTGAAGAAGATCGACCACCCCGCCGTCGCGCCGCTGCTGGCCTACAAGGAGCTGGCCCGGCTCTACAGCTTCCACGGCTGGGTGTGGGCCGACCAGTGGGTGCGCGGCGGGCGCTTCCGCCCCGAGTACGTCGTCGGCGGCGTGGTGTCCGGCCGGTGGGCGACCAGCGGCGGCGGGGCGCTGCAGATCCCCAAGGTGATGCGCCGGGTCGTGGTGGCCGACGAGGGGTGGACGCTTGTCGTCGCCGACGCGGCCCAGCTGGAGCCGAGGGTGCTGGCCGCGATGGCCGGCGACGGCGGGCTGGCCAGGGCGGCGGGGGAGATCGACCTGTACTCGGCGCTGGCCCAGTCGTTCGGCGGCGAGCGCGGGAACGCCAAGATCGCGATGCTGTCCGCCATGTACGGCGGCACCAGCGGCGACGCCTCCAAGCTGCTGGCCGTCATGCGGCAGCGCTTCCCCAAGGCGTACCAGTTCGTGGAGGACGCGGCCAAGGCGGGAGAGGAGGGGCGGCTGGTGCGGTCGTGGCTCGGGCGTACCAGCCCGCCGCCGTCCGGGCGGTGGAAGGAGCTCGTGTCCGGCCCTGAGGGCGGCCGGGCGGCCCGCGACCGGGGCAGGTTCACCAGGAACTTCGTGGTGCAGGGCACCGCGGCCGAATGGGCCCTGGCGTTGCTGGCGGTGCTGCGCGGGCTGCTGCCCGAGCCCGCCAGGCTGGTGTTCTTCCAGCACGACGAGGTCATGGTGCACTGCCCGCTGGAGCAGGCGGAGGAGGTCGCCGCGGCGGTGACGGCGGCGGCGGCCGAGGCGAGCAGGCTGCTGTTCGGCTCGACCCCGGTGCGCTTCCCGATGGAGACCGTCGCCGTGGGGTGCTACGGCGACGCCAAGTGACCGATTGGAGACCGTCGCCGTGGGCTGCCACGGCGCCGCCAAGTGAGCGTTCAGGCCGGTCGGGCGCGGTCGCGGTACCGGGCCGAGACCAGCCAGAGCCCGGCCAGGGTGACCATGACGCCGACGACCAGGCCGAGCACGCCGTAGGACAGGATGCCCACGATGGCGCCCGCGATGATCGTCCCGGTGGCGCCGCAGACGTTCATCAGCAGGTCGGACAGGCCCTGCACGGCGGGCCGGCGGTCGATCGGCACCGACTCGGTGACCAGCGCCGACCCGGCCACCAGCCCGCACGACCAGCCGAGCCCGAGCACGATGAGGGCCGTCGTCACCTGCCACACCCGGTGCCCCGCCGTGCCCGCCAGGACGGCCGCGGCCAGCAGCAGCGCCGAGCCGAGCACCAGCACCGGCACCTTGCCCGCCCGGTCGGCCAGCCAGCCCACGACCGGCGAGAACATGTACATGCCGGCGATGTGCAGGCTGATCACCAAGCCGATGACGTTGAGGTTCGAGCCGTCGTGGTGGAGCTTGACGGGGGTCATCGACATGATCGAGACCATCGCGGTGTGGGCCACCGCGATCATGACGAGCGCGCGGCGGGCCATGGGAGTCTCGCGCAGCGTGCGCAGGCCCGTCCTGATCGTGCGGTGGCGGCCGGGGCCGGGCTCGGGGGCGCCGTCCAGCTCGCGGGCCAGCTTGAGCGGGTCCGGGCGCAGGCCGCCGATGATGATCACCAGCGCCACGGCGAACGCCAGCGCCGCGAAGGCGAACGGCCCCGCCTTGGCCGCCAGCCCCGCCTCGATCCCCATCCGGTCGGCGGGCTCGGCCAGGTTGGGCCCGGCGACCGAGCCGACGGTCGAGGCCCACACCACCAGCGACAGGTGCCGGGCCGCGTGGCCCTTTGGTGACAGGTCGGTGGCCGAGTAGCGGGCCGCCAGGCTGCCCGCGCTGCCGCCGCCGACCAGCACCAGGCCGGCCAGCAGCAGCGGCCAGTTGCCCAGGCTGATCGCGGCCACCGAGATCGCGCAGCCCGCCAGCGCGGCCAGGTAGGTCAGCGACAGGCCGACCCGGCGGCCTCCCAGGCTCGACAGCCGCGCGGTCGGCAGCGCGAGCAGCGCCGCCCCGAGCACGGTCGCCGTTCCGGCGAACCCGCTGATCACGGTCGAGCCGGACAGCTCGTCCACGACCACCGAGCTGAGCGCCAGCCCGACGGCCACCCCCACACCGCCCACGATCTGCGCGGCGGACAGGACGACCAGGGTTCGACGCTGGACGCCGGCGAGGTCAGGCAGGGCAACGGGGGGTTTCGTGGGGGTGCTGGTCACCTGTGAAGTCTCGCATAGCCCCCGACATCCACCCAAAGAGGACAGGCATCCATTTCTATTGGGAAAGGTGCCCTTTTCAGAGGATGGTGACGGAATCCCCCACGGTGATCGTGCCGGGGGCGTCCGGGATCAGGTTGATGCCGAACCAGACCTTGCCGTCCCACTTGCGGTGGCGGGACAGCGTCCTGATGGGCTCCTTGCCCTTGGTGTACGTCGCGGTGTCGATCGTGGTCAGCACGCAGCGGTCGCAGCCCTTGGTCACCCGGAAGGTGACCGCGCCGATGCGCAGCCGCTTCCAGTCGTCCTCGGCGAACGGCCGCTCCACCCCGTCGATCACCACGCTGGGCCGGAAGCGGTGCATGGGCAGCGGCGCGGGGACCTCCTCACCGCGCTCGGCCGCCGTCTCGGCGATCCAGTCGTTGAGCCGGCCGAGGGAGGCGGTCGTGGTCAGCAGCAGGGGGTAGCCGTCGGCCAGGCTCACCCGGTCGCCGGGCAGGCCGTACTCGGGGTTGACGGGACGGCGGGTCGGGTCGTCGAGCCAGGCCAGCCGCGCCGGGCGGCCGATCAGGTCCGACAACCAGCGCGCCGCGTCGTCGCCGCAGTCGGTGAGCTCGACCGGCGTGCGCCAGACGTCCACGGTGGTCATGACGGCGGGCATGGTGGGGGTGACCCGCAGCGGGGGCGCGTGCGGGCCGGTCAGCGTGAGGGTGTCGCCGTCGAGCTGCGCCACGCAGGCCAGCAGCATGGGGTGTTCGCGGGCGGTCAGCAGGCCGCCCTGGCCGTCGGTCACCAGGTAACGCCGGTCGGCGGCCAGCCCCCACGGCTGCACCTCGGCCTCATGGACGTCGTGCCCCGCGGTGGACTTGACGGGATAGAAGTGGATGCTCGCCAGTTCCATGGCCAGGACCGTACCTCACGGCCTCGGGACGGCCTCGGCCCGGTGGGCCGCGGCGACCGGCTCCCGGCCCGGACGGGCGGACAGGGCCACCACGCCCAGGGCCGCCACGCCGAGCGCGGCGCCGATCCAGCCGACGGACGGGTATCCGGCGCCCGCCCCGATGGCCAGCCCGCCGAGCCACGGCCCGACGGTGATGCCGACGTTGAAGGCGCAGACGTTCATCGCGGCGGCCATCGTGGGGGCGTCCTTGGCCAGGGCGAAGACGCGGGTGTTCAGCGTCGGGTTGGTGGCGAAGCCGAACCCACCGAGCAGCAGGACCAGCGGCACGGCCAGCACCGCGACCGGCGCGGCCAGGGCCAGCAGGACCGAGGTCACGACCAGCCCGGCGATGCCCGCGTACAGGGTCGCGAAGGGGCGCGTGTCGGCGGTGCGCCCGCCGATCGTGATGCCGATCACCGCGCCGACCCCGTACAGCGCCAGGACGGCGGGCACCCAGGCGGCCCGCAGGCCGGTCGTGTCGACGAGCATCGCGCTCAGGTAGCTGAAGGAGACCAGCAGCCCGCCGGTCGCCAGGGCGGTGGTGGCGAAGGCCAGCCACAGGCGCGGGCTCAGCATCGAGCGGAGCTGCTCGGCCACGCCCGGCGCGGACTCCCGCTCCGGCCGGCCGCCGGGGATCGTGGCCAGCACGCCCAGGGCCGCCAGCGCCGACAGCGCGGCCACGGCCCAGAACGCGGCGCGCCAGCCGAGGTGCTGGCCGATGACCGTGCCCAGGGACAGCCCGACGACGGTGGCCACGGTCAGCCCGCCCGCCACGATGCTCATCGCCCTGCCCCTGGCGTTCGGCGGCACCAGGCCGACCGCCGTGGAGGCCGCGACCGCCCAGAACCCGGCGTAGACGAAGGCGCCCGCCACGCGGGTGGCGAACAGCAGGCCGTAGCTGGTGGTCAGGGCTCCGGCCACGTGGGTCAGCGCGAAGACCGCCATGAACGTCAGCAGTGCCGTCCGGCGGGGCCAGCGCATCGTCACGACGGCCAGCACCGGCGCCCCCACCAGCATCCCGATCGCGAACGCCGAGATCAGCAGCCCCGCGTCGGGGACGGACACGCCGAGATCGGCGGCCATCTCCGGCAGCAGTCCGGCCAGCATGAGCTCCGAGGTCCCCTGGGCGAAGATCGCCAGCCCCAGGATGAACACCGCCAGCGGCATGAGAACTCCTCTATTTTAGAACGCTCAGTACAAAACTCGAGCACGAAAAAAGCAGGTGGGTGGGGGTCAGAAAGCGGTCAGCGCCGTCGTCGCGATGGATTCGA
Organism: Nonomuraea sp. NPDC005692; assembly: GCF_040631115.1. Taxonomy (NCBI): domain Bacteria; kingdom Bacillati; phylum Actinomycetota; class Actinomycetes; order Streptosporangiales; family Streptosporangiaceae; genus Nonomuraea; species Nonomuraea sp. NPDC005692. The sequence continues at coordinate 527,277 of NZ_JBEXYU010000001.1, read as the reverse complement.
GCACCGCCCGGCCCGCCCCGCCCCGGGCCGCGACGCGCAGGCCGCTGACCGTGGCCACGACGAAGTGCGCGAGCGCCAGGGCGTCCTTGTCCGCGGCGATCTCGCCGCGGGCCTGGCCGCGCTCGATCGCGCCCCGCATCGCCTCCACGCGCCGCTCGCCGTCGCGGCGCAGCAGGACGGCGATCTCCGGGTCGTGCGGAGCCAGCTCCACCAGGGCGTTGACCACCAGGCAGCCGGCCGGGTCGCCGGCGCCGGGGTCGACCGCCTGCCACAGCACGGTCCTGATCTTCTCCACGGCGGGCGCGTCGGAGGCCATGAGCTCGATCAGCGCGGACGTGCGCTCCTCCTGGTAGCGGCGCAGGGCCCGCTCGTAGAGGTCGCGCTTGTTCGCGAAGGTGTTGTAGATGCTGCTGCGGCCCAGGCCGGTGGCCTCGCACAGGTCCTGGGTCGAGGTGCCTTCGTAGCCCGCGTCCCAGAACGCGCGCATGGCCGCCTCGACGGCGCGGTCCTCCTCGAACGTCCGTGGTCGTGCCATGACGAGCACGCTAGCACGTTTTGGAATGATCAGTGCAATATGGGTCAGGTGGTCTGGCGGAACGTGTCCAGGAACACCTTGCGGGCCCCGGCCTGGTCGTCCCACTTCAGCTCGGGCATGTCGAACGCGATCGTGAAGGCGGTCTTGTCGTCGAGCGTGACGTACCGGGTCAGGGCGTGCATCGGGACGCCGTCCTTGGAGGTGTAGGTGTACTCCCAGTCGGCGGCCTTCCAGCCGCGGTAGTCGACGGCCTGGAGCTGCACCTGGATGTAGCCCTCCACGCCGCCGTCGGCCTCGCGCCGGCTCAGCTCGGCGAGCCCGTCGGCCTGCGGGGCGGCCTGCTCGACGACGATCCGGGTGCCGGAGTCCTTGGGGCCGGTGAAGGTGGCCGCGTCCCCCGAGGCGGCCAGCTTCCAGCCGTCCGGGACCGCCGCCGCGAAGCCGGGCGGGGTGTGCTCCTTGTAGCCGTCGGGCACCGGCGACGGCCCGGACTTCCGCGGCGCCTGGCTGGCGGCGGCCGTCGACTGCGTGCCGGGCGAGACCTGCGGCGAGCCGCCGGACAGGATGACCACGATCGCGCCGATCACCACGGCCACGCCCGCGACCGCGCCGGCGATCAGCAACGGCGTGGGCCTGCCGCCACGCATCCAGGGGCCGTCGCCCTCCTGGACCCTGCGGCGGCTCGTGCCCGCCCGCGAAGGACCGCTGCGCGCGGGGCCGTTGCGCGTGGGGCCGGTCCGGGTGGAGCCGGTGCGCGAGGAACCGGTCCGGGTGGAGCCGGTGCCCGACGAGCCGGCGCGCGCTCCGGCGCCGGAGCCGGGCAGGGTCGCCAGGCGGCTGTGGCTGATGTCGTGCGACAGGTCGCGCGAGTGCTCGCGCAGTTCGTCGGCCGAGGCCAGCGGCCACGGGGCCGGGACGGCGGCCGCCCTGCTGTCCGTGGTCAGCGGCAGGATCGGCTGCGGCGCGGGCGGGACGGGCGCGTCGAGGTCGTCGAGGTCCTCGGCGGGCGGTTCCATCCGGTGCGGGCCGGACGGGCCGCCGAAGGCGTCGAAGCCGCCGGCCGGGGACGGGAGCCGGTCGGTGCGATGGCTGCCCGACGGGCTCGACAGGCCGTCGTAGGGCGGCACCGCGTACCCGCCCGCCGGGCCGGCCAGCGGGTCGTACGGCACCCGCACCGGCCCCGAAGGGGTCTCCACGATGCGCGAGGGCATCGGCCCGGACGGGTGCTCCAGCGGCGGCAGCATCCCCAGCGGCGTCGGGTCGGACTCGGCCGGCAGCGTCTCGGGCGGGCGCGGACGGGCCGAGCCGTGGGCGCGCAGCACCGCTTCCAGCAGGTCGGCGACCTGCTCCGCGGTGAGCCGCTCGGCCGGGTTCTTGCGCAGCAGTCCCTCGATCACCGGCAGCAGCGCCCCGGCCCGCTGCGGCCTGATCGGCTCCTGGGTGAGCACCGCGCCCAGCACCGCGATCGCGTCCGGCCCCTCGTACGGCGGCCGCCCCTCCACGGCCGCGTACAGCGTCGCGCCGAAGGACCACAGGTCGGCCGCCTGCCCGATCGGCTGCCCGGACAGCCGCTCCGGCGGCACGTACGCGGGCGAGCCCATGAGCAGCCCGGTCTGCGTGATCGTCACGTCGCCCTCGATGGCGGCGATGCCGAAGTCGGTCAGCACCACGCGGTCCGAGGTCAGCAGCACGTTGCCCGGCTTGATGTCGCGGTGCAGGATGCCGGCCGCGTGCGCGTGCCGGAGCGCGTCGAGCACGCGGATGCCGATCTCGGCGGCCTGGATCACCGGCAGCGGGCCGCTCTGCCGCACGGCCTGCTCCAGCGACCAGGCGCGGACCAGCTCCATCACGATCCACGGCCGGCCGTCCTCCTCGACGACGTCGTGGACGGTGACGATGCCCGGATGCGTCAGCCGGGCCGCCGACCTGGCCTCGCGCAGCATGCGCCGGTGCGCCATCTGCTTGCCCGCCTGATCCAGCCCGTACGGCAGGATCAGCTCCTTGACCGCGACGTCCCGGTCGAGCAGCACGTCGTGGGCGTGCCACACCATGCCCATGCCGCCCCTGCCGACCGGCGACATCAAGCGGTAACGCCTGCCGACCAGTCGCCCCTGGCTCTGCGGGTCACCTCCCGGCGCACCCTGGTCCGGGCCGGGCCCGCCGAGCAAGCGGTCGGCTGCCATCTTGCCGCCCCCATTCAGCCTCATCCGTCACATCAGAGCGTGACCACTTCGTGCGGTGGATCGCCGTACGCGCCACCGTGCGCCATGCGCTACTTGCAGATTATGAGGTTCGCCACGATATCGGCGGAAAATCAGTAATGGAAGGCGAAGACCCTTTACAGCTGCTCTGACGTGCAGATATACGGCTTTTCAAACTGATCACTTACTCAGCGGCGAGTGCGATCAAGGCGCTGGTGAACGCCTGTGCGGGCGGCTCCACCAGCCCCGCGCCGACCTGGCCGGTGCCCGCGACGCGTCCCGCGATGCCGGTGTTGACGACCGGCAGAATGCCCGTCCTGGCGACGAGCGTCACGTCGATGCCGACGGGCGTGCCGCGGAATCCGAGCCCGGGAATCTGGTACGCGGGATGCTCGGCGAGCGTGATCTCGTACATCGAGCGGGTGGCCCGTACCGCGTCGGCCACCTCGCCGCCGACGAAGCGCACGATCGCGGGCGCGGCGGCCATCGCGAAGCCGCCCAGCCCGGAGGTCTCGGTGATCGTGGAGTCGCCGATGTCGGGGTTGGCGTCCTGCGGGCCGTACGCGCCGAGGTATAGGCCGTCGGGCACCCCGGCCGGGCCGGTGAACCAGCGTCCGCCGAGCCCGGAGACCTGCACGCCGAAGTCGGTGCCGTTCCTGGCCATGGCCACGACCAGCGAGGAGCCGGGGATGTCGCGGGCGGCGTCCGTGCTCACCTTGCCCGCGGCCATGCCCGCGTTGAGGAAGAAGTGGTCGTTGCCGTTGATGAAGCGCAGCACCTGCGCCGCCTGCGCGGGCGCGGCCTCCACGAGGGCCGGGGCCAGCTCGCGCAGCAGCAGCGAGGTGGCCGCGCGGTTGCGGTTGTGCAGCTCGTCGCCCATCTGCAGGGCCTGCGCGATCAGCGAGCGCAGGTCGATCGGGCCGGTACGGGCCAGCGTCGCGGCGAGGACCGGGCCGAGCACCTCCTCCATCCAGCGCAGCCGGTCGAGCACCTCGGGGCCGTACGCGCCGTACCGGAGCACCTTGCCCAGGCCCTCGTTGAGCGAGCAGTAGGCGGTGCCGCCGTGCTCCTCGTCGCGTACCTCCAGCAGCCACATCGACGGGCTCACCACGCCCGCCATCGGCCCCACCGTGGCGTGCTCGTGGCAGGGCCGCAGCGCGACCGCGCCCGCCGCCAGCCCGGCCTCGGCCTCCCGCTCGTCGCCCGCCAGGCCCTCCAGCAACATCGCGCCGATCAGCGCGCCGCGCATCGGGCCCGAGGCGCGGTCCCACTCGATCGGCGGCCCGGCGTGCAGGAACGTCCTCGCGGGCAGCACCTCGGCGGCCCTTCGCAGTCCCACCAGGTACGGCCGCGCGCCGGTCAGCCTGCGCACGGCCAGCTCGTTGGCGGCCGTCCTGCGCGGGTCGGCCAGCACCCTGGCCAGGGCGTCGGCGGTGCCGGGCAGCGGCGGCCGCCAGGCCACCGGCGTCGTCGGCACGGCCTGGGCCGTCAGCGCCTCGTCGAGCAGCCCCGCGCCGACGGTGATCACCCGCGGCGGCCCGGACAACAGGCTCACGACACCCTCCCGGCAACACGACGAACGGCGAACGGGCGAACGGCGGGCGGGGTCACAGGAGGCTCCGGGCGTGACCGGCGGCCTCGGCGTTGGAGACGAACACGGCCGCCCCGGCCTCGCGCAGCGCCGCGGCCTGCCGGTGCAGGTCCTGGGGGTCGCCCGCGCTGCCGACCAGCGCCACCACGACCGTGGCCGGCGTACGGGCGACGGCCGGCGCGAGCGAGGCCGCCGGGTCGGGGTCGGCGGCGTGGCCGAGCACGACGTCCATGAGCACCACCTCGTCCGCCCGGACGCGCGACAGGGCCTCCAGGCGCAGCGTCGGGTCGATCATCGGATGCGCCCTGCCCCTGGTGTAGACGTCGTCCCCGAAGTCGGTGAACTCGCCGGGCCCGGCCAGCACGGCGGCCTCCGCGCAGAGCGTGCCGCCCGAGTACAGGCCCCTGACGCTGCGCGGCTCCCCGCGCAGCGCACCCGGCCACGACGGCCATCCGGGCACGCTGCGGCCCAGCGCCCGCAGCGCCCGCCCGGCCGCCTCGGTGAGGTCGGTCTCCGGCAGCACCGCCTCCACCACCGGCGTGCGCAGCCCGGCGGCCACCTCCCGGACGGCCTCCGCCACGCCGGGGTCGGGCGGCTTGCCGACCAGCACGATCAGCTCGGTGGCCGGATCGTCGTCGAGCAGCCGCAGGGCGCGCATCGTGGCCAGCCCGCCGACCTCGGCCGACAGGTCCCTGCCGCCCACGCCGAGGATGTGGCTGATCCCGGCCTCGGCCCAGTCGAGCAGGCAGGACACCTGCTGGGCGCCGGTGCCGGAGGCGGCGACCAGGCCGACCGGCCCCGGGCGCAGCACGTTGGCGAAGCCGAGCCCGACGCCCGCGATCGAGGCGGTGCCGCAGTCGGGCCCCATGACCAGGACGCCGCGCTCCTCGGCCAGCTCCTTGAGCCACCGCTCCTGGGCGAGGGGCACGCCGTCGCTGAAGATCATCACCGGCAGCCCGGCCTCGACCGCGTCGTAGGCCTCGCAGAAGGCGTGCTCGCCGGGGACGGACACCAGGACCAGGTCGGCCGGCGTCCTGGCGGCCGAGCGGGTGGTGAGCGGCGGCTGCTCTTCGGCGGCCGTGGCCCCGGTGGAGGTGGTGGCTCGCGCGGTCAGACGGGCGTCCAGCTCCTCGACGGCCCGTGCGGGGTCGGCGCCGCGGAGGGCGATGAGCAGGTCGCCGGGGCCCGCGGGCGGGGGCTCGAAGCCGAGGTCGCGGACGATGGCGAGGTTGAGCTCGGTGGCCATGGCCACCATCGCCACCTCCACGCCCGGCATTTCGGTCAGCGCCCGACTTATTCGCATCAACGTGACGGAGTCGTGGTACGTCCCTTTTCTCAGCTGGATCAGGTCGTCGCTCACGGGCGCCCGCTCAACGCCCGGACCGAGGCCAGCCCGATCGAGATGCCCTGGGCCAGGTCGGCGCCCGAGGTGTGGCCGAGCCGGTGCAACCGCCGCAGCGCCGGTTCGAGCGCCTGCCTGCCCGCGATGCCGCGCAGCACGCCGGTCACCTCCGGGCTGGCCTCGCCCCTGGCCGCGCAGTGCAGTAACGTCGCCGAGATCGGCGTCGTACGGGTGCGCGCGTCGTAGGTGACGGTCGCCGCCAGCCAGTCGGCCAGCCAGACCGCCCGCCGCGTGCCGGTCGCCGTGCCGAGGTGCCTCAGCGTCACCAGCAGCCCGGCCAGCACGTCGTCGCCGCTCGGCGTGAGCCCTGGACCGAGCCCCACGAGCCGTTCCGCCGCCGTCACCGCGTCCAGCAGCCGGGCCTGCGCGCAACTGCGCGCCAGCAGCTCGACCGCGTCGTTCCCGGCCAGGCCGGGCCGTCCGGGGCCGTCCAGGACGACGTCCGCCAGGCTCAGCGGGTCGACCGGGCCCAGCGCCGGAGCCGGGTCCCACCAGCGGCGCACGCCGAGGCTCAGCGAGCCCAGCTCGATGCCGCGGTCGCCCACGGAGGCGTCGTCACCCACGGTGACCCGAGGCAGCGGCGTGGCCAGCAGCACCGAGTTGGGCAGCCGGGCCGCCTCGCCGGTGATGAGGGCGATCACCGAAGGCTCGCAGTCGGTCCTGACCTCCAGGTATATCCCCGCGGAGAACGCCGCGAGCACCCGGGCCGGGCTGCGCGGGGCCTCCAGCACGGGACGCACGGCGGTGCTCGCCGCGCCCGTCACGCGGACCCGCGCACGCCGCGCATGAGTACTGACGGTCACCGAACCTCCCATCGGACCCTGGTCCTGACCGTAGAACGGCCGCGGAACCCTCCGTACGGAGAAATTTGCCAACAGTCAGCGGGAAGGTTGGCTCTTCCTGACAGACCATCTGTGGAGTCACAATCACCACATGGAGCCCCCCGTGCGTCTGGCCAGCACCGGAACGATCATCCATGGCGTCTCGGTCGGGGAGGTGCTCGGCGTCTCGACGCTGGCCGAGGCCAGGCTGATCGCGGGGGAGAGCGGGCTCGGGCGCATCGTGCAGCGGCTCAACGTGATGGAGGTGCCCGACATCCTGGCCTGGGTCAAGCCGCACGAGCTGCTGCTGACCACCGGCTACCCGCTGCGCAACACGCCGCAGTCGCTCGGCCGCCTGGTCGCCGACCTGGACGAGCGCGGCCTGGCCGCCCTGGCGATCAAGCTCGGCCGGTACGTGGACGAGCTGCCCGCCGAGATGACCGAGCAGGCCGACCGGCTCGGCTTCCCGCTCATCCTGCTGCCCAACGACGTCGGCTTCGACGACATCCTCAACCAGGTGCTCACCGACATCCTCAACCGCCAGGCCGCCGTGCTCGCCCGCGCCGAGGAGGCGCACCGGGCGCTGGTCCACGTGGTGCTGGCCGGCGGCGGGCTGAACGAGGTCGCCGCCGAGGTGGCCCAGCTCCTCGACGTGGCCGTGGCCGCCGTCGACGGCTCCGGCCGGGTCCTGGCCACCGCCGGGGCGGCCGAGCACGTCGCCGCCCTGCGCGAGTCGATCTCCCGCGAGGGGCCGCCGCCCGCGCGGGCCGCCGACACGCCCGGCCGCGGCCGGGCGTTCGCCTCGGCCCCCGTGCTGGCCGGCGGGCACCACCACGGCCGGATCGTCGCCTACAGCGCCACCGGCGCGATCAGGGACAGCGACATCGGCATCCTCGAACGCGCCGCCACCGTCGCCGCGCTGGTCGTGACCCGGCAGGAGGCGGTCAACGCGGTCGAGAGCAAGTACCGGGCCGACTTCCTGCGCGACGTGCTCACCGGCCGGGCCGGCACGCCCGAGCGGGTCGACGCCAGGGCCAGGGCGTTCGGCTGGGACCTGGCGCGGCCGGTGATCGTGCTGGTGGCCGAGCTCGACCCCGACGGCGACGAGCGCAGCGCCCAGGACCGGCTGGTGTCCTGCTGGACGGCGGCCGTGCGGCGGCACGACCCGCGCGGCGCGGTGGCCGGGTTCTCGCACGAGGTCGTCGCCGTCGTGGACGCCTCGCTCGACGCCGCCAGGGTGGCCAAGGACGCCGCCTCGGCGTTCGCCGACCTGCCGCCCGCGACGTTCTCGACCGGCACCTCGCGGCCGAGCCCGGGGGCCGGGACGCTGCCGGAGGCGTACGCGCAGGCGATGAAGGCGGCCCGGGTGGGCCGGCAGCTCCACGGGCCGGGCGCGGTCGCGCACTTCGACCAGCTCGGCGTCTACCGGCTGCTGTCGCTGGTGAACGACACCGGCGAGCTGCACGCGTTCGTCCGCGAGACGCTGGGCCCGCTGGCCTGGGACGAGGACGCCGAGAACGCCGACCTGCGGCGCACGCTGCAGGTGCTGCTGGAGACCAACCTCAACGTCGCCGAGACCGCCCGCCGGCTGCACTTCCACTACAACACGCTGCGCTACCGGATCGGGAAGCTGGAGCGCCTGCTCGGCAACTTCACCGACGACCCCCACCTGCGGCTCAACCTGACCCTGGCCCTGCACGTGCTGCGCATGCGCGGCATCTAGGCTTGGGGCTCGTGGATCTGGATTTCGAACTGCGTTCCGAGTACATCCCGCTGTGCGACCTGCTGAAGTACTGCGGGGTCACCGAGACCGGCGGTATGGCCAAACACCTCATCGCCGAGGGCCTGGTCCAGGTCGACGGCGAGGTCGAGCTGCGCAAGACGGCGAAGATCCGTACCGGCCAGGTGGTGAGCGGCGACGGGTTCACGATCCACGTGCAATAACGGCCCACCGTATCCGGATGGCCGCGACACCCCTTATTGTGCTCTCCGACATACTTCGGAAGACGTCGCCGCTGGTCAGGCGGAAGATTGAGGTGGGTTCGCGGTGTTCGGGTGGAAGCTGCACGGCGACGGGAAGCGTCTGACGCCGGGAGAGGTCGTCAAGCCTGACGAGCGGCTCTCCTGGCCCAGGATGGTCGGCATCGGCGCCCAGCACGTCATCGCCATGTTCGGCGCGACGTTCGTGTTCCCGCTGGTCATGGGGCTCGACGCGAACCTGGCCGTGATGATGTCCGGCGTCGCGACGATCCTGTTCCTGCTCATCGTGAAGGGCAAGATCCCCAGCTACGTCGGGTCGAGCGCGTCCTTCGTGGGGGCCGTGGTGGCGATCAGGGCGGCCGGGGGCGGCGACGCGACCGTCACCGGCGCGCTGCTGGCCGTCGGCGTCGTGCTGGCCGCCTGTGGCCTGGCCATCCACCTGCTGGGCGTGCGGATCATCCACCGGGTCTTCCCGCCGATCGTCACCGGCGGCGTGGTGATGCTGATCGGCTTCGGCATGGCCTACGTCGCGGCCGACGTCTACTGGCCCAAGGACCCGTGGGTGGCGCTGCTGACGATGGCGGCCACGTTCGTGTTCATCGGGGTCTTCAAGGGCTTCCTCGGCCGGATCGGCGTGCTGCTCGGCCTGGTCTTCGGGTTCGTGCTGTCGTGGGTCTGGGACATGGTGGGCGGCAAGATCCTGGCCCCCGACGCCACCGGCAAGGTGACCGAGCACTTCCGCGTCGACCTCCAGGGCGTCGCCAAGGCCGACTGGATCGGCCTGCCGTCGCTGCACGGGCCGGTCTTCGAGGTGTCGGCGATCGTGCTGGTGCTGCCGGTCGTGATCGCGCTCATCGCCGAGAACGTCGGCCACGTCAAGGCCGTCGGCGAGATGACCGGCGCGGACGTCGACGGCTACATGGGCCGCGCCATCATGGCCGACGGCGTCGGCACCGTGGTCGCCACCTCGGTCGGCGGCCCGGCCACCACCACGTACGCCGAGAACATCGGCGTCATGGCGGCCACCAAGGTCTACTCCACGGCCGCCTACTACATCGCCGCGGTCATCGCGATCCTGTTCGGTTTGTGCCCCAAGTTCGGCGCGCTGGTGGCCGCGACCCCCGACGGCGTGCTCGGCGGCGTCACGACCATCCTGTACGGCATGATCGGCCTGCTCGGCGCCCGCATCTGGATCGAGAACAAGGTGAACCTGTCCGACCCGGTCAACCTGGTCCCGGTGGGCGCCGGCATCATCATCGCCATCGGCCCGGTCGCGTTCCCGATCACCAGCACGTTCTCCCTCAGCGGCATCGCGCTCGGCACGATCGTGCTGCTCGTCGGCTACCACCTGCTGCGCGCCACGCGCCGCGAACCGGTGCCCGAAACCGGCCGATAACCCCCTCTCTGAGAGGCCGGCGACTTCCTCCGTACGGAGGTTCGCTCTGGTGACCGCGGGATATTTGGCAGATCATGCCCGTGTAGCCGCATCCCAGCGGTCCTAATGTGCCCGCAAAGGCACGGTCGCCGGCCCGGAAGAGAGGGCGCAGATGGTTTTCGGATGGACCAGACACGGTGACGGCAGGCATCTGGCGCCCGGCGAGGTGGTCAGGCCCGACGAGCGGCTGAGCTGGCCGCGCATGGTCGGCTTCGGCGCCCAGCACGTGATCGCGATGTTCGGCGCCACGTTCGTGTTCCCGCTGGTGATGGGGCTCGACCCGAACGTCGCCGTGATGATGTCCGGCGTCGCGACGATCATGTTCCTGCTGATCGTGAAGGGCAAGGTGCCCAGCTATCTGGGCACCAGCGCGTCGTTCGTCGGCGGCGTGTTCGCCATCAGGGCCGCCGTCGGCACCGACCAGAGCATCGCCGACGCCCTCGTGACCGGCTCGATCCTGGTGGCCGGGCTCGTGCTGGCGCTGGCCGGGCTGGCCGTGCACGTGCTCGGGGTGCAGATCATCCACCGGGTCTTCCCGCCCGTCGTCACCGGCGCGGTGGTGATGCTCATCGGTTTCGGGCTGGCGTACGTGGTCGCGGACGTCTACTGGGGGCAGGACCAGTGGGTGGCGCTGGTCACGATGCTGGTGACGTTCGTGGTGATCGTGGCGTTCAAGGGCTTCGCCGGGCGTGTCGGGGTGCTCATCGGGCTGGTCACCGGGTTCGCGCTGTCCTGGGTGCTGGACCTGGTGGCGGGGCCGGTCACCTCCGTGCTGCCCGGCCAGAACCTGCGCGACGCGGCCGGCGCCGCCTGCCCGGCCGAGGGCACGTACTGCGTGGCCACGGCCTTCCCGCACGACCGGGTCAGCTTCGACGCCGTCGCCAGGGCCGACTGGTTCGGGCTGCCGGACTTCCACGCGCCCGACTTCCGGTTCTCCGCCGTGCTGCTCGTGCTGCCCGCGGTGATCGCGCTCATCGCCGAGAACGTCGGCCACGTCAAGGCCGTCGGCGAGATGACCGGCACCGACGTCGACCCCTACATCGGCCGGGCGATCATCGCCGACGGCGCCGCCACCGTCGTCACCAGCGCCGTCGGCGGCTCGCCCACCACCACGTACGCCGAGAACATCGGCGTCATGGCGGCCACCAAGGTCTACTCCACGGCCGCCTACTACATCGCCGGCCTGATCGCGATCCTGTTCGGCCTGTGCCCGAAGTTCGGGGCGCTGGTCGCCGCCACGCCGGGCGGCGTGCTCGGCGGCGTCACCGTCATCCTCTACGGCATGATCGGACTACTCGGCGCCAAGATCTGGATCGAGAACCGGGTGGATTTCGCCGACCCGGTGAACATGGTCCCGATCGGCGCGGGCATCATCCTGGCGATCGGACCGGTGACGCACATGATCGGCGGAGACTTCTCCCTGGAGGGCATCGCGCTCGGCACCGTCGTGGTGGTGGGCGGCTACCACCTGCTGCGGGTCATAGCCGGGCGCTCCCGGGGACGAGCAGCGCATCCGGCCCCGGGCGAGGCCGGGTGAAGCCGCCGCCGTTCACCCACCACGCCCCCGGCGACGTCGGCGCGGCGCTGCGGACGCTCGCCGAGGTGCGGGGCAAGGTGCTGGCCGGTGGCCAGAGCCTGATCCCCATGCTCAACATGCGGCTGGCCGCGCCCGAGCACATCGTCGACATCAACCGCCTGACCGCCCTGGACACGGTGGAGTCGGGCGGCGACGGGGTGCGGGTGGGCGCGCTGGCCCGGCACTCGCGGGTGGCCCGGTCCGGCGCGCACCCGCTGCTGACGAAGGCGCTGCGGCTGGTCGCCCACCCCGTGATCCGCAACCGGGGCACGGTCGTCGGGAGCCTGGTGCACGCCGATCCCGCCGCCGAACTGCCCGCGGTGCTGGCCGTCCTGGGCGGCTCGGTGCGGCTGGCCCGCTGGACCCCCGACGGCGTCACCGAACGGGACGTGCCGGCGCACGAGTTCTTCGTCGGGCCCATGGAGTCCGTCGTCCGGCCGGACGAGCTGGCCGTGTCGGCCTACTTCCCGGCGCTCGGCGGGCGCGCGGGGACGGCGTTCGAGGAGGTGTCCCGGCGGCACGGCGACTACGCCCTGGCCGGCGTCTGCGCCGTGGTCACGCTCGACGAGGACCTGCGCGTCGCCGCGGCCAGGGTCGCCTGCGTCGGCGTGGGCCCGGTCCCCGTCCTGATGGACGTGACGCGCGCGTGCGGCCACCGGCCGGCCACGAGCGTCGACTGGCCCGCCGTCGCGCGGACCGTGCGGGAGGGGACCGACCCCGAAGGGGACATCCACGCCACCGCCGCCTACCGGCGGCACCTGGTGGGCGTGCTGGCCGAACGGGCACTGCGCGAGGCGGCACGGGAGGGGACGGCGACCGGTGGAACATGAGATCACGCTGACCGTGAACGGCACGGCCCGGCGGGTCAGCGTCCCCGGACGCCGCCTGCTGTCCGACTGCCTGCGCCACGACCTCGGCCTGACCGGCACGCACGTCGGCTGCGAGCACGGCGTCTGCGGCTGCTGCACGGTGCTGCTCGACGGCGAGCCGGTCCGGTCGTGCCTGACCTTCGCGGTCACCGTGGACGGGCACGAGATCACCACCGTCGAGGGCCTGGCCGGCCCGGACGGGCTCTCACCGGTGCAGCGGGCCTTCGCCGAGTGCCACGGCCTGCAGTGCGGCTTCTGCACCCCGGGCTTCCTGTGCACGGTGACCGCCCTGCTGGCCGACAATCCGGCGCCCACCCACGAGGAGGTGCTCGAAGGCGTGTCCGGCAACCTGTGCCGGTGCACCGGCTACCAGAACATCGTCAAGGCCGTCCACCGCGCCGCCGAGTTGCTGGCGGAGGAGTCGTGAGCTTCGGGCGGGCCGGCGGGCCGCGGGTGGGGGGATCGTGACGACCAGGATGTTCGGCGAGCCGGTGCAACGGCGGGAGGACCCGAGGCTGCTCACCGGCCAGGGCCGCTTCCTCGACGACCTGGGCCGCGACGCGCTCGCCGCCGCGTTCGTCCGCTCACCCCACGCCCACGCCCGCGTCGGCGACATCGACGTGTCCGCCGCGCTCGACGTGCCGGGCCTGGTCGCGATCTACACCTGGGAGGATCTGCCCGAGCGGGTGGGCCGGCCGCTGCCGCTGCTGATCCCGCACCCGGCGCTCACCCATGGGCGCACGGCGTACCCGCTGGCCAGGGAGGTCGTCCGGCACGTCGGCGAGCCCGTGGTCATGGTCGTGGCCGCCGACAGGTACGCCGCCGAGGACGCCTGCGCGCTCATCGAGGTCGCCTACGAGCCGCTCAAGCCGGTCGTCGGCCTGGCCGAGGCGGTGCAGGGCGCCCAGCTCGTGCACGAGGACGTGCCGGGGAACGTGGGGGCGCACCTCGTCCAGGAGGTGCCGGGGGCCGACGGCAGGGGCGCGCGCGAGGCCGTCGAGAGCGCGCCGCACACGCTGGCCTTCCGGCTCGACATCGAGCGCAGCGCCAGCATGCCGCTGGAGGGACGCGGCGTGCACGCCCGCTGGGACGGCCGCGACCTGCGCGTCCACTCCAGCACCCAGACCTCCACCAGCGTGCGCATGGCCGTCGCCGCCACGCTCGGGCTGCCGCTGCCGCAGGTCGAGGTGATCGCCCCGGACGTCGGCGGCGGCTTCGGCGTCAAGATCGTGCACCCGTGGCCGGAGGAGATCCTGGTGCCGTGGGCCGCGATGACGCTCGGCCGCGAGATCAAGTGGACCGAGGACCGCAGGGAACATTTCATCTCCTCCGCGCACGAACGCGCCCAGATCCACCACGTACGCGTCGGCTTCGACGACGACGGCCGCGTCCTGGGCCTGGACGTGACGATCCTGCATGATCACGGCGCCTACACGCCGTACGGGATCATCGTGCCCATCGTCACGTCCACGCAGTTGCTGGGGCCGTACAAGCCGGGGGCCTACCGGGTCGAGTTCACCGCGGTCTACACCAACACCGTGCAGGTCACGCCGTACCGCGGGGCCGGTCGCCCGCAGGGCGTGTTCTGCATGGAGCGGACCATGGACAAGATCGCCCGCTACCTGGGCAAGGACCGCACCGAGGTGCGCGCGGCCAACTTCATCCGGCCCGAGGAGTTCCCCTACGACCAGGGGATGACCTTCCAGGACGGCCGCCCGCTCATCTACGACAGCGGCGACTACCCGGAGATGCTCCGCATGATCAAGGAGCTGATCGGCTGGGACTCCTTCGAGCGGCGTCCGGGCCGGGGGATCGGCATCGGCTGCTACGTCGAGGGCACGGGCGTCGGCCCGTACGAGGGCGGGCACGTGCAGATCACCTCCGACGGCCGGGTGCACGTCTCGACCGGCCTGACCTCCCAGGGGCAGGGCCACGAGACCGCCTTCGCCCAGATCGCCGCCGCCGAGCTGGGCGTGCCCATCGAACGCGTCAGCGTGGTCACCGGCGACACCCGCAGGTTCGGGTACGCGGTGGGCACCTTCGCCTCCCGCGCCGCCGTCGTCAGCGGCAACGCCATCGCCCTGGCCTGCCGGAAGGTCAAGGACAAGGCGCTGCGCATCGCGGCCGACGCCCTGGAGGCCGACCCGGCCGACCTGGAGATCGACGACGGCATGGTGCACGTCGTGGGCGCGCCGACCGCCGCGATCCCGCTCTCGACGGTGGCGGTGCTGGCCAACCCGCTGCGCTACGCCTTCGACGAGGAGACGGCCAGGGCGACCCAGTTCTCCGGCGCGGCCGACCCGGCCCGCCCGCCGGTGGCCGAGGGCGACGAGCCGGGCCTGGAGGGACGCGAGTTCTACTCGCCGATCAGGTCCACGTTCGCCTCCGGCATGCACGCGGCCGTCGTGGAGACCGATCCGGACACCGCCGAGATCAGGGTCGTCAGGTACGCCGTCGTGCACGACTGCGGCCGGCTGATCAACCCGATGATCGTGGAGGGCCAGATCCACGGGGGAGTGGCCCAGGGCATCGGCGGCGCCCTGTACGAGCGCATGGAGTACGACGTGCACGGCCAGCTCGTCAACGCCTCGTTCATGGACTTCCTCATGCCGTACGCCACCGAGATCCCCCCGATCGAGACCGCCCACCTGGAGACGCCCTCGCCGCTCAACCCGCTCGGCATCAAGGGCGCGGGCGAGGCCGGCGTGATCCCGGTGTCGGCGGTCATCGCCTCGGCGATCGAGGACGCCGAGGGCATCGAGATCGACCGTATGCCCATCTCGCCGTCGGACCTGTTCGAGCTGCGTATGCGATGATCGGCGCCATGCTCGCTCCCGGCGCCGGCCTGACCCGCTTCCCCGACGTGCCCGACGACGTGCGGACGATCGACCTGGCCTGGAACGAGATCGCGCACGTGCCCCCTCGGGTGGCCGGGCTGGCCGCGCTGGAGGAGCTGCGGCTCGACGGCAACCGGCTGCGCGAGCTGCCCGGCCTGTCCGGCCTGACCGCGCTGCGCGCCCTGCACCTCGACGGCAACGAGCTGAGCGAGGTCCCCGGCTGCCCGCCCGGCCTGGAGACCCTCTTCCTCTACGGCAACCGGATCGAGCGCCTGCCCGGCGACCTCGGCCCGCGCCTGCGCCACCTCGCGGCCGGCGGCAACCGGCTGACCTCCGTGCCCGCCGCGCTGTGGAAGCTGACCGCGCTCGAATCCCTCAACCTCGCCGAGAACGCCCTCACCGAGATCCCCGCGGCCATCGGCGGCCTGACCCGGCTGCGCATGCTCGACCTCGGCCACAACCGGCTCGCCTCGATCCCGCCCGAGGTGGGCGACCTGCCGCTCACCGACTACCTCTACCTGAGCGACAACGGCTTCACCGACGTCCCGGCCGCGCTCGGCCGCCTCGACCGGCTGGCCTACCTCAACCTCACCGACAACCGGCTGACCGGGCTCCCGGACGCGCTCGGGTCGATGGCGTCGCTGGTGGAGCTGCGCCTGTACAACAACCGGCTGGAGACGCTGCCCGAGACCGTCGGCGGGCTCGGCCGCCTGCGCGAGCTGCACCTGCAGGGCAACCGGCTGACCCGGCTGCCCGCCGCCCTCGCGGCGCTGACCGAGCTGCGCGTGCTCGACCTGCGCAACAACCACCTGAGCGAGCTGCCCGCGCTGCCGACCGGCCTGACCCATCTCGACCTGCGCAACAACCGGCTGCGCGAGCTGCCCGCCGCGGTCGCGGCGCTGACCGGCCTGCGCAAGCTCGACCTGCGCTGGAACAAGCTCTACGACGACCCGCCGGTGCTCGACCTGCTGCGCGCCCGGGGCTGCGTCGTCCTGCGCTGAGCCGGCGCCCAACCGACGCTGAACCGGGGCGGGCTAGCGTGCGTACCTCCGCACATGACGACACTTCCACGTCTGGCCGTCCTCGCGCTGCTGGCCGGGCTGGTCGCCGCCTGCTCCGGCGGCGGCTCCGGCGGCCCGGCGGCGGCCGGCCAGAACGCCCCGCGGGCGGCGGCGCCCCAGACGGTCGAGCAGCTCGCCGCCAAGGTCGGCTGCAAGCCGCGCATGCAGGTCGACGCCGCTGAGATCCGTACGGGCTACTGCCGGACCGCCGACGGCCAGTTCTTCGTCACGACGTTCGCCAGCCAGTCCGGCAAGGACGCCTGGATGGACGCCGCCCCCGAGTACAACCCGCACCTGGTCGGCAACCTGTGGACCGTGCTGTCCAGCCGCAAGGTGCTGGAGCTGCTGAAGGAGCGGCTCGGCGGCGACCTCCACCTGAAGGACCACCGCACGAACCAGATGCGCACGGTCGGCTGACGAGCCCTACGCCGCCGCCGGCATGACCCGCTTGCGGAACACCCAGTACGTCCAGCCCTGGTAGACCAGCACGAACGGCAGCGTGATCAGCCCGATCCAGCTCAGCATCGTCAGCGTGTACGGCCCCGAGGCGGCCCCCGCCAGGGTCAGCCCGGGCAGCGGCGCGACGCGCAGCTCCATGAAGACCGCCAGCGTGGCCAGCACGATGCCCGCGGCGGTCGCGCCGAACGCCCAGCCCTCCCTGCGCCGCCAGATCAGCGCCGCCGCGGCGGCCAGCGCGGCCATGGAGGCCAGGGCGGGCAGCGAGCCCAGGTTCGACAGGGCCAGCACGGCCACCGGGATGGCCACCGCCGCCGCGGCCATGGCGGCGGTCCTGGCCCGGCGGCGCACCGGGCCGGTGGTGCGCAGCGCGAGGAAGACCGCGCCGTGCAGCACGCAGAGCGTCAGCGTGAACGCGCCGCCGAGCAGGGCCGCCGGGCCGCTGTCGAACAGCACGTCGGCGAAGATCGCGCCCCACAGGAACGCCGGGAGGCCGCTGCCGATCAGGATGCCGAGGTCGCACCAGATCGGGTTGGCGACCTTGCCGCGCCATTCGAGCCCGACGCCGCGCACGATCAGGCCGACCAGGATGAGCGTGACGGGCAGGTAGAACGCGCTGAACAGGCCGGAGTACCAGGCGGGGAAAGCGGCGAACATGGCGCCGACCGCCGTGATCAGCCACACCTCGTTGCCGTCCCAGACCGGGCCGATGGTCTGCAGGCTCTGGCGCTGCTCGGCGGCGTTCCTGCTCAGGAGCGGCGCCAGCAGGCCGACGCCGAAGTCGAAGCCTTCGAGGACGAAGTACCCGGTCCAGAGGAAGGCGATGATGACGAACCACAGGTTGATCATGGTCTGGTCCCTCTAGTACATCAGCGACGGTTCGAGCGGCTGCGCCTCGGGAGCGGGCTGCCGCTCCTCGACGCCCTTGCGCACGTGCTTGGCCAGCAGGACGACCTCGGCCACGGCCAGGCCGCCGTACAGGAGTGTGAAGACGGTCAGCGAGATGGCGACCTCGGCCAGGCTCACCCCGGGCGAGACGCTCGAGGCGGTCAGCAGCTCGCCGGCGACCGTCCAGGGCTGCCGGCCGATCTCGCTCAGCAGCCAGCCCGCGATCACCGCCGCGAACGGCAGCGGCAGCGCCAGCAGCAGCGCCCGAGCCAGCCAGGACGGCACCTCGCGCCGGCGCCGGGTCAGCCAGAGTCCGAGCAGCGCGAGCCCCGCGGTGGCCATGCCGAACACGATCATCACGCGGAACGACCAGAACACGATCGTCGGGTCGGGCCGGTAGTCGCCGGGGCCGAACTGCTGCTCGAAGCGCTTCTGCAGGTCCTCGGTGCCCTGGACGGTGGCGTTGGGGTCGTTGGTGGCCAGGAAGCTGAGCACCTTGGGGATCTCGATGCCGGGCGCGAGGGAGAAGGCCGCGCCCGCGGTGTCGCGCTCCAGGCCCTCGGCCGCGGCCAGCTTCATGGGCTGCTGCTCGTACATCAGCTTGGCCGACATGTCGCCGGTGCCCGCGACGACCGCCCCCGCGATCGCCGTCATGATCAGCGCGCCGCGGGCGGCGCTGCGCCACATCGGCGCGCGCGTCCGCAGCAGCCAGTAGCCGCTCACCGCCAGCACGAACCCGCCCGCCACGATGAACGCGGCCCCGATGACGTGCGGCACCTGCGCGATCGCCGTGGAGTTGGTCACCACGGCCCACAGGTCGGTCATCCTGGCCTTGCCGTCCACGACCTCGTAGCCCACCGGGTGCTTCATCCAGGCGTTGGCCGCGAGGATGAAGTAGGCCGACAGGTTGGAGCCGATGGCGGCGGCCCAGATGCTCGCCAGGTGCGCCTTCTTCGGCAGCCGGTCCCAGCCGAAGATCCACAGGCCGAGGAACGTGGACTCCATGAAGAAGGCCAGCAGCGCCTCCATGGCCAGCGGGGCGCCGAAAACGTCACCGACGAACGTGGAGTACTCACTCCAGTTCATGCCGAACTGGAATTCCTGCACGATGCCGGTCACCACGCCCATGGCGAAGTTGATCAGGAACAGCTTCCCGAAGAACTTCGTGAGCTTGAGGTAGTGCTCCTTGCCCGTGCGGTGCCAGGCCGTCTGCAGGCCCGCGACGAAGATGCCCAGACCGATGGTCAGGGGCACGAACAAGAAGTGGTACACGGTGGTGACCCCGAACTGCCACCGTGCCAGGTCAAGCGCGTCCATCAATCCCCACCCGCTCATAGCTCTACAAGCTGTAGTACTTCTACCTGTAGTAGTACTACAGGCCGTAGAGCATCGCGATGCGACGTTGGTCACATCCCCCGGTTCTGCCTACTTTTCGAGGATCCCGTACGGGTACGTCCCGGCGCGTCACCCGCCGGGCGGACTGCGTACTACCCCGCCCGGCGGACCCCGCCCGTGGCGTCGAGGTAGGCCCGCAGGTTGCCCAGCTCGAAGCCGCGCCGCCTGATCTTGTCGATCAGCACCCGGAAGTCCGCCGCCAGGTTGGGCCGGAAGTGCAGGAGCAGGATGTCGCCCGGACGCAGGCGCTTGTCGGGCACCTGGTAGGCGATCTTGCCGCCCGGCTGGACGGTGGCGGTCCACAGCAGCACGGCCCGCACCCCGCACCGCCGGGCGGCCCGCAGCGTGTCGGTGTTGTAGCTGCCGAACGGCGGCCGGAACAACGTCGGCCGGGCCCCGATCTCCTTCCCGACCACCTGGGCCGCGCCGCAGATCTCGCGGCGCTGGCCGTCGAGGGGCAGGCGGCGCAGGTCGGGATGGGTGAGGGTGTGGTTCTCGACGGGCACGTGGACGTCGCGGAGCTGCCGGAAATATCCCCACTTGCCGGCGCCCACGTAGCGGCCGGGGCCGCCGGCCGGGTCGGGGCTGCCCTTGGCCTCGACCGCGTCGCGCATGGCGAAGGCGGTGATGGGGACGCGCCGGTCGCGTACCAGCTTGACGAAGCCGGGGTCCTGCTCCCAGCCGTCGTCGATGGTCAGGAAGACGACCTTGCGCTTGGTGGGGATCGAGCTGATCACCGGGGGCAGGCCGTTCTCGCCCCTGATCGGGCCCACCTCCCCGGCGCGCGGCAGCGCCCCGGGCGGGCCCTGCGGGGTGGGCCGGGACGCGGGGCCCCCGGTCGCGGACGGCTTCGCCGACGGCCCGGTCACGACCCCGCCGGTGTCGCCGGTGGTGCCGCCGCCGGCACACCCGGCGGCCAGCGCCACCAGCACCCCGGCGAGCACCCCGGCGAGCACGGCCGGCCCCAGCCCGCCACGCCCGGCCCCGCCCATGACCGTTCCACGCCCCCAGCACATGGAGCACCATCTTGCCAGCCCTGATCCACACGACGCGTCGCCCGACTGGCAGGTCTTGCCCTTAACCAGCCGGTCGCCGGTGCCTAGAGTGGCCGCATGAAGGTGGCGGGCAGCGCCGTGATCGGCGTACAACGAGATCGAGTGTGGGCCGCGCTCCAGGACCCGGCGGTGCTCGTGCGCACCATCCCGGGCTGCGAGCGCCTGGAGGAGACCGGGCCGGACACCTACAGGATGACGGTCAACGCGGGCGTGGCGTCCATCAAGGGCGTCTACCAGGGGGAGGTCGCGCTGGCCGAGCCGCGCGCGCCCGAGAGCTTCACGCTGCGGGCCCGCGGCCAGGGCGCGCCGGGCACGGTCGAGGCCACCGTCCTGGTCCGGCTGAGCGAGATCGACGGCGGCACCCGCGTGGACTACGACGCCGACGCGGTGATCGGCGGGATGATCGGCGGCGTCGGGCAGCGCATGCTCGGCTCGGTCGCGAAACGTACGGCGGGCGAGTTCTTCTCCGCCGTCGAGGGCCACCTCAGCGCCCCACCCCCGGCCCCGGCGGCCCCGACCGCCACCCCGGCCGGGCCGGCCGCCCCGGCGGTCTACGAACGGCCTCCCGCCCGGCACGCCGAGACCCGCCCGTGGGCGCTGCTGGCCGCCTTCGGCATGGGCGCGGCCGCCGCGCTCGCCGGAGTCGCCGTGGGCCGGCTGCTCGGCCGCGACACAAGCGGCCGGCGCGGCTGAGGGACGCGCCACGACGGCTCTCGCGGAAAAGGATCTCCGGGCGTAGCGTGGCGGTATGCGGCAGGCACACGCTGAAGACGCACGGAACGAAGCCAGGCGCATCGTACGCAACCTGCTGGGGGAGGAGCGCCCCACCGCCGAGTCCCTGGTCGCCGAGGCGCGGCCGGTGTTCGGCGACCAGCGGACCGACCGCGCGCTCGGGCTCGCGCTCGGCGCCTCCCTCACCCGCCGATCGGCCGAACTGGCCGCCATCGCCGCGCTCCTCGTCGGCATCCGCGAGCTGGGCGCCGGCTGGTGGACGCGGCCCAGGGGCGGCAAGCTGCCGCCGCCCGACGAGGTGCTGCGCACGGCCGTCGCGATCGAGCCGTGGACCGACCTGACCGCGCTGGAGATGCTGGCCGCCTGGATCGCCGACGACGCCGCCGACCAGCTCTGGGGCCGGCCCGTCGCCGCGGTCGACCTCAACTCCTGGCAGGCCGAGGACCGCTTCGAGCTGCCGCCGGGGGTCAGGCCGGGCCAGCGGCTCGTGGTGCACTTCGACGCGGGCGGCCGGCTCGACGCGGTCGTCGCCCGCCGTCCCGACGACGCGCTGGGGTCCAATCTCGACTTCCAGTCGCTGCGTTACTCCAGGCCCGCCGAGGCCCAGTGGAGCTGGGGGGTGGCCGCCGGGCTCGGGCCCCACCGGCTGCCCGGCGAGAAGCCCGACCCGTACGCCCGCGAGATCCCGGCCGCCGCCGCGGGGGTGCTGCGGGCCTGGGCCGTCCGCCACGGCGTCACCCGCGAGCAGCTGGGCGAGCGCTGGGGGACCGTCGGCGACGTGGTGGCCGCCATCGAGCGGGTCGACTGGATGTGGCGCAGCGGCGAGTGGTTCGGCTGGTGGCGCGGCGCGTCCGCCCTGGTGGACGACTCGGCCTACCTGCCGTACCGGCTGGAGGAGCTGGCCGCCGGCTGACCCGCGGCCGGTGGAATCGCCGTGCGGGCCGCGTGGTTGTCGATGGGGTGAAAATCGAGATTTTCTCCGATGTCGTGTGCCCCTGGTGTTACATCGGGCATGTCAGGTTCGCCCGCGCCGCCGAGCGTTTCCGTGCCAAGGGCGGCACGATCGAGGTGACCATGCGCCCGTTCCAGCTCAACCCCGACGCCCCCGTCGAGGGCGAGCCGCTGATCCCGGCCCTTGAGCGCAAGTTCGGGCCGGGCGCGCGGCAGATGACCGAACGTGTCCGGGCCGCCGCCGCCGATGAGGGCCTGGAGATGGACTACGAGCGGGCCGTCAGCTCCCACACCTTCGAGGCCCACCGGCTCATCGAGGTCGCCACCGCCCAGGGGCTCGGCAAGGAGATGGCCGACCGGCTGTTCCGCGCGTACTTCAGCGAGGGCGCGAACGTCGGCGACCCCGGCGTGCTGAGCCGCCTGGCCGGCGAGGTCGGCGTCCAGGACACCGGCGAGGGCGCCGAGCAGGTGCGCGAGCAGCTCGCCAGGGCCGGCGCGCTGGGGGTCAGCGGGGTGCCGCTGTTCCTGTTCGAGGGCAAGTTCGCGGTGTCGGGCGCGCAGCCCGAGGACACCTTCGCGGCGGCGATCGACGAGGTCGCCGAGCGTACCGGCCAGACGCCGATCATCCAGCTCGCCCCGCCGGCCGACGGGTGCGACGACGACGGCTACTGCGCGGTCTGAACGGCCCCGCCCGCGGCGGTGCGACAATCGGAAGGTGTCGAGCCGCCGCCTTGGTTACCTGCTCAAGCATGCCGCGCTGCGCCTGGCCGAGTTCACCGGCCCGGCGCTCGCGCCCTACGGGATCGACGGGCGGGAGCTGGCGGTGCTGTCGGTGATCGACGCCCCCGAGCCGCTGTCGCAGCAGGAGGCGGCCCAGCGGCTCGGCATCGACCGCACGACGATGGTCGCCATGGTCGACGCGCTGGAGGGCAAGAAGCTGGTGGCGCGGCGGCCGCATCCGGGCGACCGCCGCAAGAACGCGGTGGAGCTGACCGAGCGCGGCCGCGAGACCGTGCGCCTCGCGGTGCCGGCCGTGGAGGAGGCCGAGCGCGCCTTCCTGGCCGCCCTGCCGGTGGACGAGCGACGCCTGTTCCGCGGCGCCCTCGACCGGCTGGTGTGAGGCCCGCGGGTCAGGCTGGTGTGAAGCCCCCGGCTCAAGGCGCCCGGCTCAAGGCCACCGGCTCCAGGCCCCGGCTCAAGGCGCCCGGCTCAGGCCGGGGCGCCGCCCTCGCCGAGCTGGCCGGAGCGGTGGTGGCGGCGGCAGAGCACCTGGTAGCGCACCGGCGAGGCGTCGGTGTCGCCGATCACCACCTGCTCGCCCGTCCGCGCCAGCACCCCGCCCACCACGCGCGCGTTGAGCTGGCCGGGGCGTCCGCACCAGCACAACACCTCGACCTGCAGCCGGCACACCTCGTCGGCCAGCTCGAACAGCCGCTGCGCGCCGGGGAACATGACCGACCTGAAGTCGGAGGCCAGCCCGAAGGCGTAGACGTCGATGCCGTGCTCGTCCACCAGGTCGGCGAGCTGCTCGATCTGCTCGACCGTGTAGAAGCAGGCCTCGTCGCAGATCAGGTAGTCGATGCGCTCGTGCGAGGTGACCAGGCCGACGAGGTCGAGTGAGTCCTCCACCTCGATCGCCTCGAGGCCCAGCCCGATCCGGCTGGTGACCTTCGGGCCGCCGGAGCGGTCGTGCTTGGTCAGGACCAGTCCGCGCCGCCCCTGGCGGCCGTGGTTGTAGTTCATCTGGAGCGCCAGAGTGGACTTCCCGCAGTCCATGGGGCCGAAGTAGAACTTCAGTACGGCGTCCCGGGCTCCAGATGGCACGGCTGACAAGGCAGACAGTTCGGTCACAGGAGGCCAGCTTAGCGGCTTGGCTTGTTCCATGACCTCGTGGGACATTTCTCCCCTGGACTATCAGGAGGAACTGTGGTCACCGACAATCCACCGACGCTCGACGCGATGCTGACACAGGACGACGTGACGGCCGCCCAGGCCGACGCCACCCGATGGCGGTACGGTTTCCTGGTCGTCGTGGCGGGCATCGTCGCGATCCTGATCGCCTTCGGCGCCGCGGTGTTCGCCACCAAGGAGTTCGCCGCGCTGTTCGCGGGCGTGGCCGGGGTGGTGGGCACGATCATGGGCGCCTATTTCGGCGTGCAGGCGGGCCAGTCGGGGAAGGCCAGAGTCGAGGCCGAACTGGCAAAATCCCAAGAGCTGGTGGTGCGCCTGGCGGCCTACGTCGGCACCCAGAACGCGCCCCGGGTCATCGACGAAGTTCTCGGCCGTCGCCGAAGCTGAGGAGCCATGCGTAGCGTCCGAATCGGAGTGGACACCGGGGGCACGTTCACCGACGTCGTGGCGGTGGACGAGCAGACCGGTGAGATCGTCACCACCAAGACCCCCTCGACGCCCGCGAACCCGGCCGACGGGTTCGTCGCGGGCATCGGGAAGCTGGGCGAGCTCGACGTCGCCTCCATCGTCCACGGCACCACCGTCGCAACGAACCAGCTGCTCGAAGACCGCATCGCGAACCTCGGGTTCATCACCACCGAGGGCTTCGAGTTCATCCTGGAGATCGCCAGGCAGAGTGTGCCGGACGGCTACGGCAACTCCTACTTCTGGGTCAAACCGCCGCGGATCGTCCCCGTGCACCTCGTCAGGACGGTCGGCGGCCGGCTCGACCACCTCGGCAACGAGGTGCGGCCGTTCTCCGAGGAGCAGGCCGTCGAGGCGGCGCGCTGGCTCAGGTCGAAGGGGATCAACGCGGTCGGCGTGTGCTTCCTGCACTCCTACGCCAACCCCGAGCACGAGCGCCGCATGCGCGAGATCCTCTGGCGCGAGCACCCGGAGGCGGTGATCTCGCTCTCCAGCGACGTGCTGCGCGAGTACCGCGAGTACGAGCGCTCGATCACCACCCTGGTGGACGCCGCGGTCAAGCCCGCCATGCGCGGGTACATCGCCGGCCTGTCCAACCGGCTCGGCATGCCGTTCTCGGTGATGAAGTCCAACGGCGGCGTGCTGTCGGCGCGCGAGGTCGTCAACCAGCCGATCACCACCGTGTTGTCGGGCCCGGCGGCGGGCGCGCTCGGCGCGGCGCTGATCGCCTCCACGGCCGGGCATCCGTCGGTGATCACCCTCGACGGCGGCGGCACCTCGACCGACGTGGCCGTGGTGATCGACGGCGAGCCGTCGCTGACCACCGAGGGCACGATCGGCCGGTACCCGTGCAAGATCCCGATGATCGACATCGTCACGGTCGGCGCGGGCGGCGGCTCGGTGGCCTGGATCTCGCCCGAGGGCACGCTGAAGGTCGGCCCCCGCTCGGCCGGCGCCGATCCGGGGCCCCTGTGCTACGGGAAGGGCGGCTCGGAGGTCACGGTCACCGACGCGCACGTGTTCCTCGGCCGCATCCCGCCCCACCTGCTGGGCGGCGAGATCCCGCTCGACGCCGACGCCGCCCGCCAGGGCGTCGAGGCGCTGGCCGACAAGCTCGGGCTCACCCCCGAGCGCACCGCGACCGGCATCCTGGAGATCAGCGCGTTCAACCAGAGCAACGCGATCCGGCAGCTCACCGTCAAGCGCGGCCTCGACGTACGCGACTACCCGCTGGTGACGTTCGGCGGGTCGGGGCCGCTGCTGGCCTGCCGCCTGATCGACATCCTGGGCCTGCCCGCCGTCGTCGTCCCGCGCGACCCGGGCAACGTCTCGGCGTTCGGCCTGCTCACCGTCGACGTCAAGAACGACTACGTGCGCACGTACGTCACCCGCGACCTCGCGCTCAAGACCGCCGCCCAGATCTTCCAGGAGCTGGAGGGCCAGGCCGCCGAGGCGCTCGACCGCGAGGGCTTCGACGACCCGGTCTACGTGCGCAGCGCCGACCTGCGCTACTACGGGCAGGCGTTCGAGGTGCGTGTCACCGCCCCGGCGGGCCCGCTCGACGACGACTGGACGCGCACGGTGATCGACGCCTTCCACGACGCCCACGAG
The DNA here is from genome assembly GCF_040631115.1 of Nonomuraea sp. NPDC005692. Classification (NCBI taxonomy): domain Bacteria; kingdom Bacillati; phylum Actinomycetota; class Actinomycetes; order Streptosporangiales; family Streptosporangiaceae; genus Nonomuraea; species Nonomuraea sp. NPDC005692. The sequence continues at coordinate 501,505 of NZ_JBEXYU010000001.1, read as the reverse complement.
AAGCTGTACGGGTACGCCTACCGCGACGACCCCCGCCATGGCGTCGAATGGGTCAACCTGCGCGTCTCGGGCATCGGTCCCATCACCCGTCCGGCGATCCGGCGGCTCGACAAGCCGGGGGAGGGGGCCACCTCGGTCCGTCCGGTGCACTTCGAGGAGACCCGCGACACCCCGATCCACCAGCGGGCCGCGCTCGGGCCGGGCGCCACCGTCCAGGGCCCGGCGGTCATCGAGGAGTACGGATCGACGATCCCCGTGCACCCGGGCTTCACCGCGAAGGTGGACGAATACGGAAATGTGGAGATCCGACGTGATTGATCCGATTCTGGTGGAGATCGTCGAGGGCACGCTGGCCTCCGTCGAGCAGGAGGTCGAGACGGCCATCGCCCGTACGGCCCGCTCCCCGATGATCCGCGACGCGCACGACTTCCGCGCCGGCATCCACGACGCCCGGCTGCGCAAGCTCACCGGCCGCTCCTACAGCGCGCTCGTCCAGCCGATCGTGCGCGACTTCCCGATCGAGACGATGAAGCCCGGCGACGTCTACTTCCACAACGACGTCTACCTGTCCGAGGGCGGCATCGGCCACCTGCCCGACCTGTGCGTCACCGTGCCGGTCTTCCACGACGGGGCCGTGGTGGCGTTCGTGCAGGCGTTCGGCCACCACGACGACATCGGCGGCGCGGTGCCCGGCTCGATGCCCTCGCACGCCCGCTCGGTGTACGAGGAGGGCCTGATGATCCCGCCGATCAAGCTGTGGGACCAGGGCGTGCCGAACGAGACCGCGCTGCGCATCATGACCCGCAACTCCCGCATGCCCGACTCCCTCGCCGGCGACCTCGACGCCGAGTGCTCGGCCTGCCTCATGGGCGCCCGCCGCCTCGGCGAGCTGTTCGACCGGTACGGCAGGCAGGCCGTCGAGGAGTGCTTCGACGCGATCGTCTCCAAGACCACCGAGACCTTCCGCAGGGAACTGCTCGCCAAGATCCCCGAAGGCACGTACGTCTGGGAGGACTACGCCGAGCACGACGGCGTTGACGAGCCCCGCCTGCACGCCCAGCGCATCACGCTCACCGTCGACCACGCCGCCGACGCGCCGCTCACGATCGACTTCACCGGCACCTCGCCCCAGGCCAAGGGCCCGATCAACCACGCGGGCGACTACGCCGACGGCGTCTTCCTGAAGAAGTGGCTGGCGCCGGTGCTGCGCAACCTCGCCGACACGCCCGAGCGCATGGCCGAGCTCGACGTCAACGAGGGCGTCGTGCCGCTGATCAAGATGGTCTTCCCGGAGAAGGGCACGCTGCTCACCCCGGTCTTCCCGGCGCCCACGAACGCCCGCACGTTCGTCATCCTGCGCCTGCTCGGCGTGCTGGCCGGCGTGCTGGCCAAGGCCACCGGCGGACGCATGCCCGCCGACCAGGAAACCATCCGCTACACCGGCGTGTACGGCAGCGACGCGGGCGGCATGCCGTACCTGATGCGCGAGGTCCTGGGCGGCGGCTCGGGCGGCCGCTGGTACGCCGACGGCGAGGACACCATCCACGTCGTCCCCGACTCGCGCAACATCCCGGTCGAGTTCGCCGAGGCGCGCTGGCCGTTCCGGGTGGAGCGGCTGGGGCTGGCCTGCGACTCGGGCGGCCCCGGCATGTTCCGCGGCGGCCTGGGCTACGACAAGCACATCAGGATGCTTCGGGACGCGTCGTACATGTCGATCGCCGACCGGTCGATCCTGTCGTGCTGGGGCGTCAACGGCGGCCTGGCCGGGCGCCCGTTCCGGGTGGAGATCGCCGGCAAGGAGATGGACGGCCTGGTGGACGACCACCCCGTCCAGGCCGGCGACCTGATCCGCATCCGCACGACGGGCGGCGGCGGCTGGGGCTCCCCCTACGACCGCGACCCGAGGGCGGTGGCGGCCGACGTCCGCGACGGCAAGGTCTCGATCGCCGGCGCCCTGGGCGACTACGGCGTGGTCCTGGACGGCGACCGCATCGACGAACGCGGCACCGCCGAGCTCCGCGCCCGCCTCCGCCCGCCCGCGGACCGCTTCTTCGACCGCGGCCCCGGCTACCCGAGGCTGTCCGGCGGCAGGACGTTCGCGGAGGTGGACGAACTGTAAGGAACCGGCGAGGGCTACTCCTTGTCGAAGCTGGCGAAGTAGGTGGCCACCATGTCCTTGTCGCCGTGCCCCTGCGCCTCGGCGCGGCGCAGGCGCTCACCGGCCGCCGCCACCATGTCCAGCCGCACCCCGGCCGACTCGCCCGCCTGGGTGATCAGCCGGGTGTCCTTCTCGGCGTTGTGCACGGTGAAGGACGGCTCGAAGTCGCCCTCCTGGATGGCCTTCGACTTGGCCTGGAAGTAGACGTTGTCCAGCGGGCCGCCGGTGATCACCTCGCGGATCAGGCCGGGATCGAGGCCGAGCCCCTTGGCCAGGGCCAGGGCCTCGGCCACGATGCCGGTCATCGAGATGGCGTAGCTGACGGCGGCCATCTTGAGCTTGGTGCCGGTGCCCTGGGCGCCGTCCTCGCCGAGCCAGAGGGTGCGCGAGCCGACGGCGTCGAACACCGGGGCGAGCGCCTGCCTGGCCGGCTCGGGGGCGGCCGCCAGGATGACCAGCTTGCCCTGTTCGGCCGGCTGCCTGGTGCCCTGGACGGGCGCGTCGGCGAAGGTCAGCCCGTGCTCGGCGGCCAGGGCGGCCAGGCGGTCGACCGCCGCCACGCCGACCGTGCTCATCTGCGCCCACACCTGGCCGGGGCGGAGCGCGGGCGCGGCGGCGGTCATCGCCGCGTGCACGGCGTCGCCGTCGCTGAGCATCGTGACGATCACGTCGGCGCCCTCGACCGCCTCGGCGGGGGAGCCGGCGACGACGGCGCCGTCGGCCGCCAGCGGCTCGGCCTTGTCCCGCGTGCGGTTCCACACCCTGACCGGCAGGCCGGCCCTGAGCAGGTTGCGGGCCATGGGAGCGCCCATGAGCCCGGTCCCGAGTACTGCGACTTCAGTCATGAGGATCACCCTACGACGGCCCCGTCCGGCGGCTTCGGCGAGGTACGGCGTCCGGATGCGAGGATGGCGGCCATGGGACCTTCGCGGATCGTCGCCGTACGCCACGGGGAGAGCCAGGCGAACCTGGCACACGCGCAGGCCGGCGACCGGCCACTGGTCTACGAGCGGGGCGACCACGAGGTGACGCTGACCGAGCTCGGCCGGCTCCAGGCGCGGGCGCTCGGCCGGATGCTGGCCGGGCTGCCCGCCGGCGAGGCGCCCGAGGAGGTGTGGTGCTCCCCCTACCTGCGGGCGCTCGACACCTGGAAGACCGCCCAGGAGACCTGGGGCGCCGGCGCGCTGCCGGTGACCGTGGACGAGCGGCTCAGAGACCAGGAGTCGGGCGCGTTCGCGCGGTTCAACCTGGCCGCCATCGGCGAGCGTTTCCCCGGCGAGGTGCGGCGGATGCGGGCCGAGGGGGCCTACGCCTACCGCCCGCCCGGCGGCGAGTCGCTGGCCGACGTGGTGGTCCGGCTGAAGGACTTCCTGCACGGGCTGAGCGCGGCGGCCGACGGGCGGCGGGTGCTGATCGTCGCCCACGACTCGGTGGTGCTGGCCCTGCGGCACGTCGTGGCCGGGCGGGACGACGCCGACCTGGCCGACGTCCTGCGGTTCGCGCCGGTGCTGAACGCCTCGGTGTCGGTCTGGCGGGCCGCGGGCGCGGGGTTCGAGGTGGTGGCGTTCAACGACGTCACCCACCTAGATCCCGCTTGAGCCGCAGCAGCCGCGCCCGCCGCGCGTGGGCCTGCCCGGCCAGCACGGCGCTCACCACCACGAACGCCAGCCCGAGCGCCAGCGCGCCGGGGGCCACGGCGGCGACGAGCGCGGCGGTGAGCAGGGCGGCGGCCAGGGCGATCCAGCCGGCGATCACCCGGTCGCGGGCGAACAGCGGCGTCCTGCGCGTGCTGAGCCAGCCGCCGTAGCAGGCCCAGGCCAGGCAGAACGCGGTGAGGGCGGCGAAGGCCAGGTGCGTGCGGCCGGGCAGCGGGCCGGGCTCGGTCCACCACAGGGCGCAGACGAAGACCGTCCCGGCGGCGCCGGCGAGCAGGGCGGTCAGGGCGCGCACGCGCCGCCACGGCGACAGCGACGGTTCGAGGCGCTCGATGATCTGGTCGGCGGTCAGGCGCGGCTCATCGGTCATGGTCGATCTCCTTCAGGTGGACGCGCAGGAGGCGGCGGGCGCGGCTGAGCCGGGACTTGACGGTCCCCGCCGGAATGCCGCAGATCTGGGCGCACTCCTCGACCGGCAGGTCCTCCAGGTAGTGCAGGACGAGGATCTCCCGCTCGGGAAGGGGCAGGGCGGACAGGGCGGCGACCAGGCCGGCGCGGTCCACGACGGCGTCGGCCGGGTCGTCGGTCACCGGCTCCGGCCCGGCCGCGTTCTCGGTCGTGCTCTCGGTCCGGGCGTACTCGGCGCGCAGGCGGTCGGTGACCGCCCGGCGGGCGATGGTGAACACCCAGGGCGTGAACCGTCCGGGGTCGCGCAGCCGGGGCAGGCCGCGCACGACGGCCGCCCAGATCTCCTGGGTGACGTCGTCGGCCCGCCCGGCGTCCAGCATGCGCCGGACGTAGGTCCAGACCGGCGTGTGCCAGCGGTGCACGAGTTCGTCGATCGCCGCACGCTCGCCCAGCTGGGCGCGTACGACGAGCAGCTCATCGGTCATGTCGTCCTTCCGTCACCCTGCTCAGTCGGGCGGGAGGGCGACCCGGTTCACGTCTCGACGACGAGGTCGGCGCGCTCGCGGGTGCGGTCGGCGGCGAACCAGGCGCGTTCGGCCGCGAACCACTGCCGCCAGCGGGGTTCGAGCTCGGGGCCGTCGCGGTCGAGGACGCGCCGCAGCCGCACGGCCTCGGGGGCCTCCACCCAGACGGTGAAGGCCAGCATCCGGGCGGCCGACCGGCGGGCGGTGCCGACGCCCTCGACGACCAGCACGGGCGCGGCCGGCACGGCGACCTGGTCGGCGTAGCGCTCGCGCACCCAGTCGTACCTGCGGAAACCGGCCGGGCGGCCGTGCCGCAGCGGTTGCAGGACCTGCTCGTCCAGCAGGCGGAACCAGGCGCCGGGGCCGTCGTCCCAGTGGACGGGGAAGTCGTCGCTGTGGATCACCTGGCAGCCGAGCGCCGCGCCGAGCCGGCCGGCGAACGTGGTCTTGCCCGAGCCCGCCGGGCCGTCGACGGCCACCAGGCGGACGGGCCCGCACGAGGGCGGCAGGGCCTGGATGCGGCGGGCCAGGGAATTCACCGGACCAGGGTAGGCGATGGTGGACGGCCGCCTGAGAGAATATTCTTCCGGCCCAACGCAAGCTGGAGGTTGACCTTGCTCGGACCCCTCGGCGACGTCGTCGTCCTCGATCTGTCCAGGGCCCTCGCGGGGCCGCACGCCGCGCAGATGCTCGGCGACCTGGGCGCCCGGGTGATCAAGGTGGAGCATCCGGACGGCGGTGACGACTCGCGCGGATGGGGGCCGCCCTTCGTCGGGCCCGACCACGACATCTCGACCTACTTCCTGGCGGCCAACCGCAACAAGCAGTCCATCGCGGTCGATCTCAAGTCCGCCGAGGGCAGGCAGCTCATCGAGCGGCTCGTCCGCCAGAGCGACGTGCTGATCGAGAACTTCCGCACCGGCGTGCTCGACCGGCTGGGCTTCCCCGTCGAGCGCCTGCACGAGCTCAACCCGCGGCTGGTCGTCCTGTCGATCACCGGGTTCGGCCACGACGGGCCCGAGGGCGGCCGGCCGGGCTACGACGTGATCGCCCAGGGCGAGGCGGGGCTGATGTCGCTGACCGGGCCCTCGCGCGAGGAGCCGTACCGGGTGGGCGCATCGATCGCCGACCTGCTGGCCGGCATCCACGGCGCGTACGGCGTGGCGGCGGCCCTGTACGAGCGCGAGCGCACCGGCCGGGGCCGGGTGGTGCGCACGTCCCTGCTGGCCGCGGTCACCGGCGTCCACTCCTACCACGGCACGGCCTGGACGGTCGGCGGCCAGGTCCCCGGCGCCAACGGCAACCACCACGCCTCCATCGCCCCCTACGGCGCCTTCCGCTGCGCCGACGGCATGCTGCAGATCGCCGTGGCGAACGACGGCCAGTGGAAGAAGGTCGCCAAGCTACTCGACATCGACCCTGATGTGGCGAAATATGCGACCAACAGGCAGAGATTCGCACACCGGGACGAGCTGATCGCCGACATGGAGAAGGCCCTGGCCGACCACGACCGCGCCCACTGGCTGGCCAGGCTGGGCGAGGCCGGTGTGCCCGCGGGCGCGATCAGGTCGATCGACGAGGTCTACGCCTGGGAGCAGACCCGCTCCCAGGGGCTGCTGGTCGAGGTGGACCACCCCGTGCTCGGCCCGATCGAGCTTCCCGGGCCGCCGCTGCGCTTCGACGGCCTGCCCGCGGCCGAGCACACCGCGCCCCCCGCACTCGGCCAGGACGGCGAGGCCGTGCTCGCCTGGCTCGAAGAGCGGGAGGGATGATCGGCAATTCCCGGCTCCGGCATGTACCCTCGTGCGTCACCATGGCATCATCGGTTGATCGTTAGGAGCGATAGTGAGCCGTCCGGACGCGCGCACACTGATCGAAGCGGTCCTCGACAGGGGGTCGTGGAAGTCGTGGGACGCGCCGCCCGCCGACCCGGCGGAGCCCGGCTCCTCCTATGCCGAGGAGCTGGCCGCGGCCCGCGTGAAGTCCGGCTACGACGAGTCGGTGATCACCGGCGAGGGGCTGCTCGACGGCCGCAGGGTCGCCGTCGTGGTCTGCGAGTTCTCCTTCATGGCGGGGTCGGTCGGGGTCGCCGCGGCCACCCGCATCGCGGCCGCGGTCGAGCGCGCCACGCGTGAGCGACTGCCGCTGCTGGCCGCCCCGGCCTCGGGCGGCACCCGGATGCAGGAGGGCGCGCTGGCGTTCGTCCAGATGGTCCGGATCACCGTTGCGGTGCAGGAGCACCGCGCGGCCGGGCTGCCGTACGTCGTCTACCTGCGCCACCCGACGACGGGCGGTGTGCTGGCCTCCTGGGGCTCGCTCGGGCACGTCACGGCGGCCGAGCCGGGGGCGCTGATCGGGTTCCTCGGGCCGCGGGTGTTCGAGGCGCTGCACGGCTACCCCTTTCCCGAGGGCGTCCAGGTGGCCGAGAACTTCTACGAGCACGGCCTGGTCGACGCCGTCGTGTCGGCCGACGACGCCCGCAGGGTCGCGATCAGGGCCCTTTCCGTGCTGTGCGCCGTCCGTACCGGCGTCGAGGCGGGCGAGCCGCCCGCGGAGGACCTGCGGCCGGTGGAGGCGTGGGAGGCGATCACCCGCTCGCGCCGCGACGACCGTCCGGGCGTGCGCACGCTGCTCAAGCTCGCCGCCACCGACGTGACGCCGCTCAGCGGCAGCGGCGCCGGCGAGAACGAGCCGGGGCTCGTGCTGGCGCTGGCCAGGTTCGGGTCGGCGCCCGCCGTGGTGCTCGGCCAGGACCGGCGCAGACAGCGCCGGCGCTCGCCGCTCGGCCCGGCCGGGCTCAGGGTGGCCAGGCGTGGCATGCGCCTGGCGGCCGAGCTGGGGCTGCCGCTGGTCACCGTGGTCGACACCGCGGGGGCCGACCTGTCGAAGTCGGCCGAGGAGGGCGGGCTGGCCGCCGAGATCGCCCGCTGCCTGGCCGAGCTGGTCACCCTCGACGCGCCGACCGTGTGCCTGCTGCTCGGCGAGGGCGCGGGCGGGGCGGCGCTGGCGCTGCTGCCGGCCGACCGGGTGTTGTGCGCGCAGCACGCCTGGTTGTCGCCGCTGCCGCCGGAGGGCGCCTCGGCCATCCTCTACCGGTCGGTCGACTTCGCCCCCGAGATCGCCCAGGCCCAGCACATCCGGGCCACCGACCTGCGGCGCGACGGCATCGTCGACCGGGTGATCCCCGAGCTGCCGGACGCCGCCTACGAGCCCAGGCAGTTCTGTGAGCGCGTGGGGCGGGCGCTGGAGCACGAGATCGCCAAGCTGCTGGAGGTGGCCCCGGCCGACCGCCTGGCGGCCCGTCTGGCCCGCTACCGCGCCCTGGGCTGACCGCCTACGGCACGGGGATGCGTTCGACGCGGATGGAGAAGACCTCCTCGCGCGGCACGACCACCTCGTACGCGCCGTGGTCGACCATCCAGTAGCCGAGCGCCTCGGCCTTCATGCCGCTGTGGCCGGTGTAGGCGATGTGCAGGCCGTCGTCGTCCTCGTCGAGCACGATGCACGGCTCGCCGCCGAAGGCGCCGACGGTGCGGACGAGCACCAGCCACTCCAGCCGCGACCTGGCCACCACCCGCCGCCAGTAGCCCGAGGCGGGCTCGAAGCCGTCGAGCTCCACCTCGCTGAACAGCACGACCTGGTCGTTGTCCGGGCCGAGCGCGGCCGGCAGCGTACGCTCGCCGAAGCGGGCCACGAAGCCGGAGGCGACCGGCGTGATCTCCTCGCTCATGCGGCGGGCCGCCAGGTCAGGCCGTCGTAGCCGGCGAAGGGCCGCTCGCCCTCGCCGGCGACGTGGACGATCTCCGCCCCCGCCGGGATCGGCATCGGGACGGTGTGGAACTGCGGCACCACGTGGTCGGGCGAGGTGGTGAACCCGTTGCCGGCGAACGGCGGCACGTCGCTCCAGTCGCCGCCCATGTGCGGGCCGTAGGGCACCGCGTAGGTGTCGACGTCGCGGGCGTGCCAGCGCATCAGGTAGAGCTCGGGGACCTCGGGGAACAGCTCCGAGCCGTCGAAGGACAGGTCGAGGCCGTGGTAGAGGGCCGCCGGCGTGGTCAGCCTGACGCAGTCCTGGACACGGTAGACGTAGCCGGAGATCACGGTGCGCTTGCCCGACAGGTACGGCACGAGCAGACGCGGCGGCACGACCTTCTGCATCTGCGTTCCGCTCATGGCTCTACTTTACGGTCGGTTGACCCTTGAGCACCCGGTGATCCAGACACGGGAGCATGGCCCTGGCGGTCGCCGTCCATTCGGTGTCGAGGCGGACGAGCTGGACCCCAGGACCGGTGCCGAGGTCGGCCCGGACCACTCCGAGCGGATCGACCAGCATGCTGCGCCCCACGCCGAACCCGTCCTTCGACTCCTCCGGGTTGGGCGCCTGGCCGACGGCGGCCGTCCACATCGTGTTCTCCAGGGCCCGTGCGCGGACCAGCGTGACCCAATGGTCCTCCTTCAGCGGGCCCGACCCCCAGGCGGCGATCACCGCGAACAGGTCGGCGCCCTTGTCGACCAGCGCCCTGGTCAGCTCGGGGAAGCGGATGTCGTAGCAGGTGACCAGCCCGACGCGCAGCCCGGCCAGCTCGACCACGGTCGGCTCGGCGCCCGGCGCCACCATGTCGGACTCCTTGGAGCCGAAGGAGTCGAACAGGTGGATCTTCCGGTAGGCGGCCTTGATCTCGCCGTCGGGGCCGATCGCCACGGCCGTGTTGTGCACCTTGGCGCCGGCCGGGCCCTCGCCCGGCTCGAACACGCCGGCGATCACCGCCAGGCCGTGGGTGCGGGCCGCCTCCGACAGCCCCGCCACGAACGGCCCGTCGAGCGGCTCGGCCAGCTCGGTGACGCGCCTGCCGTAACGGGTGAGCGTGGCCTCGGGGAAGATCGCCAGGTCGGCGCCCTCGGCGCGGGCGAGCGCCTCCCTGGCCCTCTTGAGGTTGGTGGCCGGGTCAGGAGAGACCGGAATCTGGCAGAGGGCGATTGTGGTCACGGCCCGACTCTAACCGGTTGGGCACCAGTCGAAACCAGGTCAGGCACCGCCAGATCCACTCAAGTGGGCCGTACCGAAATCTGGTGAGCCACCATCCGCTGAACAACGTCTGCGCCACCACGGTCGTCAGCGCCACCGCGAGCACCGGCCAGCGGGTGGCGCCGGTCTTCAGCGGGACCGTGCACAGCGCGATCACCGCCGTGCCCGTGACGTAGTTCGTCAGCGCCATCCGGCCCAGCGGCTCCAGCAGGGCCGACGACCACGGCCGCAGCGCCAGCAGCAACCCGCTGGTGTACGCCGCCGCCCCCGACAGCGCGGCCACGCTGTAGACGGTCCAGTCGCCCGCCCCCGGCGCCTCCGCGACGCCCGCCCAGGTGACCGTCAGGACCAGGGAGGTCAGCGCCGCGGCCGCGAACACGGGGGCCAGCAGGCTTCTCGGCGGCCGCAGCCGCATCAGCCCCATGCCGACCAGGAACAGGCCCGGGATGAGCGACGGGCCCGCGCCGTGCCAGGTGGCCCAGACGGTCGCCACGACGCCGAGCGCCAGCACCGGCAGGCCGCCCGGCAGGAACGAGGCGGGCAGCAGCACCACCAGGCCGTAGAGGGCGTAGTCGGTCAGCACCTCGCCCTCGTAGAAGGTGTGCTGGAGCAGGCCGAAGCAGGCCAGCCAGGCCAGCCTGCGGGCCAGCGCCCAGCGGCTTCCCGAACGGTCGAGGAACAGCACGAAGCTGATGCCGAACAGCAGCGAGAAGATCGGGTAGAAGCGGCTCTGGAACAGGGCCTCGATCGTGCGGTCGATGCCGGTGTAGGGCTCGTGGCTCGCGTGCTGCCAGGTGTTGACCAGCATGATGCCGCCCACCGCGAAGCCGCGGAGGGCGTCCAGCTCACGGATGCGCGTCACAGGAACCAGGTGAACCACCATACGAGGAATCCGGCGCCGGCGACCGCCGCCACGATGTGCGGCCACCGCCGTGCCTGGAACAGGGCCGCGACGCTCAGCACGGCCGAGGCCACCGCGATCCATGTGTACAGGCCGCCGACCGAACCGGGGACGCCGACGGCCAGCGCCGTCTCGTTCCTGCTCGCCATACCGTAGACGGCCTGGCCGGTCAGCCCGGCGAACGCCACGCCGGCCAGCCCCGCGAAGGCGGTCATCGCCCTGCCGCGCAGCGCGCCGGCGGCGAGCTGGACGAGCGCGACGAGCACGAACAGCGCGAAGGGCGCGGCCAGCCAGGGCGCCTGCGAGATCCCGTACGGCGCGCCGGTGACGTGCGTGTCGGCGAGCCGGAGCGTCGGCGGCTGGGCCGGGTCGGGCTCGCACGGCTTCGGCGGCACGCGTCCCGGGGCCTCGACGAATTCGGCGATGTGCTTCCTGGCGCACGCGCTGCTGAGGAAGACGGCGTGGCTGCCGCGGAACGTCTCGAACCGGGCTCCGGGGATGGCCCTGGCGGCGGGTCCGGCCGTCCTCGCGGGGGTGGTGGGGTCCTGTTCGCCGCCGACGACGTAGACGGGGGTCTCGGGGACGGCGTTCACGGGGGCGGATTTGGGAAGTTGCCACGCATCACACACCGCTTTGTCCCCATTTACTGTGAAAAGTCGGGATCTGGTGGTGAAGGTGTTGAACGGCACCTCGTCCTGGCACTGCACCGCGTGGTACAGCCCGAACTCGTGCGACACCAGCCCCTCGCCCACCGCGTCGGCCAGCGGCCGCAGCAGCTCGTCGTGCCCCTCGGCCAGCCCGCCGACCAGCGCGGGCGCCACGGCCGACACGTCGGCCTCGTGCAGCGCCTCGGCGAGGACGGTGGCCACGTCGTCGCCGGACATCGTCGCCGTGAACGGCCGGCCGAGCAGCGGATCGGTGGTCGGCACCCGGGCGGGGGAGCGGTTGAGCCTGGCCACCAGCCGGTCGAAGGCGTCGCCCGCGCCGAGCGCGGCCATGGTGTCGCGCAGGTTGCGGTCGGCGTCGTCGTACCAGGCCACGGACTCGGGCAGGAATGAGTCCAGCACGACCGACCGCACGCCCTGCGGGTCCGCCGCGGCGACGTCGGTCATGACGCGGGTGGAGTAGCTGACGCCGAACAGGTTCCAGGAGGGGTGGCCGAGCGCCTGGCGCAGGGCGACCACGTCGGCGGCGATCTCTTTGGTGTTGTAGCCGCGCAGGTCGATGCCCTGCTCCTGGAGGCGGGCGCGGCAGCGCCGGGCCGCCGCGCCCACGTCGGCGGGCGGTCTGCGCAGCCGTCCGAGCAGTGCCTCGGCCGTCTCGGGGCAGCCCAGCACCGGGCGGGAGTACTTCCCGCCGCGCTGCTCGATCGTCACCACGTCGCGGTCGGGGAACATCTGGCTCAGGAACCCGGTGAGCTGCAGCGACGACGACGCCGGCCCGCCGCCCATGTAGACGATCGGGTCCGGCCTGCGGCCGGGGGCGGTCGAGGTGTGCACGGCGTACCCGACCTTGATGGTCCGGCCCGGCGCGTCGCGGCGCTCGGGGACCAGCAGGAATCCGCAGACGGTGTGCTCCGGCACGGCGACCGGGCAGGGCGCGGCCTCCACGGGAGGGGGCGTGTCACGCGTGACGAGGGGAACGCTCAGGGCGAGGGCTAGCACGACCCGGATGATCACGAGACGAGACTAATAGTGTGGGGGCGTGACCGAACCACTTGTTTCCAGGATGCGCGCTTTCGGCACGACGATTTTCGCCGAGATGAGCGCGCTCGCCGTGCAGACCGGTTCCATCAACCTCGGACAGGGCTTCCCCGACACCGACGGCCCGGCCGCCATGCTCGACCGCGCCGTGCAGGCGATCATCACGGGCGCCAACCAGTACCCGCCGGGGCCCGGGGTGCTGGAGCTCCGGCAGGCGGTCTCGGAGCACCGGATGGCCCACTACCGGCTCGACTACGACCCGGCGGGCGAGGTGCTGGTCACCGTGGGCGCCACCGAGGCCATCGCGGCCAGCGTGCTGGCGCTGTGCGAGCCGGGCGACGAGGTGATCGCGTTCGAGCCGTACTACGACTCCTACGCGGCCTCGATCGCGCTGGCCCAGGCCAGGCTCGCGGCCGTGACGCTGCGTCCGGTGGACGGCCGCTTCACCTTCGACCCCGACGAGCTGCGCGCCGCCGTCACGCCGCGTACCCGGGCGATCCTGGTCAACTCACCGCACAACCCGACAGGGACCGTCTTCACCAGGGACGAGCTGACCGTCATCGCCGAGCTGTGCCAGGAGCACGGCCTGATCGCGATCACCGACGAGGTCTACGAGCACCTCACCTTCGACGGCGTCGAGCACGTCCCGCTGGCCACGCTGCCCGGCATGCGCGAGCGCACGGTCATGATCTCCTCGGCGGGCAAGACGTTCTCGGTCACGGGCTGGAAGACCGGCTGGGTGTGCGCGCCGCCCGAGCTGGTGCGGGCGGTCTCGACGGTCAAGCAGTTCCTCACCTTCACCGCGAGCGCGCCCTGGCAGCTCGCGGTGGCGTACGGGCTGCGCACCGAGCTGGAGTGGGTGGCCGCGCTGCGCGCCGGGCTCCAGGACAAGCGCGACCGGCTGATGGACGGGCTGACGGCGGCGGGCTTCGAGGTGTTCGGGCCGGCGGGCACGTACTTCGTGCAGACCGACATCCGGCCGCTGGGCTTCACCGACGGCCTGGAGCTCACCCGCCGCCTGCCCGAGCTGGCCGGGGTGGTGGCCATCCCCACGCAGGTCTTCTACGAGCATCCCGAACGCGGCCGGCACTTCGTCCGGTTCGCGTTCTGCAAGAAGGACGAGGTCATCGACGAGGCGGTGACCCGGCTCAAGCGCCTGTCGCAGGGGTAGCCCGGCGCAGGCCGTCGAACAGCACGGCCAGGGCCCTGGCCCGCAGGTCGTCGCTCCAGTCGTGGTGCTGCGCCGCCAGGCAGGCGGCGCTGAGCAGGGCGAGCAGCTCCGCCATGCCCACGTCCGGCCGCACCGCCCCCGCCCGCTGCGCCCGCTCCAGCAGCGCGCTGATCGCGCCCTTGATGTCGGGCGCGCCCGCCTTGGCGTCGATGCCCGCGCTGGTCAGGGCGTCGACCAGGATCTTCTTGACCGTCGAGTAGGCCACGATGCGGTCGAAGAACTCGAAGAAGGCCGCTCCGGCGTCGGCGGCGCCGGCCAGCTCTTCGGCCATCTCGGCCAGGCGCTCCTGCCGGTCGGTCACGATCGCCGCGTACAGGGCCTCCTTGGTGGGGAACTGGCGGTAGATCGTCCCCACGCCCACGCCGGCCAGCGCGGCGATCTCCCGCATCGAGGCGTCGAGCCCGTCGCGGGCCAGCACGACCTCGGCCGCCTCCAGCACGCGGGCGCGGTTACGCCGGGCGTCGGCACGCATGGGCCCCTCCTCGCGTTGACATCCGGAACCGTTGTTCCGTATCGTTCCCGGCATCCAAGCGGAACAGTCATTCCGATTCTAGGGGCATTCGTGGACTTCCAGACCATGGGACGTTCCGGGCTGCGCGTCTCCCGCGCCTGCCTCGGCACCATGAACTTCGGCACCGAGCACGGCCTGGCCGCGGGCGACGCGACCGAGGCGGGCCGCGTCATCGACGCCTACCTCGACGTGGGCGGCAACTTCATCGACACCGCCGACCTCTACCACCGGGGCGAGACCGAGGAGATCATCGGCCGGGCGCTGCGCGGCAGGCGCGAGTGGGTCGTGCTGGCCACCAAGGGCGCCATGCCGGTCGGCCCGGAGCGGCGGGGCCTGTCCAGGCGACACCTGACCCGCGCCCTGGAGGCCAGCCTGCGCCGCCTCGGCACCGACCACATCGACCTCTACCAGTGCCACCAGTGGGACCCGGGCACGCCGATCGAGGAGACGATGGCCACCCTCGACGGCTTCGTCCGCTCGGGCAAGGTGCGCTACCTCGGCTGCTCCAACTTCACCGCCGCCCAGATCGTCGAGGCGCAGTGGGCGGCCGAGCGGGTGGGCGGCACGCCGTTCGTGAGCCTGCAACCGCAGTACTCGCTGCTCGAACGGGTCGTCGAGGCCGAGATCCTGCCCGCCTGCGCCCGGTTCGGTCTCGGCGCGGTCGTGTACGGCGCGCTCGGCGGCGGCGTCCTGACCGGCCGCTACCGGCGCGGCGAGATCCCCGACCCGGACAGCCGCATGGGCCGCCTGCTCGGCGCCGCGATGCCCGGCGCGGCCCGCTGGGCGCAGTCGCTGCTCAACGACCGCAACCTGGCCGTCGCCGAGGGGCTGGCCGAGGTCGCGGCCGGCCTGGGGGCCGACCCCGCCGCGGTCGCCCTGGCCTGGGTCGCGGGGCGTCCCGGCGTCACGTCGGTGCTGCTCGGGCCGCGTTCGGTGCGGCAGCTGCGGGAGAACCTGGCCGCCTTCGACCTCACCCTCCCGCCGGAGGCGGTCACCCACCTGGACGACCTCTCCGACCCCGCCCACACCCCCGCCGACGCCTCCTCCTTCCACCTCGTCCCCCGCTGACCCCGAACCGGCGTAACCGAAAGGTCGCGGAGAGTAAAGTGTCCTCCGTGGTATCGCCGTGATACCGTCTCCGACCTACGATGAGGGCATGGCCATGACCCTTCGCCTGAACGACGAACAGACCGAGGCTCTTCGCAAGCGTGCCGAGTCGGAGGGGCGCAGCATGCAGCAGATCGTGCTGCGTGCGATCGAGGAATACCTGGAGCGCGCCTCCGACGACGAGATCACCGACGCTCTGGCGGAGAAGGGCGCCAAGCGATTCGCGGACCTGTTGCGCAGGCTGGGCGAGTGATCCGCCACGTCAGCCTCGAACAAGGGCTTCGGATCGCCCGGGTCGCGGTGGGCTGCCCCGTTCAGGTGCGCGACCTCGGGCTCCTGGAGGCCGCGCTCCTGCGGCCGCGGACCTCGCTGTTCGGGCATGATGCCTATCCCGACCTCATGACCAAGGCCGCGGCCCTCCTCCACTCGATCGTCACCAATCATCCGCTCGTCGACGGGAACAAGCGCGCGGGCTGGCTCACGACCTACGTCTTCCTCGCGAAGAACGGAATCGAGCTCGACCCGGCCGACGACGACGCCTACGACCTGGTCGTCGCCGTCGCCTCCGGCAAGCTCGACGACGTGACGGAGATCGCTGAGGCGCTGCGCACGTTCATGAGGTGAGTTTGACCGGGAGGCGGCGTTGGCGGATGGCGGTGCGGACGGCCTTGGCGAGCTGGTCGTACTCGGCCGCGCGGGCCGAGGAGGCGCGGTAGGCCAGGCCGATCGTGCGCCCGGGGGCGGGGGTGGCGAAGCGGCGCAGCGCCAGGCGTACCCGCTTGCCGGTCTCCACCGGCACGGCCGACTCCGGCAGCAGCGTCACGCCGAGGCCGCCCGCCACGAGCTGCACCAGCGTCGGCAGGCTGGTCGCGTACGTGGTCGCGGTGGCCCGCGCGCCCACCTCGCGGCACACGTCGATGGCCTGTTCGCGCAGGCAGTGGCCCTGGTTGAGGAGTACGATGTCCAGGCCCTTGAGCGCGTCGCGGTCGAGCGGCGCGGGGTCGGCGGCCAGGGGGTGGTCGTGCGGGAGGGCCAGCAGGAACTCCTCGTCGTAGAGCGGCGCCTCCACCAGGCCGCCCACGTCCGTCGGCAGGGCGAGCAGCACCAGGTCGAGCCGCCCCTCGCGGACCTCCTCCAGGATCGTGTCCGTCTTGGCCTCGTGGACGGTCAGCTTGAGCTGCGGGAAACGCTGGGCGAACATGGGCAGCAGCGCGGGCAGCACGTACGGCGCCACGGTGGGGATCACGCCGAGGTGGGCGGGGCCGCTGAAGGGCTCGCGGTTCTGGGCGGCCTCGCCCATCAGGTCCTCCACGGCGGCCAGCACCCGCCAGGCGTGCTCGGCCACGCGCTCGCCGGCGGAGGTGAGCAGCACCTTCCGGGTGGTCCGCTCCAGCAGCTGCGTGTCCAATATCTCCTCCAATGAGGAGATATTTCCGGACAGGGTGGGTTGGCTCATCTTCAGTGCCGTCGCCGCCTCCCTGAAGTGGAGATGCTCGGCCACGGCGAGGAAGGAACGCAGCTGAGCGAGGGTGGGCATGGGCTCACTGATAGGAATCACCTCTCAGATTGGTCCAACTACTCGATTTCTCGAATCAATGGTAGGTGCGGCAACGTAGGTGCCCTGACCCGCACTTCCTCCGAAGGAGTAGGAACTTGCTCACCGTCGGTGACCGCTTCCCCGAGTACGAACTCACGGCCTGTGTCGACCTCGACCCCGACAAGGCGTTCGCTGAGATCAACCACAAGACCTACGAGGGCAAGTGGCGCGTGGTGTTCTTCTGGCCGAAGGACTTCACGTTCGTCTGCCCGACCGAGATCGCCGAGTTCGGCCGTCTCAACGGCGAGTTCGCCGACCGTGACGCCCAGGTTCTCGGCGTCTCGATCGACTCCGAGTTCGTGCACCACGCCTGGCGCAAGAACCACGAGGACCTGCGCGACCTGCCCTTCCCGATGCTGAGCGACATCAAGCGCGAGCTGTCGCAGGCCTGCGGCGTGCTCGGCCAGGACGGCGTCGCCCAGCGCGCCACGTTCATCGTCGACCAGAACAACGAGATCCAGTTCTCGATGGTGACCGCCGGTTCCGTGGGCCGCAACGTCAAGGAGGTCCTGCGGGTCCTCGACGCCCTGCAGTCCGACGAGCTGTGCCCGTGCAACTGGAACAAGGGCGAGGCCGGCCTGGACGCCCAGAAGCTGCTGGCCCAGTGAGCGTCGACACCCTGAAGTCGCTCCTGCCCGACTACGCCAAGGACACCAGGCTCAACCTGGGCTCGGTCACGACCACCTCGTCGCTGACCGACCAGCAGCTCTGGGGCACCGTCCTGGCGTGCGCCCTGGCCACCAGGTCGGCGCGGGTCATCGCCGAGCTCTCGCAGGACGCCGCCGACAACCTGTCGGCCGAGGCGTTCACCGCCGCCAAGGCGGCCGCGTCGATCATGGCGATGAACAACGTCTACTACCGCGCCACCCACCTGATCGGCGACGAGACGTACGCGACGCTGCCGGCCAGGCTCCGGATGACCGTGATCGGCAACCCGGGCGTGGACAAGACGGACTTCGAGCTGTGGTGCCTGGCGGTCTCCGCGATCAACGGCTGCGGCCGCTGCCTGGAGTCGCACGAGCAGGTGCTGCGGGGCGCGGGGATGCCGCGTGAGCAGGTCCAGGAGGCGCTGCGGGTGGCCGCGGTGATCAACGCCACCGCCGCGACGGTGGAGGCCGAGGCCGCGCTCCAGACGGTCTGACCTCCCCGCGGAACCACGGAAGCGTGGAACCGCGACAGCGCAGAACCGAGAAGGCGGGTGCCCGTACGGGTGCCCGCCTTCGACGTGCGCGGGGAGGCGTGCGCGGGAGGCGCGCATGGGAGACGTGCGCGGGAGGGCGGCCCTGGCTGCTCTGTGGCCTAGCTGCTTTGGGGCTCGTCGAGCGGGGTGAGCGCCTGGCTGGCCTGCTCGTGCTCCAGCCCCGTGGCCTGCAACAGGTCCACCGCGATCGACCGCAGCTGCGCGATGATGACGTGCGCCGAGAAGCCCAGCCGCTCGGGCCGTTCCCGGCCGGCCACCGCGAGCAGCGCCTGCCGCGCCAGCAGGGGATCGCGTCCGGCGGCCAGCTCCAGTTGCAGCAGCAGCGCCGCCTCCGAGACCTCCCGCATCGCCTCGGCCAGCGCCGTGGGCGGCGGGCTCGCCTCGCCCAGCGCCGCCAGCGTGCGGCGGACCATCACGCGGGCGTTGCGCAGGGCCAGGTCGACGGGCGTGGCGGCGGTCTCGTACCGGGCCAGGGCGGCCCGGCGATGCCAGTGCAGCGGCGAGATCATGGTGATCTCCTTGCTGGTCTCCAGCGCCATCGCGAACTCCTCGACGGCGGCCTGCGTCGTCCGCGCCTCCTCCAGCGCCTCGGCGGCCAGGTCGACGTCCCGCTTCTCGATCGCCTCCGCCGCCTGCTCCAGGACGGTGGACAGCGCGTCCAGCACTCCCGACAGGTGTTTGGCCGCGATCGTGAACGGGCTGGCGGGCATCAGCGCGACCGCCGCGACGCCGATGACGCCTCCGGTGAGGGCGTCGGCCATGCGGTCGAGGCCGCCGGCGTTCTCGCCGGGCAGCAGCGTGGCCACCAGCACCGCCGAGGAGCCCGCCTGCGCGACGAACAGCGCCCCGCCGTTGAGCAGCAGCGCGACGGCCATGGCCAGCCCGACGACCAGCGCGAGCTGCCAGGGCCCCGAGCCGATCCAGGACACCAGCAGGTCGCCGACGCCGACGCCGAGGCTCACGCCCACCACCAGCTCGGCGACGCGCCGCAACCGCTGGCCGAGCCCCACGCCGACGCAGATCAGCACGGAGATCGGCGCGAAGAACGGCCGGGCGTGCCCGAGCAGGTCGACGGCGACGATCCAGGCCAGCGCCGCGCCCACCGCGCACTGCGCGATCGAGGGCGCCATGAGACCGAACGTGCCCAGTCGTTCCCTTACGTGATCGCTGAGCCTCGTTCGCACCTTTTCACCCTGGCGGATCTTTGTGACATTGAGGTCACGTTTGCCCAGTCACGTCCGGCTGAACCACGCCGGGGGCGAGCCGCCTGCGGACGAACACGATGACCGCGACCACGACCGGCGTGGCCATCCACACGTACGTGGAGTCCTCGCCGACGCCGAAGGCCAGCACCGCGCTGACCGCCCAGAGCACGCCGCAGCCCCAGTACACCCAGGCCGAGGTGGCCATGCGCCGCCTGCTCGCGTTGGCGTTGAGCAGCCCCTGTGTCAGGGCCAGCGTGAACAGCGCGCCCTGGCAGAACATCAGGATCGCCTCCGTCCCCGCGAACAGCGCCAGGGCCAGCCCCTTGGACGCCTGGACGTCGACGTCGGCCGCCGACATCTCGCTCCACAGGTTCATCGTGTACGGCAGGAACGCCGAGAACAGCAGCAGCGGCACGTGCAGCAGCAGGACCGGCTGGGAGACCCGGTGGAGCTGGTCGAAGAGCGTGTGGTGGGCCCGCCAGCTGAACCACAACATGAGGAAGGCCAGCACGAACGCCGCGAACGAGCCCTGGTGATGGCTCAGGAAGCCCGCGAGGTCACGGAAGTCGTCCTCCGCGGGGCGGGGGATCTCCAGGACGAGCAGCGTGATCGCGATCGCGAAGACCGCGTCGCTGAACATCCCGACCCGCTCCGGGGTCATGCCGGGACGGGGGGCCTGTGGGGGGCTGGACACAGCGGGTCTCCGTGGATCGTGGGGGGTGACCAGCATAGAGGCCCGGACGTCCCGGGGCTCACCTGTCCAGGAAGGCGTCCACCGCGGCCAGGAAGGCGGCCCGTTCGGTGGCGTGGACGAGGTGCCCGGCCTCGATCGTGACCAGCTCGGCGCCGGGGATCAGGCGGGCCAGCCCGGGGGCGTCGAACGGGCTCAGCCGCCCGCCCGACAGCACCAGCGTGGGCGCCGTGATCTTCCCCAGCTCGGCGGCCAGCGCGGGGTCGGGGTCGACGATGTACGGCTCGGTCTGGTGCATCATCCGCCAGTCGAACCCGGTGGAGTCGTCCTCCACGAGCGGCTGCCGTCCCTCGATCGGGTACGGCGCCGTGACGTCCTCCAGCACCAGCCGCTCGACCCGCTCGGGGTGGCGCATGGCCACGTGGTAGGAGACCATGCCGCCGAGCGAGTGCCCGACCAGCCGGACGCGGTCGAGGCCCAGGTGGTCGAGGAGCGCCACGACGTCCTCGGCCATCGTGCCCACCGCGTACTCGCCCGGACGGTCGCTGGCCCCGTGGCCGCGCAGGTCGGGGGCGAGGACGTGGTGACGGGCGGCGAAGTGCTGGGTGATGCCGTTCCAGTCGTTGTGGTTCGCGGTACGGCCGTGGAGCAGGACCAGCGGCGGAGCGGCGGGATCGCCCTCCTCGCGGTAGACGAGCTTGATGCCGTTGACGTGGGCTTCGCGAATCACATCCGGGAACACTACCTTCGGTGCCTTTGAGCGCTTCAAGGTTCCGCCGAGAGCTTGACCAGCCAGCGGACCTTGACATCGCCGCGGCCGTTCATGGGCAGACATTGCCCATGAACCCCGCCGGGCCGCTCGGCTAGCGTCGCGACGGTGGGGAAGCCGGTACTGGAGAAGGGGCAACGCATGCCGGACCCGATTGAAGTGCGAAAGGTGCCGATCGAGAGCGTGACCGACGCCTCCGGGCTGTCGCGGCTCATCGCGGACGGGGTGATCGAGGCGCACCGGGTGCTCGCGGTGATCGGCAAGACCGAGGGCAACGGCGGCGTCAACGACTACACGCGCATCCTGGCCGACCGGGCCTTCCGCGAGGTCCTGGCCGAGCACGGCCACCCGGCCCCCGAGAGCGTGCCGCTGGTGTGGTCGGGCGGCACCGACGGCGTCCTCAGCCCGCACGCCACCGTCTTCGCCACCACGGCGGACGCGCCGATGAGCGACGAGCCGCGCCTGTCGGTGGGCGTGGCGATGAGCGAGGTGATCCTGCCCGAGGACATCGGCCGTCCGGCGATGGTGGAGAAGGTGGCCGCCGGGGTGCGGGAGGCCATGAAGATCGCCGGCATCGACGACCCGCGCGACGTGCACTACGTGCAGACCAAGACGCCGCTGCTCACCCTGGCCACGATCACCGAGGCCAGGAGCCGCGGCCAGGACACCGCCATCGAGGAGACCGGCCCGTCGATGGACCTGTCCAACTCCACCACCGCGCTCGGCATCGCCGTCGCGCTCGGCGAGATCGACATGCCGCGGGCCGACCAGATCCACAAGGACCTGTCGCTGTACTCGTCGGTGGCGTCGTGCTCGTCGGGGGTGGAGCTGGACCGGGCGCAGATCGTGCTGGTGGGGAACGTACGCGGCATCGGCGGGCGCTACCGCATCGGGCACAGCGTCATGAAGGACGCGCTCGACGCCGACGGCATCTGGGAGGCCATCAGGGACTCCGGGCTGCCGCTGCCGGACCGCCCCCACCCCTCCGACCTCGGCGGACGGCTGGTCAACGTGTTCATGAAGTGCGAGGCCGACCCGTCGGGACGGGTGCGCGGCCGGCGCAACATCATGCTGGACGACTCCGACGTGCACTGGCACCGGCAGATCAAGGCGGCCGTCGGCGGGGTGGCGGCCTCGGTCACCGGCGACCCCGCGGTGTTCGTCTCGGTGGCCGCCGTGCACCAGGGGCCGTCGGGCGGCGGGCCGGTCGCGGCCATCGCCGACCTCGGCTGACCCACCTCGGCTGACCGACCTCGGCTAACCGGCCGGACTCGGCGGGCACCAGGGGAGCACGGTCACCTCGGGCCACGCCTCGGCGCAGCGCGCCGCCTTGGCCTCGTAGACCTCGCGCGGCGCCTGCCGGGGGTTGGGACGCAGCACGAGGTTGAAGGCGTCGGCCACGCCGTAGGGGGCGTAGATCCGCCACGCCCCCGAAGGGGTGAGCCGGACGCCGATCGCGCTCGTGGTGCTGGGGAAGGAGTCGATCGCGGCCTCGGAGCTGTCGTAGGGCGGGCACGGCACGCCGAAGCGGCTCTCGTACCACAGGTGGACGCGGGCCTCGTTGCGGATCTCCACCGGCACGTCGCAGAACAGCTCCCGCCCGGCCCTGATCGCGCGGTCCTCCGCCTCCCACGACAGGTCGGACGGATCGTAATAGATCAGGTCGTAGTCTTTGACGCCGTAGCCCGGCGGTCGGCCGGTCACGTGGTTCCAGATCGCCTGGACGACCGCGCCCGCCGCCAGCCACCAGCCGGGCAGGCCGAGCGCGAGAGCTCCGCCGAGCACCCGCACCAGGACCGGGTCGGTCTCCAGCACGGCCCGCACGGCCGCCGTCTGCTCGTCGAGGGGGAGCCGAGAGATCCGCACCGCCCCTGTCTAGCACCCCGCCCCGACAGAACACCGCCGGACCGCCGTTCGGGCGCCTCCAGGAACGGGGGCGGTGGGGCCCGCGGGTAGTCTCGTTCGTTGTGCCGACCATCCCACAGCCACTCGACCCCGACGACGACGGCAGCGCCGCCCCCGCCGTGGCCGCCGCCCTGGCCGCCTACGAGGCGGGCGCGTGCGGCCCCGCCGACGTGCTGGCCGCGCTGAGCGGCGCGCGGCTGCTGGTGCCGGTGGTCGCCCTGCTGACCGAGTCCGAGGTCGGTGAGCACGGGCTGCGCCAGGAGAAGGAGAGCGAGATGGCGCTGCCCAAGCTCGTCGGCCAGGACGGCCGGCACGCGGTGCTCGCCTTCACCGGCACCGACGCGCTGACCAGGTGGCGCAAGGACGCCCGCCCGATCCAGACCGGCACGCTCCAGGTCTGCCGGGCGGCCGTGCACGAGGAGGCCGCGGCGGTCGTGGTCGACGTGGCCGGGCCGGTGCAGTTCGTGATCGAGGGCGAGGTGCTGAGGGCGCTGGCCGCGGTCGAGTCCGGCACCGTCGACCAGCTCGGCGGCGTCACCGTCGCCAGGATGGAGCCCGCCCCGCCCCGCCGCCGCTGGTTCTCCCGCCGTAACGGCTGAACACCGCTTGCTTCCGCACGCTGAACCCGCGCCACCCCACAGCAGCGGCTGATCACCGCGCCCTCCCGTGAGCCGGGCGCGGCGAACGCCCCCGGCCGGTGGCGGGCACCGGCCGGGGGCGTTCGCCGGACGTCGTCAGGAGACGGTCAGGTAGAACCCGGTGTCGGCCGCCACGCCGTCGGCGAGCTGGCTGTAGACCGCGACCGCCCGGTAGTGCCCGCCGCAGACCGCAGCCTCACGCTGCACCGACAGCGAGCGCGGGTAGGTGGACCGGCCGATCGGCGTCACGTGGATCGCCAGGTCGCCGTCGTAGTCGACGTCCTCGCCGAGGATCACGCAGTACGTCCCGCGGAACATGCGCCTGACCTCCTCGACGTTCTTGCTGGCCGTCTCCACGCCGTCCGCCCTGACGGTGGCGGAGGCCTGGGCGTACGGAGTGTCCGCGTACGCCGCCGCAGGCGTCAGGACGGCGGCCGCGACGAGCGCGACGCCGGCGGCGCGCCGGATGATGTTCATATGGGTGCTCCCTCGGTTCTCGGTCAGGAGATGGTCAGGTCGAAGCCGCCGTCGGCGAGCCGGCCGGTGCTGGTGTCGTAGACGCCGACGGTGATGGTGTTGGACTCGTGGCAGGTCGCCGACGAGTTCCGGTAGGCGATGAACGGCAGGCGGCGGGGCGCCCGCGGGGTGATCTGGATCACCGCGGCGGACGTGGTGACGTGCCTGTCGACCATCACGCAGTAGCGGCCGGTCGAGGCCCGCCACGTCTTGAGGATGTTCTTGCCGTTGTTCAGCTCGCCGTCCGCGTCGACGATCGCCGCGGCCCGCGCGTACGGGGCCTGCAGGTCGGCGTACGCGGCGGGGCCGGTCATGATGAGGCTTGCGGCGCTCAGCGCGAGGCCGCCGGCCAGGATGCCACGGAACATGGGTCTTCCTCTCGGTCACTCTTCCGGGGGGCCACGACAGAAAGTAGGTTCCTGACCACCCCCGCAGCCGCGTGCCACCCCGGCCCGGACGATCAAAGTTCCTTGGGGGATCGCCCCCGAACCCATGACCGCCGGCGCGCGTCGCGGCCCTCCGTCCGGGGCGCGAGGGCCCGCCGGGACGGGGGTTCGCTCTTGGCGCACGCCATACCCGGGCCGCCCGCCGCGATCCCGGGACGGCCGCCGGGCCGCCGCATTAGTGTCTGCTCGTGGTCGCACTGATGGCGCTGCTCGGTCTGGTCGCCGGACACCAGGTCAGGGCGCTGGCCGACGCCTACGACGACCTCGCGTCCCCGCCGTCCTGGCCGCCCGGCGTCGAACTGCTGACCGCCGCGGTGACGGCGCTGACCGCCTGGCTCGCCGGGCCGCCGTACGCGGGGCTCGCGCTGGCCGGCACGGCGCTGGCGGTCATCGACTGGCGTACCAGCCTGCTGCCCGACGCGATCACGCTGCCCGCGTACCCGATCATCGCACTGACCCTGCTGCCCACCGGGGAGCTGCCGCGCGCGCTGCTCGGCGCGGCGGCGCTGGCGGCCGTCTACGGCCTGCTGTGGTTCGCCAGGCCGGCCGCGATGGGCCTCGGCGACGTCAAGCTGGCCGGGCTCATCGGCATGGCGGCGGCGGCGATGAGCTGGCAGACGTGGGTGGCCGCGGCGTTCGCCGGGCAGGTGCTCGGCGCGCTCTACGCGGTCGCGCTGCTGCTCACCGGGCGGGGCGACCGGCACACCCAGTTCCCCTTCGGGCCGTTCATGCTGCTCGGTGCTTTCGTGGCGCTCTGTCTCGGCTGGTGAACGACGGACATCCCACCCGGCCGCACGTGGAAGACTTGGAGTCATGTTGCGCTGGTTGACGGCCGGAGAGTCCCACGGCCCCGAACTCGTTGCCATCCTCGAAGGACTGCCCGCCGGGGTCGAGGTGACCACGGCCGCGATCGACGAGGCCCTGCGCCGCCGCAGGCTCGGCTATGGCCGCGGCGCGCGGATGAAGTTCGAGCAGGACCAGGTGACGATCGTCGGCGGCGTGCGCCACGGCCGCACCATGGGCAGCCCGGTCGCCGTCCGCGTCGGCAACACCGAGTGGCCCAAGTGGGAGAAGGTCATGTCGGCCGACCCGGTCGACCCGGCCGAGCTGGAGGGCCTGGCCCGCAACGCGCCGAGGTCCCGTCCCCGCCCCGGCCACGCCGACCTGGCCGGCATGCAGAAGTACGGCTTCGACGACGCCCGCCAGGTGCTCGACCGGGCCAGCGCCCGCGAGACCGCGGCCCGCGTCGCGCTCGGCGAGGTCGCCAGGCGCTTCCTGAAGCAGGCGCTCGGCGTCGACATCATCAGCCACGTCACCTCCATCGGCGGCGCGCAGACCCCCACCGAGGTGCTGCCCGGCCCCGGCGACCTGGCCAGGATCGACGAAGACCCGGTCCGCTGCTCCGACCCCGAGGGCAGCGCCGCCATGGTCGCCGTCATCGACCAGGCCCACAAAGACGGCGACACGCTCGGTGGCGTCGTCGAGGTGCTCGCCTACGGCCTGCCGCCCGGCCTGGGCAGCTACACCCACTGGGACCGCAGGCTCGACTCCCGGCTCGCCGCGGCCCTCATGGGCATCCAGGCGATCAAGGGCGTCGCGGTCGGCGACGGCTTCGAGACCGCCCGCCGGCCCGGCTCGCGCGCCCACGACGAGATCGAGTACACCGCCGAGAACGGCGTCAAGCGCATCACCAACCGCGCGGGCGGCGTCGAGGGCGGCATGACCAACGGCGAGGTCCTGCGGGTCAGTGCCGCCATGAAGCCCATCTCCACCGTGCCGAGGGCCCTGGCCACGATCGACGTCAAGACCGGCGAGGCGGCCAAGGCCCACCACGAGCGCTCCGACGTGTGCGCCGTCCCGGCCGCGGGCATCGTGGCCGAGGCCATGGTCGCGCTGGTGCTGGCCGACGCGGCCCTGGAGAAGTTCGGCGGCGACTCGGTGGAGGAGGTCGCCCGCAACCTGTCCGGCTACCTCTCCTCGATGGTGATCAAGTGACGGCCTCGCGGAGCGAACGAGAAGGGGTGAGCGACCAGTGACCAGAGCCGTGCTCATCGGCCCGCCCGGATCCGGCAAGACCACGATCGGGCGGCTGCTGGCCGAGCGGCTCGGCGTCGCCTTCCGCGACACCGACGCCGACGTCGAGGCCGTGGCCGGCAAGCCGGTCTCCGACATCTTCGTCGAGGACGGCGAGGCCCGCTTCCGCGAGCTGGAGCACGAGGCCGTGCGCCGCGCGCTGGCCGAGCACGACGGCGTCCTGTCGCTCGGCGGCGGCGCCGTGCTCAACAAGGAGACCCAGGCCCTGCTCGCCGGCCACCACGTGGTCTACCTGCAGGTGGGCCTGGCCGACGCGGTCCAGCGGGTCGGGCTCGGCTCGGCCAGGCCGCTGCTCGTGCTCAACCCGCGCAGCCAGCTCAAGAAGCTGATGGAGGAGCGGCGGCCGGTCTACGAGCGCCTGGCCGTGGTCACGCTCGCCACCGACAAGCGCGAGCCCGGCGAGCTCGCCGACGAGATCCTGGAGGGCCTGCCGGCATGACCGCGACGCGGATCCCCGTCTCCGGCGACAGCCCCTACGACGTCGTGGTGGGCAGCGGCGTGCAGGCCGAGCTGCCGGGCCTGCTCCGGCCGGGCGTGCGCACGGTCGCCGTCGTCCGCCCGCAGGGCCTGCCCGAGCTGTCCCGCCCGGTCCTCGCGGCGCTGGCCGAGGCCGGCTACGAGGTGGCCGACCTGCCCGTCCCCGACGGCGAGGCGTGCAAGACGCCCGAGGTGGCCGCCGGCCTGTGGTCCGCGCTCGGCCGCCACGGCCTGACCCGCTCCGACGCCGTCGTGGGCGTGGGCGGCGGCGCGACGACCGACCTGGCCGGGTTCGTGGCCGGCACCTGGCTGCGCGGCGTGCAGGTCGTGCTCGTGCCGACGACGCTGCTGGCCATGGTCGACGCCGCCGTCGGCGGCAAGAACGGCATCGACACCCCCGAGGGCAAGAACCTGGTGGGCACGTTCCTGCCGCCCGCCGGGGTGCTCTGCGACCTGGCCGTGCTGCCCGGCATGCCGAAGGCCGACTACGTGGCGGGGCTCGCCGAGATCATCAAGGGCGGCTTCATCGCCGACCCGCAGATCCTCACACTGGTCGAGTCCGACCCCGAGGGGGCCACCAGGCCCGACGGCCCCCACACCCGCGAGCTGATCGAGCGCAAGATCCGCGTCAAGGCCGACGTCGTGGGCGCCGACCTGCGCGAGCAGGGCCTGCGCGAGATCCTCAACTACGGCCACACCCTCGCCCACGCCATCGAGCGCGACGAGCACTACACGATCCGCCACGGCGAGGCGGTCGCCATCGGCATGGTCTACGCCGCCGAGCTGTCCCGGCTGTCCGGCCGCGCCGACCTGGCCGCCCGCACCCGCGCGATCCTCACCTCCGTGGGCCTGCCGGTCTCCTACCACGCCGGCGCCTGGCCGCGGCTGCGCGACCACATGCGGCTGGACAAGAAGAACCGGGGCGCCAAGCAGCGCTTCGTCGTCCTCGACGACCTGGCCAGGCCCGGGCGTCTGGAAGACCCCGCCGAAGAGCTGCTCGAAGCCGCCTACAAGGAGATCGCGCGATGATCCTCGTGCTCAACGGCCCCAACCTGAGCAGGCTCGGCACCCGCGAGCCCGACGTCTACGGGGCCGAGACGCTGGAGGACCTCGCCGAGCTGTGCCGCGAGACCGGCCGCAAGCTCGGCGAGCAGGTCGAGGTGCGCCAGACCGACGACGAGGCCGAGCTGATCGGCTGGCTGCACGAGGCCGCCGACGGCCGCATCCCCGTCGTGCTCAACCCGGCCGCCTTCACCCACTACTCCTACGCCGTGCGCGACGCCATCGCCCAGCGCACCGCCCCGCTCGTCGAGGTGCACATCAGCAACCCCGCGGCGAGGGAAGAGTTTCGCCACACCTCGGTCGTCGCCGGGGTGGCGACGGGCACGATCGCCGGATTCGGACTACAGTCCTACGTCCTGGCGCTACACGCTATCGCGGAGATGAACAGCAGCTCATGAGGCAATACAAGTCCTTCGTCGCCCTCGGGGACAGTTTCACCGAAGGACTGAACGATCCAGGCCCCGACGGGCACTACCGCGGCTGGGCCGACCGGGTGGCCGAACGGCTCGCCGCCGACGACCCGGCGTTCCGCTACGCGAACCTGGCCGTCCGCGGCAAGCTGCTCGACCAGATCATCACCGAGCAGGTGCCGCGGGCCATCGAGATGGGCCCCGACCTGGTCAGCTTCTGCGCGGGCGGCAACGATCTGCTGCGGCCGGGCAGCGACCCCGACGTGATGGCCAAGCGCCTGGCCCGCGCGGTGCGCGACCTGCGAGCCGGAGGCGCGGACGTGCTGCTGTTCACCGGGGTCGATCCGCGCGACACACCGCTGATGCGGCGGCTGCGCGGCCGTTTCGCCATCTTCTACCTGCACATCCGCTCCATCGCCGACCTCTACGGCTGCCGGCTGGTCGACCAGTGGTCGATGCAGGGGCTACGCGACTGGCGGGCCTGGAGCACCGACCGCCTGCACATGAACGAGGACGGCCACCGGCTGGTGGCGGCCCGCGTGCTCGATGTGCTGGGGGTGCCGTTCGACGACTGGCGCAAGGAGTGGCCGGATCGGCTGGTCGACCCGCGGGCGCGGCGCCGCGAGGACGCCCAGTGGATCCGCGAGCACCTGGTGCCGTGGATGTCCCGCCGCCTGCGCGGCACCTCCTCCGGCGACGGCCTCACCCCGAAGCGCCCCGACCTCACCCCGTTCTGACTTCCCCCTGCAGGGCCGTTCCCGGATCAGGCGGGCTCTGAGGGGCTGTTCTGTGGCCTCATCAGGCCGGCTCTGAGGGGCGTTCCCTCCGCCTGGGGCGATCTTCAAGAACTGTGCTCGACTTTTCGCATCGGGCTTTTTTCCTTACGGCTTCGCCTGGTCAGGCCACCCGCCGTACGGGGCCGGTGGCCTTCCAGGAAACGCCCGCTGACCCTTCACCGGCGGGCCGCCGTCACGCGAGCCCGCCTTGCCCCACTCCGTGGCCCCCGCGGGCCCGCGACGGTCAGGACTCGGTGGACAGGCGCTTGAGCGCGGCGCGGGGGACGGCCGGGTCGGTGGTACGCCAGAACGGCGGCAACGATCCCAGCAGGAAACCGCTGTAACGGGCCGTGGCCAGACGCGGGTCGAGGACCGCGATGACGCCCTTGTCGTCCTGGGCGCGCAGCAACCGGCCGGTGCCCTGGGCCAGCAGCAGGGCGGCGTGGTTGGCCGCCACCGACATGAACCCGTTGCCGCCGCGCGCCGCGACGTGCCGCTGCCGGGCCGAGGTGAGCGGGTCGTCGGGACGCGGGAACGGCACCCGGTCGATGATGACCAGCCGCAGCGACGGCCCGGGGACGTCGACCCCCTGCCACAGCGACAACGTGCCGAACAGGCAGGTCGGCTCGTCCTCGGCGAACTGCTTGACCAGCAGCATGGTCGAGTCGTCGCCCTGGCACAGCAGCGGCACGTCGAGCCGTTCGCGCAGCGCCTCCGTGGCGGCCTTGGCGGCGCGCATCGAGGAGAACAGCCCCAGCGTGCGCCCACCGGCCGCCTCGATGAGCTCGGTGATCTCGTCGAGATACTGCTGCGGCAGCCCGTCGCGGCCCGGCTGGGGGAGGTGTTTGGCGACGTAGAGGATGCCGGCGCGCGGGTGGTCGAACGGCGAGCCGACGTCGATGCCCTGCCAGCGCTTGCTGTCGCCCAGCCCCCACTGCGCGGCCAGACCCTCGAACGTGCCGCCGAGGGCGAGCGTGGCGGAGGTGAGCACCACCGTGCGCTCGCCGAACAGCCGGTCGCGCAGCATGCCGCTCACGCTCAGCGGCGCGACCCGCAACATGGGCGGACGGCGGTCGGTGGCGCCGTCGAGCCAGACCACCTCGGCGCGGTCGGCCTCGGAGGCGTGGCCGTAGGCGTCGAGCATGCGCACGGCGGTGTCGTGCACCTCGTCGAGCGCGGTGAAGGCGGCCTTGCGCTGGCCCGCCTTGTCGGGGTCGTCCTTGTCGGCGTTGCGCGGGCCCATGGCGGTGATGCAGCGCCAGGCCGTGTCGCGGATGAGCTGCAACGTGAGCCCGAGCACCTGCGGCAGCTCGTCGATGCGGCCGGGCGGCGCGGCGGCCAGCAGCGCCTTGAGGTCTTCGCCCGCCTCCATGAGCTGGTCGGCGAGCGGCTGCTCGATCAGCCGGCCGACGCGGCGCACGGCCAGCATCACCGACGCCTCGGACAGCTCGCTGGTCACCACCGAGGTCACCCGGTCGACCAGCTCGTGGGCCTCGTCGACGACCACGACCTCGTGCTCGGGCAGCACCGGCAGGTCGCCCATGGCGTCGATGGCCAGCAGCGCGTGGTTGGTCACCACGACGTCGACCTCGCCCGCGCGCGCCCTGGCCAGCTCGGCGAAGCACTCGGGGCCGCTCGGGCAGCGGGTGGCGCCCAGGCACTCCTGCGCGCTCACCGAGAACTGCCGCCAGGCCTGCTCGCTCACGCCGGGCACCAGCTCGTCGCGGTCGCCCGTCTCGGTCTCGTCGGCCCACTCCTGGATGCGCTGGACCATGCGGCCGGTCGCGCTCACCTCGCGCGGGTCGAAGAGCTGGTCCTGCTCGTCCTCCTCGGGCCAGCCCGCCGTCGCCTTGTAGCGGCACAGGTAGTTGCGCCGGCCCTTGAGTATGGCGAACGTCGGCTCGTGCGGCAGCTCCTTGCCCAGCGCCTCGGCCAGCCGGGGCAGGTCGCGGTCGACGAGCTGGCGCTGCAGGGCGATGGTGGCCGTGGAGATCACGACGGGGGAGTCGCTGTCCATGGCGTGCCGGATCGAGGGCACCAGGTACGCCAGCGACTTGCCGGTGCCCGTGCCCGCCTGGACGGCCAGGTGCTCCTCGTCGTCGATGGCCTTCTGGACGGCCTTGACCATGGTGACCTGGCCCTGCCGTTCGCTCCCTCCGAGAGCGCCGACCGCGATGCTGAGCAGTTCGTCCACTGACGGGAGATGGGAGTCCGGCACGGTCGTCAACGGTACCCGCTATCCCGGGCCGGCGCGCCGGGACGCGGCGTGTCCGGCCATGCGCATCCCGGCGTTCCCGGGCTCCCCGCGGGACTCGCGTGGCACACTGTCGAACGGAACTCCAACTGGTCAGGAAGATCTTGCTGGTGTGATCGAAGGGGTTCACGGTCTCGATGGTGAGAGCGGTTAGGTAGGGTTTTCCGGGGTTGAGTGGACGAATAAAGGCTGGTTAAAGCAGTATGTCTGCCATGTCGGAAGTTGTCCCGTTGCCGTCGTTCGGCGAAGTCTTCTTCGATGCACGAGGTCAGGAGCGGTGCCTCCGGGTCACGTGGCATGAGGGCACATTGGTCCTCAGCCTGTGGCGAGGGGAGATGTGCACAGCGAGCTTCCGCATGCCGATGGAGGACGTCGGCAGGCTGCTCGACACGCTCGACGACGGCTACGCCGAGGCCACGGGCGAGCAGCCCGCGGTGCCCGCGGCCGATCCGGGCACCGAGATCATGCCGGGCACCGAGGTCATGCCGGGCACCGGGACGTACCATCGGCCGCCCCAGCACGCCCAGCAGCAGCCTCCGCCGCCGGCGCTCGACGAGCGGCCCACCGCGTCGCTGTCGCCCAACGACGTGCTGGTCGCGCGCGGCCCGGCGCCGCAGGACAAGCTGGTGGCCTCCTACAGCGAGACCACCGGCCCCCGGGAGACGCCGTCGTACGGCGAGCGCACCCCCTTCACCGGCCCCCAGTACGTCGAGCAGCCCGCCGCCCAGTACCCCGGCGACCCGCACAGCGGCCCCCACTACACCGGCGACCCGTTCAGCGGCCCGCAGTACACGGGCGACCCGCTGAGCGGCCCGCAGTACACGGGTGACGCCTTCAGCGGCCCGCAGTACACCGGCGACCCGCTGAGCGGCCCCCAGTACACCGGCGACCCCTTCACCGGCCCCCAGTACGTCGACAGCAACGAGCCCGTCTACCAGCTGCCCGCCGACCAGCGCCGTCCGGCGCCGCTGAGCACCGACCCGCTCGGCTTCCCGTCCCAGGCCGCCGACCCCTTCCCGCCGGCCCAGCAGTACTCCGCGGACCCGTACGGCTCCTACCAGCAGCCGCCGTCCCCGCCCCAGCCCCAGCCCCAGCATCAGGCCCAGCCGCAGCATCAGGCCCAGCCGCAGAGCACGGCCGGGCTCGGCACTCCCATGCACGGCATCCCCGGCGCCGGCCGCAGGCGCAACCCCGCGCCCGCCCAGGACTCCTACCGCGCGGCCGACAACTACCAGGGCTACCAGCAGTCCCCGCCGCCCAACCCGGTGGACCCGCTGCTGGCGCTCGGCCGCCAGGAGTACCCGCCGCAGTCGTCCGACCCGAACATGGGCCGTCCCTACGTGACGGACCCCCTGTTCTCGACCGGCGAACGCCTGCGCCCCGACCAGCAGCAGGACTACGGCGACGGGCACGACCGCCGGGAGTGGTGACACCCTCCTCCCGCCCGCCGGGTACGCTCTCGGCATCCACCCGGGCGAGCTGGAGGAGCGTCGTTGAACCCGACCATGGGCCTGCAACTGCTGCTGATGGCCGGTGGCGCGGTGGCGGTCGCGGCCGTGGCGCGGCGGCGGGGCTGGCCGGCCCCGCTGTTGCTGGTCGCGGCCGGCCTGCTGGTCTCGCCGCTGGTGCCGGCCGTGCCGTTGCAGCCGGAGCTGGTGCTGTTCGTGTTCCTGCCGCCGCTGCTCTACTCGGCCGCGCTCGACAGCTCCTACCTGCGCCTGCGTGACGTCAAACGGGCCGTGGCGCTGCTGTCGATCGGCCTGGTGCTGTTCACCACGGCCGTGGTGGGGCTGGTCGTCCACCTGCTGCTGCCGCAGCTCCCGCTGGCCGCCGCCTTCGCGCTCGGCGCGATCATCGCGCCGCCCGACGCCGTCGCGGCCGTCGCCGTGGGCCGGCGGCTCGGGCTGCCGCGCAAGTCGCTGACGATCCTCATCGGCGAGAGCCTGTTCAACGACGCCACGGCGCTGACGGCCTACCGGGTGGCCATCGGGGCGGCCGTCGGCGGCAGCATCGACCTGTTCCAGGGCGTGGCGCAGTTCCTGTTCGCGGCGCTCGGCGGGGTGGCCATCGGGCTGGCGCTGGCGTTCGTGTTCGCCTGGGTGTTCCAGCACACCCGCGACTCGCTGGTCGAGAACACGCTGATGCTGCTGATCCCGTTCGCGGCCTATCTCGCGGCCGAGTCCGTGCACGTCTCCGGGCTCGGGCCCGAGCCGGTGCACGCCTCGGGCGTGATCTCCGTCGTGGTCGTCGGCCTCTACCTGGGCAACCGCATGCACCAGCGGGGGTTCGGCACCCGGCTGGTGTCCGACGCGGTGTGGAAGGTCACCGACTTCTTCCTGGAGTCGATCGTCTTCGCGCTCATCGGGCTGCAGCTCGTGACCGTGGTCCAGGGCATCACCGGCTACAGCCCCTGGCAGGTCGCCGGCTACGCGCTGGCGGTGCTCGCGGTGACGATCGTGTCCAGGTTCGTGTGGGTGTTCGCCTTCACCCCGCTGGTCAAGCTCGTACGGCGGGGCCCGGCGCCCAGCCCGCAGCAGACGGTGATCCTGGGCTGGGCCGGCATGCGGGGCGTGGTGTCGCTCGCGGCGGCGTTCTCGATCCCGCCGGAGATCCCGGCCCGCGACCGCGCCATGCTGCTGTTCCTGACGTTCACCACGGTGATCGGCACCCTGCTGATCCAGGGCATGACGTTCCCCGCGCTGATCAGGAAGCTGCGCGTGTCGAGCGAGCAGGAGCGCTACGAGGACACGCTGGCCGAGGCGGCCGCCCAGCAGGCCGCGCTGGAGGCGGGCCTGGCCGAGCTCGAACGGCTGGTCGAGCAGGAGGGCGAGCCCGACGAGATCAAGAAGCAGGTCATCGACCAGCTCAGGGAGAAGTCGTGGCGGCGGTCGCTGACCGCGTGGGAACGGCTGGGCGGCGGCACCGCGCAGGGCGGCGCCGAGACCCCCAGCAGCATCTACCGGCGGCTGCGCCGTGACATGCTCACGGCCGAGCGCGAGGTGTTCGTCCGCCTGCGTGACGAGCGCCGTCTCGACGACGAGGTGCTGCGCGAGGTGATGGCCCAGCTCGACTTCGAGGAGGCCATCCTCGAACGCTGACCCCGCCGGGCGCCGCCGAGGGCATCGGCCGGCCGGGTCAGCCCATCTGGTTGTCCACGAAGCACCAGCGCCAGCTCTCGCCCGGTTCGAACGACTGGATCACCGGGTGCGTGGTCTCGTGGAAGTGCTTGGTCGCGTGCTTGTTGGGCGAGGAGTCGCAGCAGCCGACGTGGCCGCACTCCAGGCAGCGCCGCAGATGCACCCATCGGCTGCCGGTGGCCAGGCACTCCTCGCAGCCCTCTGGGGTCTTCGCCGCCGGGTCATCGGCCTGGGAAAGATGCTCGCACATTGCCATGGATCAGATCCTAGGACCCGGCCGCCGTCGCCTTCCGCCCAGACCTCCTGTACGGGCCCTGACCAGCCAGAACACTGTGCGCGCCGGGCCTTCGGCGGAGGGGTTCCGCGCGGTTCGCGGGGTGGTCGACCAGACTTCTCTCAGGGGGCCGCACTCAGGGGAGTGAGAAGGCATGGCCGATGTGTTCGCGAAGTGTCGTCTGCCCGGGTACCAGCCGGTCAAGGAGCTGGGCGTCTATCCCTACTACCACCCGATCCAGGAGCGTCCGGGCGGCGGGGAGGTGGTGGTCGGCGGACGGGTGCTGGTGCAGGCCGGGTCCAACGACTATCTCGGGCTCTCGGGGGATTCACGCGTCAAGGAGGCCGCCGTCGCGGCGGTCCGGCGGCTCGGGGCGGGCAGCGGCGGTTCGCGGCTGACGAACGGCTCCCTCGCGCTGCACGAGGAGCTGGAGGCGCGGCTCGCGGAGTTCCTCGGACGTCCGGCGGTCATGGTGACCAGCGCCGGCTACCTGGCCAACCTCGCGCTGGGCGCGCTGCTGGGGCCGGGCGACGTGGTGATCGGCGACCGGCTGGTGCACGCGTGCCTCATCGACGCCGTACGCCTGGGCGGAGCGCGCTTACGCCGCTACCGGCACAACGACATGGACCACCTGGAACGGCTGCTGGCCGCGGTCGACCCGGACGCCGGCCGGCTGATCGTGACCGAGGGCATGTTCTCCACCTCGGGGAACGTGTGCGACCTGCCGGGCATCGCCAAGCTCGCCCGCGCGTACGGAGCCCGCGTCGTGCTGGACAGCGCCCACGACGCCGGCCTGCTCGGTGACGCCGGTCGCGGCGCCGCCGAGGCGCACGGCCTGGAGGAGGCCGTGGACGTGCAGACCGTCACCTTCTCCAAGTCGTTCGGCACGATCGGCGGCGCGGTCGCCGGACCGGAGGAGATCATCCTCTACCTGCGCCACCACGCGCGGTCCATGGTGTTCACCGCCGCGCTGTCACCGGCCTGCGCCGCCGCCGCGCTGGCCGCCCTGGAGATCGTGGCGGCCGAGCCGGAGCGGCGGCGCCGGTTGCGGGCGGCGGCCGGGCGGCTGAGCGGCGAGCTGGCCGGGCTGGGGTACGCCGTCGTGCCGTCGGACCGTCCGGTCATCGCCGTGCCGGTGGGGGAGGACCTGATGTGTTTCCGGCTGTGGCGGGAGCTGTTCGACGAAGGGGTGTTCACCACGGCCATGATCTCGCCGGGGGTGCCGCCGGGGCAGGCGCTCATCCGGGTCAGCATCACCGCCACCCACACCGACGCCCAGCTCGACCGGATCACGGCCGCCTTCGCCGTCGCCGGCCCTCGATCGGGGCTCCTTCGCTGAACGCGCGCGCCGCCGCGGGCGCGGGGCGCTGGGTAAGGTCGAGGTATGCGACTCATCAAGAGCCGGTTCGTGCCCCTGGCGCTCTTCGCCGTATGCGTCCTGGCCGCCGGGTGCGGCGAGGTCAACGACACGATCGACAAGGCCCAGGCGTGTCTGGAGGCGCCGAAGATCGTCACCGAGCTGGCCGCCAAGGTCAAGGACCTCACCGACGACCCCAAGGCCATGGAGAAGGCGCTCGACGACGCCGCGGGCAAGCTCAACGACGTGGCCGACAAGGCCGCCAACACCACGCTCAAGCAGGCCAGCGAAGACCTTGCCAAGACTTTGGCCGGGATCAACGTCCAGAACGTCAACGACGCCGTCGACGCGGCCCAGAAGGTGGGCAGCGAGGCGGTCGACTACGCCCAGCAGGTCGCCAAGGCGTGCAGCTGAAATCCCGCTCTCTCTAGGGGAAAAGGGGACGAATTACCATATAAGGCATGGAACCCGACCCGCGTTTCACCTTGGCCAACGAACGCACCTTCCTGACGTGGCT
The DNA here is from genome assembly GCF_040631115.1 of Nonomuraea sp. NPDC005692. Classification (NCBI taxonomy): domain Bacteria; kingdom Bacillati; phylum Actinomycetota; class Actinomycetes; order Streptosporangiales; family Streptosporangiaceae; genus Nonomuraea; species Nonomuraea sp. NPDC005692. Next base: position 464,955 of record NZ_JBEXYU010000001.1, on the reverse strand, counting down.
GAGCACGGCGCTGGCGCTCAGCGCGGGCGGGGTGGCCATGGCGGCGGTGCCCTCCGACGTGTTCGTGCCGTGGGTCCGCACGGTGCTGGCGGTCATGCTGGTGTCGTTGTCCGCGCTGGCGGCGGGCATGGCCTATCCGCGCTGGCGCAACATCCAGCGCGCCCTGCGCAACCAGGCGCCGCTCCCGCCGCCCGCTCTCGCGGCCGTCTTCGGGTACGGCGTCGCCACCGTGGCGATCGTCGCCCTCGTGCTCATCATCCTGTCGGTGTAGATGTCACAGGAGATCTGGGACGAGGGCCTGCAGAGCGAGCGCACCCGCCTCGCCTGGGTCCGCACCGCCGTGGCGCTGGCCACGGGCGGGCTCGGCGCCGCCGGGCTCGCGGTGCGCCACGGCCTGCCCGCCGTGGCCGTCGCGGGGTTCGCGCTGGCCGCGCTCTGCGGGGCGGTCCTGCTGATCAGGACGGGCGTGCGCTTCCGCCGGGTCCAGGAGGCCCTGCACGGCGGGCGGCCCATCGACGCGGGTCTCGACGCGTTGTTCGCCTGGCTCGGCACCCTCAGCGTCGTGCTCGGCGCGGTCACCTTCGTGCTCACGGTCCGGTGACCCCCGGCTTGCGATGTGCCGGAGGGGAGGCGGACACTCGTAGTGAGGGGGTGACCTCAGTGGAGGAAGAACGCAGGACCCTGCCCTTCGAGTGCCGCGGTTGCTGGCACGTCTGGGAAGAGGACTACCTCGTCCGGCACGTCGACGACGAACACGGGAACGCCGCCGAGATCTGGCTCAGGGACGGGCTCGTGGTGCCGCCGCCGTCGTACGGGGTGATCTGCCCGCACTGCGGCTGTCAGCAGACCACCACGTTCCCGGCCGGCTATCTCGCCCGCCATCCGGAGCTGTTCCGGTCGGACGAGCCCGTCGTGCCGGACGCGACGCCGCTGCTCAGCCCGGTTCCGCCGCGGCGTCCGTACTGACGCGGGACGCGACGGCGGGCGGGCAAGTGCCGAAAAACGGCGCTAAACCATGACACTTGGTAAGCGTTTCGTAGCTTGAAGTGTCATAAGGTGCGCCTTGCGCAGGCGCGGGGTCAGGCGCAGACTCAGGTCTAGACCACCGAATCCCAGCCGGGGGTGATCCTCGTGCGCGACGGGTTCGAGACCCGCGAGACCTGGCCCTTCGAGTGCCTGCGCTGTCTGCGTGTCTGGGAGGAGGAATTCGTCGTCCGGCATTTCGCCGACGACCACGGCAATCAGGTCGAGATCTGGCTCAGCTCCGGCGTTGCCGTGCAGCCCCCCTGGTCGGGCACGTGCTGCCCGGGATGCGGCGCCTATCACGTGACGTCGTTCCCCAGCGGTTACCTGGCCAGGCACCCCGAGCTGCGGCCGGCGCCCGAGGTGCTGCCGGACCTCGTGCCCGAGCTCGGCGCCGCGTCGGGTCCGGTGCTGGAGGAGCCGAAGGCGCCCCTGTCCGGGATGCCTTCGGCCGGTCGGCTGCTCGTCGCGGTAGGGGTGCCCGTCGCCCTCTTCGTCGGGTACGAGCTGTACCGCAACCTCGTGGCCGTCGCGCCCGCCCACCACTAGCGCGCCCGTCCGCCATCGGCCCCCCGCCCGCGCGGTGGGCCGATGGCGTCGCGGTCACTGGCTCAGGCTCTCCAGCCAGGCCCGGTGCAGCCCGGCGAAGCGGCCCGAGGCGGCGATGAGCCGGTCGGGCGGACCGTCCTCGACGACCTGGCCGGCCTCCATCACCAGCACCCGGTCGGCGATCTCCACGGTCGAGAGCCGGTGGGCGATGATCAGCGCGGTGCGGTCGGCGAGGATCGTGCGCAGCGCCCGCTGCACCAGCCGCTCGCTCGGCACGTCGAGGCTGGAGGTGGCCTCGTCGAGGATGAGCACCGCGGGGTCGGCGAGGAACGCCCTGGCGAACGCGATGAGCTGCCGCTGGCCCGCCGACATGCGCCCGCCGCGCTTGCCGACCTCGGTGTCGTAGCCGTCGGGCAGCCCGGCGACGAACTCGTGCGCGCCGATCGCCTTGGCCGCCTCGCGGACCTGCCGGTCGGTGGCGTCCGGCCGGCCGAACCTGATGTTGTCCGCGACCGTGCCGCTGAACAGGAAGTTCTCCTGCGTCACCATGACCACGGCCTGGCGCAGCGTCGTCTCGTCCAGGTCGCGCAGATCGACCCCGTCGAGCAGCACGCGGCCCGCGGTCGGGTCGTAGAAGCGGGAGATCAGCTTGGCCAGCGTCGTCTTGCCCGCGCCGGTCGCGCCGACCAGCGCCACGCTCTGCCCGCCGGGGATCGTCAGGTCGAGGCCGGGCAGGATCGGCATCTCCTCGACGTAGGCGAAGCGCACGTCCTCGAAGCGGACCATGCCGCGGGCCTGCTGGGGCAGCGGCTCGGGCCGGCGCGGCTCCGGCACGCCCGGCTCCTCCTCCAGCACGCCCGACAGCTTCTCCAGGGCCGCGCCCGCCGACTGCAGGGTGTTGTAGAACTGGCTGAGCTCCTGCATCGGCTCGTAGAACTGCCGCAGGTACAGCAGGAACGCGGCCAGCACGCCGACCGTGACCTCGCCCTGGATCGCCAGGTAGCCGCCGTAGAGCAGCACCCCGCCCACGGTCAGGTTGCCGATCAGCTTGATGCCGAACATGAACTCCGCGCCCAGGACCATGCTGCGCGCGTTGGCGTCCCGGTAGTCGTCGTTGAGCTGGGCGAAGATCTCCTGGTTGCGCGGCTCTCTGCGGAACGCCTGCACCGCGCGGATGCCGGTCATCGACTCCACGAAGTGCACGATCACCAGGGCGACCGTCTCCCGCGTCCGCCGGTAGACGATCACCGACTGCCGCCGGAACCACCGCGTGAACAGCAGCAGCAGCGGCAGCGGGACCAGCGCCACCAGGCCGAGGTGCACGTCGAGGACGAGCAGCAGCGCGGCCGTGCCGAACATCGTCAGCACCGCCTTGACCAGCCCGTCGAAGCCCGACTGGAGCAGCTCGGAGATGGCCTCGATGTCGGAGGTCAGCCGGGAGATGACCCGGCCCGAGGTGTACTTCTCGTGGAAGCTCAGCGACAGCCGCTGGAAGTGGTCGAACACCCGCCTGCGCAGCTCCAGCAGCACGCTCTGGCCGATCTTCCCCGACAGGCGCAGGAACGCCTGCCGGGTGAGCGCCTGCGTGACGGCCGCGGCCAGGATCACGCCGACCACGACCAGCAGGACCGACGGCCCCGACCCGCGGGTCATCGGCGGGATGCCGTCGTCGATCCCCACCTTGACCAGGTACGGGATCGCCAGCGCCGCGGCGTTCGAGACGACGATGATCGCGGTGAGCACCGCGATGGCCTTGCGGTAGGGACGCAGCAGGTCGCCGAGCAGCCTGCGGGAGCGCTCCCGCAGCAGCACCGACACCTTCTCCGGCAGTTCGTCCTGCTCCTCGGAGGCGACGCCGCGCCAGGAGGAGACGGGGGCGGTGGTCATCGCAGGGCTCCTTCCGAGGGGTCGAAGTCGGCGTCCTGGGCCAGCAGCTCGCGGTACTCGGGCACGTCGGCCAGCAGCTCGTGGTGGCGGCCGACGTGCGTGATGGTGCCGTCGCGCAGCAGCGCCACCTTGTCGGCCAGCAGCACGGTCGAGGCGCGGTGGGCGACCACGATGCCGGTCGCCTCGCGCAGGACGTGCCGCAACGCCTCCTCCACCAGCGCCTCGGTCTCCACGTCGAGCGCGGACAGGGTGTCGTCGAGGACGAGCACCCGCGGCCTGCTCAGCACCGCCCGCGCCAGGGCGAGCCGCTGCCGCTGCCCGCCCGACAGCGACAGGCCCTGCTCGCCGATGCGGGTGTCGAGGCCCCAGGGCAGGTCGTACACGAAGCCGGCCTGGGCGGTGGCGATCGCGTCGGCCATCTCCTCCTCGGTGGCGTCGAGCCGGCCGAGCATGAGGTTCTCGCGCACGCTCATCGAGAACAGCGTCGGCTCCTCGAACGCGGTGGCCACCAGCGAGCGCAGGGTGGTCAGGTCGAGGTCGCGCACGTCCTCGCCGTCGATGGTGACGCGGCCCGTGGTGGCGTCGATCAGCCGGGGCACCAGCGCGGTCAGCGTGGTCTTGCCCGCGCCGGTCGCGCCCACGATCGCGACCGTCTCGCCGGGACGCACGTCCAGCCAGACGTCGCGCAGCACCGGCTCGTCGGCGCCGGGGAAGGCGAACCCGACGCCCTCGAACCGCAGGTGGCCCCGGGGCAGCTCGATCGTGCGGCTGCCGCTCTCGATGGCCGGGACGGTGTCCATGACCTCCATGACCCGGTCGGCGGAGGTCATCGCCTCCTGGGCCATGGCCAGGATGTAGCCGAGGCTGGCGATCGGCCAGACGAGCTGGAGCATCAGGGTGGTGAAGGCGACCAGCGTGCCCAGCGTCATCGAGCCGGAGCCCACCGCGAGCGCGCCGAGCAGCAGCACCAGGGCGAGGGTGACGTTGGGGATCACTTCGAGGAAGGCGAAGAACCTGGCCGACAGCGTGGCCTTGTCGACCGAGCTGCCGTACACCTTGCGGGCCGCCTCGTCGTACCGGTCGTAGACGTGGTGGCGGCGGCCGAACGCCTTGATCGTACGGATGCCGATGGCCGACTCCTCGACGAGCGTGGCGAGGTCGCCCTGCTCGTCCTGGACCTGCCGGGAGATCTTGATGTACCGCTTCTCGAACCGCAGGGACGTCCACACGATCGGCACGGCCGAGGCCAGCACCAGCAGCCCGAGCGGCCAGTACTTGTTCAGCAGGAGCACGGTCACCGTGATGAGCTGGAGAATGTTCATCACCAGGAAGAGCATGCCGAAGCCGAGGAAGCGGCGGATCGTGGACAGGTCCGTCGTGGCCCGCGACAGCAACTGGCCCGACTGCCAGTCGCCGTGGAAGCCCATCGGCAGGCGCTGCAGGTGCTCGTAGAGGTCGTCGCGGATCGCGGTCTCCAGCCCGAGGACGGGTTTGACCTGGGTCCAGCGCCGCAGGAAGATCAGCCCGGCCTCCACGACGCCCACGCCCAGGGCGATGAGACCGAGCGGGAGCAGCCCGTCGGAGTCGCCCCGCGTCACGGGACCGTCGATGACCTTCTCACTGATCAGGGGGAGCGCGATGCTCGCGGCGATGCTGAGGATCGCGGCCAGCCAGATGAGCACCAGTCTGGCGGCGTACGGGCGGAGGTAGGACTTCATCCGCCACAGGGAGTTGGAGGAGAGCAGGGGACGGCGAGGTGTGTCAGTATCGGGAGGCATCCCATCCAGATTAATACGTGGGATCAACCCATTTTTTGCGGTAAATGTGGGGGTTTCTGCAGGTTACGGGCGGAAACGAGACCCTCACGGCTCGTCCGGCGGCCCCGCGCCCGCCGTCGTCCGGGCGGCCGGGCACACGTCCACCTGCGGCTCGGGCGCGGCCCACGCTAAGGCGGAGCTGTCCTTTCCGCTCACCTTTCTCACCGGACAGGAAGTCGCAATGATCGACGAAAGTGAACTGCCGTACCTGCGGCGCTGTGTCGAGCTGGCCACCGAGGCGCTGGAGTCGGGCGACGAGCCCTTCGGGTCGGTGCTGGTCGCCGCGGACGGCGCCGTGCTGGCCGAGGACCACAACCGGGTGGCCGGGGGCGACCGCACCCGGCATCCGGAGTTCGAACTGGCACGGTGGGCGGCGGCCAACCTGACACCGGGCGAGCGGGCGGCGGCCACCGTCTACACCTCCGGGGAGCACTGCCCGATGTGCGCGGCGGCCCACGCCTGGGTGGGCCTCGGGCGCATCGTCTACGTGGCGTCGTCGGCGCAGCTCGCCGGCTGGCTGGCGGAGCTGGGCGTGCCGGCGCCGCCGGTGAGCACGCTGCCGGTCAACGCCGTCGCGCCGGGCGTCGCGGTGGACGGGCCCGTCCCGGAGCTGGCCGGACAGGTGCACGAGCTGCACCGCCGCTTCCACGGCGCGCGGTGAGGGCGGCGGGCGCGGCGCGTCCGCCGGTCAGTCGGTACCGGACGAGCCGAGGGCGATCGTGTCGGCGACCTCGGCGTGCCGCTCGGCCTCCTCGGCGGCGAAGCGGGCCTCGTCCAGTTTGTCGGCGATGTCCTCGTCCTGCTTCATGAGGGCGTCGAGCGACTGGCCGGCCATCTCCAGCACGCCCATGTCGGCGTACGCCTGCTGCAGCCGCGGGCTCCACAGCCCGATGTCCTTGACGCACGGCACGATCCTGCTGAACAGCAGCGAGCGGAACAGCCGCAGGTACTCCGACTGGTCGGTGGCCCGCATGACCTCGTCGGTCTCGGCCCTGGACAGGCCCAGGTGCTCCCAGGACTCCGCGCCGCGCAGCCGGTCGCGCATCAGGTAGCAGCCCTCGATGACGAAGTCCTCGCGCTCGCGCAGCTCGGACTCCGACAGGTTCTGGTAGTAGTCGCGCAGCGCCATCCGGCCGAAGGCGACGTGCCGGGCCTCGTCCTGCATCACGTACGCGAGGATCTGCTTGGGCAGCGGCTTGGTGGTGATGTCGCGCATGACGCCGAACGCGGCCAGGGCCAGGCCCTCGATGAGCACCTGCATGCCGAGGTAGGGCATGTCCCAGCGGGAGTCGCTGAGCGTGCTCTCCAGCAGCGCCTTGAGGTGCTCGTTGATCGGGTACGCCAGCCCCACCTTCTCCTGGAGGAAGCGGGCGTAGGTCTCGGCGTGGCGGGCCTCGTCCATCGTCTGGGTGGCGGCGTAGAACTTGGAGTCCAGGTCGGGCACCGACTCCACGATCCGGGCCGAGCAGATCATCGCGCCCTGCTCGCCGTGCAGGAACTGGGAGAACTGCCAGGCCGCGCCGTGCAGCCGCACGTCCTGGCGCTGCTGGGGGCCGAGCCGGTGCCACAGCGGGGTGTCGTGGATGGCGATCGTGGTGTCGGGGATCCCGAGCACGTTGTACGGGTCCACCTCCAGGTCCCAGTCGATGCGTTTGGCCGAGTCCCACTGCTTGTCCTTGCCCTTCTGGTACAAGGCCAGCATGCGGTCGCGGCCCTCGTCGTACTCCCAGGTGAACCGGCTGGCGCCGGCCATCCCGACGTCCCAGGTGGAGAGCTCGGCGGGGAGGGTGTAGAGATCGTGCGTCGACATGGGGGACCTCCGCGAGGGGGATTACGTACGGTGTACGTCCACGGCTCGACCCTTGCACGTACGGTGTACGTGCGTCAATAGAATGAGCTATGACCACCGAGCCCTTGTCCAGGCCCCGCATCGTGGCCGCGGCCATCGACCTCATCGAGCGCGAGGGCGCCGACGCGGTCTCCATGCGCCGCATCGCGGCCGAGCTCGGCGTCGGCGTGATGTCCCTCTACAACCACGTGCCGAACAAGGACGCCCTGCTCAACGGCGTGGCCGAGAGCGTGCTGAGCGGCATCGAGTTCACCGACGACCCCGACGCCCACTGGACCGACCGGGTGCGGGCGCAGGCGCGGGCCTTCCGGCAGATCGCCCACCACCATCCGCGCTCGACCATGGTGGTGGTCAGCCGCCAGCTCCACTCCCACGCCGGGCTGCTGCCGGTCGAGCGGGCGCTGGCCACGCTGCGCGGCGCGGGCTTCGACGGGCCCGACGCCGTCCGGATGTTGCGCATGTTCATCGCCTTCATCGTGGGCTCGCTGCTGCGCGAGGTCGGCGTGACGCCCACGTTCGCGCCCGTCCACAGCCGCACGGTCGAGGCCGCCGTGGTCGATCCGGCGTTGTTCCCCGAGGTGAGCGCGCTGGCGCCGCTGCTGGCCGAGTGCGACCACGAGGCGGAGTTCGAGTTCGGGGTCGAACTGCTCATCCAGGCCATCGCGGTGCACGCGGGTCAGTAGGAGGGCACCCGGGTGACCCGGATGCCCTCCAGAGCGGAGATCAGTACCAGTTGTGTGATCTCCAGTGCCCCCAGGCGCCGCAGGGCCTGCCGTACCTTCCCTTGATGTAGGCCAGGCCCCAGCGGATCTGCGTCTCGGGGTTGGACCGCCAGTCCTTGCCCGCGCCGCTCATCTTGCCCGCGGGCAGCGCCTGCGGGATTCCGTAGGCGCCCGACGACCGGTTGAGCGCGTGGTGGTTCCAATTGCTCTCCCTGGTCCACAGGTTGTCCAGGCAGCGGAACTCCCGGTAGTTCCACGCACGCTGGACGACCTGCCCCAGAGCGATCTTCTTGTTTCTTCCGGCGGGCCGTACGGCCGCGATCTTCGGCTGCGCTGACGTTGTCCAGGTCCGCATCTTGATCACCGGGGGCCGGGACTCCGCCCAGGCCGGGCCGGTGCTGACGCCGAACGCGCTGATAGTGAGAAGAGTGCCGCTGAGCACGCGTTTGCTGTCCAAGGCGATCCTTGCTATCGGGTCGCGTGCGGACGGGCGCCCCCTCGGGGCGCCCTGCCGGTCCGGCGTCCGTGGCTCGGACGCGGAGGGTCCGCGCGGCCTCCCGGGATCTGTACCGCCCGATCGTGCTGGACGGCCCGGAAGGCGCCACGACGTGTCCTCAAGCACGATTCCTATTACGGGCCGTGACCGCGGGCCGCGATCTCGACACGCGAAGGACAGGTGTTTGCGCGCTCAATTCGGATAAAGGGCGATCTCGCTGGGCCAGGATTGCCCGGCCCGTCGCCTATATGGCATGTCCTTGAGTAAAAACGCGGACGTACCTGGGGTTTGGCTCAGTACCAACTGTGGGATTGGAAGTGCGCCCACGCGCGACACGGCGAGCCGTACCGCTGCTTGATGTAGCCCAGACCCCACCGGATCTGGGTGCGTGGGTTCGTGCGCCAGTCGGCGCCCGAGGAGGCCATCTTGTGGCCCGGAAGTGCCTGCGGAATGCCGTAGGCGCCCGACCGGTTGCCGGCCCTGTGGTTCCAGCCGCTCTCTCTGGCCCAGAGCCTGACCAGGCAGCCGTAGCTCGCGGCGCCCCAGCCGCGCTGGGCGGCCAGGGACTTGGCGATGGCTTTGTTCCTGCCACTGCTCTGGGAGCTCTGCGCCTGTGCGGCCGTGGTGCCGGTCACCGTCGCGAGCGTGGCGGCGAGGACCAGGACACCGGTACGGCGGAGCATGGGCATGCGGATTCCCTTTCGAAGGGGACGGGGACCGCGTCACCCTGCCTGACAAACTCCCTTCTTTCCTAATTGACCATGAAAAATTAGGCGCAATTCCAAGATCACGACATATTGATATTCAGGGGTTTCGCCGGAAAAATGAGGAATAGGTCACAATCTGCGCCCGGCATCGTTCTGTAAGCTTCAGATCATGAGCCTTCGCGACATCCCGCTCCGCACCCTCGCCGACGACCCCACCACGCTCGGCGACCTCGCCGGCGACAAGGCCGTGCTCCTGGTCAACGTGGCCTCCCGCTGCGGCCTGACCCCGCAGTACTCCGGCCTGGTCCAGCTCCAGCAGGACTTCGGCCCGCGCGGCTTCAGCGTGGTCGGCATGCCCTGCAACCAGTTCGCCGGCCAGGAGCCCGGCACGGCGGAGGAGATCCAGGAGTTCTGCTCGGCGACCTACGGCGTCGACTTCCCGCTGCTGGCCAAGGCCGACGTCAACGGCCCCGGCCGTCACCCGCTCTACGCGGCGCTCACCGAGACCGCCGACGAGGAGGGCGCGGCGGGCGACGTCCAGTGGAACTTCGAGAAGTTCCTGCTCGACCGCGATGGCAACGTCGTGGCCCGCTTCCGCCCCCGCACCGCCCCCGACGACCCGGCCGTCGTCGCGGCCATCGAGAAGCTGCTCTAGCGGGCCCGCCGGCGTTCGTAGGTGTGGAAGGCGGCGCAGCACACCAGCAGCGCCACCGCGAACACCGGCAGCCAGGCCAGCCGGGCCGCCACCCATCCGAGCTGCTCGGGCGGGGTGTGCAGGCCGGGCAGCGCGGCGCCGCCCGGCGGGCCGGGCAGCGCCCGGCCCGCCAGCAGGCCGAGCTCGGTCACCGCGATCAGCGCGGTCTGGTGCCACAGGAAGATCGTCATCGCGCCCAGGTTCGCCACGGCCACGGGCGCCCAGGCGGCCGGGCGGCGCAGCAGCCGGCGCAGCGGGCCGAGCAGCAGCAGCGCCGCGCCGCACTGGGCGAGCCCGAAGGCGACGGCCGCGAGCGAAGGCGGGTCCAGGTTGGAGACCGGGGCGCCCGGCACGCCGACCATGGTCGCCGGGTAGCCGCCCCACACCACCAGTGCCAGGGCCGTGGCCGCGCCGCCGGCCAGCAGCGTCCAGCCGGTGGCCCGGCTCCGCAGCTCCCCGCGGGCCCAGGCCGCGCCCAGGCAGTACGGCACCAGCCAGCCGGCCGCCAGGTTCACCCACCACAACCACTCCGGGCCGCCGGGCCCGAACCGCACCGCGTCGGCGGCCGCCACCGCCGCGAGCGGCCAGGCCGGGTGCAGCCGGGCGGCCAGCGGCGTGGCCGCCGTCAGCGCGGCGAACACCAGCAGGAACCACATCGGCGCCGCCGCCATCCTGACCAGCAGCCGCACGTCCTCCAGCGGCACCCCGGAGGCGAGCATCGCGACCGCCGCCACGGCCCACACCGCCGCGACGACCGCCACCGGGCGGAACAGCCGCCCCAACCGGCCGCGCAGCCACGGGACGTAGCCGATGCCGGCCGCCCGCGCCGACCGGTGACCCTTCGCCCCGACCAGGCCGCCCACCAGGAAGAAGATCGCCAGCATCTGGAACGCCCACGACATCGGCGCGAGCTGCGGCAGGTACTTGAGCGGGCTGGTGACGCGCAGGCTGCCGCTGTCGCTGACCACGGCGGTCACCAGCCAGTGCCCGGCCACCACTCCGAGGATGGCCAGGGCCCGCAGGGCGTCCAGGGCCCGGTCGCGTTCCGGCGGCGTCCCGGCCTCGATGCGGGCGGTGAGCCCGCGCGGGCCGGAGCGGGCGCGGAGGGAGGAGTCAGACATCGCGGGCGGCCTCTCCCGAGACGATGCGGGCGACGGCCGTCAGCGCGGGGGAGCCGGGCCGCAGGTAGTCGCTGTGGCCGCCGTCGCCCGCCGCGAAGACGCGGGCGCCGAACCCGGGCGAGACCGGGTCGGCCCCCAGCCCGACCGTGACGAACGGCAGCTCGACCAGCGCGTGGGGCACCCCGGAGATCCAGTCGGCGCCGCCGCACCCGGCCCACACGACCGCGCGGGTGCGCATCGCGGCGACGTCGGGGACGCCCGCGCCGGGGCTGCCCATCAGGACGATGTCGGCCACGTCCAGGCCGGGCGCGGCCCGTCCGCACACCACCGAGCCGTAGGAGTGGCACACGAGCGACAGCCGGGCGCCGGGCTTGACCGCGCGCAGCTCCCGTACGAACGCGCGCAGCCCGGGTACGGCCTCGTCGGCCCGCGCGGGCGTCAGCACGTCCAGGCTGAGCGTGCCGGGCGTGCGGTACCCGGCCCAGGCGATGACCGCCGAGCCGTCCCCGAGCGTCTCGCGCAGCCGCGTCGCGCCGGCGCGCAGGAGGCCGTACCGGTCGAGGTTCGTGTCGGAGCCGGGCACCAGGACGGCGATCCGCCGGGCCGTCGCCAGGTCGCCGAAGACCTCCACGGTCCGGCCGCCGTCGCGCCCGTCGAAGGACAGGAACGTGCGGGAGGGGTCCGCCATGGCCCGCAGCGCCGCCGCCCGCAGGCGGTGCCCCCGCGCGGCGGCGGTGCGCTCGGCGGCCAGGACGGCGGCGCGCCCGGCGGCGTACCGCTCGGTCAGTGCGGCGGCCAGCACGGCGGGGGCCGCGGCGCGCAGCGGCGCCACGGCGGCGGGAACGGGCGCGGGCACCCCCGCGGACCCGCCGGCGCCGGACGCGGGCACCGCCACCGAAGCGGTGACGAGCACGGCGAGCAGGCGGTTCCTGAGCGATGCCATGGCGGATGGTCCCTTCCGTGCTGGTTCTTCCTTCCGGCACCGAAGGTAGGGATCACGCCTTGTAGTCGGCTTCCCGCTAGGGGATGCACCTTCCGCGTAGCTCTGAGGTATTACGGGGCTGAGGAGGCGTACAGTGGCCGCACTGAGGAGGCGCCATGCTCACGGTGACATCCGCCGACGGGACCGACGTCCGGGTGGTCGAGGAGGGGCGGGGCCCGGCCGTCCTCGTCCTGCACGCGGGGCTCGACGACGGCACCCAGTGGGGCAAGGTCGCGGGGCTGCTCGCGCCGCGGTTCCGCGTGGTGCGCGTCCGGCGCCGCCAGTACCGGCCGGATCTGGCCGGACCCGCGACCATGGCGCAGGAGGCCGCCGACGCGGTGGCGGTGGCGGCGGCGCTCGGCGGGCCCGTCCTGCTCGTGGGCCATTCCTCCGGCGCGGTGGCCGCGCTGGAGTCCCTGCTCCTCGCGCCGGACGCCTTCGCCGGCGCGGTCCTGTACGAGCCGCCCGTCGCCCTCGGACCCTCGCTCGGCGGCGCGGCGAGCCAGGCGGCCGCGGCCGCGGTGGCGGCGGGCCGGCCGGGCCGGGCGATGCGGATCTTCTTCAGGGACGTGGTGGGCCTGTCGCCGGCGGTCTCCTGGCTGACCGCCGTGGCGGTGGCCGGCCATCGGCCGACGCGGCTGCGCGCGCCGCGCCAGATCGACGACCTGCTGGCGATCGACGCCCTGGGCGACCGGCGGGCGGCGTACGCGGCGATCCGCACGCCGGTGGTGCTGCTCGGCGGCGACCGCAGCCCCGCCCATCTCGGCGCGCGCCTCGACGCCCTGCGGGAGGTGATCCCCGGCGCCCGGCGCGTCACGCTCCACGGGCAGGGGCACGGCGCGCACCTGAGGGCGCCCCGGGAGGTGGCCGCGGTGATCGAGGCTCATGCGCGGGACGTCCTCGGCGAGAGCTGAGACCGTGCCCCCGTGACGCCGACGTCACCTGCGGGGGCCGCAGCTCCCGCGGATGATCAGCTCGGTGGGCAGCACCACCGTGCGCGCCCGCCGGGTGCCCTCGCGCAGCACCAGCTCGCACGCGCGGTATCCCATGTCCCGGCCCGGCTGGGCGATCACGGTCAGCGGCGGGGCGCACAGCTCGGCCCAGGGCACGTCGTCGTACATCACCAGCGACACGTCCTTCGGCACCCGCAGGTCGAGCTCGCGGGCGGCCAGCACGGCCGCCTCGCCCAGGACGTTCCCGCCCGCGACGACGGCCGACAGGTCGGGACGGCTCTGGAACAGGCCGGAGGCGGCGGCGTACGCCGAGTCGCGGCTGCCGGTGCCGAACACCACCAGCTCCTCGTCCACCGGCGCGCCCACGGCCTCGCGGAAGGCGGCGGCCCGCCGGTCGTGGCCGGGGCCGCCGAGGAAGGCGATGCGCCGGTGGCCGAGGCCACGCAGGTAGCGCACGGCCGTACGGATGCCGGCGCGGTCGTCGGCCAGGACGGCGGGCACGTCCAGGGGCCGCGCGGCGCCCTCGGGGACGCGCCCGCGGGGGGCCACGCCGTCGAGGAGCATGAGATCGTCGAGGGCGCTCTCGGCGGGGTCGCGGTCGCCGTCGCGCCCGGCCTCGGGCGGCAGGCGGTCGGCGAAGACCACCGTCATGCCCGCCCTGAGCGCGGGGGCCCACGTCTCGGCGTCGCCGGAGGGCACCGCGATGACCCGGTCGACGCTCTGTTCGAGCAGCATGCCGATCAGCTCGGCCTCCTGCTCGGGGTCGCCGCCCGTCGAGCCCAGCACGACCGGCTCGCCCGCCGACCGGGCGCAGGCGAGCACGCCTTCGCAGAGCTGCCCGTAGAAGGTGTCGGTGAGGTCGGGCACCAGCAGGCCGAGGCCGCCGGTGCGGCGCTGGCGCAGGTTGCGGCCGAGCGCGCTGGGCCGGTAGTCGAGCTGGGCGGCGACGGCCAGGACCCGTTCCCTGGTGCTGGGGCTGGCCGAGCCGCCCGACAACACCCGGGACACGGTCGCGACGCCGACGCCCGCCGCCTCGGCCACATCCTTGATCGTCGCCCGCTTCTCCATGGAAACGATTCCATCATGGATTCCGGTCCACCGGAAGAGCGCCGTGCCTACAAAGGCTGGTCACGCGGTACCCCTTGACACGGATGTCCGTTTCGGGTGAGATACGTGAAAACGTATCCACGGGAACCGAGAACCAACGTCCGGGCCGATCGCCCTGGAGCGCGAAGGAATGTCATGGCATCCATCGTTCTGACGAACGTCGACAAGATCTACGCCGGTGGCGTGAAGGCCGTGAACGGGCTGAACCTTGAGATCAAGGACGGCGAGTTCATGGTGCTGGTGGGCCCATCGGGTTGCGGTAAGTCGACCGCGCTCCGGATGATCGCCGGCCTCGAGGACATCAGCGGCGGCGAGATCGCCATCGGCGACAAGGTGGTCAACCACCTTCCGCCCAAGGACCGCGACATCGCGATGGTCTTCCAGAACTACGCGCTCTACCCGCACATGACGGTCGAGGAGAACCTCGCCTTCGGCCTCAAGCTCCGCAAGATGCCCAAGCCGGAGATCCAGAAGCGGGTCAACGAGGCCGCCAAGATGCTCGGCCTGGAGACCTACCTCAAGCGCAAGCCGGCCGCCCTGTCCGGTGGTCAGCGCCAGCGTGTCGCCATGGGCCGCGCCATCGTCCGTGAGCCGCAGGCCTTCCTCATGGACGAGCCGCTGTCGAACCTCGACGCCAAGCTCCGCGTCTCCATGCGCGCCTCGCTCAACACCCTGCACGAGCGCCTCGGCGTCACCACCGTGTACGTCACCCACGACCAGGTCGAGGCCATGACCCTCGGCGACCGCGTCTGCGTCCTGCGCGACGGTCTGCTGCAGCAGGTCGACACCCCGCAGAACCTGTTCGACAAGCCGGTCAACCTGTTCGTCGCCGGCTTCATGGGCTCGCCCTCGATGAACTTCGTCACCGCCGAGCTGGCCCGCGACAACGGCGCGGTCGTGCGCTTCGCCGACATCAGCCTGCCGATCCCCGACTCGGCGTTCGCCGACAAGCCGGGCCTCGACCAGTACATCGGCAAGAAGGTCATCCTCGGCATCCGCCCGTCGGACTTCGAGGACGCCAACTCGGCCGGCAACCACGCCAACGGCTGGGCCACCCTGCCCGTCAAGGCGGAGGTCACCGAGGAGCTGGGCTCCGAGATCAACGTGCTGTTCCTGATCGACGCCCCGCCGGTCGAGCACAAGGACACCGTCGCCGCCGCCGACACGGGCGACGACGAGGAGGCGGCGCTGCCGCTGGTGGGCGACAAGTCCCTGTGGACCGCCCGCGTCAACGCCCGCAGCCACGTGCGCCCCGGCCAGCGCATCGACCTGGTCCTGGACACGCACAACCTGCACTTCTTCGACCCGACGAGCGGCCTGGCCATCGGCCACGAGGCCAACCGCTAGCAGGTCCAGCCGGATCTGCCGGTCCCGGCCGTGAGTTCCTCACGGCCGTCCCGGGCCCCCACCGCGACCCCCTCCCGCGGCGGGGGCCCACCTTGTTGTACGCCCCGAGGTCAGCGGCGGCCGAGCCGGGCCGAGACGCGCCCGGCCAGGTTGTGCGGCACCAGCTTGCCGATCGCCACGATGGCCTTGTAGCGCAGGTCGGGCACCGAGACCCGCTTGCCGAGCGCGAGGTCGCGCATGGCGTCCCTGACCACGTTGTCGGCCTTCAGCCACAGGAACCCCGGGATGCCCGAGGTGTCCATGGACGCCCGCTGGTGGAACTCGGTGCGCACGAAACCGGGGCACAGCGCCATGATCTTGATCCGCGGGTTGCGCACGTCGTTGGCCGCGGACTCGCTGAAGTTGACCACCCACGCCTTCGAGGCGCTGTAGGTGCCGCGGGAGAAGAACGCCGCGACCGACGCCACGTTGATCACCGCGCCCCGGTCGCGCTTGCGCATCGCGGGCAGCGCCGCCAGGGTGAGCCGCAGCACGGCCTCGCAGTGGACCTTGAGCATGCGCAGCTCGTCCTCGACCGGCACCTTCAGGAAGTCGCCGGGGTGGCCGAAGCCGGCGTTGTTCACCAGCAGGTCGACGCCGTCGCGGAGTCTCGACTCGACCCTGGCCAGGCCCTCCTCGGTGGCCAGGTCGGCGGGCAGCACCTCGACGTGCACGCCGTACCTGAGCCTGAGCTGGTCGGCGACCTGGACGAGCCGCTGCTCGTCGCGCGCGACCAGGACGAGCGAGCAGGCGTCGGCGGCCAGGCGGCGGGCGAACGCGGCGCCGATGCCGGCGGTGGCGCCCGTGATCAATGCGGTTGGCATGTCCTGAACCTTAACGTCCCCGGTCGGGCGTGCGAGTATGGACGGCGTGCGCCCCCTCGCGGCCGTGCTCCTCCTGGCCCTCACCGCCTGCTCGGCCGCCTCGCCCCCGCCCGGCCCGGCCACCGTGTCCTCCGCCCCGCCGGCCGCCACTCGGGCTTCCACGCCGGCGAGCCCTGAGCCGAAAAGCGCTCCCCGGCAGGTGCGTTTCCGTGAGATCGGCCGGTTCGAACGGCCGGTCGCCCTCGCCGTGCGCAAGGGCGACGCCCGGCTCTACGTCGCCGAGCAGGGCGGCCGGCTGCGCGCCATGGACGGCGACGTCCTCGTGGACCTGTCGGGCGAGGTGAGCGGCGGCAACGAGCAGGGCCTGCTCGGCGTGGCCTTCCATCCCTCGGGCCGCTGGCTCTACCTCGACTGGACCGACACCCGCGGCGCCACCCACGTCACCGAATGGGCCTTCGACGGGCATCGTGCCACCGGCCGGCGCGACGTGCTCACCCAGGAGCAGCCGTACGCCAACCACAACGGCGGCCAGCTCGCCTTCGGCCCCGACGGCCATCTCTACATAGGGCTCGGCGACGGCGGCAGCGCGGGCGACCCGCAGGGCAACGGCCAGGACCTCGGCACGCTGCTGGGCAAGATCCTGCGCATCGACCCGCGCGGCAGGCCGTACAAGGTGCCGCGGGACAACCCGTTCGCCGGGAAGGACGGCGCGCGGCCCGAGATCTGGGCCTACGGCCTGCGCAACCCCTGGCGGTTCGGCTTCGACCGGCACAGCGGCGACCTGTGGATCGGCGACGTCGGCCAGGACGAGGTGGAGGAGGTCGACCGCCAGCCGGCCGCCTCCAAGGGCGGCGAGAACTACGGCTGGAACCTGCGCGAGGGCGAGCGGCCCTTCCGCGGCGGCACGGGCCGCGGCCTGACCGAGCCGGTCATCACCTACCCCCTGCGCAAGGACGGCAGCTGCTCGGTGATCGCCGGGTACGTCTACCGCGGCGCCGCGCTGCCCTGGCTGCGCGGCAGCTTCCTGTACGGGGACTTCTGCGCCGGCTGGGTCAGGGCCGCGCCCGCGGGGGAGCCGTCGAAGGCGGCCGAGATCGGCAGGGTCGAGCAGCTGTCCTCGTTCGGCGAGGGGCTCGACGGCGAGCTCTACGCGCTCAGCCTGCGGGGTCCGCTCTACCGGATCGAGCCTGCCTGACCCGCTCGATCAGCTCCTCGACCTGGTCGTTGAGCCGCGATCCGCGGGTCCAGCCGGCGTAGTGGGTCAGGAACACCACCACTTCGCGCAACTCGCTCTCGCTCAGGTCGCCCGCCCGCAGCGCGACGTCGAGCTGTACGGCGGTCAGCTCGTCGAGCCCCTGTCCGACGAGCAGCCCGAGCAGGAGCAGCCGGCGCTCCTTGACCGACAGGGCGGTCCTGGACCACAGGTCGGCGAACTGCCGCTCAGCCGTCATGCCGAAGGAGTCGACGGTCTCCATCGCGGGTTCTTTCATGGTGCGCTCCGGGGCTCGGGATGGGCGTCCTCATATCCTTTGCTACTTCCTGTGGTCTACCAATGGGGGTTGCACGAACGTTGTATCCCGGGCGACCGTAGAGTGTGGCGGCCTGGCCCATACCATCATTTGGTGATCTGTAACAAGTAAAGCCAATCAATGGCCAAGATTTGGTCAAGATTTCTCATCGTGCATCCGGCCTCATTCCGCATGAAAGCGGGCACAACAACTGCGTTGGTCCGTAAAGCGGAGGTAAGCCCTGGTGAAAAGGACACGGGCTTGGATCGCGCTCATGGTCGCGGTTTTCGTGCTGTCGGCGTGCGGGCAGCCGGAGTTCACCTACGTGCGGGACAGGGAAGGGACCACCTATTTCAAGGTGCCCGCCTCGTTCAAGCAGCTCAACGCCTATCCGATCGAACTGTATCTGACGGGTGACCAACCCGGTTCGCTGGCGGCGGCGACACGCGCGCAGCGGGTCTGGTCCACGGCCTTCGACCAGTCGGCCGAGCCGTCGGTCAACCATCTGCTGAGCTCGTCCGAGCCGTTCGTGTACGCCACCGTGCACAAGCTCACCGAGCAGCAGCGCGACGCGATCTCGCTCAACCGGCTGCGCGACTTCGTCCTGCCCGTCACGGACCCGATGCGCGAGCTGTACGAGCAGCGGACCATGAGCACCGGCCGGCCGCCGATGTTCGCCAAGTTCGAGCTCCTCAGCGACGACGTCCTCGCCCTGGAGAACGGCGCCAGAGGCGTACGGGTGCGCTTCAACTACCAGATCGGCGCCGACGTACAGACGTTCGACCAGACCGCGATCCTCGACGAGAAGGGCGCGACGGTCTCGGTCATGCTCATCGGCTGCCGGGCGACCTGCTACCGCGACCGCGGCGCCGAGTTCGACAAGATCGCGGGTTCGTTCAAGCTGCTCCGGCTGCCCGGATGAGGGGGCGTCAGTGACCACCACCTTTCAGCACGAAGGGCTGCGCGCACCCGGCAGCGGGCCCTCCGACCCGGACTCCGTGACCAGGAAGAAGATGCAGTTCTGGGACCGGAGCAAGTTCCTCGTCGCGCTGGTCCTGGCCTACCTGATCCTCACCTGGAAGGTGACGGCCGACTGGACGGGCGTCGTGGCCTTCCCCGAGGCGGCCTGGAAAGTCGGTTACGAGTACCAGTGGATCTTCTGGCTGCTCGGCGCCGAGGCCGTGCGGCAACTGCACTTCCTCGTCAGCGAGCACTGGTCGGGCTATCACCGGTTCTGGAGCCAGAAGGTCTTCGGCGGGTTCGAGCGGTGGACGCACCGGCGCTTCGACGACTGGACCAGATACCGCATCTCCAGGGCCCTGAAGATCGCCTTCTTCGTCACGCTGACCGCGCTGGTGGCGGGGGCGGTGCTGGACGTCAGCCCGTTCGTCGCCCTGTTGCAGGCGCCGACGCTGATCTGGCAGGCGCTGCCGTTCCTGCTGCAGATCGTCTTCCTGTTCTTCTTCGTCATCATCCAGTTCGTCGGCCTGTTCTGGTTCCTGTCCAGGGGCGGCGTGGAGACGTACTTCCCCGACGACATCAAGACCCGCTTCGCCGACGTCTGGGGCCAGGACCACGTGGTCGAGCGGGTCCAGGAGAACATCGTCTTCCTGGAGCGGCCCGACGAGATCGAGCGTCGCGGCGGGTACGTGCCCAGCGGCCTGCTGCTGTGGGGCCCGCCCGGCACCGGCAAGACCCTGATGGCCGAGGCCGTGGCGGGCGAGACCGGCAAGCCGTACGTGTTCGTGGATCCGGGAGCCTTCACGAACATGTTCATGGGCGTCGGCATCCTGAAGGTCAAGGGCCTGTTCAGGAAGCTGCGCAAGCTGGCGCTGCGGTACGGCGGGGTGATCGTCTTCTTCGACGAGGCCGACTCGCTCGGCAAGCGCGGCAAGCTGGCCCAGCAGGGGCCACCCGGGCAGGGCGGCTTCTCGGCGCACTCCGGCTGCCACGGGATGACGTACCTGTCGGAGGAGAGCCGCTCGGCGCTGGCCGTCAAGGGCCGGCGCGAGGCCGCCGACCCGCCGGGCACCTGGCGGGAGCGCTTCTTCGCCGGCGGCGGCATGATGAACAGCGGCGACCCCGGCACCCTCCAGGCGCTGCTCACCGAGCTGTCCGGGCTCAAGAAGCCGCGCGGCTTCTTCAACCGGCTGGTCAGGCGGCTGCTCGGGATGCGGCCCAAGCCGCCGCCCAAATACCGCATCCTCGTCATGATGGCCACCAACCGGCCCGACGCGCTGGACGAGGCGCTGCTGCGGCCGGGCCGTATCGACCGCATCTACAAGGTCGGCTATCCGTCCAAGGCCGGGCGGGTGCGGACGTACCAGGGCTATTTCGACAAGGTCGACCACGAGCTCACCGGGGAGCAGATCGACAAGCTGGCCACGATCACGCCGTACGCGACCGGGGCCACGATCAAGGACCTGGTCAACGAGTCGCTGATCACCGCCATCCGCGACGGGCGGGAGGTCATCACCTGGTCGGACGTGCTGCGCGCCAAGCGGCTCAAGCAGCTCGGCCCGCCCGAGGACGTCGAGTACATCGAGCGGGAGCGGCACGCCGTGGCCGTGCACGAGGCGTGCCACGCCGTGGTGGCGTACGTGACCCGGTTCCATCTGGAGATCGACATCGCCACCATCGAGAAGGGCGCCGACTACCTGGGCATGGTCGCCTCGATCAAGCCCGAGGACCAGTTCACCCGCTGGAAGTCCGAGTACGAGGCCGACATCATGGTCTCCCTGGCCTCGCTGGCCGGCGAGCGCATGTTCTTCGGCGAGGACAACTCCTCCGGCGTCTCCGGTGACCTGCACGCGGCCACGTTCCTCACCGCGCTCATGGAGTCGTACTGGGGGATGGGCTCCGGCGTCACCTCGCTGCCCGCGCTCCAGGAGCTGGAGATCCACGGCGGCAAGGCCGTGCGCGGCCGGGGCGGCGGGGGAGGCGGCATCGGCATCACCGAGCGCGAGCCGGTGCGCGCCGCGCCCGACCTGACCCCCGACGTGCTGGGCGAGCGCATCGAGTTCAACCTGGTGCGGCTGCTGGAGAAGACCGAGCGGCTGCTGGAGGAGCACCGCAGGCAGGTGCTGTGCCTGGCGCACGCCCTGGAGACGCACAAGACGCTCAACGGCGACGACGTGGTGGCCGTCGTCCGCGGCGAGCGCGGACCGCTCGTGGACGGCACGATCTACGCCTCCGACGAGCTCTACGCGCAGCTGGAGGACTACCACCGCGACGCGGCCAGGGCGCACAAGGAGCACAGCCGCATCGAGCGCGAGCTGCCCGGCCCGGTGGAGGCGGAGGCCGAGCCGCGGGCGGTCGCCTTCGCCGCCCCGGCCGGAGGCGCCGGCACGGCCGTGGCGCAGGTGATCACGGCCGAGGTCACCCGGATCGACCAGGGCGTCGGGCAGGGCGTCCGGCAGAGCGTCGAACAGGGCGGTGACCGGCCCGAGTTCGTGCCGTGGGCGCCCGGCCCGCGGGCCGCCCCGGTCCCGGCGGCGGTCCCGGCGGCGGTCCAGGCGGCGGTACCGTCAGCGGTCCCGGTCCCGGCCGGGATTCCGGCCGCCGTCCCGCACGCGGGCTTCGGGCCGGTTCCCGGGGCGGTCGCCGAGCCCCGGCGGCGCCGGCGCGCCGGTCGGGCCTGGCTGGTCGTGGCCAGCCTGCTCGGGCTGATCGCGCTGGCCCTGATCGCGGCGCTGGCGGTGACCGGCGCGGTGCCCGGCGCGGGCGCCGACGTGGCGGCGGCTCCCGCGCTCGCCTCGCCGGCCCTGCTGCTCCTGCTGTTCGTCGTGGTCGTCGGGGTGGTCGTGGGCGCCGGGCTCGCGTTCGTGGCGGTCAGGGGCGTACGGACGGCGCAGGCCAAGGCGGAACGCGAGCGCGACGAGGCCCACCGGCGGGCCCAGCTGCTGGCCGCGGCCATGGACCCGGACACGGCCATGCGGCTGCTCGGCTACGACGGCAACGGCAACGGGACCCGGGCCGATGGGTGATCTCATGGTCACTTAGAGTAAGGACGCATGAGCAAGGACGGCGTCGTACGCAGCCTGGTCCCCGCCCGCATGGACCGCCTGCCGTGGGCGCCGTTCCACACCCGGCTGGTGATCGCGCTCGGCGTGGCCTGGGTGCTCGACGGGCTGGAGATCACCATCGCCAGCAACGTCGGGGCGTTCCTGCAGCGCCCCGACACGCTCGGCTTCACCTCCGCGGAGGTGGGCCTGTCGGCCACCGTCTACCTGATCGGCCAGGTGGCCGGCGCGCTCTACTTCGGCTGGCTGTCCGACCGGCTCGGCCGCAGGAAGCTGTTCATCCTCACGCTCGGCATCTACCTGGTCGCCAGCGGCCTGACCGCTCTGTCGTGGGACCTGTGGAGCTTCCTGGTGCTGCGCTTCGTGGCCGGGGCGGGCATCGGCGGCGAGTACGCGGCCGTCAACTCCGCCATCGACGAGATGATCCCCTCGCATTACCGGGGCCACGTCGACCTGGCCATCAACGGCACCTACTGGCTGGGCTCGCTGCTGGCCACCTCGGCCACGTTCCTGCTGCTGCACCCGGGCGGGCCGCTGGACCCCGACTGGGCCTGGCGGCTCGGGTTCGCGGTCGGGCCGGTGATCGGCCTGGCGATCTGGGGGCTGCGCCGGCACCTGCCGGAGAGCCCGCGCTGGCTGATGACGCACGGCCGCGAGGAGGAGGCCGAGCGGGTCGTCGCCCGCATCGAGCAGGAGGTCGAGCGGGAGGACCGGGTCAGGCTGGAGCCGGTGCCGCAGGAGCAGGCGCTGGAGATCGTCCCCGAGCACCACGCGCCGCTGTCGCAGGTCGCCAGGACGTTGTTCCGCACGTACCCGGAGCGCTCGGTGCTGGGGGCGACGCTGATGATCTGCCAGTCGTTCCTCTACAACGCCGTGTTCTTCACCTACTCGCTGGTGCTGACGCACTTCTACGGCGTCCCGGCGGGCTCGGTGCCGCAGTACATGTTCGCCTTCGCGGCCGGGAACCTGCTCGGGCCGCTGCTGCTGGGCAGGCTGTTCGACACGGTCGGGCGCAGGCAGATGATCTCGGCCACGTACATCACCTCGGGGCTGCTGCTGGCGGTCACCGGGTGGCTGTTCAAGGAGGGGCTGCTGACGGCGGTCACGCAGACCGTGCTCTGGTCGGTGATCTTCTTCATCGCCTCGGCGGCGGCCAGTTCGGCGTACCTGACCGTGAGCGAGATCTTCCCGATCGAGCTGCGGGCCCAGGCCATCGCGATCTTCTTCGCGCTCGGGCAGGTCGCGGGGGCGTTCGGGCCGACGGTCTTCGCCTCGCTCATCGGCGACCAGCGCGACCCCGACCCGACCAGGCTGTTCTGGGGCTACTGCTTCGGCGCGGGGATGATGGTGGCGGCCGGGCTGGTGGAGATCGTCTTCGGGGTGAAGGCCGAGCGCACGCCGCTGGAGCACATCGCGGCCCCGCTGACCTCCCGCCAGGCCACCTCTACCTAGCCGGGCCGTGCCCGGCCAGGTGCTCGGCGTGCGCCCGCGCCACCAGGGCCGCCAGCCGCTCGTCCCGGGCGACGCCGGCCCGCTGCCGCTCCGGCAGCTCGCCCAGCCGCGCCTCGGCCGCGAGCAGGTCGCGGTAGACCTCCTCGCGCCGCTCCGGGTCCTTCTCCACGTCCAGGTAGTCCTGGGCGTGCCGGCGGACGGCCGAGACCACGTTCTGCGCCCGGCCGCGCGGGCTGGCCAGCGAGGCGGCCACGGTGACCAGCAGCACGCCGACGATCACCGACAGGGACAGCCCGGTGCTGATCTCGGTGACGTCCACCGGCTCGCCGCCGTTGACGAACGGCACGTTGTTCTCGTGCAGCGCGTGCAGCCCGAGCTTGACGCCGATGAAGGCCAGGATGACCGCCAGCCCGTAGGCGAGGTAGATGAGCCGGTCGAGCAGGCCGTCGATGAGGAAGTAGAGCTGGCGCAGCCCCAGCAGGGAGAAGGCGGTGGCGGTGAAGACGAGGTAGACGTTCTGGGTGAGGCCGAAGATGGCCGGGATGGAGTCGAGCGCGAACAGCACGTCGGTGCCGGCCAGGGCGACCATGACCAGCAACATCGGCGTCATCACCCGCCGGCCGTCCCGCACCGTGAACAGCCGGTCGCCGTCGTAGGTGTCGGTGGCGCGGAACAGCCTGCGGGCCAGGCGGACCATGATGTTGTCGGTGTGGCCCTCGCTGGCCTCTGGCCGCAGCAGGTTGCCCGCCGTGAGCAGCAGGATCAGGCTGAAGACGTAGAACACCCAGGCGAACGTCTCGATCATCGCGGCGCCGAGGAGGATGAACCCGGTCCGGGCGACCAGCGAGAAGACGATGCCGAACAGCAGGGCCTTCTGCTGGTCGGCGCGCGGCACCCGGAAGCTCCCCATGATGACGAGGAAGACGAACAGGTTGTCGACCGACAGCGCCTTCTCGGTCACGTACCCGGCGAAGTACTCCGCGCCCGGCTCGGCGCCGCCGAACACCCATACGCCCACGCCGAACAGCAGGGCGATCCCGACGTACAGGGCCGACCAGACGGCCGCCTCGCGCAGCGTGGGAACGTGCGCCTGCCGCACGTGGAAGAAGAAGTCGAACAGCAGCAGGCCGGCGATCCCCAGGATCGTCAGCCACCACACGGGCGCGGACACGTCCACGAACGCTCCTCGGGTTAGAGGCGGATCTCCAGGCGGCCGACCGGCTCGGCCAGTTCCTCCTCCTCGTAGGCGAAGTGCGAGGCGAGGGCCTGGGAGAGCCGTTCGACGCCGGCCCGGACCCGGTCGATCCTGGCCGGGTCGGCGATCATCTCCGCGCACGCCCGGTCCAGGCGGGCCAGCAGCTCGGCGATGACCTCGTGCTCCTGCGCCAGCTTCTTGACCACCGGCTCCAGGGCGGGGTCGCGTTCGGTGAGGGCGGGGAAGGTGCTGCCGTGCTCGACGTCGTGGTGCACGGTCAGCAGGCGGCGGAAGGTCGCGCAGAACACGCCGAGCGTCCAGTGGTTCTGGCGCACCGCGAGCCGGTCGCCGTCCGGGTGCGCGGCCGCGGTCTCGGCGGCCACCTGCTCGACCGCGTCCCTGACCTGGCGGAGCTGGGCGCGGTAGCCGTCGTGCACGTCCACCAGGTGGCGGCCCGACCGGGCCTGGTCGGGGGTCAGGGCGGCGGGGTCGCCGCCCGCCGTCCTGGGCCGGCCGGCTTCGTCCAGGTCGGGGATCGTCACCGGACGGCGGACCGGCTCGGGGGCGGGCCGGCCGCGCTCCCTGGCCACGGCCGCCCGTACGGCGGGCGCGACCTCCTCGGCGAACACCCGCAGGTCCCGCTCGGCCTCCACCCCCGGGGCCAGCACGAACCCGCTCATGCCCGCCTCGAACACCAGCTCCGTGAGCTGCTCGGCCCACAGGGAGGCGGGACCGTCGAGGAAGCCCGCGCCGGGCAGCGGCGACAGGCTGCCGCCGAGGTTGTAGACCTTGCGGATCGCCGCCGGGTCGCGCCCGGCGTCCGCGGCGGCCGCGTCGAGGATCCTGGCCTGCGCGGTCACGGCCTCGGGCGGGCTGTGGAAGGAGGAGGTCAGCCAGCCGTCGCCCATCCGGCCGGTCAGCTCCAGCATCCGCCGCCTGGTCGCGCCGACCCAGATCCCGATCGGGTGCGCCGGGAAAGGGCCGGGGCGCGCGCCCGCCAGCCGGTGGTGGGCGCCGGAGAAGGTCACCGGGTCGCCCGGGGTCCACAGCGCCCGGATGACGGTGATCGCCTCGGCCAGCGCGTCGATCGACTCGCCGGGGGAGAGCCGGGGGCCGCCCATGGCGGCGATGGCGTCCCACAGCGCGCCCGCGCCGAGCCCCAGCTCCACCCGGCCGCCGCTGAGGACGTCCAGCGAGGCGGCGGCCCGGGCCAGCACGGCGGGCGGGCGCAGCGGCAGGTTGACCACGTCGGGCACCAGCCGGACGCGCTCGGTGCGCTGCGCGATCGTGGCCAGCAGGGTCCAGGAGTCGAGGAAACCCGCCTGGTAGGGGTGGTCCTGGACGCCGACCAGGTCCAGGCCGAGCCGGTCGGCGAGCTCTGCGTGCCGCAGGACCCGGTCGCCGTTCGCCGCCTCGGGCGCGAGCAGCGCGCCGAACCAGACATCCTCCATGATCATCATCCCCCGGCCTCGATCGTCGTACGGCCGCCGTCCCCCGGACGACCGACCTGCCCCAGCTAACCGTCTTTATTGGATTTACCCCCTAATAGCGGGACGGGTGGCGGCACGATTAACACGGCGTTCACATTCGGGCAAAAACCGGGAAATGGCCGTCCATAAGACTCGGCGTGGCTGAGAGAAATCCCGAAAGGATCACCGTGAGCTACAAGGCTGAGTACATCTGGATCGACGGCACCGAGCCCACGGCTCTGCTGCGCTCGAAGACGAAGATCCTGGCCGACGGTGCCGAGCCTCCGGTCTGGGGCTTCGACGGCTCCAGCACCAACCAGGCCCAGGGCCACGCCTCCGACCGCGTGCTCCGCCCGGTGTTCACCTGCCCCGACCCGATCCGCGGCGGCGACAACGTGCTCGTCCTGTGCGAGGTCGAGGAGATCGACGGGCAGGCCCACTCCAGCAACACCCGCGCCCTGCTGCGCCCGATCGCCGAGCGGTACGCCGCCCAGGAGTCCTGGTTCGGCATCGAGCAGGAGTACACCTTCTTCAAGGGCAGCCGCCCGCTCGGCTTCCCCGAGGGCGGCTTCCCCGCCCCGCAGGGTCACTACTACTGCGGCGTGGGCGCCGAGGCCGTGTTCGGCCGCGACATCGTCGAACTGCACCTCGACCGCTGCCTGGCGGCCGGCCTCGCCGTCTCCGGCATCAACGCCGAGGTCATGCCCGGCCAGTGGGAGTTCCAGATCGGCCCGGCCGGCCCCCTTGAGGTCTCCGACCACATGTGGGTCGCCCGCTACCTGCTCTACCGGACGGCCGAGGAGTTCGGCGTCGAGGCCACCCTCGACGCCAAGCCCGCCCGCGGCGACTGGAACGGCGCCGGCGCGCACACCAACTTCTCCACCAAGGCGATGCGCGAGAGCTACGACGCCATCATCACCGCCTGCGAGGCGCTCGGCGAGGGCGACAAGCCCATGGAGCACGTCTCCCAGTACGGCGCCGACATCGAGCTGCGCCTGACCGGCCACCACGAGACCGCCCCGTGGAACAAGTACACCTACGGCGTGTCCAACCGCGGCGCGTCCGTGCGCATCCCGTGGCAGGTCGAGGTGGACAAGAAGGGCTACATCGAGGACCGCCGCCCGAACGCCAACGTCGACCCGTACGTGGTCACCCGCCTGCTGGTGAACACCTGCTGCGAGGCCCTGGAGAAGGCCGGCCAGGTCTGATCCGCCCGCACGCGTGAGAAGCCGCCCCCGGCCACGGGGGCGGCTTCTTCCGTGTCAGATCCGGAACTCCAGGTCCGGGACGATCTCCGCCACGTCCATCTGCGCCTTCTGCAGGCGGCCCGAGAAGTCCCAGTTCATCGCCTGCCAGCGGGTGAACTGGTCGAGCACCCACAGGCCCGACTGGCGGCTGCCGTTGCCCGACTTGCCGTTGCCGCCGAAGGGCAGGTGGGCCTCGGCGCCGGAGGTGGAGTTGTTGACGCTGACCATGCCGGCCGAGATGCCCTCGCGGAAGCGGAAGGCGTGCTTGGGGCTGGTCGTGTAGATCGAGCTCGACAGGCCGTAACCGGGGCGGTTGGCCAGCTCGACGGCCTCGTCCAGGGTGGAGAAGGTGGTCACGCCGACGATCGGGCCGAACGTCTCCTCCAGGAACAGCCGGTCGCCGGGCCGCACGCCGTCGACGATGACCGGGTGGTAGTAGAGGCCGCCGTCGCCGTCGAAGTCGCCGCGCGGGTTGTCCTTGGTGATCCTGCCGGTGCTGCCCGAGACGACCTCGTGGTGGGGCTGGATCCAGGTCAGGTACTCCTCGTACCGGTCGGCGAACCTCTGGTCGAGCAGCGGGCCGGCCAGCACGTCCTGCTCGGGGTCGCCGATCCTGGCCGCACCGGCCGCCCGCGCGAACCGCTCGACGAACTCGTCGTGCACGCTCTCGTGCACGATGACCGTGCCCAGGCTGGTGCAGCGCTGGCCGGCGGTGCCGAAGCCGGAGAACAGCGCGCCCTCGACGGCCAGGTCGAGGTCGGCGTCCGGCATGATCACCATCGGGTTCTTGCCGCCGAGCTCCAGGCACGCCGACTGCAGGTGGCGCCCGGTCAGCTCGCCGACCTTCCGGCCGACCTCGCTCGACCCGGTGAAGCCGACCTTGTGCACGCTGCCCTCCTCCAGGGCCAGCTCCAGCCCCGCGAAGGTCTGCGCGCCGTCGGCGAAGACCACGTTGAGCACCCCGTCGGGCAGCCCCGAGGCGGCGAACAGCCGGTACATGGCCTCGGCGGAGGCGGCGGCGTACTCGGCGGGCTTCCACACCACGGCGTTGCCGCACAGCAGCGCGGGCACGAGATACCAGGACGGCACGGCCACGGGGAAGTTGCCCGCCGTGATCACCGCGGCGACCCCGACCGGGTTGCGGAACGTGAACAGGTTCTTGTCCGGCATCTCCGACGGAACGGTCTGCCCGTAGAGCCGGCGGCCCTCGCCCAGGAAGAAGTCGCAGGTGTCGACGATCTCCCGCACCTCGCCCAGCGCCTCGGCGTACGGCTTGCCGATCTCCCGGGTGACCAGGCGTGCCAGGCTCTCGGCGTTGGCCTCGACCAGCCGCCCGATGGAGGCGATCACCCGGCCGCGCACCGGCGCCGGCACCTTGGCCCACTCGCGCTGGGCCTCCTTGGCGGTACGGCAGGCGGCGGCGAACGCGGCGGCGTCGGCCAGGCCGACCCGGGCCACGACCTCGCCGGGGCGGGCGGGGTTGGTCGACTCGTACACGCTCTCGCCGGTGGTGTCCTTCCCACCCACGATTGACACGATCTGACGGCTCACCGGTGGCCTCCTCGTAGTTCCTCCGGACAGACAATCATCTCGCCGGAAAAAACCCAAGAAACCCGTCAGCGTGCGATTCTGTGTGTGGTTCAGCGTGCGGGGCTGCCGAGCACCTCGCGGATCACGTGCCGGGCGTTGGCCGCCATGGCCGGGTTGGTGTCCTTGTAGTAGGGGAGCTGGATGAGCGCCATGGACAGGGTTCGGCCGCGGCCGCGTGCCCAGGTGGCGTCGTCGGCGCCGAGCGCGGCCCGGAAGACCTCGCGGGCGGCCGGCGGCAGCAGGTTCCAGGCCGGGATCAGGTCGCAGGCCGGGTCGCCCGCGCCGGCCGTGCCCCAGTCGATGACCCCGCTCAGCCGCCCGTCGCGGACCAGCAGGTTGCCCGGCATCAGGTCGGCGTGCACCCAGACGGGCCCGCCCCGCCATTCGGGCGCGCTCAGCGCGTCCTGCCAGGCGGCCGTGGCGGCGGCGGTGTCGATCAGGCCGTCGAGCTCGCCGATCGCGGCCCGGGTGGCCTCGTCGAGGCGGGACAGCGGGCCGCCCCGGTAGGCGTCGGGCGCGCCCGCGGGCTCCACCTCGCGCAGCGCGGCGACGAACGCCGCCAGGTCGGCGGCCAGCGCCTCCCCGCCGGAGAGCGCCCCGGCCTCCGGATTGTCGCCGTCGAGCCACCGGCACACCGACCACGGCCAGGGGAAATCCTCGCCCGGCAGGCCCTGGCCGAGCACCGAGGGGATCGGGACGGGCAGCGCGGGGGCCAGCAGCGGCAGCCACCGCCGCTCCCTGGCGACGTCGCCGACGCCCTGCCTGACGCGCGGCAGGCGGACGGCCAGATCGTCGCCGAGCCGGAAGACCGCGTTGACGGTGCCGGCGGAGGGGAAGCGGCGCAGCGGGAGACCGGCCCACCGCGGGAACTGCGCGGCCAGCAGCCGCCGGACGAGGGCCTCGTCGATGTCGGCCTCGTCCGCGTGCATCCTGCCGCCCATGCGCATCCCCCTCGGTCCGTACGATCCGCGGGGGCCATGTCAGCGGACCGGGGGCGGGCGCGTCAAGTCGTTATTGCCGCCCTCACCAGGACCTGGTCGGCACCGGGCCGCCGTCGCCGAGCTCGTGCCGGGCGTCACTGGACAGCCGGCCGGCCAGGTCCGCCAGCGCCCGCGCGACGGCCAGCTCGTCCCCGACCTCGGGCATGGACGGGTCGGCGGGGTTGCGGCGGGCGTGGCCCGAGCCCTCGACCCGCGTGCCGTCCGGGACGGTCAGGACCGCCCGCGCCGAGGTGTCGTCGCCGTCCTCGGCGAGACTGATCCGGACCGTCCACTCCTTGGCTTCCATGGCTCGCCTCCTCCCGCGTACGGCTGCCCGGACACACGGCGGTAAACCGGATGGACCGGCTACGGGCGGCGCGGGCGGCGCCACCGGTCGTTGGCGCGGATCCAGGCCGCGTCCCAGTCGGCGTACCTGCGCCGGTCCAGCAGCCGGCGCAGCGCCGCGACGGCCCCCAGGACCACCAGGAAGGCCAGCACCTGGACGAACGCCGCCATGCCCACGCCGCGCAGGACCACGTCGGTGCGGCTCGGCGGCGGCGTCGTGGGGTCGCCCGCACGGTCGATCCACAGGGGGACGGTCGCGCCCGCCCGCGTGCCGGCCGGGACCTGGACGTGCCCGGTCCTGGCCACCCCCGCCGGGGTGGTCCAGCTCGCCGGGACCATGGTGGTCGCCGCCTCGCCGAACGACGGCCGCACGGGCCGCGGCTCCCGCAGCGTCGTCGCGGTCACCTGCTGCCGGAAGCCGGGGCCCACGCGGGCCTCGCGCAGGCCGCCCTCGTAGGTGACCCGGCCGGCCAGCACGGCCGGCCAGACGCTCAGCAGCACGAGGAGCACCGCCACCGCCAGCCCGGCGCTCTCCAGCCGGTCGGAGCGGCGGCGCAACGGGTTGCGGTCCGGCCGGTGCCTGCGGATCCGCAACAACGCGGCGTTCATGACGGCCCTCATCGCGCACCTCCCACGGTCACCTTTCCTCCTTCCCGCAGAAACGGCCGGTAGCCCGCGCGCGGGCAGCCGCCGCGCCGGTCAGCTCCAGGGCGCCGTGGGGTACCAGATGAGGTCGCGGCGGGCCAGGATCCGGACGTCCCAGTACAGAAGCGTGAAGACGCCGGCCATGACCAGCGCAGCACCGGTGATGAGGGCCAGGCGGGTGGGGGTGGCGGTCAGCCAGCGGTGCGCGCGGCCCCCGGTGGCCAGGGCGAGCAGCACGAACAGGACCGACATGACGACGATGTTGCCGGCCGACTGCAGCATGAACGCCAGCGCCCCGTACAGGGGGTTGTGGCTCTCGGCGGCGTCCCGGAAGAGCTGGCGGAACAGCGGGAACGGGCGGCCGATCAGGAAGCCGCCGATCAGCGCGCCCATGACGGCCATGCGGGCCCTCGGGTGGCGGGCCAGCGGGTCGGGCAGGTAGCCGAGCGCGGCCAGGCCCAGGTAGAGGAAGGCCAGCCCGATCAGCCCGAACGTGACCATCGCCTGGATCAGGCCGGGGGACAGGGTGCCCGGCGCGGGCCTGGCCGTGGCGAACTGCGGCATGGCGGTGCCGACGATCCCCACCACGACGCCGTACGCGCCGGACACGGCCAGCGCGCCGGCCGCCAGCCAGCCGAGCGGACGCAGCGTCCCGCGGATCCGTTCGCCGACCGACGGCCTGGCCCCGACCAGGGGCGCGACCGCGCCGAGCGCGGCGATGTTGCAGGCGGTGAACGAGCCCGCCAGGCCGGAGGCGAAGGCGAACACGATGCCGGAGAGCGTCCCGGCGATGGGGGTGGCGTCGGCGTCGCGGCCGAGCATCGTGTCGGCGACCGTCGAGCCGATCGTCTGGTCCACGAACTCGGCCGACCACACGACGGTCAGCAGGAATCCCGCCAGGGCGCTGAGCAGCAGCACGAGTCCGCGGCGGCGGGCGAGGGCTGGTTCGACGGCGGAGGTCGCGGCGAGGGGCAGGGTCATGGTGGTTCCCCTTCTCGTCCAGCGGGAGGCGGCGCCCGCGCACGGGCGGAGGCCGGGCGTCCCGGGGGGGTGAACGTGTACACGCCGTGCAAGTTCTGTGACGACGGCCTGGACGGTGAGCAGGGCAGGGCGCCAGGCCGGACATGCCGGTTGATGGGAACTCCGAACGGGATATTGCCACGTTTAGCACGAAATTCCGGGTAGATAAAGCGATCTTTCACCGGCGGCCGGCCGTCACACCCTCCTGATCCGCACGCCGTTCCCGTTGACGACCCGCTGCGAGTGCCCGAGCCGGACGGTGAGCCCCGGCATCCCGGCCAGCGGGCTCACGTCGAGGTCGTGGGGCATGAGGAACAGGCTCAGGCTGCGGAGCTGGGGGAGCGCGGCGAGCGGCGAGAGGTCGGTCACGCCGGGGCACAGGGCCAGGGTCAGGGAGGAGAGCCGCGTCTGCCCGCGCAGCGGGGTGAGGTCCGTCAGGGTGGGGCAGTGGCGCAGGCGCAGGCGGGTCAGGGAGAACCGGTCGAGCGGCGCGAGGTCGAGCCCGCCGACCCCGTCGAGGGACACCTCCGTGACGGCCGGGCAGGTCCGGGCGGCGGCGTCGAGGCAGGCGCCGGCCTCCGCGACGTCGTCCAGCCACAACCGCTGCAGCCGCCGCATCCCGGACAGGACCGTGCCGGGCAGCGGCAGGCCCTCGCGCCTGACGTGCAGCGACTCCAGCTCGTCCTGCCGGGCGAGCGGCGCGTGCCAGGAGTCCCGATCGTCGTCGAGCAGGTCGAGGGAGAGCTTGTTCAGGCGGGGCAGCCGGTCGAGGAAGGCCGGATCGTCGAGCCGGACTCCCCACAGCCCCAGGTCGCGCAGATGTCGCGACTTGTCCAGGCAGGCCACGTCCACGGCGTGCGGCTCGCTGTAGAAGTACAGGCCGAGATGGGTCAGCCGGGGCAGCGACTCCACCCCGTCCAGGGACCGGATCGGGGCGTCCTGCACGCTCAGCGACTCCGTCTGCGGCAGGTCGCGGAGGAACCGCAGGTCGGCGAGGGGAGTGGGTACGGTGACGCGCACGTCTGTCGCCTTCAGCAGGCAGGCGCTGCGGAGATGCCGGGCGCCGGTGAAGGTGACGTCCTCCATGTCGGCCAGGACGCGCCGGGCGTAGACGTCGGCGTCGAAGTACTCCCAGCCCTGGCGAAGCTGCTCCCGTACCTGCCACCGCGGGTCGGACGCGTAGCCGGCCAGGCGGTCCAGGGCCTCCGGGCCGTTGATCAGGAACGTCGTGCGGACCGTCCACGCCGCGCGCTGCACCGGCAGGCCCGTCAGGTCGCGGGGCAGGCGGCGCAGGATCTCCTCGCCCGCCGCCGCCAGCAGGGTCGCCTCCTCCTCCGTACGCGGCGGGATCACCTGCGCCAGGCACGCCTCGACCCGGTCGCGCAGCCCGGCCGGGATCTCCTGGACGGTCTCCAGGCACGCGGCCACCAGCAGCCGCAGCCGGCGGGCGTGCTTGCCGCCCTGGTCGGCGCGGTCCAGCAGGCCGCTCAGCAACTCCCCGCGCAGCCGGCCGTTCGCGTGCCCGGCGGCCATCACCACGACCTCGCGCCACTGGTCCAGGTGGGCCCGCTCGACCGCGGCCTCGACGTCCTCGTCCTCCACGAGCTGCCCGGCGGCCAGGTACTCCTGCACGGTCCGGTGCGCGAAGTCGATCCGGCCGGGCACCGGCTCGCGCAGCACGCCGCTCCTGCGCAACAGGTGTTCCAGCACGTCGGAGGCGGTGTGCGAGACGCGGGTCATCGAGGCGAGCTTCTGCTCGACCCGGCGCAGCGCGGTCGCCTTCGACAGCTCGGAACGGCCCATCGACACCAGCCGCCAGGCCAGGTCGCGCAGGATCCACACCTTCTGGCCCGGGTCGAGGGACACGTCGTCGTCGATCCGCCGCTCGGCGTCGCGGCGTTCCAGCAGCAGGCTGAGCACGGCGTCGTAGAAGCCCATCCGGCTGCGCGGGAGCTGGGTGCGGCGGTCGAGGTTGAGCGCGCACAACATGGCGGCCAGCAGCGGGGTGGAGGCCACCACGCCCAGATGCGGATTGGACTCCATGCGGGCCAGCAGGGCGACCTCGTAGCCCTCCAGCTCGTCGGGCTCGCACGGCAGGCTGGGGCAGTCGCGGATCGCGACGTGCCACTGGCGGATCAGCTCCCGCTGGTCGTCGGGCGTCATCGGCTCCAGCGTCGACGCCGCGAACCCCTCGTCGGCCAGCCAGCGGGCGTCGGCGGCGGTCGGACGGGAGGTCACCACGACCCGCAGCCCCGGACAGGCCGCCAGCAGCCGCGACAACCACTCCCGAACGGCCGGCCGGTGCCGGACGAGCAGCTCGTCCACCCCGTCGACCAGGAGCAGCCCGCGGCCTGAGTCCAGCACGCGTTCCACCCAGCCGCGCGGCATGCGCCCGGCGACCTCCCGCGCGACGTCGTCGAGGAAGGCGGCGGGGGCGGGCAGCCGTCCCGACGAATGGCTCCTCAGCTTGATCATCAGCGGCACGCAGCCGTTCCAGGCGGCCAGGTCGCCCGAGAAGCCGCCGCGCGCGGCGGTCACCGCGAGCCAGCGCAGCAACGTGCTCTTGCCCGAACCCGCGTCGCCGCGCAGCAGCGTAAGCCGGGCGCGGCCGAGCGCCGACTCGATGCGCTCGGTGCCGCGCTCGGCGGGGTGCCCGCCGGTGAGCGCGGCGATCGACAGCCGCTCCGGCGCGCGCGGCCCGCGCTCGCCGGAGGAGACGTTGAGGCTGATGTAGGCCATGCTCAGTGACGTGCGCGGGCGGTAGGTCTCCACCCGGACGCCGAACAGCTCGACCTCGTCGAGGGTGCGGCTGGCGAAACCGAGGTAGAGGCGTTCGAACGCGGCGTCGTCCTGGGTGCCCTCCGGGGCCTCCAGCGTGCGCTGCGGCAACCTGGCGAGCAGCCGTTCCACGCCCTCGGCCAGGCCGCTGAGCCTGCCCAGCGTCTCGGTGGCGGCGCGCGGCACGTACTGGGGGAGCTGCCGCATCAGGCCGACCAGGCAGTCGACGGACTCGGCGAGCAGGACGGCGTACAGGCGGTCCTCGGCCTCCCCGAGGCGCGGTTCAGGGAGGGCGGCCAGGATGCGCTCGGCCAGCTTGGCCGGGTCGGCGTCGGACTCGAACAGCGCCTCGTCCGACAGGTCGGCGGTGCGCAGCGCGGCCACGGTCTCCAGCAGGACGGCGGCCCGCGAGGACTCGTCGAGCCCGCGGAACTCCTGCTCGATGAGCCGCGACAGCCGGCCCTCGACGGCCAGCGCGATGCCCTGCAGCTGGTTGTCGATCTTCCGGGGCGCCAGCCGGTCGCGAAAGCCGCTCTGGACCAGGTCCTTCAGCTCACTCGTCCGGTCTTTGCGCGCGGCCCGGACGGCCAGCCATTCGCGCATGGCGCGCTCGGCGACGCTCTTCCCAGCGGCGGTCAGGGCCGCCTCGATGCCCGGCATGCCTTCTATATAAGACGATCTTTACGATCACGCGGTGAAATCGGCGAAGTCGAACCCCGGCGACACGACACAGCTCACCAGCACCGCCTCGTCACCCGCCGGGCGAGCGGACTGCCACACGCCGCCCGGCACGACCGCCTGCGGCACCTGCCCCCGCTC
Source organism: Nonomuraea sp. NPDC005692 (assembly GCF_040631115.1). NCBI lineage: Bacteria > Bacillati > Actinomycetota > Actinomycetes > Streptosporangiales > Streptosporangiaceae > Nonomuraea > Nonomuraea sp. NPDC005692. Next base: position 429,768 of record NZ_JBEXYU010000001.1, on the reverse strand, counting down.
GACCAGCGGCCCCAGGACGACGTCGCGGTCTCCCACGGTCAGGCTCAGCGGGCCGCCCCGGTGCCACAACCACACCTCGTCCGACCTGACGACGTGCGGGACGGACTCCTCGCCCGGCTGGAGCAGGAAGTAGATGCCGGTGGCGCTCGCGCGCGGGCCCGGGTAGCCGTCGGGCCGCACCGTGACGGGCGAGCGCCAGGTCTCGCGGAACCAGCCGCCCTCCGGATGCGGGAGCAGGTCGAGCGCGGCGGCCACCGGCGGGCGCTCGGCGAAGCCGACGGGCGCGCCGGTGACGTCGCGCCGCAGGAAACGGGTGCCGTCGAGGACGGCCTGGCCGTCGAGCGCGGCGGCCAGCGCCAGAGCGGCGGCTTCGTCGGCGACCTCGGTGGGCGCGCCGTCGGGATAGATCCTCAGCTCCACATGGCCGATCTTACGAGGGCCTCGCGGTGCGCGGGGACCACGTCCGGCGGACGGGGCCGCTCGCCGCGCGAACTGTCGGTCGGCCTGGCTAGTCTGCGGCAGGTGATCGAACGGTGGAGCCGTGATCAGGTGCTCGCCCTCGCCCCCGACGCGCCGTCCAGGAAGGCGGCTCAGGGGGTGGCCGCGGCGGGCAAGTGGTCCTCGCGCGGCACGACGGGCAGCGTCCTCTACGGCGAGTGCGAGGGCAGCGGGTCCAAGCCCTATCTGGCGTGCGTCGACCTGACCGAGCCCGCCTACCGGTGCAGCTGCCCCAGCCGCAAGTTCCCCTGCAAACACGCGCTGGGCCTGCTGCTGCTGTGGTCGGCCGACGGCGTGCCCGCCGAGGAGGCCGCGCCGCAGTGGGTCACCGAGTGGCTCGACGGCCGCGCCGAGCGTGCCGCCAGGTCCGCGGCCCGCGTCGAGGCCGCTCGGGACGATGCCACCGCGAGCGCGACCGCGACCGGGGCCGCGACCGGGACCGGGACCGGCGCAGAAGCGGCGGGGGCGGCCGGGGCTGGGAAGGCGGAGTCGGTGCGGCAGGCGCGGGTGGGGGCCGGGCTGGCGGAGCTGGAGCGCTGGCTGGCCGACCAGATCCGCCAGGGCCTCGCGTCCTCCGCCGAGCACGACTGGGACGGCCTGGCCAAGCGCCTCATCGACGCCCAGGCCCCCGGTGTCGCGGGCCTGGTGTCCCGGCTGACCCAGGTGCGCGCCGACGACGACTGGCCCGGCCGGCTCCTGGAGGAATACGCCCTGATCAACCTTCTCGCCGTCGCCTACCGCCGCCGCGCCGAGCTGCCCGCCCCCCTGGCCGAGACCGTCCGCATCCGCACCGGTTTCCCGGTCACCCGGGAAGAGGTGCTGGCCGGGCCGGCGGTGCGCGACCACTGGCACGTGCTCGGCAGCCGCGACGACGAGCACGACCGGCTGACCGCCCGCCGCGTCTGGCTCAAGGGCCGCGCCACCGGCCGGGCGGCGCTCATCCTCTCCTTCGCCCCGCCCGGTCAGACCCTCGACGCCTCGCTGGTCACGGGCACCACGATCGACGCCGACCTCGCCTTCTACCCGGGCGCCGCCCCCCTCCGCGCCCTCGTCGCCACCCGCCACCTCACCGACCCCCTTCCAAGCGAAGGCGCGGTGCCGGCCGAGGTGCCGGTCGGGGTGTCGGCCGGTGAGGCGCTGGAGGAGGTGGCACGGGTGCTGGCCGACGATCCCTGGACCGAGTCGTGGCCGGTGGTGCTGGCCGGCGTCGTCCCCGGCCGCACGGCGGTCGGCGGGCTGCCGCTGCACCCCCGGGCCCGCGACCCCTGGCGGCTGATCGCCGTCTCGGGCGGCCGTCCCGTCACGCTGGCCGCCGAATGGACCCCGCAGGGCCTGCGCCCGCTCACCACCTACGACGACGAAGGAACGGCGGTGCTCCTGTGACCTGGGACGACCTGGCCTCCACGGCCCTGGTGGGCACCGACCGCCGGCCGTACCAGGGAGACCTGCTGGCGGCCGCCGCCGTCGAGACGGCCCGGCGGCGCGCGGGCCGCGGCCCGGTCGAGGCCGCGCCGCCGGCCCCCGCCCCGGCCGAGGAGCTGCCCGCCGTGGCCAGGCGCGCGGCCGGGCGGCTGGTCCGGATCATGAGCGGCGACTACGACCGCCTGCTGCCCGAATGGCTGGCCGCGGCCGCCGCGACCGGCCGAAGGGTGCCCTGCGACGTGCTGCCCGACCTGCTCGAAAGAGGCCGGCGCGACCGCTCGATCCGCGCCCACCTGGGCGTCCTGGCCGGGCAGCGCGGCCGTTGGCTGGCCGGTCTCAACCAGGCGTGGGGCTACCTGCTGGAGGAGCCCACCGGCGAGACCTGGGAGCTCGGCGGCCCCGCCGACCGCCGCGCCCACCTGCGCGCCCTGCGCGCCGCCGACCCCGCCGCGGCCAGGGAGCTGCTGGAGAGCACCTGGGAGCGGGAGACGCCCGACGACCGGGCCGAGTTCGTCGAGCTGCTGGCCGACGGGCTCACCATGGGCGACGAGCCGTTCCTGGAGGCCGCGCTCGACGACCGCCGCCGGGAGGTCCGCCAGGCCGCCGCCAACCTGCTGACCCGGCTGCCCGGCTCCCGCCTGTCCAGGCGCATGGCCGAGCGGGCGCGGGCCTGCGTGTCGATCTCCGGCTCGGCCATCGCCGTCGAGGCGCCCCTGGAGTGCGACCGGGCGATGGAGCGCGACGGCGTGCGTCCCAAGCCGCCGCGCGGCATCGGCGAGCGGGCCTGGTGGCTGCAGCAGATCCTGGCCCGCGCCCCGCTGGGCTTCTGGGGCCGGCCGCCGTCCAGGCTGCTGAAGATGCGCATCCCCGACTGGGACGCCGAGGTGAAGGCCGCCTGGGTCCGGGCCGCGGTGCTGCAGAAGGACCCCGAGTGGGCACGCGCGATGTTCGGCTGGGACCCGATCGCCGACCTGCTCGAAGCGCTCCCGGCCGCCGAGCAGCAGGAGCTCGCCGCGGGCTTCGTCAAGAAGCACGACCTCGACAGCCAGTTGATCATGGTTCTCGGCGGCGTCTCGTCCCATTGGCGGGAGGGCCTGGCCACGGCCGTCCTGCACAAGATCGTCAAGGTGGCGGCCGTCCAGCCGTGGAACCTCGGCGAGCTGGTCAAGCTGGCGGGCGAGCACATCGACCCCGCGCTGTTCCCGCTGGCCGAGAGCTACTCGCCGGTGGCGCCGATCCAGCAGGTCGCCGCCCTCCTGCGTTTCCGTGCCGACATGTACAAGGAGCTCGCATGACCGTCCTGCGTCCCCACGCCGAAGACCAGTACGCCGAGGAGCTGGCCTACCTGGCCAAGGACGACGACCGCCCCCGTCCCCCCGGCTGGAAGTTGTCGCCGTGGGCGGTGACCCGCTACATCCTGGGCGACGACGACCGCGTCACCCCCAAATACGTCGGCGCCCGCCGCATCGTCGAGGTCGCCGTGGCCACGCTCGCGACCGACCGCGCGCTGCTGCTGCTCGGCGTGCCCGGCACGGCCAAGACGTGGTTGTCGGAGCATCTGGCCGCGGCCGTCAGCGGCGACTCGACGCTGCTCGTCCAGGGCACCGCGGGCACCGCCGAGGAGGCCGTCCGGTACGGCTGGAACTACGCCAGGCTGCTGGCCGAGGGCCCCTCGTTCGAGGCGCTGACCCCCTCGCCGGTGATGCGGGCCATGGCCGAAGGGCGGATCGCCCGCGTCGAGGAGCTGACCCGCATGCCCTCCGACGTCCAGGACGCGCTGATCACCGTCCTGTCGGAGAAGACGCTGCCGATCCCCGAGCTCAACCGCGAGGTCCAGGCCGAGCGCGGCTTCAACGTCATCGCCACCGCCAACGACCGCGACCGGGGCGTCAACGAGCTGTCCAGCGCCCTGCGCCGCCGGTTCAACACCGTCGTGCTGCCCGTGCCCGCCAGCGCCGAGGAGGAGGTGCACATCGTCGCCCGCCGCGTCACCCAGCTAGGCCGCTCGCTGGAGCTGCCGGAGACCTCCACCGGCCTGGCCGAGATCAGGCGCGTGGTGACCGTCTTCCGCGAGCTGCGCGCCGGCGTCACCGAGGACGGCCGCACCAAGGTCAAGTCGCCGAGCGGCACCCTGTCCACGGCCGAGGCGATCTCGGTGCTCACCAGCGGCATCGCGCTGGCCGCCCACTTCGGCGACGGCGTGCTGCGGCCCGCCGACGTGGCGGCCGGGATCGTGGGCGCGGTGGTGCAAGAGCCGGTCTCCGACCGGGTGGTGTGGCGCGAGTACCTGGAGACCGTGGTGCGCGAGCGTCCCGACTGGCGCGACTTCTACCGCGCCTGCCGCGAGGTGTCATGAGCGCCGTCTCCGTGCTGGGCGTGCGCCACCACGGCCCCGGCTCGGCCCGCGCGCTGCGGCGCGAGCTCGAACGCCTGCGTCCCGACGCGATCCTCGTCGAGGGGCCGCCGGAGGCCGACGCGCTGGTGGCGCTCGCCCCCGACCTGGAGCCGCCGGTCGCGCTGCTCGCGCACGTGCCCGGCGCTCCGGCCAGGGCCGCGTTCTGGCCGTTCGCGCAGTTCTCGCCCGAATGGCAGGCGATCCTGTACGGCGCCGCGGCCGGCGTCCCGGTGCGCTTCTGCGACCTGCCCGCCGCCCATTCCCTGGCTGACGACGAGGACGACGGCGACGAGGAGACCGGCGACGGGCTGCGGGCCGACCCGATCGGCGCGCTGGCCGCCGCGGCCGGGCACGACGACCCCGAACGCTGGTGGGAGGACGTCGTCGAGCACCGTGGCGACACCCCCTTCGAGGTGATCGCCGAGGCCATGGCCGCCGTGCGCGAGGGGCACGTGCCGGCCGGCCGGGAGGCCAGGCGCGAGGCGTACATGCGCAAGGCGCTGCGGGCCGCGATCAAGGAGGGGTTCGGCACGATCGCGGTGGTCTGCGGCGCCTGGCACGTGCCCGCGCTCGCCGGGCCGCTGCCCCCGGCCGCGGCCGACAACGCGCTGCTGCGCGGCATGCCGAAGGTGAAGGCCGAGCTGACGTGGGTGCCCTGGACGTACGGGCGGCTGGCCTCCTGGAGCGGCTACGGCGCGGGCATCACCTCGCCGGGCTGGTACCACCACCTGTTCACCGCCCCCGACCGGCCGGTCGAGCGCTGGCTCACCGAGGCCGCCGCCGTGCTGCGCGAGGAGGGGCTGCCGGTCTCCTCCGCGCACGTCATCGAGTCCGTCCGCCTGGCCGCCACCCTGGCCGGGCTGCGCGGCAGGCCGCTGGCCGGGCTGGGCGAGGTGACCGAGGCGGCCAGGGCGGTGCTGTGCGAGGGCGACGACCTGGCCGTCGAGCTGATCCAGCGGCGGATGGTCGTCGGCGACCGGCTGGGCCACGTCACCGACGGCACTCCGATGGTCCCGCTCCAGCGCGACCTGCGCGAGCAGCGGCGGCGGCTGAAGCTGCGGCCCGAGGCCCTCGACCGGGAGCTCGACCTCGACCTGCGCAAGCCGCTCGACCTGGAGCGCAGCCATCTGCTGCACCGGCTGCGGCTGCTGGAGGTGGGCTGGGGCACGCCGGGGCAGGCGCGCGGCAAGGGCACGTTCCGCGAGTCCTGGACGCTGCAGTGGCGGCCCGAGCACGACCTCGCGCTCATCGAGCACGCCGCCCTCGGCACCACCGTCGCCGCCGCGGCCGCGCGGCGCGCCCGCGACCTGGCCGGGGCCGCGTCGGCGGCGCTCGCCGACCTGACCGCGCTGGTGGAGCAGTGCCTGCTGGCCGACCTGCCGCAGGCGCTGCCCGGCGTGCTCGCCGCGCTGTCGGCCAAGGCGGCGCTGGACACCGACGTCACGCACCTGATGGCGGCGCTGCCCGCGATGGTCCGCGCCCACCGGTACGGCGACGTGCGCGGCACGTCGGCCGAGGGGCTGGCGGTGATCGTGCGCTCGATGCTCGACCGGATCTGCGTCGGGCTGCCGGTCGCGGTCACCGCCCTCGACGACGACGCGGCGGCCGAGCTGCTCAAGCACGTCGACGCCGTGCACGCCGCCGTCGCCCTGCTCGCCGAACCCCCAACCGGTCCGCCGCCCCCCGAGGCACCCCCCGCGGCGGCCGACGCGGCTGGTGGGAGCGATGCGGCGGAGGCGGCCGACGAGGGCGGGGCGGGCGGTTCACCGCGTGCCCGGTGGCTGGGCACCTTGCGGGGCATCGCCGACCGGCAGGACCTGCACGGGCTCATCGAGGGCCGGCTGACCCGCCTCCTGCTCGACTGCGGCGAGCTCGCCGACGCGGGCGACCGCATGTCCAGGGCCATGTCCCGGGGGCAGACCCCGGTCAGGGCGGCGGCCTGGGTCGAGGGGTTCCTGTCCGGCGGCGGCCTGCTCCTGGTGCACGACCCGCGCCTGCTGGGCCTGGTCGACGCCTGGCTGACCGCGCTGCCCGCCGACCAGTTCACCGACGTGCTGCCGCTGCTGCGCCGCACGTTCGGCGGCTTCGCCGTGCCGGAGCGGCGGGCCCTCGGCGAGCGGGTGAGCGCGGCGGGCCGCACAGGCGGCACCGGCGGCACCGGCGGCGCGGACGAGCCGCACATCGACGAGCGGCGCGCGGCGGGAGCCGTGGCGACCGTGCTGGCGATCATCGGGAGAGACCGTGGATGAGCGCATGCGCAGGTGGCGGCTGGTGCTCGGGGGCGGCGACGCCGACGGCACCGGCTGCGCCCTGCAGGGTGCCGACGCGCAGATGGACGCGGCCCTGGCCGCCGTCTACGACCACGACGGCCGCGAGGGGCAGAGCCGGCGCGAGGGCGGACTCGGGGCGTCCGCGCCGCGGGTGGCCCGCTGGCTGGGCGACATCCGCACGTACTTCCCGTCCACGGTCGTCCAGGTCATGCAGAAGGACGCGATCGAGCGGCTGAACCTCACCAGGCTCCTGCTCGAACCGGAGATGCTGGAGGCCGTGGAGCCCGACGTGCACCTGGTCGGCACGCTGCTCGCGCTCAACCGGGTGATGCCCGCGCAGGCCCGCGAGTCGGCCAGGGCGGTGGTGCGCAAGGTCGTCGAGGAGCTCGAACGCCGGCTGGCCGACCGTACGCGGGCGGCGGTGACGGGCGCGCTCGACCGTTCGGCGCGCACCCACCGGCCCAGGCGGGTGGCCGACATCGACTGGGACCGGACGATCCGGGCGAACCTCAAGAACTACCTGCCCGACCGGAACACGGTCGTCCCGTCGCGGCTCGTCGGCTACGCGCGCCGGCAGCGGTCGGTGCAGCGCGAGGTGGTGCTCTGCATCGACCAGAGCGGTTCGATGGCGGCCTCGGTGGTGTATTCGAGCGTGTTCGGGGCGGTCCTGGCCTCGATGCGGTCGCTGAAGACGTCGCTGGTGGTGTTCGACACGGCGGTGGTCGACCTGACCGAGCAGTTGCACGACCCGGTCGAGCTGCTGTTCGGCACCCAGCTCGGCGGCGGCACCGACATCAACCGGGCGATCGCCTACTCACAGGGTCTCATCACCCGCCCGGCCGACTCCGTCTTCGTCCTGGTCAGCGACCTGTACGAGGGCGGCGTGCGCGAGGAGATGCTGCGCCGGGTGGCGGCGATGACCCAGGCCGGCGTGCAGGTGATCGTGCTGCTCGCGCTCTCCGACGAGGGCGCGCCCTTCTACGACCACGACAACGCCGCCGCGCTGGCCGCGATGGGCGTGCCCGCGTTCGCCTGCACCCCCGACGCCTTCCCCGACCTGATGGCCGCCGCCATCGAACGCCGGGACATCGCGCGGTGGGCCGAACGCCACGTCAGCACCTGACCGGCACACGCGAACGGCCGCGGCTCCACCCCCGCCGGGGAGCCGCGGCCGGGTCGGTGCTCAGTGGCCGGCCTGTTCGGGGCGGGCCCTGCGCGGCATGAGGAACGACAGGGCGAAGGTCACGGCCAGCAGCCCGACCTCGACCCAGACGGTCACCTGCATCGCCGAGCCGAAGCTCCACTCGTGCTTGAGCAGGTTGAAGAAGAGCGTGCCGAGCACGGCGGTGCCGAGCGCGCCGCCGAGCTGCTGGACGGCGGTCATCGTGCCCGAGGCCGACCCCGACTCGTGCGGCTCGACGCCGGCCAGCACGATGTCGAAGAACGGCGCCATGGTCAGGCCCATGCCGATGCCGACCAGCGCCAGCCCGGGAGCGAGCTGCCAGACGCCGACGTCGGTGCCGGCCAGCTGGATGGTCACCCCGAGCACGGCCGCGCCGGCGGCCATGACGACCACGCCGATCTGCAGCAGCCCGCGGCCCAGCTTCTCCTGCAGCCCGGACATGGCCAGGCCGAAGCCGAGCACGCCGCCGACCGCCTGGGGAAGGCTGGCCAGGCCCGCCTTGAGCGGGCTGAAGTGCAGGCCGGCCTGCATGTAGATGCTGAAGACCAGGCTGAGGCCGATCATGCCGGAGAAGAACGCCAGACCGGCCACCAGGCCGCCGGAGAAGGCCCGCTTGCGGAACAGGCTGGGCGTGACCAGCGGGTCCTTGCCGGACGCGGCGCGGCGCGACTCGTACCGGCCGAACAGGGCGAAGACGACCAGCGAGGCGGCCATCGAGACGAACGTCCAGGCGGGCCAGTCGAGCTCGCGGCCCTGGATCAGCGGGTAGATCAGCAGGAACCCGGCGACCGAGACCAGGCCGACGCCGACCAGGTCGAGCCTGGTGGCGTTGGAGAGGCGGAACTCGGGCAGGAAGCGGATGCCGGCCAGCGCGGCGGCCAGGCCGATCGGCAGGTTGATCAGGAAGATCATGCGCCAGCCGGTGCCGAAGAAGTCGGCGTCGACCAGCCAGCCGGCCAGCACGGGGCCGCCGACGGACGAGATCGTCATGACGGGCCCGAACATGCCGAACGCCTTGCCGATCTCCTGCGGCGGGAACATCTCCTTGATGAGCCCCAGCCCCTGCGGCAACATCACGGCGCCGAACAGGCCCTGCAGCACGCGGCTGGCGATGAGCATCTCGGGGCTGCCCGCCACTCCGCACAGCAACGAGGCGGCGGTGAAGCCGAAGGCGCCGATGAGGAACATGCGCTTGCGGCCGAACAGGTCGCCGAGCCGCCCGCCGGTGACCAGGCCGACGGCCATGGCCAGCGTGTAGCCGGCGCCGAGCCACTGCACGAGGCTGTCGCTGCCGCCGAGGTCGGCGCGGATGGTGGGGGCGGCGATCGTGGTGATCAGCGCGTCGAGCAGGTCCATCACCTCGGCGGCCAGGATCACGAAAAGGGCGGCCCAGCGCCACCGGTAGGGCGCGACGGCCTCCGTGGCCTGCCCCGCATTGGTCACTGTCACAGGAACTCCTTCAGAACGCCGTTCTTTTCTACGAACACTGTTCGTTTACGAACACCGTTTTAGTGGCGAACAGTGTTCGTGTCAAGTACAGTGTTCGCCATGGGGAGCAAGGAAGAAGCCGTACCGGTGCCGCCGTGGCGCAAGTCCCGCAAGCAACCGCAGATCAGGCGGCAGCTCAGCCAGGACCTCATCGTCGAGACCGGGCTGCGCGTCCTCGACGCGGAAGGGCTCGACGCGCTCAGCATGAGACGCGTCGCTCAGGAGCTCGACACCGGCCCCGCCTCGCTGTACGCGCACGTGGCCAACAAGGAGGAGCTGCTCGAACTGGTCTACGACCGGGTGCTCGGCGAGATCCGGCTGCCCGAGCGCGACCCCGGCCAGTGGAAGGACCAGCTCAGGGCGTACGCGCTGGAGGTCTACCGGGTGCTGAACAAGCACGCCGACGTCGCCAGGGCGGCCCTGGCGAACATCCCCTCGGGCGGCAACTCGCTGCGCACCGGCGAGTTCGTCTACGGGCTGCTGCTGGAGGCCGGTATGCCGCCGCGCGAGGCCGCCCTGTGCCTCGACCGCCTGTCCCTCTACCTCATCGGCGACGCCTACGAGGGCTCGGTGCACGTCAGCCGGATGCGCGCCGCGGACGTGTCCTCGCCGGAGGAGTACTTCGCCTCCTTCGCCGGCCAGATCGCCGACTACTACCGCGCCCTGCCGCGCGACCGTTTCCCGTACCTGGTCGAGCACATCGACGACCTGATCGCCGCCGACGGCGAGGAACGGTTCCGCTACGGCCTCGAACTGCTGCTCGACGGCATCGAGTCGCGCATGCCTTAGGCCCAATTGCCTAGGCCCCGCGCCCGATGTGCCGGCCCGGGGTTCCTCGTAGCTTTGCGGTCATGACTACGACTGTTGATCCGATCGACGACGTCGCCCCGGCCCCGGCCGGGGTGTTGTCCGCGCAGTACCGGGCGCTCAGCGTCGGCCTGGTCGCGCTCGTCATGCTGGTGGCCTTCGAGGCGATGGCGGTGGCGACCGCGATGCCGATCGTGGCCGGCGACCTGGGCGGCATGGACCTGTACAACCTGGCCTTCAGCGCCACCCTCGCGGCCAGCGTGATCGCGACCGTGCTCGGCGGCAGGTGGAGCGACGTGCGGGGGCCGGTGCAGCCGATCGCCGTCGGCGTGGTCGCCTTCGTGGCCGGGTTGCTGGTCGCCGGGTTCGCGCCCACGATGGAGGTGCTGGTCGCCGGGCGGTTCATCCAGGGGCTCGGCGCCGGATTGATCCAGGTCTCCCTGTACGTGCTGGTCGCCCGGGTCTTCCCCGGGGCCATGCATCCCAAGGTGTTCGCGTTGTTCTCGGCCGCCTGGGTGGTGCCCTCCATGATCGGCCCGGCCATCGCCGGGTTCGTCGTGGAGAACGTGAGCTGGCGATGGATCTTCCTCGGCGTCTCCGCGCTGGTCATCCCCGCGGCCCTGCTGCTGTGGCGCGGCACCGCGGGCCGTGCGGCCGAGCGCGGCTCCGCCGAACCCGCCCCCGGCATCGGCCGCAAGCTCGTCTGGGCCACGCTGACCGCCGTCGCCGCCGCCCTCATCCAGTACGGCAGCGCCGCGAAGCTGGACGGCCTGCCGCTGCTCGTGGCCGGCGTCGTCCTGCTGGCCGTGGCCCTGCCCAAGCTGCTGCTGCCCGGCTCGCTGCGCGCCGCCCGCGGCCTGCCGACCGCTCCCGTGCTGCGCGGCCTGGCCTACGGCTCGCTGATGGCCGCCGAGGTGCTCATCCCGCTCATGCTGATGAAGGAGCGCGGCCTGACCGCCACCGGCGCGGGCGTCGTCCTCACGGTGGGGGCGCTCGGCTGGTCCACCGGCTCCTGGATCAAGGGCCGCGGCACGATCAGCCACATGGCCGCCATCCGCGGCGGCGCCGCGATGATCGCCGTCGGCATCGCGCTGGTGTCGCTCGTGCTCGTCGACTCCCTGCCCATCGCGATCGCCTACGTCGCCATGGCCATCTCCGGTCTGGGCATCGGCGCGCTGCACCCCACGGTGTCCGTGCTGGTGCTGGAGATGTCCAAGGAGGGCGAGGAGGGGCAGAACAGCGCGGCCGTGGGCGTCGGCGAGTCGGTGTTCACCGTCGTGGCCGTCGCGGTCAGCGGCGCCCTGTTCACCGCCACCGGCGAGAACTACGCCGTGGGGCTCGGATTCACCGTCGTGCTCGCCGTCCTGGCCGTCGTGCTGGCCCCCCGTTTTGTGCAGTCCGCCAAGGCAGGCACTATGGAAGGGACCGCGTCATAGTGATGAGAACGTCATAGTGCTGAGAACGCTGCCAAACGCATCGGCGTGGATGGCCTTCACCAGGCGCGACGACTCTCTCGTCATGGCTTAAGGGGGGTTCATGCCGCGAGTGCGGGAGCTGGAGGTCTTCCGGCTGGTCCTGCCGTACGGCGCGAGGTCGGAGAGCCTGCTCGTCAAGCTCACCGACCACGGCGGCATGACCGGCTGGGGCGAGGCCGTCTCGCCGGAGCCCAAAGCCTGGTCGCGGCTGGAGGAGTCGCTGGCCGCGCTGCTGATCGGCGTCGACTGGGAGCACCCCGACGCCGTGCCGAGCGGCGATCCGGCCGTCGACATGGCCTGCTGGGACCTGTGGACCAGGATGCGCGGCGTGCCGCTCGCGCACGCGATCGGCGGCACCCGCACCTCGGTGATGGCCACCGTGCGGCTGGCGCCCGACCCGTCCGTCGAGAGCCTGGTCGCCCGCGTCAACCAGCAGGTCTGCGCCGGTTACGGGCACGTCACCCTCGACATCAGGCCCGGCTGGGACGTCGAGCCCGTACGCGCGGTGCGGCGGGCCTACCCCGCCCTGACCCTGGCCGTCGACGGTGGCAACGCCTACACCGACCTCGGCCAGCTCGTCGCCCTCGACTCCTACGGCCTGGAGGTCATCGAGCGGCCCTTCCCGCTCGGCGACGTCCACGCGCACGCCGCGCTCCAGGACGACGTGGCCGCCTCGGTCGCCGTCGAGGTGCGCTCGACCGCCGAGCTGGACGACTACCTGACCCTGCGCGCCGCCAGGGTGCTCCTGCTGCGCCCCACCGCCTTCCCGTCGTTGTCGGAGGCCCGGCGGGCGCACGACCGGGCCGCCGCCGCCGGCTGGGACATCCAGTGCGCGGGCGGCCAGGGAGCCGGTCTGGCCAGGGCGGCCACGGTGGCGGTCGCGAGCCTGCCCGGCTGCACGCTGCCGTGCGACGTCACCCAGCCGCCGAAGCAGAACCAGATCGTCACGCCGCTGGTCGGCGCGAACGCGGGTGTCATCGCCGTCCCGCTCACCCAGCCCGGCCTGGGCCACACGATCGACGAGACCCGCCTCGGCCGCCTGGCCAAGGAGTCCTTCCACGCATGACCGACCCGCATCACCGACCCGGAGAGCCGATGACCGAGCGCGACCCCGACGCCGACGCCAGGCGGCTGGCCGCCCGATCGCTGGCCGCCGACGACCCGACCGGCTGGTTCGAGCACCTCTACGCCGAGTCGGCGACCGGCGACGCGATCGTGCCCTGGGACTCGCGCACCCCGCACGTCCTGCTCGCGGAGTGGACCGCCGGACGCGGCCCCGGCGGCGGGCGGGCGCTCGTGGTGGGCGCGGGCCTGGGCGACGACGCCGAGCACGTGGCGGCCCTCGGGCACGCGACGGTCGCCTTCGACGTGAGCGCGTCGGCCGTGCGCCTGGCCCGCGAGCGTTTCCCGGACAGCCCGGTCGACTACGTCACCGCCGACCTGCTCGACCCGCCCGCCGACTGGCGGCACGCCTTCGACCTGGTGGTGGAGATCATGACCGTGCAGGCACTCCCGGAGGAGCTGCACGCCCGCGCCACCGAGAGCGTGGCCGGGTTCGTCCGGCCCGGGGGCACGTTGCTGGTGATCGCCTCCGGCCGCGAGGACGGCGGGCCGGTCGGGGCCCCGCCGTGGCCGCTGACGGCGTCGGAGATCGCGGCGTTCGCGACCGGCGGGCTGACGGCGGAGCGGATCGAGGACCTGCGCGACGGCGGACGCCACCGCTGGCGCGCCACCTTCCGCCGCCCCCGCTGACCCCGCTGGTCTCCGCTCCCGCTACGCCGCCTCGTACAGCGTCTCCATGGCCAGCCGCTCGCGCACGGCCAGGTCGTACAGCAGCGCCCCCGCCTGGTCGAGCGGCTGCTGCCGGCCGGTCTCCCCGGCCTGGGCCAGCAGGTCGGCCACCTCGCTCCACTTGGGCGCCAGCGCCATGTACGCCTGGCAGGCCGTCTCCAGGGCCTTGCCGGGCGCGATCGTCTGGGCCTCGGCCAGGAACTCGGTGTAGAGGTTGCGGAAGAACGCGCCGCCCGTGCCGCCCCGCTCCATGAGGTTGGCCGTCCGCGTGAGCTGCGCGGTCGGCCCGCGCTCCAGCCAGGTGGGGATGAGCGCGGCGGCCTGCTCGATGCCCCGGTAGCCGACGTTCCGCATCGCCGGGTTCAGGAAGGCGGCGGCGGTGGACCGGACGGCCGCCCTGATGGCGTCCGGCAGGTCGGGCTCGGCGCACGGCCCCAGCGTGTACGACAGGTTGTGCGCCGTCATCGGCCCGGTCGCCGCGCGGGCCCGTTCGAGCGAGTCCAGCGGGACCCGGTTGCGGGTGCCCTGCTGGGCGGTGTCCACGAGGTGGGCGTGGCCCTCGTCGTAGCCGACCATCGCCACGTAGTGGCCGCCGAAGTGGTAGGGCGTCCTGACGTAGTCGAGGTGGAAGCAGTCGAGCCGGATCCCGACGGGGACGCCCTCGTCGAGGTGCCGGCGGACGTTCGACCAGGCCGTGATGGGCGAGGAGGTCTCCTGCGTGTCCAGCGTGAACCCGAGCGCGGCGGCCAGCTTCTCGGTGAGCGCGTGCGGCTTGACCCGCCCGCCGATCAGCGGGACGTCCAGCGAGCCGCTGTCCCAGTAGATGAAGCTCAGCCCCTCGCCCAGCCCGAACAGCATCGCCTCCGACAGCTCCACGCCCGCGTGCCGCAGCAGCGTGCCGGCGGTGGTCGTCTCACAGTGACGCCCCTCGAAGGGCGGGACCAGATCGATGAGCACAAGCCCAGTGTGCAGGATGACCTGCGGATTCACCCGCCGGCCGACCCGGCGTGCCACGGAAAACCGGTGGAGAGACCCCGAGGTGCGCACGAGATGATGGGCGCATGCACACCTTGGTCGCACGTCCTGCCCGCACGGGCGCCGAACGGCTGCCCGATGGCCGCCTCCTGGGCTGGGCCGAGTGGGGGCCGCCGGACGGGCGGCCGGTCCTGCTGTCCCCGGGGGCCGCCACCAGCCGCCGGCTCGGCATGGGCGCGGCGGCGCCCGACGACCTCGGCGTGCGCCTGATCTCCCTGGACCGGCCCGGACTGGGCGCCTCCACCCCCGCGCCGGGCCGCACGTTCGCCGGCTTCGCCGCCGACGTCGAGGTCTTCGCCGGGCTGCGCGGCCTCGGGCGTCCGGCCATGGTGGGCAACTCGCAGGGCGCGCCGTTCGCGCTCGCCTGCGCCGCCGCCGGCGTGACCGGCGCGCTGGCCCTGGTCTCGGCCGCCGACGAGGTGGCCGACCCCCGCTTCGCCGGCGTGCTGCCGGCCGAGCTGCGGCAGTTGACGGACCTGTCCACGCACGACCCGGAGGCCGCCGAGCGGGTCTTCGCGGGCTTCACCCCGCAGGCGATGTGGGATCTGGTGATGGGCGGCAGCCCGGCCTGCGACCTGGCCGTCTACCAGCGGCCCGAGTTCGCCGCCGGATACCGCGAGGCGCTGGGGGAGGCGTTCGCGAAGGGGCCGGGCGGTTACGCCCGCGACACCGTCCTGGCGATGGGCCGCTGGGGCATCGACCTGTCGTCGATCACGGTGCCGGTCGACGTCTGGTACGGCGAGCACGACGCCACCCACTCGCCCGACCAGGGGGAGGGCCTGACCGCCCGCATCCCGGGAGCCGTGCGGCACGTCGTGCCCGGCGCCGGCGGCGCCCTGCTGTGGACGCACCCCCACCGGATCCTGCGCGCCCTCCTGGACCGCCTTCCCGCCTCAGCCCACCGGTGAGTCCTGAGCGAAGGTGATCACCATGTAGCGGCCGTTGGAGTAGCTGACCACCGGCCGGCCGAGCAGCTCGCCGACCTTGCGGGCGACCCCCTGGAACACCTCCACCAGCTCGGCGCTGTCGGCGCTCACCCGGAACCGGCCGTTCTCGGCGAGCTGCTGGGCCACGAGGGGCACGAAGCCGGCCTCGGCCCGCACTCTCTCCTCGGCGTCGAGAGGGGTGTGCCGGACGGCGGGTGAGCTGCCGAGGGGGTGGGACATCGCGAATCTCCTCCAGATTTGCCGGTCCCACCCAGCATGCCATCCGCGACCGGATCGTCAGGGCGTCCGGCTCAACCCGCGCCACATCCCTCGGTGAGCCCCTTGGTCGGCGGCGCGGAGGGCTGGGTGGACGGCTTGCCGGACTTCCTGGGCGAGGAACCGTCCGTGGCCGACGGGCTCGCCGAGGGGGTCGCCGACGGGGTCGCTGAAGCGGCGACGGCGGACGTGGCCGCGGCCGAGTCGCGCACGGCCTTGGCGGTCAGCCGGCGGATCTTGTCCCAGTCGGGGTAGCCGGTGCGGATCAGCGGCGGCACGAACTGCAGGCTCGTCACCTTCGCGTTCTTGACCCTGAGCGCGAGCGGCACCAGGTTGGTCAGCATCGAGCGCGGGATGTCGGTCCTGATCAGCTCCTTGGCGGCCAGCGCGATCCGGTTGAACCGGGCCAGCACGGTCGCCGGGTCGGCCTGGCCCAGCAGCGCGCCGAGCACGCAGCGCTGCCGCCGCATCCGGGTGTAGTCGTCGCTGTAGGTGCGGGAGCGGGCGTACCACATGGCGTCGGCGCCCTTGAGCTTCCTGGTGCCGGCCTTGACCAGGCCCTCGTTGTACTTGCCGAACACCACGTCCTGCTCGACGGTGAGCGTGATGCCGCCGATGGCGTCGATGAGCCGGGCGAAGCCCCACATGTTGACCAGGGCGTACCAGTCGATCTTCAGGTCGAGGGTGTAGCCGATGGTGTCCATGAGCACCTGCGGGCCCTGCTGCCGGCGTCCGCCGAAGATCTCCGGGTGGGCGTCGGCGTACTCCCAGACGCTGTTGAGCAGGTCGCTGCGGCCGCCGCCGGGGTCGGGCGGCAGGCGGAAGCCGCCCGGGAAACGCTGGGCCATGGGCGTGCCGGGGCGGAAGCGCACGTTCTCCAGGTTGCGCGGCAGGCTGACCAGCACGGTGTTGCCGGACTTCACGTCGATGCTGGCCACGTTCATGCTGTCGGTGCGCACGCCGGTGCGGTTGTCGTCGGCGTCGCCGCCGAGGAGCAGGATGTTGACCCGCTCCCGCCCGGCCCACGGGTCCTGCGGCGGCTCCTGCCCGGCCGGTACGGCGGGTTCGGCCGGCTCGGGGCCGGTGAAGATGTCGCCGAGGGTCTGCTGGGATGTCCACACGTACTGCGCGACCAGCCCGAACGGCACCACCACGGCGACGGCGAGCAGCCCCGCGAGGGTGCCGGCCAGGATCTGGCCGTTCTGCGGCAGCCGCCCGGGACGCAGCACCACGAAGGAGTGCACGATCACCGCGAACCAGGCGACGCCCAGCGCCGCGGCTCCGACCACGATCGCGGTCAGCCACGAGTCCTGGGTCAGCGAGCCCAGCAGGTTGTCGGTCGTCAGCACCAGCGCCAGCAGCGCCAGCAGGCCGGCGAAGTAGCACGACAGCAGGATCAGGCCGGCCGTGCGCCGGCCGGCACGCAGATGCGCGGCCCCGGGCGCCAGCGCCGAGAGCGCCAGCCAGCCGAGGACCGCTCCCGCGCTCACCGGTTCCTTACCCTGCACGGCCATCCCCGTTCCCCGAACTCCACCGTAACCCGCAGGCACGGACAGCGCGGGCAGCCTACGCATTGGATGCGAAATATGTCTTTATCGGAGGGTGAACATCGGTAACCGAATAAGATTCGGGTCATGGCCTTCTCCGAGATCGAGTACCACGTGGCCGATCGCGTCGCCACCATCACACTGTCTCGCCCCGAGCGGCTCAACGCGTTCACCTTGACCATGCGCGCCGAGCTGATCAGCGCGTTCGACCTCGCCGACGCCGACGACGAGGTGCGCGCGGTGGTGGTCACGGGAGCCGGGCGGGCCTTCTGCGCGGGGGCCGACCTGGGCGGCGGCGGTGGCACGTTCGGCCACCGGGCGGAGGCCGAGCTGGTCGAGGGCGCGCCGCGCGACGGCGGCGGCACGGTCGCGCTGCGGATCGCCGCCTCGCTCAAGCCCGTCATCGCCGCGATCAACGGCCCGGCGGTGGGCGTGGGCGTCACGATGACGCTGCCCATGGACGTCCGGCTGGCCGCCGAGAGCGCCAGGTTCGGGTTCGTGTTCGCCCGGCGCGGCATCGTCACGGAGGCGGCGTCGAGCTGGTTCCTGCCCCGGGTGGTCGGCATCTCCCGGGCCATGGAGTGGGCCGTGACCGGCCGGGTCTTCCCCGCCGCCGAGGCGCTGGAGGGCCGCCTGGTGTCGCGGGTGCTGCCGGACGAGGACCTGCTGCCCGCCGCGTACGCGCTGGGCCGCGAGATCGCCGACAACACCTCGGCCGTCTCCGTCGCCGCCGTGCGCAGGCTGATGTGGTCGGGCCTGTCGGCCGCCTCGCCCTGGGAGGCGCACGCCGCCGACTCCAGGCTCATGGCCGAGCTCGGGGGCGCGGCCGACACGGTGGAGGGGGTGACGGCGTTCCTGGAGAAGCGTCCGGCCGACTTCCCGATGAAGGTGAGCACCGACCTTCCGCCCGGCGTCCCCACATGGCCGGACAATCCATATTCTGTCTGATATGTACGAGATCACCGTTCTCCCCATGCAGCCCGACTTCGAGGGCGAGGTCGTCGCGACCCTGATCTCCAGGAAGACCGGTTCGCGCAGGGCGGTGCTCTACGTCCACGGATTCACCGACTACTTCTTCCAGGACCATCTGGCCGACCACTACGTCCAGCGCGGCATCGACTTCTACGCCCTCGACCTGCGCAAGTACGGCCGCTCACTGCTCCCGCACCAGACCAGGGGGCTGATCAGGAGCGTCACCGACTACTTCCCCGAGATCGACGAGGCAGTCCGCCTCATCCGCCGCGACCACGACGAGCTGACCGTCAACGCCCACTCCACCGGCGGCCTGATCACCGCGCTGTGGGCCGACCGGGTCCGCGGCCGGGGCCTGGTGCAGGGGCTCGTGCTCAACAGCCCGTTCCTCGACCTCAACGTGCCGGCCCCGCTCCGGCTGGCCGCCGACCTGCTCAAGACCCCGATGTCCTACGTCCGGCGCCCGCTGCCCCTCGGCATCAGCACCGCCTACGGCCAGAGCCTGCACCGCACCGAACAGGGCGAATGGGACTACGACCTGGAGCTCAAGCCCCTGGTCGGGTTCTCCGTGCACGCCATGTGGCTGGCCGCCATCCGGCGGGCCCAGCGGCGGCTGCACCGCGGGCTGGCGGTGGACGTGCCGGTGCTTGTCCTCGCCGCCTCCACGGGCCTGCGGGTACGCGACTTCGTGCCCGAGGCGCGCTCGGCCGACATCGTGCTCGACCCGGAGCACATGGCCCGCTGGGCCACCTCGATCGGCCCCCACGTCACCTGCGTGCGAATCCAGGACGGCGTGCACGACCTGGTGCTGTCGGCCGAGCCCGCGCGCAAGCAGGTCTTCGCCGAGCTCGACCGCTGGATGAACGCCTACCAGGGGAACGAGAACAGGCCGTAGTAGGCCGCCGCCACCAGGAGCAGCCCGGTGCCGCCGAGCACGCCGCCGATCGCCACGTACTGCCACCGGGTGGGCTGCATGCCCTCCCGCAGCGCCGACACGTACGCGGCCACCGCCGTGACCTCCTGGACCAGCATGAGCGCGGCCAGCACGCGGACCACCAGCCAGCCCGCCAGCACGGCCGGCCAGGCGCCCGCCTGGTTCACCGAGAACAGCACCAGCAGCATGATGAACGCCACGACCGAGGCCAGCAGGCCGAGGCCCGTCCACGCCATCCTGCGCAGCCTGCGCCTGATCGGCGGCCACAGCCGGGCGTTGGTCTCGACCGGCGGCCTGCCGTGGCCGCGCAGCCGGACGACCATCGCCGCCACCGGGCCCGCCACGTACCCGACGGCGGCCAGGCAGACGGTCAGCCCGAGCATCGTGCCCCCCGCGTACCAGGGGGCCGCGGGCACGTCGCTGGCCTCGAACCGCTGGACCGGCGTGCTGCCCGCCATGTGCGCCGACGGCCGGGCAGTGGCCGGCAGACCGGTGATCCAGTTGGCCAGCGTCTCCAGGTAGCCCTTGGTGAACGGGCCGCCGTTGACCCGCATCGCGTGGTCGCCCTTGTCCATGAAGCGGATCGTGTACCGGTCGTTGCCCGCCTGGGCGAGCGCCGTGACCAGCGCCTTGGTGGACTCCACGAAGGGGATCGAGGGGTCGGTCGTGCCGTAGAACGCCAGGACCGGCTGCTTGACCTGCCGTAAGGCCGGCATCGCGTCGTAGCGCAGGAAGGTGAAGCCGACGCCGCCCATCGCCCTGGTCAGCAGGTCGCGGGCGCCGATGGGGGCGTGCAGCCGCAGCAGCTGCTCGTTCAGGGCCCAGGCGACCTGCCGCAGCGGCGAGACGTTCGGCGAGGAGACCAGCACCGCGAAGCCCACCGCCGCGCTCTTCGCCGCCGCGATCGGGACGACCCAGCCGCCCTCGCTGACCCCCCACAGCCCGACGCGGGAGGCGTCCACCTCCGGCCGGGTGCGCAGGTACTCCACCATGCGCAGCGCGTCGTCGGCCAGCAGCCCGAAGTCGCGGTCGCGGAAGTCGTAGCCGACCGTCCGCTTGTCGAAGGCGATCGTCGCCACGCCCGCCCTGGCCAGGAACTCCGCCTGCGGCGTGAACTCCGTCCGCGACCCGTTGCCCGACCCCGACACGAACACCATCGCCGGGTGCGGGCCGGGCGAGAGCGGCACGCGTAAGGTGCCCTCCAGACGCTGGCCCTCGGCCGGCAGCGAGATCTCCTCCCGCCGCACGGCGGTGGCCGCCACCACCGGGCGCAGCTCGTCGGCCGGTTGCGGGGGAATCGCCGCGAACGCCGGGTCCGCCTTCAGCGGCGGCGGGTCGAACGCGGGCGGCAACACGTAGCCGACCGACGCGAGAGCCACCAGTGCCAGGCCGGCGGCGACGCTCAAGGTGCCACGGCCAGTGCGCATTGGCCTCCCCATGTGCGTTGGTTTGCCCGCTGATCATCCAGCCTACTCCCGGCTTCTGTGACGGGAGGGGCCGCATTTGTCGGTGAGAGATGTTAGCTTCCTGCGACATGCGGATCCTGCACACCTCCGACTGGCACCTCGGGCGCTCCTTCCATCGGGAGAGCTTGCTCGGGGCGCAGGCCGCGTTCGTCGACCACCTGGTCGAGACGGTGCGCGCCGAGCGGGTCGACGTCGTGGCCGTCTCCGGCGACGTCTACGACCGCGCCCTGCCGCCGGTCGACGCGGTGGCCCTGCTCTCCGACGCGCTCGCCCGCCTGCGCGCCGCCGGGGCGCGGGTGGTGCTGATCAGCGGCAACCACGACTCGGCGCTGCGGCTGGGGTTCGGGTCGGCGCTGTTCGAGTCCTCGGGGGTGCACGTCCGCACCGAGCCCGCGCAGTCGTGGGAGCCGGTGCTGGTCGGCGACGTCGCCTTCTACGGCATCCCCTACCTGGAGCCCGAGCTGGTGCGCACCCCCTGGCAGCTCCCCGACCGCGGCCACACCGCCGCGATCTCCCACGCGATGAGCCGGGTCCGCGCCGACGCCGTCCGCCATCGGGCCGCCGTCGTGCTGGCCCACTGCTTCGTGACCGGCGGGCAGGCCAGCGACAGCGAGCGCGACATCAGCGTGGGCGGCGTGTCCCACGTCCCCCTGTCGGCCTTCGACGGCGTCGACTACGTCGCGCTCGGCCACCTGCACGGGCGGCAGCGCATGTCCGAGACCGTGCGCTACTCCGGCTCCCCGCTGGCCTACTCCTTCTCCGAGACCGGCCACGTCAAGGGCTGCTGGCTGGTCACGCTCGGCTCGGGCGCGGAGTTCGTGCCCGCGCCCGTGCCCCGGCCGGTCGGGCGGCTCCGCGGCGACCTCGACGACCTGCTGACCCTGCCCGCCTTCTCCTCCTACGAAGACCACTGGCTGCAGATCACCCTGACCGACGCCGTCCGTCCCAAGCAGGCCATGGACCGGCTGCGGGCCCGTTTCCCGCACGCCCTCGCCCTGTCGTTCGAGCCGGTGGGCGCGGCGCCCGCCGCCGGGCCGGTGAAGGTCAGCGGGCGGCCCGAGGCGGAGGTCGCCCTCGACTTCGTCCGCGAGGTGCGCGGCGAGCCCGCCGCGCCCGAGGAGGAAGACCTGCTGAGACAGGCGGTCGAGGCGTCGCGGGTGCAGGAGACGATGGCGTAGATGCGGCCGCACCAGCTCTCCCTCACGGCCTTCGGGTCCTTCCCCGGCACCGAGACGGTCGACTTCGACGCCCTCACCGAGGCGGGCCTGTTCCTCATCCACGGGCCCACCGGGGCGGGCAAGACCACGATCCTCGACGCCCTCTGCTTCGCCCTCTACGGCGTCGTGCCCGGCCAGCGCAACAGCGCCCGCAGCCTGCGCTGCGACCACGCGCCCGCCGGCACCGGCCCTTCGGTGACGCTGGAGGTCACGATCCGGGGCCGTTCGCTGCGCATCCGGCGCTCGCCGTCGTGGCAGCGTCCCAAGTTGCGCGGCTCCGGGTTCACCGAGGAGAAGGCCAAGGTCGTCGTCGAGGAGCGCCGCGGGGCCGCCTGGCAGGGGCTCACGACCCGGCTCGACGAGGCGGGCGACCTGGTGGGCGGGCTGCTCGGGATGAACGCCGAGCAGTTCTGCCAGGTGGTGATGCTGCCGCAGGGCGACTTCGCCAAGTTCCTGCGCGCCGACGGCGACGACCGCGCCCGGCTGCTGGAGCGGCTGTTCACCGTCAAGGTGTTCACCCAGGCCGAGGCGTGGCTGGCCGAGCGGCGGCGGGCCACGGGGCGGGAGGAGCAGGAGCTGGGGCGCGAGGTGGCCTTCGCCGTCGAACGCCTGGAGGAAGCCGCCGGCCCCGTCCTCGCCCCCGCGCCGGACGAGGGTGCCGGGGAGGGGCATCCGCCGTCGGCGGCGGACGATCCGCTCGGATGGGCCGGCGCGTTGCTGGGCGCGGCGCGGGCCGTCGTCCACCGGTGCGAGGAGCGGCACACCGCCGCGGGCGAGGCCGTACGCGCGGCGCGGTCACGGTTCGAGCAGGCCGCCGCCCTCGCCGAACGCCGCCGCCGCCACGCCGAGGCCCTGACCCTGCGCCGCACCCTCGACGAGCGCGCCGACGAACGCGCCGACCTCCAGGCCGTCATCGACGACGCCGCCCGCGCCGACCGCGTGCTCCCGCTCATCACGGCCGCCGGGCAACGCGCCGAGGCCGCCGCCAAGGCCCGCGCCATGGTCGCCGACGCCCTGGCCCGCGCCCGCCCTCTCCTCACCCGCCGCCCCGCGCCGGGCGTCGAGGGGCCGGCGGGCGGCGGGCAGCCGTCGGTGGAGGAGCTGGAGGGCCTGGAGCGGGAGCGCCGGGCCGAGCTGGCCCGGCTGTCCGAGCTGCTCACCGAGGAGGCCCGGCTGTCGGTCGTCCGGCGCGACCTGGCGCGGGTGGAGCAGGAGCTGGCCGAGCTGGTCCGCGCCGACGAGACCGTCGCCGCGCGGCTCGCCGTCCTGCCCGGCCTGGTCGCGGACGCCGAGGGCAGGCTAGCCGGCGCGCGGGTGGCCGCGGCGCGCATCCCGGCGGCCCAGGCCGTACGCGACGCCGCCGCCGACCTGATCGACGTCGACCGGGAGCTCGCCGCGCTGGCCGGTGAGCTCGAAGTGCTGGCCCGGCGCGAGGCCGAGGTGGCGGCGGCCGAGTCCGAGCTGCCCGCCCGGCTGGCCGCGGCGGGCGCCGCCCTGGCCGAGGTGCGCGCCGAGGCGGCGGCCGTGCCCGCCGCCGCCGCCCGTCTCGACGCCGCCCGTTCCGTCCTGGAGGCCGCCCACCGCCGCGACGCCCTCGCCGCCGACCTGGAGTCGGCCGCCGCCGCCCACCAGGTCCTGGTGGACCGCGCCCAGGAGACCCGCGAACGCTGGCTCGACCTGCGTCAGGCCAGGATCGACGGCATGGCGGCCGAGCTGGCCCGCGACCTGGCCGACGGGCGTCCGTGCGCGGTCTGCGGCTCCGAGCGCCACCCCGTGCCCGCGGCCCCGGCGCCCAGCGCGCCCTCGCCCGACGACGAGCACGCCGCTGAGACCGCCCACGAGGCGGCCGCCGCCGACCGGGAGGCCGCCGAACGTGCTCTGGCCTCGATCGAGTCCCGGCTCGCCGACGCCTCGGAGGCCACCGAGGGGCTGTCCGCCGACACCGCGGCCGGGCACGTGCTCGCGGCCGAGGAGGAACTGGCCCGGCTGCGGTCGGTCGCCGACCGGGAGCCCGCCCTCGCCGACGCGCTCGACCGCCTCGAAGGCGACCGCGACCACGTCCGCGACCGGGCCAGGGAGATCGCCGAGGCGCTCGCCGCCCACCACGCCCACCGCACCGGGCTCACCGCCGAACGCGCCCGCCTCCACATTCGCCTCACCCAGACCCTGCACCCCGAGACGCTCCTGTCCGAGCGCCCTCTCACGGCAGATCCCCTTCCCGAGACCCCAGACGGGGTCGACGGGAGGCGGGTGCTGGCCGCGGCCGAGGAGGAGTTGCGGCGGCTCGCCGCGGTGGCGGCCAAGGAGGCGGGGCTGGCGGCCGAGGTCGCCGCGCTCGGCCGCGAACGTGCCGAGCTGGAGGAACGCGGACGCCGCATCGCGGCGCGGGTGACGGCCGGGCGTACCAGACATGAGGAGCTGAGCGCGGATGCCGGGCGGCTGGGCGCACGGCTCGACGCGGCCCGGGGCGGGGACACGACCCTGACGGCCCGCCTGTCCAGGCTCAACGACGAGGCCGAGCTGCTGCGCGAGGCGCTGGAGGCCACCAGGGCGGCGGTCGCGGCGGCCGGTGAGCTCGACGCCGCCGCCGAGGCGGCCGGGCGGGCGGCGGCCGAGGCGGGGTTCGCCGACGTGCGGGAGGCCGAGGAGGCGTACCGGAGCCCGGCCGAGCGGGAGGGCAAGGCGGAGCTGCTGCGGCGGCTGGACGACCAGCACGCCGCCGTCACCGCCCTGCTCGCCGACCCCGAGCTGATCGCCGCGGCCGCCGAGCCCGAGCCGGACCTGGCGGCGGCCGCAGGCGGCAGAGACGCGGCGGAGGAGGCGCACACGCGGCTGGCCAGCGAGCGCGACCGGGCGGTGGCCAGGGCCGCCCGCCTCGCCGAGCTCCGCGATGAGCTGGCCGCGCGCATCGAGCGGTGGCGTCCCGCGGCCGAGCGGCACCGGCTGGCCGAACGGATGGCGGCGCTGGCCTCGGGCACCTCCGGCGACAACCAGTGGAACATGAGTCTGACCTCGTTCGTGCTGGGGGAGCGGCTCAGGCAGGTGGTCGACGCCGCCAACGAGCGCCTCGACCACATGTCGTCCGGCCGCTACCTGCTCCGGCACGACCTGCGCAAGACCGCCGGATCACGGGCGCGGTCCGGCGGCGGCCTGGGCCTGAAGGTGGCCGACGCCTGGACCGGAGTCGACCGCGACCCGGCGACCCTGTCGGGCGGCGAGAGCTTCATCACCTCGCTCGCGCTCGCGCTCGGCCTGGCCGACGTGGTCACGGCGGAGGCGGGCGGCGCGGAGGTCGGCACGCTGTTCGTGGACGAGGGCTTCGGCACCCTCGACGAGGACACCCTCGACGACGTGCTCGACATCCTCGACGGGCTGCGCGACGGCGGACGCGCGGTCGGCATCGTCAGCCACGTCGGCGAGCTGCGTACCCGGATCCCGGTGCAGCTCAAGGTGGGCAAGACCCGCCGGGGCTCGACGCTGGTCGGCTAGGCGGCCGGTCAGCCAGGCGGCGGCGCGGTCGAGGCGCGCACGATCAGCTCGTACGGGAACAGCCGCCGCTCCGGCCGGGCCGCGGCCCCCGACAGCAGCAGCCGCCCGGCCGCCTCCCCGATCTCCTGCTTGGCCTGCCGGATCGTGGTGAGCCCCGCCTCCTCGGCCGCGCTGTCGGAGAACCCGACGACCGACAGCTCGCCCGGCACGTCGATGCCCAGGTCGGCGGCGGCGTCGAGGACGCCGAGGGCGAGCACGTCGGTGTTGGTCAGGATCGCCGTGGGGCGCGGGTCCAGCCGCAGCAGCGCGTGGCCGGCCTTCCTGCCCGCCTCCCGCGAGTTCCTGGCGACCTCGTAGCAGGGCACGTCGTCCCAGTCGAGGCCGGCCTGCTCGCAGGCCGTCTGGTAGCCGCCGCGCCGGGCGCGCATCGCCGCGAACACCGCGCCCTCCTGGCGGGCGCGGTCGGCCCAGCCGGTGTGGCCGTCGTCGTGCAGGCCGACCATGGCCACCGCGACCCGCCGGTGCCCGAGGCCGAGCACGTGCGCGGCGGCGGCGGCCCCGGCGGCCGGTTCGTCGATGCCGACGAAGGGGTGGCCGGGCACGTACGGCTCGTCCACCACCACGACGGGCAGCTTCCTGGCCAGCACCTCGGCCAGCGCCGGATGGCCGTCGGGCAGCGAGACCACGCAGAACGCGTCGACCACCGCGTCGCGCACGGTGTCGCTGCGCCGGTCGCCGTGCGGCAGCGGCAGGATGAGCAGGCCGACGCCCGCCTCCTCGGCCGCCGTGGCGAGCCCCTGGAAGAACCCGAGCGCGTACGGGTCGGCGAAGGCGTAGGCCAGCGTCTCGCTGAACAGCAGGCCGAGCGCGCCGGCGCGACCGAGCCGGAGCGAGCGCGCCGTCGGGTTGGGGCCCGCGTAGCCGAGCTCGTCGGCCACCTCCAGGATGCGCCGCCGCAGCCCGTCGCTGAGCTGGTCGGGCCGGGAGAAGGCGTACGACACGGTGGCGCGGGACACGCCGAGCCTGTCGGCGATCGTCTGCAGGGTGACCCTTGCCATCGTCCAACCGTATCGAACGGCCTTGCCGGTGCGTTCTTAATTGATTAAGGTCTTAATTGATTAAGGAGGAGAGAGATGGATGCCATGCAGGTTCTCGCGCACCGGACGACGATGGGGTTCCGCGGCTCGCTCGACGCGGCCCTGCCGGGGGCGCCGCGCAGGCGGGACCCGGAGCGGGTCGCCGTACGGGCGCGGCTCGCGCACTCGCTACGCCGCACCGCCGACCGCCTCGACCCCACCTGCCCACCCACCCGATACGGCGAGGCGTGAACCGCCCCTTCTCGTGAGATCCGGACAGCTCTGGTGTCCCGCCCTGCTGGTCGTCCAGACCGGAGGCGCCCCGGCCGTTCGGGGTCGACTGTCCGCTTGGCGCGGTGAGGTGGGACTGCCCCTTCTTTTGAGATCCGGGCGGCCCTGATGTGCTCGCGCTGTCGGTCGCATACATCTGACGTCTTCGGCTGGGCGGATTCGATCGTCTGGCTGGTGCGGCGCAGTGTGATCGCCCCCTCGCCCCCGGCCGGTCGTCCAGGCCCGACGTCCCCGGCGAGCCGGACTTGACCGCCCGCCCCCGCCGGGGCGGCCTGAGGGGTGGGGCGTCAAGTT
This sequence comes from Nonomuraea sp. NPDC005692, assembly GCF_040631115.1. Lineage (NCBI taxonomy): Bacteria > Bacillati > Actinomycetota > Actinomycetes > Streptosporangiales > Streptosporangiaceae > Nonomuraea > Nonomuraea sp. NPDC005692. The sequence goes on along the minus strand of NZ_JBEXYU010000001.1, from coordinate 402,916 downwards.
GGGGCGGGCCTGGAGGCAGGGCGCGGGGAAGGAGAGGGGGCAGGGGGACGGGTGTCAGGGGAGGTTGGCTATCAGGTCGGGGATTGTGGTGGGGTCGTGGAAGAGGGTGGCGCCGAGGCCGGACAGGCGTGCGGGTGGCGTCAGGCCGCCCGCGAACGCCAGGCAGCGCATCCCCGCGCTCATCGCCGCCCGCACCCCGAACGGGCTGTCCTCGATCACCACGCAGCCCTCCGGCGCGGCGCCCATCGTGGCCGCGGCGTGCAGGAACAGGTCAGGGGCGGGCTTGCCGCGGGCCACGTCCTCGGCGCTGAAGACGCGGCCGTCGAAACGCCGGGCGAGGCCGGTCAGCTCCAGGCTGTTGCAGACGTTGGCGTGCCGGCCATTGGAGGCCACGCAGTAGGGGATGTCCAGGCGGTCCAGGGCGACCTCGATGCCCTCGATGGCGCGCAGCTCGGCCTCCATCGCGGCCAGGTACTCCTGGGTGATCTGGTCGTGCCAGCCCGGGGGCGTCTCGCCGACCTGCTCGTCCCAGTACTCGTTGCTGCAGCCGACGAAGCGCTCGGCGTACTCGGTCTCGTCGATCGTCCAGCCCAGGCGGCGCAGGGCGGCGGTGCCCACGCGTACCGAGATGCGCTCGCTGTCGACGAGCACCCCGTCACAGTCGAAGATGACCAGTTCCACGGCCAAGATGCGGTCCTCCCAAAGACGACGTTTGCGGTCGAATCTATCGGGCGGCTGTGTGACATTGCGCAGGTGGTAGCGTCGTTGTATCGCTTGACAAGATGTCAGTCCGGATAGTGAGACGTGAAGTGAAGACTTCCCCCCGGGTCTCGGCGCCCAGCACGACCAGGATCGCCATGGCCGGCCTCATGGGCACCGCGATCGAGTTCTACGACTTCTACATCTACGGGACCGCCGCCGCGCTGGTGCTCAACACCGCGTTCTTCCCCGGCATGGACCCGGTGGCCGGCCGGCTGGCCGCGTTCTCGACGTTCGCGGTGGCGTTCGTCTCGCGTCCGCTCGGGTCGGCGGTGTTCGGTCACTGGGGCGACCGCGTCGGGCGCAAGTCGATGCTGGTCGTCTCGCTGCTGGTGATGGGCCTGTCCACGGTGGCGATCGGGCTGCTGCCGGGGTACGCGGCCATCGGCGTGGCCGCGCCCGTGCTGCTGGTGCTGCTGCGGTTCACCCAGGGCATCGGCCTCGGCGGCGAGTGGGGCGGCGCGGCGCTGCTGGCCACCGAGCACGCCCCGCCCGGCAGGCGCGGCCGGTACGCGATGTTCCCGCAGCTCGGCCCCGCGGCCGGGTTCATCGTGGCCAACGGGCTGTTCCTGATCCTCGGCGAGACGCTGACCGACGAGCAGTTCGGCGGCTGGGGCTGGCGGCTGCCGTTCGTGGCCAGCCTGCTCCTCGTGGTCGTCGGCCTGTACGTGCGGCTGCGGATCTCCGAGACGCCGGTCTTCCGGGCCGCCCTCGACCAGCGCCGCATCGCCAAGGTGCCGTTCGCCGGGCTGATGCGCCACCAGTGGCGGCGGGTGCTGCTCGCCGCCGGGGCGATGACCGTCGCCTACACGCTCTTCTACACCGCCACCACCTACTGCCTGTCCTACGGCACCGCCACCCTCGGCATCCCGAAGACCACCATGCTGACCCTGACCATGGTCGGCGTGCTGTTCATGGCGGCGGGCACGGTCGTCTCGGCGCTGGTCAGCGACCGGCTGGGCCGCCGCCGCACCCTCCTCACCGGTACGGCCGTCGCCGTCGCGTGGGGGCTGGTGATGTTCCCGCTGATGGAGACCGGGTCGGTCGTCCTGACCGGGGTGGCGCTGGCCGGCGCGCTCGGGCTGATGGGGCTGATCTTCGGGCCGATGGGGGCGTACCTGCCGGAGTTGTTCAGGACGGAGTTCCGCTACAGCGGCGCCTCGGTCGCCTACAGCCTCGGTGGCGTGCTGGGCGGGGCGGTGCCACCGCTGGTCGCCACCAGCCTGCAATCGAGCGGCCTCGGCGTCATGGGCGTCGGGCTCTACGTCTCGGCGATGGCCCTGCTGAGCCTGCTCTGCCTGCTCGCCCTGCCGGAGACCGGCGACATCTCACTCCGATAGTCCGGCTTTTCCTGTCACATCCGCCGGGGCTGTCTCGTCCTCCTGGTGAAGAACCTGATGAGGAGGAGCGGACGATGAGCAAGCACATTCTGATCGTCGGCGGTGGATATGTCGGGATGTACACGGCCCGCGGGCTGCGGCGGCTGATCCGGTCGGGCGAGGTGACGGTCACCGTGGTCGATCCGCGGGGGTACATGACGTACCAGCCGTTCCTGGCCGAGGCGGTCGGCGGGACGATCGAGCCCCGCCACGTCGTCGCCCCGCTCAACCGGGTGCTCAAGGGCGCGCGCGTGCTCACCGGCAACGTCACCCGCGTCGACCACGAGGCCCGCACCGCGCGGTTCCAGCCGGTCCAGGGGCCGGCCAGGACGCTCACGTACGACATCCTCGTGATGGCTGCCGGGTCGATCACCCGCGCGCTGCCCATCCCGGGGCTGGCCGAGCACGCGGTCGGGTTCAAGAGCCTCGGCGAGGCCGTGCACCTGCGCAACCACGTCCTGGCCCAGCTCGCCGCGGCCGCCTCGACCGACGACCCGCTGGTGCGGCGCAGGGCGCTGACGTTCGTGGTGGTCGGCGGCGGGTTCTCGGGCGTCGAGGCGCTGGCCGAGATGCAGGGGCTGGCCGACGAGGCCCTGCGCTACCACGACGGGATCGCGCCCGCCGACCTGAGCTGGACCCTGGTCGAGGCGACCGGCGGCATCCTGCCCGAACTCCACCCCGGCCTCGGCCGCTGGACCGTGGACGCGCTGCGCGCGCGCGGCGTGGACGTGCGGCTGGAGACCCGGCTGAACTCGGCCGAGGGCGGCGTGGCCAGGCTGTCGGACGGCACATCGCTGGCGGCCGGGACGCTGGTGTGGGCGGCCGGCGGCCGGCCCAGCCCGCTCGCCGCCGACAGCGGGCTGCCCGTGGACGAGGTCGGACGGCTGCGGGCCACCGAATACCTGACGGTGGCCGGGCTGGAGGACGCGTTCACGGCCGGCGACGGCGCGGCGGTGCCCGACCTGACCCGTCCGGGCAGGTTCACCGCGCCCAACGCGCAGCACGCGGTGCGCCAGGCCAAACTGCTCGCCCGCAACCTGGCGGCCCACGTTCGGGGACGCCGGCTGAAGGCGTACCGGCACGCGTACCTGGGGTCGGTGGCCGGGCTCGGCCACCACCAGGGCGTGGCCCAGGTGCACGCGATCCGGCTGACCGGGTTCCTGGGATGGCTGGCGCACCGGGCGTACCACCTGGCGTGGGTGCCGACGTTCAACCACAAGGCGCGGGTGCTGGCGGACTGGGGATTGTCGATGGTGTTCCGGCGCGAGGCGGTGCAGCTCACGGCCATCGAGCACGCGGGGGAGGACTTCCGCCAGGCCCTGGCGGCCGACGAACTCGACCGCGCCGCCTGACCCGCCCTCCCCGCGCCCGCTACACCGGCTGCTCGACCGGCTGGCCGCGGTCGACGTACGCGGCCAGCGCGCGCACCCGCTCGGCGTGCTGGTCGTGGCCGACGATCACCGGCGGCTCGTTGTACGGCATCGCGTCCGACGACCGCCGCAGCTTGACGTACTGGCCGCAGGCGTCGATCGCGTACGGCTCCATGTCGTCCTGCAGCGCCCCGATCACCGTGATGCCGTACGTCTCGCCGATCCGCCGGAACAGCGCGACCGCCTCCCTGCGGTGTTCCTTGCCCAGGTTGCGGCCGAGCTCGTCGAGCACCAGGCACAGATGGCCGCCGCCGGAGGAGGCGATGGCCGCCGCGCACACCAGCTTGACGGCCTTCTCGTCCATGAGCGCGGTGTTGGCCCGCCGGTTGTACGGCACGAACCCCTGCCCCTCGCCCCGCCGCCACTTCGGCGTCACCCGCCACTGCCAGCGCTGCTCGGGGTCGGCGGGTGCGGGCGGCACCGGGAACTCCAGCGTCGCGCCGTAGCCGCCGTAGGAGGTGTCGAGCTTCTCGAACTCCTCGGCCACCCGCGTCAGCCTCGCCCTGATCGCCGCCGTCAGCGCCGCCCGGTGGACGGCCGTGGACTGCGCCGCCTCCTCCGCGCCCCGGGCCGCCGCCGCCAGGTCGCGCTGCCGGGAGACGACCTGCGCCTCGATCTGCCGCCGCTGGTGCTTCTCGTACTCCTCCTGGCCGCGCAGGTAGGAGGCCAGCGCCCCGCACACCGCCGCGAACGTCGCCTGCTCGCGCGCCGTGCTGCCGCCCCGCTCCGACAGCAGGAACGCCAGCTCCTCCGGGATCTCGGCGTCCTCCTCGGGGAAGGTGTCGCGCAACGCCTGGTCGAAGTGGCGTTCGGCGACGCGCCACCACTCCTCGGCCGCGCGCGGGCGCTCCTCCTCCGGCAGCGCCGCGATCCACTCGCGGGCGGTCTCCACTGTGCCGCCCCAGTCGGCGGCCAGCGCTTCGAGCCTGAGCGACTCGCGCTCGGCGGTGACCTTGGCCTCCTGCTCGCGGGCCTGCGCCCGCTCGCTCTCGTGCCGCTGCCGCCGCCCATCGAGGCGCTCGATCTCCATGTCCCGGGTACGGGCCCGGAAGTCGAGCGCGCCCGCCTGCCGCTCGGCCTCGGCGACCTTCGGCGCCAGCTCCTCGATCGCCGCGTTGAGCCCGACGAGCCGGTCACGCCGCTCGGCCAGCCTGGCCTCCAGCTCCGCCAGCCGCACCCCGGCCCGCGCGCCCTCCAGCCGCCGCTGCGCCTCGGCGACGGCCTCCTCGGCCTCGCGCACCACCGCCGCGGCGTTCTCCTGGGCGTCTTCGGCCCGGTTGAGCCGCTGGCCGGCGGCCTTGATGCGGGCCTCCCGCCCGGTCGCCACCCCGTCGAACGCCCCCACCACGCTCACCCCGGCCGCGCTGACCAGCACGGACCCCGGCAGCTCGGCCAGGGCGCGGGCCGCCTCGCCGAGCCGCGCGGCGTCGACGATGACGGCGTGCTCGTGCGGCCAGCCGCGCAGGCCGGCGCCGGGAAGGGCGGCGTCGCGGGCCTGCTCGGCCACGTCGAGGGCGTCGAGCAGGCCGGTCGCCCCGACCCCCGCCGCCGACAGCGCGTCGAGCTGGGCCGCGGCCGGGCCGCCCTCCGCGTCGTCGAGCGCCGCCCGCGCCGAGGACACCTCCTGGTCGGCCACGCCGAGCGCCTTGAGCGCCTCGTTGAGCCGGAGCCCGGCCTGCCGCAGCTCGCCCTCGGCGGCGGGCACGTCACGCCCGTCGGCGAACCTGCGGGTCTCCTCCAGCGCCGGGATCGCGGCACGCAGCTCGTCGGCGGAGTTCTCGGCCACCGCGCGGTCGGCGTCGAGCTTGGTGCCACGGGCCTGCAGGGCGGCCAGCTCCTTGCGCGCCTGGGACACCTGGCGGTCGAAGGTGTCCTCGCGCAGCGTGGCGATCTCGGCCTTGACCAGCGCGATCTCCTCGGCGGCCGACTCGCTCGCGGCGCGGTGGCGGTCGAGGTCGGCGGCCAGCAGCTCGTCTTTGGCGGCGGCGTCGGCGAGCTTGCGCGCCTGCCTGCCGCGCCAGCAGCGCAACGCCTCGGCCAGGCGCACCCGGGCCTGGTCGCGGCGGTCGAACGTGCCGAGCAGCGCCTTCGACTCCACCTCGAACTCGGCCAGCCGGTCGGCCGCCTGCGCCGCCCGCACCCGCTTGGCGTGCTCGTCGCGCCGGGCCTCGCGCTCCTGCTCCAGCTCGGCGTCGAGGCCGGTGAGCGCCGCGATGGCCTCGAAGACCCGCTCGGGGGAGATCTCGTTGAGCGGCTGGGAGAGCAGGTTGGTGGCGACCTTGCTGCGCACGGACGTGGACAGGAACGACACGCACCTGACCCGGTCGCCGTAGAGCACCTTGGTCAGGTCGCGGGCCACGACGTCGCGCTTGCCCGCCGACCTCGGCAGCGACGCCCAGATCTCGTCGGCCCGCGCCACCCGCTCGGCCTCGGACGGCGAGGCGGCCAGATGGACGCCCTCCCGCCAGCGGATCTCCAGGTGCGGAGCCTCCTGGTTGACCTTGAGCCACACGGTGATCGCGCCGCCCGAGGTGTCGGGCACCTCGAACAGCTCACCGCTGTCCTCCTCGCCCTCATCGGTCAGGGTGAGGTCGGCGGAGGCGACCGGCTCGGCCGGGGCCGGGGCGGGCGGCGGGGCGAAGGAGTCCGTGCCGGGCGGGCCGAAGACGCCCACGATGTAGCCGTGGTCGGCGCTCGCCCACTGGCGGGCGCCCGCGCCGCTGGCCAGCTCGGCGTTGAAGAGCAGCTCGGAGACCGCCTTGGCGCCCGAGGCGAACCGCCACTGCTCGTCGCCGAGCAGCGCCGTGATCGAGGCGATGAACGACGACTTGCCCGCGCCGTTGGAGTCTTTGGGGCCCGCGCCCGCGACGACGATGAGCGTGCCGGGGACCGTGGGCACCGGATGGGTCGAGAGCCGTGAGATGTTGACCGCCTGCACGGCGATCAGCACCCGGTCTCCGACGACGTTCTCCATCTGCGACACCCGAACCCCCGTAACCCTTCCATCTGTCCTGACGTTCACTGCGCCGACCTGCGGGCGCGTACGGCCGCCGCGAGCGGCGTGTGCGGGCCGGCGGCGAGGATCAGCTCCTCCTGCAGCCGCCGCCGGGCCGCCGGCGTGAGCCGGTGGAACTGCGGGCCGGGGACGTAGCCGCCCGCCTCCTCGCCGGCCTTCACCTGGGCCAGCAGGCCGGCGTGCCGCAGCGTGCGCAGCGCCGACTCCAGCTCGCCGATCGGGACCTGGGTGTGGCGGCGCAGCTCCTCGACCGGGGTGGGGTGCGGCGACAACCAGGAGTCCTCCGGCAGCAGGCCCTCGGCCCTGGGGATCGCGACCGAGTGCACCAGCACCAGCGTCAGCACCGCCCGCTCACTCACGCCGAGCCCCGCGCCCCCCGCGACCGCCGGCGGGCGATCCGCCGCCTCCGCGCCCGCCGTCTCCAGGCCCGCCTCCGGCTCGGGGGCGGGGGACGGGGGCTGGGCCAGCGCGGCCGTGTGGCTGTCGTCGTAGCCGGAGGTCCAGCGTTCGCGCAGCTGGATGAGGGCACGGCCGCGGCGGGCCAGCATCTCGCCCAGCGTGTGGCGCAGCGCCGGATCGCGCAGCGCGGCGAAGCGGCCCTCGGCGACCGGCTCGGCGGCGTGCTCGACCACCATGAACGCGGCCACCAGCTCGGCCCGCCGCCGCTCGTCGTAGGCCCCCAGCAGGTCGTCGAACTCCGCCACGCCGAGCTCGGCCCGCCCTCCGGCACCGGGCAGGGGCAGGACCGCCGCGGCCACGATGTCGGCATCGCCCACCACCGTGAGCTCCGGCCGCTCGGGCTCGGGCAGGCGGCGGACCAGCTCCTGCAACTGGGCGTGCGACTCCACCGGCCACAGCGCGCAGCGCGGCCCGAGCGTCACCACCCCGTCGTCGAGGACGATCCACGCCGAGTCGTGCAGCCGCCGCAGCGCGCCCCGCGCCCAGTTGCGCATCAGGTCGTCGGTACGCCCGATCAGCGCCCGGTAGGTGTCGAGCACCAGCTCGACGGGCGCCGGGTCGCCGGGCCACGGATCGACGGAGAGATCGTTCCAGCAGCACTTGAGCGTGGCCGCCAGCACCCGCCGCGTCTCGCCGGCCCGCTCCACCGGGACGGCGGCGACCTGGTACTCCTCCAGCAGCGACGGCGTCACCCCGTCGGGCCACACCGGCAGCGCGTGCCCGGTGGAGTCGGGCCGGGTCAGGCGGGTCATCCCGGCGGGCGCCGGCACGCCCGCCCCCAGCCGCAGCGGCCCGCCGGAGCGTGCCCGCGCGTGGGCGAGCGCCTGGCCCGCGGACCGGCCGCGCTCGGAGGCCGGAGAACCGGTGGACGTCATGAGGTGCGCTCCAGGTAGCCGTGGGACAGCCAGGCGGGCTCGCCGTCGGGATCGACGGTCAGGCCGTCGGACCAGGCGAGCCGGTAGGGGAGCTCGGGGCGCAGGTCGGCGGTGGTCAGGTCGGCGAGCAGACGGCGGGCGGCGGGCCAGTCGGAGCCGATCACGTCGGCCAGCGCGACCCGCGAGGCGGCGCCGAGCAGCGACTCGGCCACCTGCGTGAGCCGCTCGACGGCGGCCCCCGGCGAGGAGTCGAGCGAGCCCTCGGGCCCGGGGTCGGGCAGCGCCGAACGCGGGGGAGTGGGCTGGACGGGAGCCGGCCGCGGCGCCTCGTCGACCGCCCGCGCGACGGCGGCCGGATCGTGCCACGGCGCGGGCGCGTCGAAGACGAACCCGTCGAGCACCGAGGCCAGCCGCTCCTTGGAGGCGGTCTGGGCGAACGTGCGCCACGTCTCGGTGGGCAGCAGCATCAGGTTGCGGGTGGTGCCCGCCGAGTCGGCCAGGCGGCCGGCGGCGCGGCGCGAGGCGTCGCTGTAGGAGTAGATGGACGCCCGCAGGTCGGTGCAGACCCGGTCGAGCTCGGGCCAGCGGGTCAGGATCGTGCCGTGCAGGCCCTGGGCGCGCCGGGCGATCTCCTCGGTGCCCCAGAGCTTGGGGGCCTGCTCGCGCAGCTCCTCGATGGTGCCCGTGGTCAGCGTGATCAGCTCCAGGGCCCAGAGCCGGAACGCGCGCGCCAGGTTGACCGCGCTCTGCCGGGCCTCCTCGCTCGTGGTGCGGGGGTCGGCGACGTTGAGGTCTTCCAGGGCGAGCAGGCGGTGCATCTCGGACTGGCCGCCGTCGTCCATCATGCGGCGGATGAACATCAGGCCGACGACGCTGGTGAACGAGGCGCGGTAGCGGAGCTGGTTGGGCTTGGGGAACACCTCGCGGATCGCGCCGAGCCCCTTGAGCACGCGCAGCCGGTTGTCGAACTGGTCGCTGGGGTAGGCCCGGCAGGCGAAGCGCATCTGCTCGTGCGTCAGCCACTCCTCGCCCGCCTCGGCGAACGCCGCGAACAGCGTCTCGGCGATGTCGACCAGGGCGGGGTCGTCGACCACCGCGCCGCTGTCGCGGGCCAGCGCGGCGAACATGCGGCGGTAGGTCGACAGCACCGCCTCCTCGGAGAGGGCGGCGTCGAGGGTCAGGGGCTGTTCGGACACGCGCACTAAGGTACGGCTTCAGACCGACAGACTCGGAACCCGGCGCGGGCTACCAGTCGGTATGGACGCGGATGGGACTCCTGCCCGCTAGGGTGATCCCGGTTAAAGCGGGGCAAACTCTCTGTGATCGCACATACGGGGTGAGTGACGGTTGTCCATCCGTGTGCTCGGCGGGGACCGGGCGACGGCCCTGATGGCCGGTGGGGCGGCCGTGATCCTGGTGGCCGCGGCGGCGTGGTTCGGCGTGGGCGTCTCCAGCGCCAATCCGGAGCTGGCCGACGTCGGAGCGTGGCTGTGGACCAAGGCCAGGGGCAGGGTCGTGCACGTGAACGGCCTGTCGGGCGAGGTGGACGGCTACCTCGACGACAAGGCCGGCAAGCAGTTGCGCGTCGTCCAGGACGGCACGAACGTGCTGCTCGTCGACGACCGCACCGGCTTCGTCAGCCGGGTCGAGCCCAGCCAGCTCACCGTCACCCAGACGCGCGACCTCGGCGCGGCCGGGATGCAGCTCGCCGTCTCCGGCGGCACGGCCTACGCCGTCGACCCGGCGGCGGGCCGCGTCCAGCGCATCGACCCGGTCACGCTGAACGCCGTGGGCGCGCCGGTCACCCTGCCCGGCCCGCTCGGCGCGGCCAGGATCGACGGCGGCGGCCGGTTGTGGGTGCCGGTGACCGCCAGGGGCGAGGTCGTGCCGGTGTCCGGCGGCGTCGCCGCGCCCCCCGTCAAGGTGGGCGAACCGGGCGAGGAGCTGGCCGTGACCATCGCCGGCGGCCTGCCCGTCGTGGTCAACACGCGTGCCGCCACCGCCGTCACCATCGGCGCGGACGGCGGCGTCGGCGAGATCGCCCTGCCCAAGGAGGTCGCGCGGGCGGCCAAGGGCGGCGTGCTCACCCCGGCCACGACCGAGGGCCCGCTCGTCCCGGTGCTGACGCCGGGCGGCTCGGGGCTGCTCGTCGTGCTCGACACCTCCTCCAACGCCGTGCTCAGCACCAGGTTCGCGATCGACGACCCCGCCGGGCTCGGGGTGCCGCAGGTGCTCGGGTCGAAGGTGTACGTACCGGACAAGAGCCGGGGCGCGCTGATCGTCTGGGACAGCGCCGCCGGCGGGCGGCCCACCACGCTGCAGGTGGCGGACGGGCCGGGCCCGGTGGACGTGTTCGTCAAGGACGGCCTGCTCTGGGCCAACGACGAGAACGGCGACAAGGCCCTGGTCATCGACCCCGAGGGCCGCAAGCACGACGTGGACAAGGACGACTCCGACGTACCGGGGCCGACCAACACCCCCAAGCCCAAGCAGACCCCGCGCCCCGACCCCACGATCACCGACCCGCCGCCGGACGATCCGCCCGAGACCAGCGAACCCGACCCGACCAGGACGAAGGACGCCGAGCGGCCCCGCCGTCCGGCCAGGACGGCCACGCCGACCCCCACGACCACCCCCACCCCGACCCCGACGCCCACCACCGCGCCCACCGCGCCCGGCGCGCCCGGCGCGGTGACCGCGCGATCGGGCCCCGGCCGGGTGACCGTCACCTTCAGCCCGTCCACCGGCGGCAAGGTCGAGCGCTACACGCTCAAGGCGTCCGGCGAGGGACGGCCGGAACCGCAGTCGGTGGACGGCGACGAGCCGTTCCAGTTCGAGTTCACCGGCGGCGACTGCGCCCGGGAGTACACCTTCGTCGTCGTCGCCCACTGGCCGGGCGGCGAGGTGGAGTCGGAGCAGAGCGCGGGGGCCAGGCCCTGCGTGGCGCCCGGGGCGCCGTCGAACTTCGCCGCCAAGCCCAGGAACCGGGGCGCCGAGCTGACCTGGAACGCCCCCGAGAACGGCGACGCGGGCGTGACCTACCAGCTCAGCGGCGGGGCCGCGAACGACGCGATCAAGGGGACGTCGTTCACGGTGGACGGGCTGAAGAACAACGCGAAGTACGCCTTCAAGCTCAAGGCCACGAACGCGGCGGGGGAGAGCCCGGACGTGGCCACCGCCGAGGTGGACCTGACCTACCCGAGGCAGCAGTACAAGAACGCCAACAACAACGTGGTGGACACGCTGGTCCGCCCCGCCGCGACGAAGACCGGCGAGGCGGGCCGCATCCCGAAGGGGCAGTACGTCTCGCTCACCGTCATCTGCCAGGTCAAGGGCCAGAGCGTCACGGAGGACGAATCCAAGGAGACCAGCGACGTCTGGAACAGGATCGAGTGGAACGGCGGCGTGGCCTACCTGAGCGAGACGCTCATGACCACGCCCCGCGGCTCGTTCCCGGCGCCACCGCTCTTCGAGTGCACCGACTGAGGAGGGGGACCCGGTTGACCCAGTACAACTACCCGGACCAGATGGCCCAGGCCCAGCAGCCCGCCGCCCTGGCCGGCCAGTTCGCGCAGCGGTTCCAGCTCCTGGCCGGCAACATCGAACGCGTCGTCCGCGGCAAGCGCGAGGCCGTCGAACTGGCCCTGATCTGCCTGTTCGCCGAGGGCCACCTGCTCATCGAGGACGTCCCCGGCACCGGCAAGACCACCCTCGCCCGCTCGGTCGCGGCCAGCGTGGACGCCGAGTGGCGGCGCATCCAGTTCACCCCCGACCTGCTGCCGAGCGACATCACCGGCGTGTCGATCTTCAACCAGGCGCACCAGAAGTTCGAGTTCCACCAGGGCCCGGTGTTCGCCAACATCGTGCTCGCCGACGAGATCAACCGGGCCTCGCCCAAGACCCAGTCGGCCCTGCTGGAGGTCATGGAGGAGCGCCGGGTCACGGTGGACGCCGAGCCGCACCCGGTGCCGCGGCCGTTCCTGGTGGTGGCCACGCAGAACCCGGTGGACATGGACGGCACGTACCCGCTGCCCGAGGCCCAGCTCGACCGGTTCCTGATGAAGATCTCCGTCGGCTACCCCGACCACGTGTCGGAGGTCGAGGTGCTCAAGGGCGGGCCGACCGGGCCGCAGGTCGAGCGGCTGCCGGTGGTGGCGCGGGCGACGGACGTGGCCGGGATGATCGACTTCGCCTCCCGCATCCACGTGGCCGACCCGGTCTACGACTACATCGTCGGGCTGTGCGCGGCCACCCGTACCAGCCCGCACCTGCGGCTGGGCGCGAGCCCCCGGGGGAGCCTCGCGCTGCTGCGCGCCGCCCGCGTCAGGGCGGCCGCCGCCGGACGGCACTACGTGGTGCCCGAGGACGTCAAGGCGCTGGCCGTCCCGGTGCTGGCACACCGGCTGATCGTCACGCCGGAGGCCGAGCTGCGCGAGATCGGCGCGGCGTCCGCGCTCGGCGAGATCCTCGCCGGGATGCCGGTGCCGCAGGCGGCGTAGATGCGGCTCACGGCCCTGTTCACCCCGCTCGGGTGGGCCACGCTCGCGGGCTCGGCGGCGCTCTACGCGGCGGGGTTCGCGCTCGGCTACCCCGAGCCGGTCGTGCTGGCCACCGGCGGCGTGCTCGCCCTGGCCGCCGCCCTCGCCTGGACGGCCCCCGCCCCCGACCTGGAGGTGCGGCGCGAGGTGACGCCGCTCAAGGTGCCGAGGGGCGAGGCGGCGGTCGCGGTGCTGAACGTGGTCAACCGGGGCCGGCGCGGCCTGTCGGGGCTGCGCGTCCAGGACCGCGTGGGGGCGTCGGAGCACCTGATCGGCCTGCCGCGGCTGCCCAGGAACGCCGCGCGCACCGTCTCCTACCCGCTGCCCACCGACGTGCGCGGCGAGATCCCGGTCGGGCCGCTGCTGCTGGTCCGGGCCGACCCGTTCGGCCTCACGCGCCGGGTGCGGCGGTACGGCGACGCCGTCACCCTCCTGGTCCGCCCGCGCACCGTCGCGCTCTCCGTGCCGCCGTCCGGCCGGGCCCACCACCTGGAGGGGCCCACCAGCGACAACGCCCCCAGCGGCACCGTCACCTTCCACACCCTGCGCGAGTACGTCGTGGGCGACGACCTGCGGCACGTCCACTGGCGCTCCAGCGCCAGGACCGGCACGCTGATGGTGCGCCAGCTCATCGACGCGAGCCTGCCCACCACGACCGTCGTCCTGGACACGCGGGAGCTGACGGAACTGGCGGTCGACGCGGCGGCGTCCGTGGCGGTGGCGGCCGCCCGCGCGGGCTTCCCGGTGCGGGTGCTGGCCGGCGAGCGGGCGGCGGCCGAGGCCAAGGCCGACGCCGATCCCGACGCGATCCTCGACCGGCTCGCCCTGGCGCGGCCGGGCACGGCGGGCGTGGGGGAGACCATGCGGCTGGCGCGCGGCGGCGGGGCGCTGGTGCTGGTCACCGGCGACGCGGCCGAGGTGGGACGGGCGGCGGGCGTCCGGCGGCGCTTCGACCGGGTGATCTGCGTGCACACCGGTCCCGGGCCGGTGAGCGTCCCGGGCGTCACGGTCGTCCCGCTCACCGACCTGGCCGCCCTCCCCTTCGCCTGGACCTCCCGATGACGCCCCCAGCACCCCCGGCGCCCGCTCCTGTCCCGCCCGCGCCTGCCCCTTCCACGCCCGCTCCTGTCCCGCCCGCTCCTTTCCCTTCCGCGCCCGCGTCCGGGGTGGGGTGGCGGGGAGGCGCCGGGCTGGTGGTGGTGGCGGCCGTCGCCGGGGTCGCCGGGTGGGGGTTCCACCGGGTCTTCCCCGGCGGGGAGCTCCTGCTCGCGATCGCGCCCGCCGCCGTCGCACCCGTCCTGGTGGCGGCGCTCACCGCGCGGCGGCCCCTGTGGCTAGCGCTCGCGCTCGACCTCGTCGCCTGGATCGCCGGGACGATCCCGCTCTACCGCAGCCTGGCCCCCGGCGTGCTCGCCGACGTGGCCGACGCCTGGCACGCGCTGCTCACCACACTGCTCCCCGCCCAGCCCGAGCCGCGCCTGCTCGTCCTCGTGCACACGCTCGTCTGGGCCGCGGCCGTCATCGGCGCCGAGACCCTCACCCGCACCCGCACCAGGATCGCCGCCGCCGTCCCCGCCCTGGCCGTGTTCGCCGCCGCGCTGCTGCTCGGCGTGGACGGCGAGGGCTCGAACCTGCCGGTCGCCGCCGCCCTGTTCGTGCTCGTCGCCGCCCTCGCCCTGGTCCGCGACGACCGCTCGCCGCTCTGGCTGCTCGGCGGCCTGCCCGCTGCCGCCGTCCTGGCCGCTCTGGCCCTGGTGGTGGGGCCGCTGCTGCCCGTGGCGGCGCAGCCCTACGACCCGAGGCGGGACGCCGAACTGCCGCCGCCCCGGCGGGTGGACAGCGTGAGCCCGCTCGACCGCGTGTCGGGCTGGCTGCAGATCCCCGACAGGGAGCTGTTCACCGTCAAGGCGGACAAGCCGCTCAACTGGCGGCTGGCCGTGCTCGACCGCTACGACGGCGTGCGCTGGACGTCCGGGGCCCGCTTCCGTCCCACGGGCGGCCGGATCCCCGAGGGGGAGTGGACGGGGGCCGCGCGGGTCGTCCGGCAGCGGGTGACCTTCACCGGGCTGCCGGGGACGTGGCTGCCCGCCGCCGAACGGCCGGTCGAGGTCGACGGTGTACCCGGGCTGGCCGCCGACCCGCAGAGCGGCGCCCTGCTGGCCGACCCCGCCGCGGGAACCGGCGGGCGTCCCGGCAAGGGCTTCGCCTACGAGGTGACGTCCAAGGTGCCGGAGCCGTCCAAGGAGGACCTGCTGGCGGCCACCCCCGCGCACGAGGACGCCGCGCTGACCGCGTTCCCGCCGGGGCCGCAGGAGAAGTTGTTCCGCGAGCTCGCGCAGGAGGCGACCAAGGGCGCGGACGCGCCGATCAAGCAGGCGTACCGGCTGCAGAGCTACCTGCGCACCAGCGCCTCCTACGACGTCACTGCGCCGCCCGGCCACTCGCTCAAGGGCCTGGAGTTCTTCCTGCGGACCACGCACCGGGGCACGTCGGAGCAGTTCGCGGCGACGTTCGCGCTCATGGCCCGGACGCTCGGGCTGCCGTCGCGGGTGGTGGTGGGCTTCCGGCCGGGACAGGCGTCCGGCGGGGTCTACCACGTCAGGTCGGGGCACGTCATGGCGTGGGCGGAGATCAAGTTCGAGCGGCTGGGCTGGCGGCCGTTCTACCCCACGCCCGGCCGCAGCGGCGCCAAGGACGACCACGACGTCGTCTCCTCGGCGATCGAGGAGAGCGAGCAGCTGGAGGGCGAGTTCACGCGCGGGGGCGGCGACCGGTCCGGCACGGCCCGGCCGAAGGCCGGGGAAAAGGGCGCGCGGCCCGGCGGCGGGCCGTCGCCCTGGATGCTCGCCGCCGCCGTGGGCGGGAGCCTGCTGGTGGCGTACGCGGCGACGGCCGCCGTGCTGCCCTGGTGGCGCAGGCGGTCCAGGAGACGCGGCGGTGAGCCCGGCGACCGCGTGCTCGGCGCCTGGCGGCAGACCTGTGACGACCTGCGACTGGGCGGCAGGCGGACGCTGACCGCCGAGGACGTCCTGACCGGCCAGCCGCCCGACATCACCACCCATCTCAGGCCGTTGGCCGAAATTTCGAACTTCGTCCGGTACGCCCCCGACGACGTCACCGACGCCGACGCCGCCCGCGCATGGGACAGCAGCGACGCCGTCCGCCGCGCCGCACGCTCGCGCACCCCCCTCCCCACCCGCCTGCGCGACCGCCTCCTCCTGCGATGATCCAGGCCATGAGAAGCGTCGAGGCCCAGCTCCTGCACCGCCCGCCCGGCCTCACCGCGGCCGACGTCGTCCGGCACCTGACCGCGATCCAGGCCCAGGACGTGCCCTCCGCCCTGCTCGCCTTCCGCGCCCGCTCGGCCACCCTCACACCGTCCGGCATCGAGGCCGCCTGGCAGGCCCGCGAGATCGTCAGGACGTGGGGCCCGCGCGGCACGCTGCACTTCGTGCACGCCGACGACCTCCCCTGGATCCACGCCCTCACCAGCAGCGACACCGCGGCCCTGCGCCGCCTGCGGCAGGAGGGCGTCACGGGCGACGACCTGCTCCCGCTCGCCGAGGGCGCCCTCGCCGGCCAGGGCCCGCTGACCAAGGCCGAGCTGACGGAACGCCTCGCCGGACGGGCCCGCGGCCAGGGCGTCGTGCACCTGATGGCGCTGGCCGCCCACCACGGCCTGGCGGTGCTCGGCCCGTCCAGGGCGGGCAAGCCGACGTACGTGCACGCGGGCGACTGGCTCGGCGCGCCCGTCGTGCCCGAGCCCGACCGCGGGAAGGCGCTGAAGGAGCTGGCCGTGCGCTACCGCCGCGCCCACCACCCGGCCACCCCCGAGGACCTGGCCGCCTGGTCCGGCCTGCCGCTCGGCGAGGCCCGCGCCGCCTGGCGGACGAGCGCCGCCCAGGACCCGCCCGAGCCCGGCGAGCCCGTGCTGCGCCTCGCGCCCGCCTTCGACGAGTACCTGATGGGCTGGCACGGCAGGGACGGCGTCCTGGCTCCCGAGCACGCCGCGAAGGTGTTCCCCGGCGGCGGCGTCCTGCGCCCGGTCGTGCTGTCCGCGGGGGCGGTCGCGGGCGTGTGGTCCAGGAAGGGCGCGCAGGTGAGCGTGCAGCCGTTCGATGAACTGCCCGAGGAGCTGGTCCGGGCGGAGGTCGAGGACGTCCGCCGCTTCCTCAGCGGGCGCTGACCCCGTCCTGGCCGCGCTCTTCCTGGCCGAGCAGGGCGGCGGCCACGGCGTCGGCGTCGCGGCGGAACGGGCTGTCGCGGCCCGGCCGGCCCGTGCCGACCTCGGTGAACCAGCGCGTGTCGCCGGTCGCCACGCCGAGCGCGTGGATGTCGGGATCGGGCCGCCCGCGCGCGTCCAGCACCCGGTAGGGCGACCGCGTCACCGCCGGCCCGCCGGTACGGAACCGGGCCCCCGTCACCGGGTCCACGTTCACGAACTCGCTGACCATCCCGTCCGCCAGCAGCCGCCGGAACAGCGGCGAGACGTCCCGGGTGACGTCCTGGCGCGGCGCGCTCGCCTCCACCAGCGCCCGCGCGTGCCGCCACGATCCGCCCACCTGCGGCGAGGACACCGCGAACCCGTCCTCGACCGGCAGCACGACGCCCGCCGGGCCGACCGGCCGCACGATCCCGGCCTCCAGCAGCGCCGCGAGCTGCTCGACGTGGGCGGCGGGCGGCCCGGCCGACAACACGAAGCTCTCCGGCGCGAACCTGCCGAGGAAGTCGCGGTGGGAGTCCGGCAGCAGGCCGCCGAAGTCCACGATCGCCGGGAGCAGCGGCCTGATCGCCCGCAACATCTCGGTCGCCGCCTTGAGCACGCCGCCCGCGCAGCCCGCGCGCGCCCGTCCGGCGTCGGCCCGCAGCAGGGCCGCCAGGCGGGCGCGATAGGCGTCCGGGGTGGCGAAGCGCCGTCCGGCGAAGGGACGCGCCAGCGTGCCCAGGGGGCGCGCCGCCCCGGTCATGCAGGCCAGGTCGGCCTCGTACTGGATCAGCGGCTCCACCAGGCGGGCGAAGTCGAGCTGCGGCGTGCCGGTCGCCGCCGCCGCGTCCGCGCGCAGCCCCGCCAGCCGCTCCTCGGTGATCATCCGCAGCGGCACCGCCGGCGCGGGGAAGGCGGGCACGGACGGCCGACCAGGAACGGCAGCCCGCCGCGCGACATCGCCAGCAGCCGGGGCTCGTTCCCGCTCGGCAGGTAGCGCAGGCCGCCGGGCCCGCCGGTGAACCGGCCGCCCCGGCCCAGCGTGACCGCCCGCAGCACGTCGTAGAAGGTCAGCCCGAGCCCGCGCACCGCGACCGCGGCCCCCGGCGGCAGGACGTCGAGCGGCATCTCCACGGCCAGCCCCGGCGGGACGTAGACGGCCCCGCTCCACCGCTCGGCGTGCCGGGCCAGCGTGAGCTGCTCCCGCGTGGTCTCCACGTCCGCGTGCCCGGTCGTCAGCACCGCCTTGTCCACCCGGTACGCCGTCCCGCCCGCGTCCACCCGCAGCCCGTCCGCCGTCCGCACGATCCGCGTCACCTCGGCCACCACCGGACGCACCCCCACCCGCGGCGGCGCCGAGGCGCACAACGCCGCGAACGCGGCGGCCAGGTACTGCCCGTAGAGCCGGCGCGGCGGGCATTCCGCCGGGTCCAGGCCGCCCCAGACGGCCAGCGACCCGAACCGCTCCTCGGGCAGCAGACCGTCGGGCGAGCGCACCGTGCTCTCGCCCGCCGTCGTGTTGGCGCCGAACCACGCGGGCTGGCCGGCCCGCCACACCCGCCCGTCCCCGTGCCCAACCGCGTCGAACGCCCACACGGTCACCGCGCGGTCGAGCCCGGCCAGCCGGACCAGCAGCCGTTCCAGCACCGACAACCCGCGCGGTCCCACCCCGACCAGGGCGATGACCAGCTTCCCCATGCCGTCCGCCTACCCGGGAAGAGGGCGTGTGACCGTTGAGAGTGAATTGTCGTGAAAGCGATCCGGCGCGTCGGGTGATAAGAGAAGAACCACTTGACGCACGGAGGCAGGACATGACGGGGGAGACCATCGCGACGGCGGTGCCGTGGGCCGCCCGCGCGCCCGGCGAGCGCACGCTCGACGAGCGCTTCGAGGAGGTGTTCGACCGGTACTTCGGCGAGATCCACGCCTACGTCGCCCAGCGGCTCGGCCCCGACCACGCCGAGGACATCGTCGCCGAGACCTTCCTGACCGCCTTCCGCAAGCGCGCGCACTACGACCCCACGCGGGCGGGCGTGCGCGCCTGGCTCTACGGCATCGCCACGAACCTCATCGGCAAGCAGCGCAGGCTGGAGGCCCGCACGCTGCGGGCGCTCGGCCGCTGCGGCCCGGACGGCGACGCGCCCGGCCACGAGGAGGCCGTTGCCCTGCGGGTCAGCGCCCAGAGCCTGCGCCCCAACCTGGCCGCCGCCCTGGCCGAGCTCGACCGGCGCGACCGCGACGTGGTGCTGCTGGTCGCGCTCGCCGGGCTGAGCCACGACGAGATCGCCACCGTCCTCGGCATCCCGTACGGGACCGTCGGGTCGCGGCTCAGCCGGGCCCGCAGGAAGCTGCGCGGCCTGCTCGGCACGCACGTCCTGGAGGCCACCCATGGCTGACCCCCGCGCCTCCCACTCACCCTCCGCCTCCGAGGAGCCCCGGCCCGCCGCCGACCCGCGCTCGGCCTCCGGTCCCGGGCAGTTCCGGGCCGATCACGACCCGCGTTCGGCCTCCGTTCCCGAGCAGTCCCGGGCCGATCACGACCCGCGTTCGGCCTCCGTTCCCGAGCAGTCCCGGGCCGATCACGACCCGCGTTCGTTCCCCGGCGGTGACGACCTGCGGGCCGTCCGCGACCTGTACGGGCATCCGGCGCCCGCCCCCTACGCCCAGGCCAGGGTGTGGCGGCGGGTGGCGGCCGCGCGCCGCCGCCGGCGCCTGGCGCGGTGGTCGGCGCTCTCCCTGGCCACGGCCGCCGCGCTCGCCGTGGCCCTCATGCTGGTCAGAGGGACGCCGTCCGCCGTGCCGGGCCGTTCCATCCTGCTCGCGGCGGCCAGCACGGCGGCCTCCGGGCAGCAGGCGGCCTACTGGCACATCGGCCGGCTGCACGACGGCGACCGCCTCACCGAGCTCTGGGCCACCAGAGACGGCCGAGCCTGGACCTGCACCTCCACCCCGGCTCCCGACTCCGCCCTCACCATCACCTCCACCCCAGCGCCCCTCTCGGGGGCGACCTACGAGAAGAGCTGTGCGGGACGCGGGCGGGTCGTCCCGGTGACCGGCCGGGCGCCGTTCAGCATGGCGGGCCGCGACCTGACGTTCCGCCAGATCCAGGAGCTGCCCGCCGACCCCGCGGAGCTCAAAGAACGGGTGGCCGCGATGTTGCCCGCCGGTTCGGCGGACCTGCTGGCCGACGCGCTCAGCGGCCTGCTGTGGAGCAAACCGTCACCTCCCGCCGTACGCGCCGCCGCCTACCGGGCGCTGGCCGACCTGCCCGACGTCCGCTACCTGGGCGGCCGCGCCGACCCTCTGGGCCGCCCCGGCGAGGCGTTCAGCTATCCGCTCCCCACCGGCGTCCGGCGGACGTTGATCATCGATCCGGCCACCTCCCAGGTCCTCGCCGGCACCGACGCGGGCGGGACCGGCGGCTCGCAGATCGTCCTCACGGCAGGCTGGACCGACCAGGCCCCCGACCTGCACTGACCCTCACCCCGACCTGAACTGCCCCACAACCCGCACTGACCCTCACCTCAACCCGCACCGCCCCCACCCGACCTGCACTGACCCCCACCCCGGCAGGCGCGTGACCGCCACGCGGCGAGTTCGGCGCGCCCGGAAACAGGAGCCGCGACGTGTTCTGGCGTGCCCGCACGACCACCGGCAGGGCCATCTGCCTGAGCGACCAGTTCCCCGCCGCCGACGTCGCGGAGGTGATGGACGGACGGGTCAGGTTCGCCGGCCTGCCGCCCGCCGACCTCGGCACGGAGATCGACTGGACCGCCGACCCGTACGGCAACCGCTCCTGGGCGCTGAACCTGCACACGCTGCGCTGGGCGGGCCGGCTGGTCGCCGCGTACGAGCGCACGGGCGAGCGGGCCTGCCTGGAGCGCGCCGCCGACGTGACCGCGCAGTGGATCAGCCGGAACCCGCGCGGCGGGCACGAACTGAGCCCGTGGGCGTGGGCAGAGCACGCCGTCGCCCTGCGCGCGCCCGTGCTGGTCTGCCTGAGCGAGCACGTGCGCACCCCGCTGCTGTGGGCGAGCCTGGCCGAGCACGGCGAGGTCCTGGCCGACCCCGCGCTCTACCGCGCGGGCCACAACCACGGGCTGGACCAGGACATCGGGTTGCTGCTCGTCGGCTGCCGCCTCGGCCGCGCCAAGTGGCGCGACCTGGCCGTACGCAGGATGACCGGATCGGCCGAACTGGCCGTCGACGCCCAGGGCGTACTGCACGAACAGGCCCCCCGCTACGGCCTGTACGTGCACCGCCGCCTCGGCGTGGCCCTGCACGCGATCAGCGAGAGCGGCGCCGAGCCCCCGGCCCGCCTCGCCACCCGCCGGACCGCCCTGGAGGGCTACATCGCGCACGCCACCCAGCCCGACGGCTGCCTGACCCCCATCGGCGACAGCCCGGCCGACACCCGCGCCCCCGGCTTCCCCCACGACGGCCCCCTCGTACGCGTCTTCGACGCCGGGTACGTCTTCGGCAGGACCGCCTGGGACGACCCGCGCTCGGCCCACTACTCGATCAGGTTCGGCCCCGGCCGCCGCCTGCACGGCCACGAGGACCACCTCGGCGTCACCTACAGCGCCCAGGGCCGCCGCATCCTGGTCGAGGCCGGGTTCCACTCCTACGAGCGGACCGAGTACGCGGCCTGGACCCGTACCCCGCAGGCCCACAACGTGCCCGTCCCGGACGGGGACTTCCGTCCGGGCACGGCCACCCGCCTGGTGCACGCCGACCTCGGCCCCGGACGTCAGGAGTTCGAGCTGGCCGACGACGCCTACGGGGCGACCAGAACCCGCCGCGTCCTGGTCGGGCACGGCGAGGACGTGATGACCGTACGCGACTCGGTCCCCTCGGGGACGCTGCGCAGCCTGTGGCACTTCGACCCCGCGCTAGGACTGGTCGAGCGACGGGCGGACGCCGTGGTGCTCGGCGACGGCGACTGGCGGGTCACGCTGCTCCAGTGGCCCGCGACGGGGATGGAGGTGGGGGCCACCACGGTCTCCACCGGCTACCTGCGCACCGAGGAGGCGGTGAGGGTCACGTCAGGAAGCGCGGCCGAGGTCCTGACCGTGATCGTCCCAGGCACCGACATCCCTGACCCCGCCCGCCTGCCCCCGCCATGGAACCATTCCCCCTGACACGAAACAGTCGCACATTCGTCAGGCAGCCAGCGTCGCGGTAGGGCGCCCAGCGCTGTGGCCAGCGTCGCGGCAGGGGCCAGCGTCGCGGTTAAGCGGCCAGCGTTGCGTCCTCGTCACCGCCGGACCCCGCGACCGGCTCGCCCACGTCCTCCCTACAGCCCGCCGGCCGCCCAGGGCCAAGAACCGCGACACCGTGCCGCGACGTCGCCCACCAGACACCGCATCACCGCCCGCACACCATCACCGGCGAAGAACCAATCAACCCTGCCCCACGTACCGACCGCGGACCGGCCCCCAGGGGTCACGGCCGACCGCACTTCGTCCACCGGCACCGCCACCCCACCCGTCCACCGGCACGCCATCGCCCCCTGCCCCCACCACGTCTGCCGAGACCGTCACCACCACCTCCCCGTTCGCCGGGACCGTAACTGCACTCGTCCGCTGGGACCGCTCCTGTACCGTGTCCTGCCGGGAGCATGACCACCGCCCGAGCCTGTCCGCCGGGACCGCCACCGTGCCCTGCCCGCCACCAGCTGCCGTTCGCCGGGACCGTCGCCGCACCCGTCCGCTGAGCCCGCCCTTGCACTGTGTCCTGCCAGGACCGTGACCGCTGGCCTAGCCTGTCCGCTGGGACCGTCGCCGTGCCCTCGCCGCCACCTCCGTTGACCGGGACTGCCAGCGCACCCGTCCGCTGGGATGGCGACGCGCCCTGCCCGCCACCACCTCCCCGTTCGGCGGGACCGTCACCGCATCCGTGCGCTGGAACCGCCCCTGCATCGTGTCCTGCCAGGACCATGACCGCCGGTCCAGCCTGTCCGCCGGGACCGCCACCGCACCTTGCCCGCCACCTCCCCGTCCATCGGGATCGCCAGCGCACCCGTCCGTAGGGACCGCCCATACACCGCATCTCTCGGGCCCTCGCCGAACCATCGTGCAGTTCGGCAGCCACCAACGACGGCCGCCACGCCCCCGCGCACCCTCGGGCAGCGCCAACAGACGGTCGAGGTCGGCTACCCAAAGGCAATCAACGAAGTAGGTCGTCGCGGCGCCCAGCGAGACCAGGCCAGGCCCGGGGCGGTCCGGGAAGTACGTCGCCCCGGGCGTCCAGCGAGGCCGGGTCAGTTCAGGCGGCGAGCCGTGTTCACCAGTTCGCCGACCCCCGCGATCCGGGTGACGACCTTGCTCCCGTCCGCCAGATACCGGGGCGGCCTCCGGGCATGCCCCACGCCCCCTGGCGTGCCGGTCGCGATGACGTCTCCCGGCCGCAACGTGAGAATCTGCGACAGGTACGCGATGAGCTCGCCCGGCGGGAACACCAGGCCGGCCGTGTCCGCCTGCTGCACGACCTCCCCGTCCACCACACACTCCAGGGTCATCGCCCCGCCGATCTCGTCCGGCGTGACGAGGAACGGCCCGAACGGCGTCGTGCCCTCGAACGTCTTGCCCTGCAGCCACTGCGCCGTACGGTTCTGGTAGTCCCTGGCCGTCACGTCGTTGAGCACCGAGTACCCGGCGATGGCCGCCTCGGCCTCCTCATGCGAGGCGTCGCGCACCTCCGCCCCGACGATCACGGCCAGCTCACCCTCCCAGTCCATGCAATCCGACACAGCGGGCAGCTCGATGTCGTCGTACGGCCCGATCAGCGCCTCGGCGAACTTCGCGAACACCGTCGGATACCGCGGCAGCTCCCGTCCCATCTCCAGGATGTGGTCGCGGTAGTTGAGCCCGACACAGATGATCTTCCCGGGCACCGGCACCACGGGCGCCAGGTCGGCCGTGGACAGCGGATGCCGCGCGCCGTCGGCCGCGGCGGCCACCTCCCGCCAGCGCGGGTCGGCCAGCAACATCCCGACGTCGGGCGCCCCGACCTCAACGGCGTGCTCCCCGTCGATCCGGACGGCGGCCGTACGGCGCGGCAGTCGCAGCGTCGCGAGCTTCACTCGAGCTCCTCTCGATACCGGTGCAGGCCCTCAAACGCTCTGAACTCAAGACGTACAGGCATCAAGTCGCCGACCTGCTCCCAGAACGGGACAGATGCACGGCGGCGAGGTCCGCGTACAACCTCTCCGCGAAATTCATGCTGCCCAACGCTAGGGAGTAATTCCGCGTACTGCACTAGCGTTCTGCTGTGAAGAACAAGCCCGCGTACCCCCTGGGCTCGGTCGACAACGTGCTCCTGCTGCTCCACATGCTGCGTGACCAAGGACGTCTCAAGGTCACCGACGTCGCCAAGGAGCTCGGCATCGCCCGCTCGACCGCGCACCGCCTGCTGGCGATGCTGGTCTATCGCGACTTCGCCGTCCAGGACGAGCACCACACATACCTGCCGGGCCCCTTCCTGGGCCCGGCGGCGGGCGACGGCGGCGGCTCGTCCCTGCGCGAGCTGCGCGCCCACGTCCGGCCCGCCATGGAGTCGCTGTGCGCCCGCGTCCGGGAGACCGTGAACCTCATGGTCAGGATGGGCACCGAAGTACGCTTCCTGGACAGCATCGAGTTCCCGCAGATCCTGTACGTCGGCGACCGCCGCGGTACGATCCTGCCCGCCCACCGCGCCTCCGGCGGCAAGGTCCTGCTGTCCTCGCTGCCCCGCGACCAGCTCGCCGACCTCTACCAGGACCTGCCCGACCGGGAACGCGCGTCCCTGCTCCGCGAACTCGACGAGATCCGCCCCCGCGGCTACGCCCTCAACCTCGACGACACGGAACAGGGCGTCTCGGCGGTCGGAGCGGCGCTACGCAACGGCTGCGGCACCCCCGTAGGAGCCCTGTCCATCTCGATCCCCTCGGCCCGCTACACCCCCGACCGCCTCCCGGCCCTCCTCACCGACCTCCGCCAATCCATAACCGAGGCCGAACCCCACCTCACCAACTTCCCCACCTGACCTGCCCGGAGCCCCGGGCAACCGCCCGCCCGCCTCCCACATGCACCCACCAACCACCACGAGGCACCTGACTATCGAGACGACGTGAGCAGCAGCGGCTTGAGCTGCCGAAAAAACTCCACCGCATCCGCCACCGAATCCCTCCCCGGCGCCCCCTTCGTCACCTCGATGCTGAGAAGACGCTGGTAGTCAGGGGTCCAGCCGTAGACGAAAGCGACCACTTGGCCGGTGGCATCCTTGCGTTGTGACGCGAATCCCGGTCTGAGTCCAGCAGGTAGGTCATTTCCCCCAGTGGCCACTTTCGTGTTCTCGAGCCCTTCGGGGCTGACCGGAGACGGCTCATGGATTTTGATCACCAACCCTAGCTCGCCTTCCAGGGCAAGACCGCCAATAACTGAGCAAGACGCGAACTTCCCTCCGCTCATTTTTGTACCGAGGGCCCGATAATCCGTGAAGCCGGTGGCGATCTGGATCGCGTTCGCCGAAATCAAGTCACATTCGCGCGGGCTGGCCGTGACGCTTCCCAGTGGCCGAGTGTCCGAAGCCGTATCGAGCGATGATGAGCATGCCGCCGTGAGTGACAGGATGGTAGCAGCGTATACAAGCGATACTTTCCTTCTCATGAGTCATGTCCGCCGTAATGCTTTTCCGCCGCCTTGAAACTGAGTGCGATGGCGTCATCGGGCTGGCCGAAGACGCGGGCAGTTACAGGCAGTGACAGCCACTCGTCGTAGGCGGAACGTTGTTCGGCGTTCATCTCAGCCCAAGGTTTGATGGACTCGTCTGCAATGAAATGCCCCGGCGCGCCAGGCGAGAAATCCTCGTAGTAGTACGGGTGAGTCTGGGCAGTAGCTTTTCCGAACAGGCCGTGGCGCATCATTACGGATGCCGTCAGATCGGTGAACATGTGCTTGGCCGCGCCCAGTGCGGTGTCAGCGTCCTGGCGGGCCTGCTCCTCATAACCCGGTGAAGCCTTGTCGAAGATCAACCCCTTGGCTGTGTCGGCCATGAGTCCGACGAACTTCCCCGATGGCATCGGGATCAGTCCGACCACCTGTTCGGTCAACCTCTTGAAAGAGTCCAGGTGGACGTCGTCCGCTCTCGCCTTTGCGATCGAGGAAATGTTGGCGGCATCAGTGATCAACCAGGTCGTCATGCCGAGACTGCCCACCGCCGCGGCGAACTCCGCCCCTCCGCTACGCGCCATGCGCTCCTCCAGCATGTCCTGACGCATGTTGTCTCGCTGCTGCTGCGTTGCCTCTGGGTGTGCCTCCTGCCATGCAATGAAGCCGCGTTCGACCTCTATGGCGACCTTGGCTGCGAGTTCGTTCAGCATCCTGGCGGCGTACAGGCCATGCGCGGCGGCGACGGTCCGGAATGCTTCTTCGTCCTCGAAGGCCCATGTCATGGCCTTCTGGATTTCATCCGCGTCGAACCTCGAACCATAGGGTTTCCAGCCGTGCAGTTCCTTGGCCGGGTCAAGACCGCTTACGACGCCCGGTACCTCCTTGCTGAAGATTTGCGCGGAGCGGTGTACGTCGCCGATGTACTGGCTGAGGACGGTACTGAGGTGGGGGCGGGTGGAGGGGAGGTTGGTCTGGACCTTGGGGTCGCTCCAGAAGCGGACCGCCCATGAGGCGATCAAGGCGGACTTGTAGCCGCGTGATCCGCCCGGTGGCAGGTCGTGGTCGCGGAACTCCGTGGTGGCGGCCTGGATGGCCCAGCCGAGGTCGGCGTCGGCGTCGCCGAGCCAGGGGTGGGTGCGCATCAGGTAGGCGAGCGGTTTGCGGGCAGGGTCGGTGAAGAAGTCCTGGGCCACGGCGGGGTGGTGGGCCAGGGCGATCAGGGCGGTGCCCATGGGGCTGAGATCGCCGGGGGAGACGTCTCTCGGGCCGGGGAGCGTCCAGGGGTCTCGGGGGAGGGACAGGTCGGGGGGATGGGCCAGGTCCTGGTCGTGCAGCTTGCGGACCAGGGTGAGCAGGAAGGTGTGGTCGAAGTCGCCGTCCTGGAGGAGTCTCTTCACGGCGAACGCGTTCTGGGGGTGGTCGATGTCCTCGATCAGGCGGTCGGCGTAGTCGGCGGCCAGGCGCATCCGGCCGACGCCGTGGGAGGCGGTGCCGAGCAGGGTGCTGAGCATGGTGAGGAACCTGTCCTGGGTGGCCGTGTCGTAGAGGAGAGGACGGTCGCCGGGCGGGAGGTCGCAGGAGTATGCGCGGGCGATGAGCGACTTGAGTTCACGCGGCGATATCAGGGTGAGAAAGGCCACGGCGAAGAACGGGTCGTTCTTGTGGCGTTCGAGTTCGGCGACGGATTCGGCGTCGAGTGAATGGGATGCGATTTGTGTACGGAGTCGCGCGGCCAGTGCGGTGGCCGCCGCCGCGCCTTCGGAGGGAGATTTCGACAGCCACGGGGATTCGTCGGCCCAGAGGACGCCGCTCTCGCCGGGGCGCCGGTCGGGGGTGGCGAGGATGAGGTCGAGACGGCCCTGGAGTGTGGGGATCTGGTCGTTCAGCCGGCGGCCGATGGTCGACAGCTGGGCCGGCCCCCACAGGGATACGCCGAGGGTGGTGAGGGTTCGTTCGACTTGGAGGCCGATTTCGGGAAGTGTGCTGCTTGCTCGTTTCATGCCGTTGATGAGCTGGGTCATCAGGGCGGGGTCGATGCCCACGGGAGGGGTCATGAGGCGGGCTCGGACGGGTGCAGCGTGTCGAGCAGCCTCAGTGCCCGGGTGAAGAGGTCCTTGAAGCCGTGGTCCCAGGTGCGCAGGTCGGCGGCGAGGTTGTCGCCAGCGGGGCCCTTGAGCGCGCCGCCGTCCACCAGGCGGATCAGTGCGGTCAGGTCGTTGGCGTGTTCGTCGCGCAGTCGTTCGATGTGACGCCGGGCGGCGGTTATTTCGTGCTGCGTCGCCATCATCACCCGATTTCGTTGCGCTTTGGGGAGGGAGGGGGAGGGGTGGTCGATGGCATATTAGCCCGCCGCGTCGGCGCCGGTGAAATGAAAAAGAAGCCCTCGCGTAATTCGGCTCTGGGCTGATGAATTAGGTGAGGGACTTGTGATAGTAAATGCGTTATTTCGTTGTATTTGCTGGATGGGAGGGGCGGGCAGCGTTGGGGTGGGTGTCAGGTGAGGGGGTGCGCGCGCTGGAGGAGAGGCTGAGTGCGGGGCGGGTGTCGGGCCCGCGTGCCACAGGCTGGACTGAGTGCGGGGCGGGTGTCGGGCCCGCGTGCCACAGGCTGGACTGAGTGCGGGTGGGGTGTCGGGCCCGGTGGCGCAGGCTGGGCTGGGTGCGGGTGGGGTGTCGGGCCCGGTGGCGCAGGCTGGGTGCGGGTGGGGTGTCGGGGGCGGGCTGGGGTGGGTGGCGGGTGGGCTGTTGGGTGAGGGGGCGGGTGGGAGGTTGGTGAGAAAGGTGTTGTTCGAGAGTGAGGGGCCCGGCGCCCGCCCATTCCCACGAAGCCCGCGGGTATGGGCAGCGCGCAGTGCCGCTGGTGGAGCTGGGAGAGATGGAGGAGCGCGTCCGCTTGGGTGAACGGCCGCTCATGGGTGTTCGCCCAAGAGGACGTACGACCTAACGATCATCCCCCGGAGACGCGCTCTGGGCGGCCGCGACGAGGTCGGCGACGACGTCGGCCGTCAGCCCGATCCCGAATGTCCGGAACTTGATCAACGGGATGCCGAGCGCCAGCCCCACCAACGGCGAATCCGTCCGGTCGAGGTCGGGCAGCCCCGGGGCCTGCCGGAGCCGTTCCTTCAGCACCCGGCCGCCCACCGGGTGCGCCAGCCACTCGCCCAGCGTGGACATCTCGCTCAGCTCCCCCACATATCCGTCACCGGGCGTGCTCAGCTCCGCGCGCAGGCGGATGTCCCGCGACGACGCGCCCACCTCGACGGTGAACGGGCCGGGGTCGATCCGCCAGCCGCCGTGCGTCACAGACCACCGCGCCAGGTCGCGCGGCCCGAGGGTGAGCCGGACGCGCTCGCTCGCCCCGGGGGCCAGGTCGACCTTGGCGAAGGCACGCAGCCCGTGGCGGGGCCGCGAGGGCCGTTCGGCCTCGAAGGCGACGTAGAGCTGGGCCACCTCCTGGCCGTGGCGGTCGCCGGTGTTGGTGACGGTGAAGGCGACGTCCCAGGTGTGGGGGCCGGTCTCGCGCACGTCCAGATCGGAGTACTCGAACCGGGTGTAGGTCAGCCCGTGGCCGAAGGGGTAGGCGACCTCGGTGCCCAGCGTGTCGTGGTGCCGGTAGCCGACGTAGCGGCCCTCGCCGTACACGACGTGGCCGTCGGAGCCGGGGAAGTGCAGGTGGGACGGTACGTCGGCGAGGCGCAGCGGGATCGTCTCGGTGAGCCGTCCGGACGGGCTGTGCGTGCCGAGCAGCAGGTCGGCCAGCGCCGCGCCGCCCGCCTGGCCGAGCAGCCAGCCCTCCAGGACGGCCGAGGCGAGGTGCCGCCACCCGGCCACCGACACGACCCCGCCGTTGGACAGCACGACGACCACCCGCGGGCACACCTCGGCCACCCGCCGCAGCAGCTCCACCTGGACGCCGGGCAGGTCGATCGAGGTGCGGTCGAAGCCCTCGGACTCGGCGGACTCGGGCAGGCCGAGGAACACCACCGCCACCTCGGCCGCCGCCGCGCTCTCCACCGCCTCCCGCTCCAGATCGGCGTCGGCCTCGCCGTCGAGCCGGTAGCCGGCGGCGAACGTCAGCCCCTCGACGGCCCGGCCGAGGGCGTCGAGTGCGCTGTCCAGACGGGTGGGCACCACGTGCGAGCTGCCGTGCCCCTGGTAGCGCGGGGTGCGGGCGAGCTCGCCCAGCACGGCCACGCGCAGGCCGGGGGCGAGCGGCAGCACGCCGTCGTTCTTCAGCAGCACGGCGGAGGCGCGGGCGGCCTCGCGGGCCAGCTCGTGGTGCTCGTCGACGTCCCAGCCGTCGTGCCGCTCGCGGCCGGCGACGCGTTCGGCGAGCCTGGCGACGCGGCCCGCCGCCAGGTCGAGCACGGACTCGGGCAGGCGGCCCGAGCGCACCGCGTCCTCGATCAGGCCGTCGGTGCCGGTGGGCGGCATCTCCAGGTCCAGGCCGGCTTCGATGGCCGCCACCCGGTCGTTGACCGCGCCCCAGTCCGACATCACCAGGCCGTCGAAGCCCCACTCCTCGCGCAGTAGGCCGGTCAGCAGCCGGCGGTGCTGGGAGGCGTACACGCCGTTGACGCGGTTGTAGGAGCACATGATCGCGTACGGGCGGGCCTCGCGGACGATGTGCTCGAAGGCGGGCAGGTAGATCTCGCGCAGCGTGCGCTCGTCGACGTCCGCGCTGATGCGCATGCGGTCGGTCTCCTGGTTGTTGACCGCGAAGTGCTTGACGCAGGCCCCTACGCCGCGCGACTGGACGCCGGTGACCAGCGCCGCCCCCATCACCCCGGTCAGGTACGGATCCTCCGAGAAGTACTCGAAGTTGCGACCGCACAGCGGCGACCGCTTGATGTTCACCCCCGGGCCCAGCACGACGTCCACCCCCAGCGCGGCGGCCTCCTTGGCCAGCGCCGCGCCCACCCGGCGGGCCAGGGCCGGGTCCCACGAGGAGCCGAGGGCCACGGCGGGCGGGAAACACGTGGCGGGCTCGCTGCGGGTCAGCCCGAGCGCGTCGCCGCCGTCCGCGCGCTGGCGGCGGATGCCGTGCGGCCCGTCGGACAGCGTGAGCGCGGGCACCGCGTCGCGGACCGCCGTGGTGTGCCAGGTGTCGCTCCCGGACGTGAGCGACGCCTTCTCTGCCGTGGTGAGGTCGGGGGGAAGAGCCATGGAAAACCTCGTTATCTGGGATGCAGTCCTAGTTGATTGAGGAAGGTGATGACGGCGGCATGCATGTCCACCTGGTCCGGGTCGAGCAGCCATTGCGTCTGCAGGCCGTCGATGAGCGCGATGAGCTGCTGGGCGACGGCGTCGGGGTCGTGGTCGAGCGGCGGCGTGGCGCGTTCGAACAGGGCGCCGAGCAACCACGCGGCCTGCCGGCGCAGCCGGCGGTAGCGCTTGACGAAGTAGTCGTGGGCGGGATGGCCGGGATCGGCGGCCTCGCCGGAGATCTTCACGTAGAGCCCGACCAGGCCGGGCGTGCTCATGTTCCTGGCGACCTGGGCTATCGCGCGGTCGAGCAGTTCCTCGGGTGACAGGCCGTCGGTGGGGCCGTGCATCAGCTCGCCGTCGACCTCGTCGCGGCGGCTGAGCACCTGGATGAGCAGGCTCTCCTTGCCGGGGAAGTGGTGCAGCAGCCCGGCGTGGGTCAGGCCCGCGTGCGCGGCGATGTCGCGCAGCGACACCGCGTGGAAGCCCGAGCGGGAGAACAGCTCCGTGGCGGAGTCGAGGATGCGGGCGCGCGTGCGCTCGCCCTTGCTGCCTCGGCGTGGCATCGGTTCGGTCACCGACCGGCCCTTTCTGGGGGTCTGGGGGCACGCGGGCTGCGCATGCGTGCCACGGTACGGCGAGATCGGCCCTCCACCGGCCCGCCCAAGAACCTACCACGTGGTTAGTTTCGCGGCGTACGCCCGCCGCCCTAGAGCCAGTCGCGGCGTTTGAAGACCATGTAGAGCACCATGCACACCGCCGCCATCAGCAGGATCGCGAACGGGTAGCCGAACACCCAGTGGGTCTCGGGCATGAAGTCGAAGTTCATCCCGTAGATGGTGCCGACCAGCGTCGGGGCGAACAGGATGGCCGCCCACGCGGAGATCTTCTTGACCTCCTCGCCCTGCTGGATGCTGGCCTCGGTCATGCGGGCCATCTCCGCGTTCTGGGCCTGGGTCACCAGCGTCGAGTTGACCACCAGGATGTTCTGCAACATCTGGCGGAAGGCCGAGATGCGCTCGGTCACCGTGATCGCGTGGTCGGCGACGTCGCGCAGGTAGCTCTGCAGCTCGTCGTTGACGCCGTACTTGGCGGCGCCGGCGATGAAGCCGTGGATCATGCCCACCAGCGGCGCGGTGGCCCGCTGGAACTCGATCACCTCGCCGGACAGCTCGTAGACGCGCCGCGACACCGAGGGGTCGCCGCTGAAGACCTCGACCTCGATCTCCTCGATGTCCTTCTGCAGCCCGGCCACCACCGGCGCGTAGCCGTCGACCACGGCGTCGAGGATCGCGTACAGGACGGCCTGCGGGCCCTGGCGCAGCAGGTCGGGGTCGGACTCCATCCGCTTGCGCACCCCCTGCAGGTCGGGGGCCTCGGCGTGGCGCACGGTGATCACGAAGTTGGGGCCGACGAAGACGTGCAACTCGCCGAAGGCCACCTCCTCCACGTCGTCGAGGTAGCGGGCGGCGCGCAGCACCACGAACAGCGTGTCGCCGTAGCGGTCGGCCTTGGCCCGCTGGGAGCCGACGATCGCGTCCTCCAGCGCCAGCTCGTGCAGCTCGAACTCCTCGGCGAGCTTGACCAGCTCCCACTCCTTCGGACGGTAGAGGCCGATCCAGGCCATGCTGTCCGGCATCTGCTTGAGGCGTTCGAAGGCGTCGGCGAGCGAGCCGGGGTTGTCGACCCGCTCGCCGTTCTGGTAGACGGCATTGTCGATGACGGTGGGCCGGTAGGGGTGCTCCTCGCTGGCGCGCGGGTCCATCGAGTGCTCCGGCGCCTCCTCGCGGTTGTCACCGCTGCGCCTGAACCCCTTCACCCTGGCCATGCACCCTCCGATCCCGGTTGTGTGAGAACTACTGCGACAGGCTGTCGAGCTCCTGGGTCGCCCGGTCCCTGATGGTCTTGCGCCACATCGGCGTCCAGCCGAACAGCAGCCCCTGCGGCCTGCCGAGAGCCATTCTGGACCAGCGCCTGAAGTCGAACTCGTCGTGGTGGCGGACGATGAGGTCGTCCTCGAACCTGAACAGCGCGTCGATCTCGTTGACGACCGTGCGGCCGGTGGAGGAGAAGGTGTAGCCGGCCGTCCAGTGGGCCGAGCCGCTGAACTCGTCGGCCTGGACGTCGCGGTAGGTGCATCTCAGCCCGTCGCGCACGCCGAGCTGCAACCGCCACATCGCCATCACCCGGTCGCGGCCCTCGACCTCCTGGAAGATGGGGTCGCCGAAACTGATCTCGGGGTGGTAGCAGCGCTCCATGGCCGCGAAGTCCGCGCGGCCCAGAGCGTCGTAGAAGGCGCTGATGAGCGCCACGTGCCGATCGTTCACCTTGCTATCGAATCATGGCCGCACCGTTGTCCCAGCACACCGCCCGCAGCCACTGCTCGCCGAGGTCCAGGTGGGCGAGTGCGTCGAGCTGGTGCGCGTAGGGGTACGGGATCGTCGGGAAATCGCTGCCGAGCACCACCTTCCCCGAAAGCCCGAGATCACGCAGGACCGGGCGCAATCGGGTGGGAAACGGCATGCCGCGCTCGGAGAAGTCGGTGAAGGCCATGGTGGTGTCCAGGGCGACCCGCTCATGGCGGACGGCCAGCTCGAAGAACGGCTCGTACTCCGGCATGCCCAGATGCGCGATGACCGCCCGCAGCCGTGGATGGGCGGCCAGCACCGCGCCGATCGGCCCCGGCCCGACGTGGCCGCCGGGCACGGGCACCGAGCTGGCGTGCACGACCACGGGCACGCCCGACTCCGCCAGCAGCCCCCAGACCTCGGTCAGCTCGGGCGCGGCCGGGTCGAAGCCGCCGACCTGGAGGTGCACCTTGAAGATCTGGACGCCGTCCGCCAGCGCCGCGCGCACGTAGTCGGCGACGCCGGGCTCGGGGTAGAACGTCGCCGACGGCAGGCAGTCGGGGTTGCGGCGGGCGAAGTCGAGCGTCCAGGCGTTGAGGTCGCGCGCCATGTCCGGCCGGTGCGCGTACGCCAGGGCGGGGAAACGCCGTACGCCCATCTCGCGCAGCCTGGTCAGCCGCTCCTCGACCGGCCGTTCGTACTCGATCTTCCAGCCGGCGCCCATCAGCGGGCCGCCGTGGTTGAAGTGATGCCAGACCCGGCGTTCCATTCGTTCGGGCAGGAAGTGCACATGCAGGTCGATCAGACCCGGCAGCCCGAGCTCGCGCCACCACGCCGGAACGTCCGCGTCAGAATGTAGTTCTGCGGCCACAACCGGGACTTTACCCGGCTAGTGTTTCTCCTCGATGGACATGCTCTGGGCCCACCTGATCAAGGTTCAGCCTGACCCCGACCCCTGGGTCGTGCTGGTCTCGGCGCTGGCCGCGCTCGCGGTCGTCGCGTTCCGCACACCCTGGCAGGTGTCCAGGGGCCTGATCACGATCGCCCACGAGGGCGGTCACGCGGTCATGGCGCTGCTCACCCGCCGCAAGCTCGAAGGCATCCGGCTCCACTCCGACACCTCCGGCGTCACGCTGACCAGGGGCCGCCCCAACGGCCCCGGCATGGTGCTGACCGCGCTCGCCGGTTACCTGGCCCCCTCGCTGCTGGGGCTGGCCGCCGCCTGGCTGACCGAGCAGGGCCGCATCACGCTGCTGATCTGGAGCGTGCTGCTCTTCCTGGTGTGCATGCTGCTGCTGATCCGCAACCTCTACGGCGCGCTGATCCTGCTGGTCACCGGCGGCGCGGTGTTCGCCCTGTCCATGTACGCCCCCGCCGAGGTCCAGCAGATCGTGGCCCTGGTCGCGACGTGGTTCCTGCTGTTCGGCGGCGTCCGGCCGATCGTCGAGCTGCAGCGCAAGCGGCGCAGGCGGCAGGCCAGAGACTCCGACGCCGACCAGCTCGCCCGGCTGACGTTCCTGCCCGGCGGCTTCTACGTCTTCTTCTTCCTGGTCGTGGCCGCCGTGTCGGTGGTGTTCGGCGCGTACCTGATGAACCCGTTGACCCCCTGAAAGCCGAAATTTCACATTAAACTCACCGGCAACAGGGGGGAGTGCCGTGTTGCCAGCCGAGGACGCGCCCGGCTACCGGGTACTCGATCAGGCGGGCCAGGGCGGTTTCGCCGTCGTCTACCGCGCCTACCAGGAGCGCCTCGACCGGGTCGTGGCGCTGAAGGTCCTGTCGGTCGACCGGGTCGACCAGCGCACCATGCGCCGCTTCCAGCGCGAGCTCCGGCTCACCGGCCGCCTGACCGGCCATCCCAACGTCGTGACCGTCTTCGACACCGGCGTGACGCGCTCGGGCAAGCCGTACATCGCGATGGACTTCTTCGAGAACGGCTCGCTGCGCGACAAGGTCCGCAAGGAGGGGCCGCTCGGAGTGCCCGACGTGCTGCGCGCGGGCGTCAAGCTGGCCGGCGCGCTGGCCGCCGTGCACGAGGCCGGGGTGCTGCACGGCGACATCAAGCCGCAGAACATCCTCGTCTCCCGCTACGGCGAGCCCGCCATCGCCGACTTCGGCGTCGCCAGGGTGGTGGACTCCGCGGAGATCTCGGCCACCTCCCAGGCGTTCACCCCGCTGCACGCCGCCCCGGAGGTGCTCACCGGGCAGCCGCACTCGGCCTCCGGCGACATCTACTCCCTGGGCTCGACGCTCTACCACCTGCTGGCCGGGCAGCCCGCCTTCCACAACCCGGCCGACCCGTCGATCGCGCCGCTGATGTACCGGGTGCTGAGCCTCGACCCGCCGCCGATCAACCGGCCGGACGTGCCGCCGGCGGTGTTCGGGACGGTCCTGCACGCTATGTCCAAGCAGCCCGAGCGGCGGCCCGGCTCGGCCAGGGAGCTGGCGCGGCGGTTGCAGGAGGTGCAGGCCGAGCTGGGGTTGTCGGTGACCGACCTGGTGGGCCAGGATCCGGGGCCGGGGCCCGCGACGTCCACCGTCCCGCGCCGCCCGCAGGCCCCGCCGCATCCAGGCGACTCCTCCCTCCCCGCCACCGGCAGCCGGCTCGCCCACCCCCACGCCCCCGCACCCGCCCCGCCACCGCCCGGCCTTGCGGGGGACATGGGGGGAGCAAGGCGGGAGGCTCCCACGGCGGGAGGCGCGGCCGGAGCAAGGCGGGAGGCTCCCACGGCGGGGGACGTGGGCGGCGCTCGGCGGGAGGCTCCCACGACGCCGCCCGCTGGGGCCGGGAGCCTCGGAAGGCGCCTGCTGATCGGGGGCGCGGTCGCGGCCGTGGCGATCGCCGGCACGGGCCTGGCCGTCTACCTGTCGCTGCGGCCGCCCGCCGGCCCGGGCCCCGCCGACCGGCGCCCCGAGGCCGCGACCCCCGCGGCGACCGCCGCCACCACCCCGCCGCCGATCAGCAAGCGGGACGTCGCCGCACTCGCCCCCCGCAGGCTCAAGGTCACCGCCGACCGCGGCGCCCTGGTGGAGCTGAGCTGGGCGCTCCCGGCCGACGCCCGCCGCTACCCGGTCGTCCTGCAACGTTCGCGGGCGGGCGGGGGCGACGTGACCGTCGTCGCCCTCGGGCCGGGCGCCACCAGTGGCCGCGTCGCCGGGCTCGACCCGGACACTGGCTACTGCTTCCTGGTGGGCGTGCCGCTGCGCATCTCGGCGGCCACCACGGTCGCCTGGTCGAAGCCGGTCTGCGTCAGAGGGGCGCGCTCAGCCCAGTAGCTTGCGCGCCGCCTGCTCGATCTCCTCCTCCGACAGCAGCACGTGGTTGGCCGCGTCGCCCAGCGGGATGAAGCTGTCGGCCGAGGTCACCCGGGCCACCTGCCCCGTGAACCCGGCGTCGATCAGCTCGGTCGTCACGCCCTCGGACACGCCCCCGGAGTGGCGGGTCTCGTCGGCGATCAGCACCTTGCCGGTCAGCTCGGCCGCCCGCAGCAGGTCGTCCACCGGCAGCGGGGCCAGCCAGCGCAGGTCGAGGACGCGGCAGCCGTAGCCCTCCTGGGTGAGCCGGACCGCGGCGCGCAGGCTCATCCGCAGCCCGTTGCCGAACGTCACGATCGTCAGGTCACGGCCCTCGCCGTACGAGCGGGCCCGGCCGATGGGCACGTGCGTCTCGCGCCAGCGCCCCGGCGGCGTGTACGGCGCCAGCCAGCCGCCGTCGCCCTCCTCGAACAGGTCACGCGTGTGGTAGAGCGCGATAGGCTCCAGGAACACGCAGACCGACCCGGCCGTACGGGCGGCGGCCAGGCAGGTGCGCAGCATGGCGGCGGCGTCGTCGGGACGCGCGGGCGAGGCGAGGACCAGGCCCGGGATGTCGCGCAGCGCGGCCACCGCGTTGTCGTTGTGGAAGTGGCCGCCGAAGCCCTTCTGGTAGGCGTAGCCGGCGACGCGGACGACCATGCCGTTGGTGTAGGCGCCGCGCGAGAAGAACGACAGGGTGGCGCCCTCGCCGCGGATCTGGTCGAGCGCGTTGTGCAGGTAGGCCAGGTACTGGATCTCCGGCACCGGCAGCTGGTTGGACACGGCCGAGCCGAGCGCGAGGCCGAGGATGGCCTGCTCGTCGAGGAGCGTGTCGAACACCCGCGAGCCGCCGAACCGCTTCTGCAGCCCCCGGGTGACGCCGTAGACGCCGCCCTTCCTGGCGACGTCCTCGCCGAAGACCGTCATCTCGGGGTAGACCACCAGCGCGTCGGCGAGCGTGCGGTTGATGGTCTGCGACAACGTCAGCGGCTTCTCCAGCTCGGGCAGCGAGCCGGCGAACGCCTTCTCCCTGAGCGGGCCCTCGGCGGCGGTCGGGCTGATGTTGGCGATCAGGTCGGGACGGCGCGGCGCGATCGGCTCCATGACCTCCGCGGCCGAGCCGAGCCGCGGGGCGCGGGTGGTCTCCAGGGCGATGCGCAGGATGTGCTCGCGCGCCGACTCGTACGTCTTGAGCAGCTCCTCCGGCGTCTCCAGGCCGGCCTCCACCAGCAGCCGCGCGGTGCGGACGAGCGGGTCGCGCTCCATGTCGGCCCGCAGCTCCCGCTGGGTGCGGTAGGCCGACTCGACGTCGGACCCGGCGTGCCCCATCAGCCGCACGGTGGTCAGGTGCAGGAACGCGGGGGAGCGGTTGGCGCGGACGTGCTGGACGGCGAGCGTGGCGGCGTCGTAGGCGTCGGCCAGGTCGCAGCCGTCGGCGGCGAAGTAGGCGATGCCCGGCCGCCGCGCCGCCGCCTCCACCCAGCCCTTGGGGGTGCGGACGCTGATGCCGATCCCGTTGTCCTCGCACACGAACAGGATGGGCAGCGGCTGCCCCTGGAAGGTGGCGTAGGAGGCGGTGTTGAGCCCGGTCAGGGCGCTGGCGTGGTTGATCGAGGCGTCGCCGAAGCTGCACACGGCGATGGCGTCGGGCGGCCAGGCCGACCGGTCGCCGAGCGCGGCGGCCCGTTCGATGGCGAAGGCCACGCCCACGGCGCGCGGCAGGTGGCTGGCGATCGTCGAGGTCTGCGGGATGACGGCCAGGTGGGGGTGGCCGAACACCTTGTGCCGGCCGCCCGCGATCGGCTCGTCGGCCGCCGCGGTGAGGCCCATCAGCACGTCGCGAAGGCCCTGCTCGGGCAGCCGGCCGGCCTGCTCGGACCTGGTCAGGTAGAAGGCGCCGGACCGGTAGTGGAGCAGCGCCGGGTCGCTCGCCCTGGCCGCGGCGGCGACCGCCGCGTTGCCCTCGTGGCCGGCCGACCCGATCGTGTAGAAGCCTTCGTCCTGCTCGCGGAGCCAGCGGGCGGCGATGTCGAGCAGGCGGCTGTCGAGCTGGCGCTGGAACAGGGTCCGGCACCGGTCGCCGGTGAGCGACGTGCCCTCGCGCACCGGGCCGCCGGGATCTCGGGCGGGGCCTGACTTCAGCGCCTCAACGGATTGGATGAAATGTGTCTCAACAGTGTCGCGCGCCACACCCTGATTATGTCCGTCATCGCCGCCGCCGTCTGCCGGAGTGCATGACAGATTGTGGCCCGGTCCGTTTGACCCGGATCCGTGACCGTTTGCAGAGGTCTACGACGCTTCAGGGTTTTCGTCCGGCCTGACGGCGCTGTCTGTCAGTTAGTGATTGTTAACGCTGGCCTCGATGGCGGCGCGGGCCATCGTGTGCAGCAGGGGGCGCATGTCGTGCGGGGCCAGCTCGCCCGCGCTGTGGGGCGTCGAGTTGAGCAGGCCGAAGACCGCGTGCGTCGCCGCGCGCAGCCGGGCCGGCGGGCACGCCGGGTGCAGCTCGGCCAGCGCGGTCACCCACTCCTCTACGTAGAGGCGCTGCAGCCGCCTGATCCTGCGCCGCTCCGGCTCGGGCACGTTGCCCAGCTCGCGGTCGTGCACGGTGATCAGCGCCGGCTGGTCGAGCGCGAACGTGATCTGCACGTTGAGCAGCGCGTCGAGCGTCTCGGCCGGCCCGTCGGAGGAGGTGGCCACCGCCACCGCCGACTCCCGCAGCCGCGAGCTGACGTCGAGCAGCATCTCGGCGAGCAGCGCCTCCTTGCCGCTGAAGTGCCGGTAGAGCGCGGGGCCCGAGACGCCGACCGCGCCCCCGATGTCCTCGATGGAGACCCCGTGGAAACCGCGCGCGGCGAACAGCCGGGCGGCCGCCGCGAGGATCTCCATGCGCCTTCTGCCGCGCTCGCGGGTAGGTGTGGAGGCAGTGGTCACGTCTCACATGCTAGACGATTACGTTAATGATGACTAACATCTCGGCCATGACGAGAGGGGACTCATGAGCGACTGGCCGGTGCTGAAGTCGGCCGTGGCGCCCGGGAGCGAGGCGTACAAACGCAACGCCGAGCTCAACGAGCGGCTGGCCGCCGAGCTGCTCGAACGGCTGGCCGCGGCGGCGCTCGGCGGTCCCGAGCGGTCGCGGCAGCGCCACGTCGAGCGCGGCAAGCTGCTGCCACGCGACCGCGTCGACGGGCTGCTCGACCCGGGTTCCCGCTTCCTGGAGCTGTCGCCGCTGGCGGCCGGCGGCCTCTACGACGACCAGGCGCCCGCCGCCGGGATCATCACCGGCGTCGGCAGGGTGGCCGGGCGCGAGTGCGTGGTCGTGGCCAACGACGCGACCGTCAAGGGCGGCACGTACTACCCGATGACCGTCAAGAAGCACCTGCGCGCGCAGGAGGTGGCCCTGCACAACCACCTGCCCTGCGTCTACCTGGTCGACTCCGGCGGCGCGTTCCTCCCCAGGCAGGACGAGGTCTTCCCCGACCGGGAGCACTTCGGGCGCATCTTCTACAACCAGGCCACGATGTCGGCCCGCGGCATCCCGCAGATCGCCGCGGTGCTCGGCTCGTGCACCGCCGGCGGCGCGTACGTGCCGGCCATGAGCGACGAGGCGGTCATCGTCCGCGGCCAGGGCACGATCTTCCTGGGCGGTCCGCCCCTGGTGAAGGCGGCCACCGGCGAGGAGGTCACGGCCGAGGAGCTGGGCGGCGGCGACCTGCACTCCCGGGTCAGCGGCGTCACCGACCACCTGGCCGAGGACGACGCCCACGCCCTGGCCATCGTCCGCGACATCGTCTCGACGCTGGCCCCCCGGGCCCCCCGCCCCTGGGACACGGTCGCCCCCGAGGAGCCGCGGCACGACCCGCGCGACCTCTACGGCCTCGTCCCGGCCGACACCCGCCAGCCCTACGACGTGCGTGAGGTCATCGCCCGCCTGGTGGACGGCTCGCGCTTCCTGGAGTTCAAGGCCGAGTACGGCTCCACCCTGGTCACCGGCTTCGCCCACCTGCACGGCCACCCGGTGGGCATCGTGGCCAACAACGGCATCCTGTTCAGCGAGTCGGCGATGAAGGGCGCGCACTTCATCGAGCTGTGCGACCAGCGCCGCATCCCGCTGGTGTTCCTGCAGAACATCAGCGGGTTCATGGTCGGCAAGGCGTACGAGGCGGGCGGCATCGCCAAGCACGGCGCCAAGATGGTGACGGCCGTGTCGTGCGCGCGGGTGCCCAAGTTCACGGTGGTGATCGGCGGCTCGTTCGGGGCGGGCAACTACGCCATGGCCGGACGGGCGTACTCGCCCAGGTTCCTGTGGATGTGGCCCAACGCCCGCATCTCCGTCATGGGCGGTGAGCAGGCGGCGAACGTGCTGACCACGGTCGGCAACGCCGACCCCGACGCCATCCGCGCCCAGTACGAGCACCAGGGCAACCCCTACTACTCCACCGCCCGGCTCTGGGACGACGGCGTGATCGACCCGCTCGACACCCGCACCGTCCTCGGTCTGGCCCTGTCCGCGGCGGCCAACGCGCCGCTCGAACCCGCCGGCTACGGCGTCTTCCGGATGTGATCATGTTCTTCGACCGTGTTCTCATCGCCAACCGGGGCGAGATCGCCGTCCGGGTCGTCCGGACGCTGCGCGCGCTCGGCGTCGAGTCGGTGGCGGTGTTCACGCCGCCGGACGCGGGCGCCAGGCACGCCCGCGAAGCAGACATCGCCCTCGAAGTCTCGAAATATCTGGACATCGAGGCGATCGTCGAGGCGGCGCTCGCCTCCGGCGCGCAGGCCGTCCATCCCGGCTACGGCTTCCTGGCCGAGAACGCCGCGTTCGCGCGACGCTGCGCCGAGGCCGGGCTCGTCTTCGTCGGCCCGTCCCCCGAGGCCATCGACGCCATGGGTGACAAGATCCGCGCCAAGGCCACGGTGTCGGCGGCCGGCGTGCCGGTCGTCCCCGGCGGGGCCGAGCCGGGCGACGACCTTGCGGAGTGGGCCGAGTTCCCGGCGCTGATCAAGCCGTCCGCGGGCGGCGGCGGCAAGGGCATGGTGCTGGTGCGCTCGGCCGCCGAGCTGCCCGACGCGCTGGAGTCGGCCCGCCGTACGGCGCGGGCGGCGTTCGGCGACGGCACCCTGCTCATCGAGCGCTACGTCGAGAACCCCCGGCACATCGAGATCCAGGTCATGGCCGACGCCCACGGCAACGTCGTGCACCTGGGCGAGCGCGAGTGCAGCCTGCAGCGACGGCACCAGAAGATCATCGAGGAGGCGCCGTCGCCCTTCGTGACCCCCGCCATGCGCGCCGACATGGGCGCCGCGGCCGTCGAGGCCGCCCGCTCGGTCGGGTACGTCGGCGCGGGCACGGTCGAGTTCATCGTCGACGGCACCACCGGCTCCTACCACTTCATGGAGATGAACACCCGGCTCCAGGTCGAGCACCCGGTCACCGAGCTGGTCACCGGCCTGGACCTGGTGGAGCTGCAACTGCGCGTCGCGGCCGGCGAGCCGCTGCCGTTCGGCCAGGAGCAGGTGCGGCTCGACGGCCACGCCGTCGAGGCGCGGGTCTACGCCGAGGACCCGGCGCGCGGCTTCCTGCCCAGCGGCGGGCGCGTGCTGGCCCTGCGCGAGCCCGGCGACGACGGGCCGGGCCGGGTGCGGGTCGACTCCGGCCTGGCCGAGGACGGCGTCGTCGGCAGCGACTACGACCCCATGCTGTCCAAGGTGATCGCCTGGGCGCCGGAGCGCGGGGCGGCGCTCAGGGCGCTCGACCGGGCGCTCGCCCGTACCGCGGTGCTGGGCGTGGTCACCAACGTGCCGTTCCTGCGCGCGCTCGCCCGCCACCCCGCGGTCGTGGCGGGCGAGCTGGACACCGGCCTGGTCGAACGGGTGCTGCCCGAGCTGCTGCCGGAGTCCGGCGTGCCGCGCGAGGTGGCCGCGGCGGCGGCGCTGATCTTCCACACGCTGCCGCAGGGCCCCGACCCCTGGCAGGTCACCGACGGCTGGCGGGTCGGCGAGCCCGCTTGGACGACCTGGCGGCTGGAGTCGCGCGACGGCGTGCACGCGGTGCCCGTCCGCGGCCTGCCCGGCCGTTCGGCCGAGGTGCTGCTCGACGGCGAGGCGGTGCCCGCCCGGATCACGACCGGCGGCGGCGAGGCGGCCGTCACACTCGGCGGCCGGACCGCCCGCTACCTGACCGCCCGTCACGGCGACACGCTCTGGCTCGGCAAGGACGGCGAGTCGTGGGCGTTCACCCGCCACCTCATCGGCGACCCGGGCGACCGGCCCGGCGCGGCCGCGGCCGGCGACGGCGTGGTCAGGAGCCCCATGCCCGGCACCGTCCTGCTGGTCACGGTGCAGCCCGGCGACCAGGTGAGCAAGGGGCAGCCGCTGGTCGTCGTCGAGGCCATGAAGATGGAGCACACGGTCACCGCCCCGTGCGACGGCGTGGTCGCCGAGCTGCCCGTCCAGCCGGGCAGGCCGGTCGACATGGACGCCGTGCTGGCCGTGGTCACCGGTGAGGAGGCGTGATGCCGTACCGCATGCAAGGGCTTCCCGAGCGGGTCACGGTCTACGAGGTGGGCCCGCGCGACGGCCTGCAGAACGAGTCGGCGATCGTGCCGGTCGAGGTGAAGGCCGAGTTCATCGACCGGCTGGCCGACGCCGGCCACCGGGTCATCGAGGCGACCAGCTTCGTGCACCCCAAGTGGGTGCCGCAGCTGGCCGACGCCGGTGAGCTGCTCGGCCGCCTCGACCGCAGGCCAGGCGTGCGCTACCCGGTGCTGGTGCCCAACGAGCGCGGGCTCGACCGGGCGCTGGAGCTGGGCGTCACCGAGATCGCGATCTTCGCCAGCGCCACCGAGACCTTCGCCGCCAAGAACCTCAACCGCACGCTGGAGAGCCAGTTCGACATGTTCGAGCCGGTCGTGGCCAGGGCGCTGGAGCACGGGCTGCGGGTGCGCGCGTACGTGTCGATGTGCTTCGGCGACCCCTGGGAGGGGCCCACGCCGGTCGGGCAGGTCGTCGCGGTCGGCGAGCGGCTGCTCGGGCTCGGCTGCTACGAGCTGTCGCTCGGCGACACGATCGGCGTCGGCACGCCGGGCCACGTCACCGAGCTGATCGGCGCGTTCGGCGGCCCCGAGCGGCTCGCCGTGCACTTCCACGACACCTACGGGCAGGCGCTCGGCAACACGCTCGCCGCCCTCAAGGCGGGCGTGACCACCGTCGACGCCTCCACCGGCGGCATCGGCGGCTGCCCGTACGCCGAGTCCGCCACCGGCAACCTGGCCACCGAAGACCTCGTGTGGATGTTGCGCGGGCTCGGCATCGAGACCGGGCTCGACCTGGACAAACTCGTGTCCACCAGCACCTGGCTGGCCGAGCGGCTGGGCCGGCCCAGCCCCTCGCGCGTCGTCCAGGCCCTCGCGAAAGGCTGATCATGCTGAACGACGAATACCAAGAGTTGCGCAAGACCGTCGAGGCGTTCGCCCGTGACGTGGTGGCGCCCGTGATCGGCGACTACTACGAGCGCGAGGAGTTCCCCTACGACATCGTGCGCAAGATGGCCGACATGGGGCTGTTCGGCCTGCCGTTCCCGGAGGAGTACGGCGGCATGGGCGGCGACTACTTCGCGCTGTGCCTGGCCCTGGAGGAGCTGGCCCGCGCCGACTCCAGCGTGGCGATCACCCTGGAGGCCGCGGTCTCGCTGGGCGCGATGCCGATCTACCGGTTCGGCACCGACGAGCAGCGCCAGGAGTGGCTGCCCCGGCTGGCCTCCGGCGAGATGCTGGGCGCGTTCGGGCTGACCGAGCCCGGCGGCGGCTCCGACGTG
The DNA here is from genome assembly GCF_040631115.1 of Nonomuraea sp. NPDC005692. Taxonomy (NCBI): domain Bacteria; kingdom Bacillati; phylum Actinomycetota; class Actinomycetes; order Streptosporangiales; family Streptosporangiaceae; genus Nonomuraea; species Nonomuraea sp. NPDC005692. Next base: position 358,940 of record NZ_JBEXYU010000001.1, on the reverse strand, counting down.
CCGGGCGGCATGCGGACGACCGCCGTGCTCGACGGCGGCGAATGGGTGATCAACGGGACGAAGGCGTTCATCACCAACTCCGGCACCGACATCACCGGCGTGATCGGCGTGGCCGCGCTCACCGGCGAGCGGGAGATCTCCACGATCCTGGTGCCGAGCGGCACGCCGGGGTTCACCGTCTCCAAGAAGTACTCCAAGGTCGGCTGGAACGCCTCCGACACCCGCGAGCTGTCCTTCTCCGACTGCCGGGTGCCCGCCGCCAACCTGCTCGGCGAGCGGGGACGCGGCTACGCGCAGTTCCTGCAGACCCTCGACGAGGGCCGCATCGCCATCGCCGCGCTCAGCGTGGGCCTGGCCCAGGGCTGCGTGGACGAATGCCTCAAGTACGTCAGGGACCGCAAGGCGTTCGGCCACCCGATCGGCCACTACCAGGCCATCCAGTTCAAGATCGCCGACATGGAGGTGCGCGCGCACACCGCCCGCCTGGCCTACTACCACGCGGCCGAGAAGATGCTGGCCGGGGTGCCGTTCAAGAAGGAGGCGGCGATCGCCAAGCTGGTGTCCTCGAACGCGGCCATGGACAACTCCCGCGACGCCACCCAGGTGTTCGGCGGGTACGGCTTCATGAACGAGTTCCCGGTCGGCCGCTTCTACCGCGACGCCAAGATCCTGGAGATCGGCGAGGGCACCAGCGAGGTGCAGCGCATGCTCATCGCCCGTCAGCTCGGCCTCGGCGACCTCTGACCGGACGCCGTACCGGACGTCACGGCACACTCCCGTGGCACGATGGACGAAAGGGCACAGAGGTTCTAGTGTCGTACCTCATGACGGCGGACGATCTTCTCATCAGGAGGGCGGAGAAGGCGGACGCGGACGAGGTGTTCGCGTTGGCGCGCGAGTTCGGGCTGACCTTCAGGCCGGAGCGCGCGGCCTTCGACGCCGCGCTCCCGCAACTCCTGCGCAACGAGGACGCCCTGCTGCTCACGGCCGTCGTGGGCGGACGCGTCCACGGATACCTGCTGGGGTTCGTGCACCTGACGCTGTTCGCCAACGGGCCGGTCGCCTGGGTCGAGGAGGCGATGGTCCAGTCGGGCTCGCGCCGGCAGGGCATCGGCCGCCGGCTGCTGGAGGAGTTCGAGGCGTGGGCGCGTACCCGGCGGGCCGGGTACGTGGCGATGGCCACCCGGCGGGCGCCGGAGTTCTACCACGCCCTGGGCTACGAGGCGTCGGCCACCTTCTTCCGCAAGGTTTTGCGCTGACAGACGACGGCCTGGAGTTTCGGTCCGTTTTGTCGGTGTTTGATGGCATCCTTGGGGCGTGAGCATTCACACCGTCAGCCCCCTGTTCGTCGGGCGCGCCCGCGAGCTGCACGCTCTGGGCGACGCCCTGGTCAGAGCACGTGCGGGCGCGTCGTCCACCGTGCTCGTCGGCGGCGAGGCGGGGGTCGGCAAGACCCGCCTGATCAGCGAGTTCATCGACCGGGCGGGCGATGCGCGGGTGCTCGTCGGCGGCTGCCTGGAGCTGGGCACCGAGGGCCTGCCGTTCGCGCCGTTCACGGCCGTGCTGCGCGGGCTCGTGCGCGAGCTCGGGCGCGACGGCGTGGCGGCGCTGGTGCCCGGGGGCACGACGCGCGGGCTGGCCCGGCTGCTGCCCGAGTTCGGCGAGCCGGACAAGGACGGCGCCGAGGCGCGGGCCCGGCTGTTCGAGCAGGTGCTCGGGCTGCTGGAGCGCCTGGCCGAGGAACGTCCGGTGCTGCTGGTGGTCGAGGACGCCCACTGGGCCGACCGTTCCACCCGCGACCTGCTGTCCTTCCTGGTCCGCTACCAGCGCACGGCGGCCCGGCTGATGATCGTGGTCACCTACCGCACCGACGAGCTCCACCGCACCCATCCGCTCCGGCCGATGCTGGCCGAGCTGGGCCGCATCGAGTGGGTGAGCCGGGTCGAGCTGCGCAGGCTCACCCGCAGGGAGGCCGTCGCGCAGGCGGCCAGCATCCTGCGGCGCGAGCCGTCGGCCGCCGCGATGGACCTGATCTACGCCCGCAGCGAGGGCAACCCGCTGTTCGTCGAGGCGCTGCTGAGCGAGGCCGACGGCGGCGACATGCTCCCCGAGTCCCTGCGCGACCTGCTGCTGGCCAGCGTCGAGCGGCTGCCCGACGAGACCCAGGAGCTGCTGCGGGTGGCCAGCGCGGGCGGCCAGCGCATCGAGCACGACCTGCTGAGCGCGGTGGCCGGGCTCGACGACACCGCCCTGTCGCGGGCGCTGCGCCCCGCCGTGGCGGGCAACGTGCTGGTGGTCGACGGCGAGGGCTACGGCTTCCGGCACGCGCTCATCCGCGAGGCGCTCCACGACGACCTGCTGCCCGGCGAGCACACCCGCCTCCACACCCGCTACGCCGAGGCACTCGAACGCGACCTGTCGATCCTGCCCGCCCCGCGCGGCGCGATCGAGCTGGCCCACCACTGGCACTCCGCCCACGACTCCACCTGGGCGCTGGTCAGCGCCTGGCGCGCGGCCGCCGCGGCCCGCAAGTCCACCGCCTACGACGAGCAGCTCAGGATGCTCTCGCGGGTGCTGGAGCTGTGGGACCAGGTGCCCGACGCCGCCGAGCGCATCGGCTGCGGCCGCCTCGACGTGCTGCGGCAGACCGCCACGGTCGCCCACCTCGCCGGCGAGTACGAACGCAGCCTGGCCATGGCCGGGGCCGCGCTCGCCGAGGTCGACCTCGACGCCGACCCGATCACCGCGGCCACCCTGCTGCGCCAGCGCGGCCTGACCCGCTACGACCTGGGCCGCGCCGGCTACCTCGACGACCTGCGCCAGGCGGCCGAGCTGGTGCCCGCCGAGCCGCCGACCAAGCTGCGCGGCCAGGTCCTGGAGACGCTGGCGCGCATGCTGCACCGTCCGGAGGACTGGCCGGAGAAGCTGGCGACGGCGCAGCTCGCCATGGAGATCGGCCACGAGATGGGCGACGCCAACGTCGAGGCCCACGCGCTCATCAGCCTCGCCTGGGCGCGGTCCCGCTTCTCCGACATCGAGGCCCAGCTCGGGCAGTTCGCCGAGGCGCGCCGGGTCGCCCGCGCCCAGGGCGCCTACAACGCGCTGATGCGCTGCGCGATCTCCGAGTCCGACGCGCTGGAGGGCGCAGGACGGCACGAGCGGGCCGCCCAGGTCGCCCGCGAGGGCGTGCAGGAGGCCGGGCACTACGGCCTGGCGCGCACGTCCGGCACGTTCCTGGCGATCAACCTGACCGAGCCGCTGCTCTCGCTGGGCCGCTGGGACGAGGCGCTCCAGGTGGTCGAGCAGGCGCTCGACCTCGCGCCGCCGGCCCCCTACCGGGCCAGCCTCCAGGGGTTCGTGATGGACATCGCGCTCGCGCGGGGGCAGATCGACCGGGCCGACAGGCTGCTGTCGTCCTCCGCCAGCGTGTTCGCGCGCGGCACCTACCGGGACCAGACCGTGCTGCCGCAGCTGCGCAGGCAGGTCCTGCTGCTGCGGGCGCAGGGGCGGCTCGGCGAGGCGCTGGAGGCCGCGGCCCGGGGGCTGGAGAAGCAGGACCTGCGGCCCTCGCCGCGCTACGCCTGGCCGCTGCTGGTGACGTTCGCGCAGCTCGCCCGGCCCGCTCTCGGCGAGGCCGGCGCGCCGCACGCGGGGGTCGCGGCGGCCGTCGTGGAGCGGCTGCGGGAGGTGGCGCGGGAGCTGGCCGTCGACGGCGACCTCCAGGAGGCGCAGCGGCTGACGTTCGCGGCGCTGACCGGGCCGGAGGAGGGGCTCGGCGGGGCGGCCCAGCTCAAGGCGTGGGAGTCGGCGGTGGCGGCCTGGGCGGGGTTGCGGCAGCCGTACGCGGAGGCGCAGTGCCTGGTGGGGGCCGCCCAGGCGGCGCTGGCCGAGGGCGACCGGCGGGCCGCGGCCGCGATGGTGGCGCGGGCGCGGGAGCTGGCCGCGCAGCTGGGCGCCACGCCGCTGCTCGAACAGCTCGACGTGTTCGGACGGCGGGCCCGCGTCGGCGGCGCCGACGAGCCCGACGGACCGCCGCTGGGGCTGACCGCGCGCGAGCTGGAGGTGCTGCGCGAGGTGAGCAACGGGCGCAGCAACCGGGAGATCGCCGCGGCGCTGTTCATCTCGGTGAAGACGGTCAGCGTGCACGTCTCCAACATCCTGGCCAAGCTGGGCGTCGCCACCCGCGGCGAGGCGGCGGCCACGGCCCACCGGCTGGGCCTGTTCGGGTGACCGCGTAGGCGCGAGCGTCAGCCGGTGAGCTGGGCCTCCAGGCGGTAGCCGTCCACCGTGACGTAGACCTGGTCGCCGGGGCGGGCGTTCAGGCGCATGAGCACCGGCTGCAGCGAGTCGAAGACCGGCTGGTGGCCCTGCCAGACCAGCACGATCGCGTTGTCGCCGGGCCCGGTCACCGACAGCAGGGTGCCCGGACGCATGCCGAGCTGGGCCGCGTAGCCCTCCGGCACCGGCACCGGGCCGCCCCTGAGGTGTTCCGGGGTGACCTCGATGCGCTGCCAGCGGCGCGGGTCGGACGACGGGCTCGGCAGCGGCGGAGGCGGCGTGGCCGGCGTTCCGGCCAGGCTGCCGGGCAGCATGCCCGACCGGCCGCCGGACAGCGCGGACAACGTGGCCAGGGCCGCCGAGGGGTCGATCGAGTTCGCGCCCGCCGTCGGGATGGGCTGGCCGCCCCGGTGGTGGTGGCCGTTGGCGCCCGGCGTACGGCGGGGGAGCGGCTGGGCGGGCTGCGGGGAGGCGTCCGCCGGGCCGGGGGCCGACTCCGAGGGCAGGGCGTCGAGCCACGCCTTGGCGGAGTGGGCGCGGATGCCCAGCTCGGCGAGCAGCTCCACGACGTCGGTGTCCGGCGGGGCGGCGGCCAGGAGCTGCCGCGTACGGGCCTGGAGGCCGTGGATGTCGCCGACGACCAGCCAGCCGTCCTGGAGGCGGCGGTCGGGCATGAGCGTCACCAAGACCCGCCACAGAGGCGTGCGCAGCGACGGGACCATCGCGGGGTGGGCCGGGTCGGCGCCGATGAGCTGCTCCTCGGTGGCCGCCGCGCCGAGCCATTCGGTGAGCCGGAACATGTGGCCGGTGACCGGCGCGGACTCCGACGAGCGCAGCCAGTGCAGGACGCGTTCCTCGGCGGTGCGCTGGGCCTGGGAGAGCACCTCGCGGTCCACCAGCAGCTTGTGGGCCAGCGTGCGCAGGCTGACCGGGTCCTCGGCGAACAGCCGGTGCACGGCGACGGCCAGCTCCAGCTTGTCCAGGCTGCGGAACAGGCCGTCCACGACGCGGACCATCGCGTGGTCGGGGTCGGCGGGGACCTGGCCGGGAGCGGGCGTCCCGCCGGGGACGGGGGCGGCGTACGGGGGGCCGTCGGGGGCCTGCGGGCCGCCGTCCGGACGCCCGGCGGTGGGCCGCTGCGGCAGCCGTGCACCACCCTGCGCCGGGAAGGACCCGGTCTGAGGCCCACCGGACGGCTGCGCGGGGAACGACCCGGTCTGAGGCCCATTGGCGGGCTGAGCCGGGACCGACCCGGTCTGACGGCCGCCTTCGGGTTGAGCCGGGAACGAGCCGGTCTGGCGGGCGCCTTCGGGCTGGGCCGGGAACGATCCGGTCTGGCGGGCGGCGTCGGGCTGGGCGGTGAAGGAGCCGGTCTGGTGTCCCTGGCCGCTCTCGGGCGGCGGGGGGAACGAGCCGGGCTGCTGGGCGGCGGGCCGGGCCGCGGCCGGGCGCTGCGGCAGGCCGCCCTCACCGGCCGGGGCCTGGCGCGGGGCGCCCTGGGGCTGAGCGGGGAAGGCGTCGCTGTGCGGGGTGAAGGCGGCGGGCGGGCGCTGGGGGCCGCTGCCGGGCTGGGCGGCGTACGCATCGGGCTCGGCCACCGGGACGGCCGGGAAAGACCCCGTCGCGCCACGCGCGAGCGGACGGGTGACGTCCGGCGAGGCGGACTGCTGAGCGGGTACGGCCTCCCGCTGCGCCGGGATGCGCCCGAGCACCTCGCGCAGCACCGAGCCGACCACCACCTCGGGCGTCGCCGACGGGGTGCCGAGATCGCCGGGCGACAGGCGGCGCAGCCGCTGCCAGCCGCCGAGCCCCGTGATCGCCGTACGGGTGGCCTCCGGCCAGCCGGGCAGCGCCGGATCGACCTGATGGACGGCGAGCGCGGGAAGCAGGTCCACCAGCGGCAGATGGTCCCAGCGGGTGGAGATCAGCCGGGCGAGCCGTTCGCAGACCCAGTCGAGACCCGCCGTGCCGAGCGCCCTGGACACCGCGAGCGAGGACCACCACCCCGCCGGCAGCCGCGGATCACCCAGCACCTCGGCCACCTGCTGAGGGCGGCTCCAGCGCAGAGCAGGGACGAGGTCGCTCAGGCAGATCGATGACTCGACTTCCATCGGCGGACCTTATCCTCCCCAGTGGGCCGCGTGGGCAACCCGGTACGCATGTGGCTAATGGTGCAGCCTACGCGGCAAGCTATCAATCAGTGTGAATAGGGTAAAGACGGTTCAGATCCAAACCGTACCGTGGACGGCCGCCCACCTGGGCCACACATTGCGCACCGGCACGGCAACCCGCCTCCAGCGCGAGCGCGGCGTCCGCCCCCTGGAGGATGGCGGCGAGATACCCGGCCGCGAAGGCGTCACCGGCGCCCGTGGAGTCCACGACCTCGGCGGACACGCCCGCGCACGTCGCCGTGACCGCGCCGTCCACCGCCACCAGCGCGCCCTCGGCGCCCAGTTTCACGACCGCTGTGCCGTACGTCTCACTCAGCAGCACGGCGGCCCGCTCCGGCGACGGGGCACCGGTCAGGACGAGGGCCTCGTCCAGGTTCGGGATGATCAGGTCGGCCGCGGACGTCTCCCGCATGAAACGTTCGACGCCGAAGTCCCGCAGCGGGCCCGTCGAGGCCGGGTCGATGCTGACCGGCACCCCGGCGGCGACGGCGTCCCGGACGGCGGCCCTGGCCAGGCGGAGGCCGGGCGCCGCGAACAGCGTGTAACCCGACAGGTGCAGCCGCCCGACACCGTCGAGCAGGGACGGGTCCCAGTCGGCGTCGGAGATCAGGCCGCCCGCGCCGCGGTTGGTGAGCATGGAACGCTCGCCGGTCTTGTCCACCATGGCGATCACGACCGCCGTGGGGTGCTCCTGGTCCACCAGCACGTGGGGCCGGACCCCGGTCCTGACCAGCTCGGTCGTGTGCCACTCGCTGCTGTCGTAGCCGAGCTTGGCCAGCAGCCGCGAGTCGGCCCCCAGGTGGGCGGCCCAGGCGGCGGTGTTCGCGCCCGAGCCGCCGGGCCGCAGCACGATCTCCGCGGCGGTGTCGGTGCCCGCCATGACCGGGGAGCCGTGCAGCGCCACCACATCGGTGACGACGTCACCGACGACCAGGAGACCCGTGTCACTCACGCCCGCGACCAGGCCACGGCGATCTCGGCGGCCAGGGCGGTGTTCCCGCGTACGGCGGCCAGGTTGGCCTCCAGCGAGGCGCCGCCGGTGCCGTTGACGAGGTAGCTGAGCAGGAAGGGCGTGATCGCCTGCCCCTTGACGCCCTCGCGCTCGGCGGCGGCCAGCGCCTCGGCCAGCACGCGGTCGTGCAGCGCCGGGTCGAGCTGCTGGTCCCGCGGCACCGGGTTGGCCACGATGAACGCGGTCTCCGGACCGGCCAGCGCGTCCTGGCCGCGCATGACGGCGGCGGCGTCCTCGGGCGACTCGATCCGCCAGTCGATCGGCTGGCCGGAGGAGTTCAGGTAGAAGCCGGGGAAGGTGTCGGTACGGTAGCCGGCCACCGTCACGCCGCGCGTCTCCAGCCGCTGCAGCGTGGCCGGCACGTCGAGGATCGACTTCACGCCCGCGCACACGACCGTGATGCGGGTGCGGGCCAGGGTGTCGAGGTCGGCGGACTCGTCCTGGTCCTCGGTCCAGCCGCGGTGCACGCCGCCCAGGCCGCCGGTCGCGAAGATCCGGACGCCGGCGCGGGCGGCCAGGAACGACGTGGCCGACACCGTGGTCGCCCCGCTCGCCTTCAGGGCGGCGGCCAGCGGCAGGTCGCGCTGGCCCAGCTTGCGCAGCCCGGACTCGGTGGCGATGCGCTCCAGCTCCAGCTCGTCCAGGCCGATCCTGGCCACGCCGTCGAGGACGGCGATCGTCGCCGGGACCGCGCCCGCCGCGCGGACCACACCCTCCAGCTCGCGGGCCACCTCCAGGTTGCGCGGCTGCGGCAGGCCGTGGGAGATGATCGTGGACTCCAGGGCCACGACGGGCGCGCCGCCGGCCAGGGCCTCGGCGACCTCGTCGGACGGCTGGAGGAAGGGATCGGTGGCGCTGCGCATGACGGGTTTCAAGCTCCTTGAGTGGTCCTGGCCGGTTCAGGGAGAACGGCGTGCCTGACGGAATTTGTTCCGAACAGAGCAGCGTACGGTGGCCTGGCCAGGACGTCCACTCAGGCGGCTGTCACAGCAGCACGGCGACCCCGGTGAGCGAGACGGCCGCGATGAGCCCGGTGGCGATGGCGCCGAGCAGCACGGCCCGCCCGCCCTTGACGAGCTTGCGCACGTCGATCCCGGTGCCCAGGCCGAACAGGGCGGCGGCCATGAGCACGTTGGTGACCTGCGGGACCGCCCGCGTGACGACGTCCGGCACCCAGCCGGTGCTGCGTACCGCCACCATGACGAGGAACGCCGCCACGAACAGCGGCATGACCGGGGTCCGGCGCCCCTCCCGCCGGCTCGCCGCGGGCGCACCGGCCACGGAGCGGCGGGCACGGAAGGACGTCAGGGCGACGAGCGGGGCCAGCAGCACGACGCGGGCCAGCTTGACCGTCACCGCGGCGGCCAGGACGCCCGACGCGGCGCCGATCGCGGCCACCTGCGCCACCTCGTGCACGGCCGCGCCGGTCCAGACGCCGAGCTGGGCCGGCGACAGCCCGAGCAGCGCCGCCAGAGCCGGGACGGCCACGATGGCCGCGCTGCCGTAGAGCACGACCACGCTCAGCGCGGCGGCCGCGTCGTCGTCGTCGTCGGCGTCGTCCGCGCTCTCGCGCATGGCCGCGACCGCCGCCGCCCCGCAGATGGACACCCCGGTCGCGACCAGCAGCGACGTGCCGGGCGACAGGCCCAGGCGGCGGCCGATCAGCGGCGTCACCGCGAACGTCACGCCGGTCGCCGTCACCACGATCACCAGCGTCTGCCAGCCGAGCGCGAGCACCTGCGGCAGCGCGATCTGGAGCCCGAGCAGCGCGATCGCCACTCGCAGCACCCGCCGGGCCACGAACGCCAGCCCCGGCCTGAACCGCTCCCAGACGGCCCCCGCCCCGGCCCACCGCGCGGACGTCGCCGCCCAGGCCACGAGGTTGGCCAGGACCGCCCCGGACAGCACCGCGATCACCGCCGGGCTGAACGCCGGGGCGAACCGGTTCACCACCACGGCCACCACCACGGCGGCGGCGGCCAGCCCGATGCCCGGCCACACCGACGCCGCGGGGGCGGCCGGCGCCTCGCCGCCTCGGGGGTCGGGTGTCGGCCGGGGCGCGGTGAGCGGGGGGATCCGCTGGTCGGGGAGAGGCATGATGCCAGTCTTCGGGGCCTGCGTACCGGCCGGTAGACACGCGTTGACTGGGAGGCCATAGCCTGTGGCTATGAGTGCGCTGCCGGATCTCGACTCGCTGAAGCTGCTGGTCGACGTGGGCGAGCTGGGCAGCCTGGGCCAGGCGGCCAAGGCGGCGGGCATGGCCCAGCCGTCGGCCAGCAAGCGGGTGGCCATGCTGGAGCGCCGCCTCGGCGTCCCCCTGCTGGAGCGCACGCCGCGCGGGTCCACGCTCACCGCCGAGGGCCGGATGGTGGCCGGGTGGGCGGCCCAGGTGCTGGCCGCGGCCGAGGAGCTGATGCGGGCCGTGCAGGCCGTGCGGCACAGCGAGGCGGCCCACCTGCGGGTGGCCGCCAGCATGACGGTGGCCGAGTACCTGGTGCCGCGCTGGCTCGGCGAGTTGCAGAACCGTGAGCCCGAGGTCCAGGTGGGGCTGGACGTGGTCAACTCCACCGACGTCGCGGCCAGGGTGCTGGGCGAGGAGGTGGAGCTGGGGTTCGTCGAGGGGCCGACCGTGCCCGAGGGGCTGGACAGCCGGGTGGTCGGCACCGACCGGCTGGTCGTCGTGGTGGCCCCCGGCCATCCCTGGGCCCGCCGCCGTACGGCCCTGCGCGGGGCCGAGCTGGCCGCCACGCCCCTCGTGGTACGCGAGCCGGGCTCAGGTACCCGCGAGACCCTGGACGTGGCGTTCAAGAGCCTCCACCGGGCCAGCCCCCGCCTGGAGCTCGGGTCGAACTCGGCGGTCAAGGGGGCGGCGCAGGCGGGGGCCGCGCCCGCCGTGCTCAGCCGTTACGCGGTCGAGGCGGACATCGCGACCGGCCGCCTGGTCGAGGTGCCGCTCGCCGGGCTCAACCTGGTGCGGAACCTGCGCGCGGTGTGGCGGCGCGGGCGCTCGCTCACCGCCCCGGCCGCCACGCTCCTGGCCATCGCCAGCCGCCCGTGAGGAGGTCCGGCGGGCGGGCTGTTGACGCTGCCGGGCGGACGATCTAGCTTTCGCTTAGGAAAGTTTCCTAAAAGTTAGGCCACGTTCACCCCCCGAACCCAGGAGACTCCGTATGAGCCTTCGTCGTCCTCTCGTCGCCCTGGCCGGATCGGCGGTGATGTGCCTGGCGGCGGCGGGCCTCGCGCCGTCGCCCGCCCTGGCCGCGCCCACCGACTGCACCGCCTGGGTCAGCGGCGGCTACGCCTACAGCAGCTGCACCTCCGGCACCGGCCAGCACGCCGTCGGAGTGGAGCAGTCGCACCCGTACGCCGGGCCGATCGTCCTCACCGGCGGCTGGACGGCCGTCGGCGGAGTCTCCTCGGTACGGCTCACGCCCTGGCCGGTCAAGCGCGTCTGGGTGAACAGGACGGGCTGACGGATCCGGGCCCGGCCGGGAGGGGACCCCGGCCGGGCCCACCCGCGAGTTGCCGCACCATCTCCGCGCGAACCGTTGACTAAGGGCACAGGTCGGGTCATAAGGTGCGGGGATGGGTGCGTATGACGTCGTCGTGGCAGGTGGCGGGCACAACGGGCTGGTCGCGGCCGCCTACCTCGCCGGAGCCGGCCGCCGGGTCCTGGTGCTGGAGCGCCTCGGGCACGTCGGCGGCCTGGCGATCTCCACGCGGGCCTTCCCGGGCGTGGACGTCCGCCTGTCCCGCTACTCCTACCTGGTGAGCCTGCTGCCCACCCGGATCGTCCGCGACCTCGGTCTCGACCTCGACCTGCGCCGCCGCCGGTACGCCTCCTACACCCCCAAGGGCGACACCGGCCTGCTCGTCGACAACGAGGACGAGGCCCGCACCGCCGCCTCCTTCCGCGCCGTCACCGGCGGTGAGCACGACCACCGCGCCTGGCGCGACTTCTACGCCATGACGGCGGACGTGGCTCGCGCCCTTGCCCCCACGCTGCTCGAACCCCTGCGCACCCCCGCGGAGATCGAGCGCCTGGTCGGCCCGGAGGCCTGGCGCGACCTGTTCGCCCGGCCCGTCGGGCAGGCCGTGGACGAGCGGTTCGCCGACGACACCGTGCGCGGCGTCGTGCTCACCGACGCGCTGATCGGCACGTTCGCCGACCCGTCCGCCGACCGGCTGGCCAACAAGTGCTTCCTCTACCACGTGATCGGCGACGGCACCGGCGAGTGGAACGTCCCGGTGGGCGGCATGGGCGCGGTCTCCGGCGCGCTGGAGCGGGCGGCCCGGCGGGCCGGGGCCGAGATCAGGACCGGCGCCGAGATCGTCGGCATCTCGCCGTCGGGCGAGGTCACGTACGTCGCCGAGGACGGCGAGCACACCGTGGACGGCCGCCACGTGCTGGTCAACCTGCCCCCGGCGGTGCTGGACCGGGTGCTCGGCGGGCCCGCGACCGTGCCGGAGGGCGCGCAGCTCAAGGTCAACATGGTGCTCGCCCGGCTGCCCAGGCTGAAGGACCCCGCGGCCGACCCCCGGGCCGCCTTCAGCGGCACTTTCCACATCAACGAGGGACGCGACCAGCTCGCGAAGGCGTACGAGCAGGCGGCGCGAGGGGAGATCCCGGAATCGCCGCCCGCGGAGGTCTACTGCCATTCCCTGACGGACCCGTCCATTCTGGGACCGGAACTGCGGGGGAAGGCCGAGACGATGACCCTGTTCGGCCTCCACATGCCCGCCCGACTTTTCCGGGAAAATCCAGAAAAAGCGCGTGAGGATGCGCTGCGGGCCACGTTCGCCTCCATGAACGCGGTGCTCGCCGAACCCATCGAGGACTGCCTGCTCCGCGCCCCCGACGGCACCCCGTGCGTCGAGGCCAAGACCCCCGTCGACCTGGAGAGGGACGCGGGACTGCCGGGCGGTCACATCTTCCACGCCGACCTGAGCTGGCCGTACGCGGAAGAAGGGGGATGGGGCGTCGAGACCGGGCACGAACGCATCCTGCTGTGCGGCGCCGCGGCCCGCAGGGGCGGCGGCGTGAGCGGGATCGGCGGCCACAACGCGGCCATGGCGCTGCTGCGGCCCTGAACCGAGCCGGAAAGACCGCCGTTCCCCCGCGGCGATTTCTCAGGACACATCGGTGAACCCGTTCATCGTGTTCTCATAGTGGGCTCATATCTTGTGACACATGAGTGAGCCCGCACGGTTGCTGGTGGTGGACGACGAGCCCGCGTTGCGCGAGGCGCTGCAGTCGAGCCTGGAGTTCGAGGGCTACCGGGTCGGCACCGCCAACGACGGCCAGGCGGCGCTGGAGGCGCTGGCCGCGGAGTCCTACGACGCGGTGCTGCTCGACGTGATGATGCCGCGGCTCGACGGGCTCACCGCCTGCCGGCGGCTGCGGGCCCAGGGCAACCACATCCCCGTGCTCATGCTCACCGCCCGCGACGCCGTCGGCGACCGGGTGTCCGGGCTCGACGCGGGGGCCGACGACTACCTGGTCAAGCCGTTCGAGCTGGACGAGCTGCTGGCCCGGGTGCGCGCGTTGCTGCGCCGCGGCGCGCTCAGCACGGGCGCCGCCGACGGCGGCACGCTCTCCTACGGCGACCTGCGCATGGACCCGGCCACCAGGGAGGTCACCCGCGGCGACCGCGGGCTCGACCTGACCAGGACCGAGTACCTGCTGATGGAGCTGTTCCTGGCCCACCCCCGCCAGGTCCTGACCCGCGACCAGATCCTCAACGAGGTGTGGGGCTTCGACTTCGAGCCGACCTCCAACTCCCTCGACGTGTACGTCATGTACCTGCGCCGCAAGACCGAGGCCGGGGGAGAGCCCCGGGTGATCCACACGGTCCGCGGAGTGGGGTACGTCCTACGGGCCACCCCGTGATCCGCAACAGCCTGCGCACGCGGCTGACGCTGCTGGTCGCGGCCGCCGTCGCGATCGCGATCGCGGTGTGCGCCGGGCTGTCCTGGTTCATCGTGCAGAACCAGGTCATCAGGCAGCTCGACCAGACCATTCTGGAGCCCGAGGGCAAGGGCGACGAGCGGTTCCTCCAGGAGAACTGCACGCCGGAGGGCTCCTCCGACTACCACGACATGGCGACGCTGCTGTTCGCCGACGGCAGGACCTGCTCGCTCGGCTCGCCGATCGTGCCGGCGGAGGAGGACAAGAAGGCGATACCCGGACGCGGCGAGCCGGTCTACCGCAACGGCGTGACGCGCGACGGCAACGAGGTGCGCGTCGTGACCCTGAACTTCGCGCCCGGCGTGGCCGTCCTGGAGGCGCGGCCGCTCTACCACATCAAGCTGACGCTGCGTAACACCGCGCTCGCGCTCGCCGCCGTCGCGGCCGTGGGCGTGATCGGCGCCGCACTGGCGGGACGGGCCATCTCCCGTACCGCCCTGCGCCCCGTGGGCCGGCTGACCAGGGCGGCCGAGCACATCGCCGAGACCGAGGATCTCAACACCCGCATCCCCGTCCAGGGCAACGACGAGATCGCCCGGCTCAGCTCCTCCTTCAACGCCATGACCGCCGCCCTGGCCGGCTCCCGCGAACGCCAGCAGCAGCTCGTCGCCGACGCCGGTCACGAGCTGCGCACCCCGCTCACCACCCTGCGCACCAACATCGACCTGCTGCTGCGCAGCGAGCAGACCGGCAGGCAGCTCGACCCGGGCGCCAAGGAACGCCTGCTGGTCAACGTCAAGGCGCAGTTCGCGGAGCTGTCCACGCTGGTCGGCGACCTGCTCCAGCTCGCCAGGGGCGACACCGACCACGAGCCGCACGTCGAGCTGGCCCTGCACGACGTCGTCACGGCCGCCGCGGAACGCGCCCGGCTGCGCGGCGCCGACGTGCGCACCGACCTGCACCCCTGGTACGTCGTCGGCAGCCCTGCCTCGCTCGAACGCGCCGTGCTCAACCTCATCGACAACGCCCGCAAGTTCAGCCCCGAGGGCCAGGTCGAGGTCTCGCTCAAGGACGGCCGGCTGACGGTCCGCGACCACGGCCCCGGCATCCCCGAGGAGGAGCTGCCGCACGTCTTCGAGCGCTTCTGGCGCTCGCCCTCGGCCCGCGGCCTGCCCGGCTCCGGGCTGGGCCTGGCGATCGTGGCGCAGGCCGTGTCCGAGACCGGCGGCAAGGTACGGCTGTCCAACGCGCCCGGCGGCGGCGCGATCGCGACGATCGATCTTCCCGGAACTCTCACTCGTCACTCACAATCGGATAAGTCCTCTCAAAGACCCGAATCGTGAGCTGGCTGCATGGAGACAACAGCGGTAAGGACGCGCCTCGTAGAGGTGGTCGTCCCGGTCCACAATGAGCAGCGGGCGCTGCGCGAGAGCGTCGCCCGGCTGCACGACTACCTCGCCACGACGTTCCCGTACGGCTTCCGCATCACCGTCGCCGACAACGCCAGCACCGACGACACCTGGCGGCTGGCCACCGAGCTGGCCCGTGAGCTGCCGCAGGTACGGGCCGTGCACCTCGACGAGAAGGGCCGCGGCCGGGCCCTGCGCCAGGTCTGGTCCACGAGCGAGGCCGACGTCGTCAGCTACATGGACGTCGACCTGTCCACCGACCTGGACGCCTTCCTCCCGCTGGTCGCCCCCCTGCTGTCGGGCCACAGCGACCTGGCCATCGGCACCCGCCTGGCCAGGGCCTCGCGGGTGGAGCGCGGGCCCAAGCGCGAGTTCATCTCCCGCTCGTACAACCTGCTGCTGCGCTCGGTGATGGGCGCCGGGTTCTCCGACGCGCAGTGCGGGTTCAAGGCCGTGCGCACGGAGATCGCGCAGGCGCTGCTGCCCGCCGTCGAGGACGAGCAGTGGTTCTTCGATACCGAGCTGCTGCTGCTGGCCGAGCGGCACGGCCTGCGCATCCACGAGGTCCCCGTCGACTGGGTGGACGACCCCGACAGCCGCGTGGACATCCTGCGGACCGCCCTCGACGACCTGCGCGGGCTGGCCAGGGTGGCCCGCAAGACCCTGTCGGGCGCGGCGCGCCTGCCGATGCCCGCCCGGGTGCGGCGGGCCGAGCTGCCGAAGGGGATGGCCAGGCAGCTGCCCAGGTTCGCGATCGTGGGCGTGGTCAGCACGCTGGCCTACCTGGCGCTGTTCTCGATGTCGCGGCAGGTCGTCCCCGCCCAGCTCGCCAACGCGGTCGCGCTGCTGGTCACGGCCGTGGCCAACACGGCGGCCAACCGCCGATTCACGTTCGGGGTCAAGGGCTCGGGCGGGGCGCTGCGCGACCAGTTCGAAGGCATGATCGCGTTCCTGGTGGGGTTGTCGCTGACGTCGGGGAGCCTCGCGCTGCTGCCCGGCGGGGTCTCGCACGGGGTGGAACTGGTGGCGGTCATCGCGGCCAACGCGGCGGCCACCCTCGTCCGGTTCCTGCTGCTGCGCGTGTGGGTGTTCAACCCCAGGCGCAGGAGCGGGCGGTGACCGCCGTCGCCGCGCCCGCCCGCGTCCGCGCGCTGACCGGTGCCGTGGGCGACCCGCGCTGGTCGCGGCCCGCGATGTGGACGGTGCTGGCCGCCGCCTTCGTCCTGTACGCCTGGGCGCTCAGCGGGGACGCCAACGAGTACTACGCCGCCGCCGTCCTGTCGGGCACGCGGAGCTGGAAGGCGTTCTTCTTCGGCGCGATCGACGCCGGGTCCTTCATCACGGTGGACAAGCCGCCGCTGGCGCTGTGGGTCATGGGGCTGTCGGCGCGGATCTTCGGCTACGGCACGTACAGCATGCTGATGCCGCAGGTCCTCGCCGGCGTGGCGGCCGTCGGGGCGGTGTACTCGGCGGTCCGCAGGTCCTTCGGGCGCACCCGTCAGGGGCACGTCGCGGCGCTGGTCGCGGCCGTGGTCATGACGCTCACCCCGATCACGGTGGCCATCAACCGGGACAACAACCCCGACACCGTGCTCGTGCTGCTGCTGGTGCTGGCGGCCTGGTTCTGCCTGGAGTCGCTGCGCACGGCCCGGCTGCGGCCGCTGCTGCTCGCCGCGCTGTTCGTGGGGCTCGGGTTCAACGCCAAGATGTTGCAGGCGTACCTGGTGGTGCCGGCGTTCGGGGTGGCGTACCTGGTGTGCGCCCGCCACGGCCTGGCCCGGCGGGTGGGGCACCTGCTGGCCGCCGGGGGCGTGCTGGTCGTGTCCAGCGCCTGGTGGATGGTGGTCGTCGACCTCTGGCCCGCCGCCTCGCGGCCCTACGTCGGCGGCTCGACCGACAACACGGTCCGGGACCTGGTGATCGGCTACAACGGGCTCGGCCGGATCTTCGGCCAGGACCGGGCCGGCGGCGGGTTCGGCGGCGCGAACTTCGGCGGGCAGGCCGGGGCCGGGCGGCTGTTCAACGACGTCCTGGCCGGGCAGATCTCCTGGCTGCTGCCGTTCTGCGCGGTGGCGCTGGCCTTCGCCGTGCTGCTGCGGGTGCGCGGGACCCCCTTCGACGGGGCCGCCTGGCTGCTGTGGGGCGGCTGGCTGGTCGTGCACTACGCCGTGTTCAGCTTCTCCAGTGGCACGTTCCACCCCTACTACACGACCGCGATGGCGCCCGCCGTGGCCGCGCTGACCGGCATGGGGGCTAGCGTGATGTGGCAGGCGTACCGCAGGTCGCGGGGCTGGGCGTGGGCGCTGCCCGCGGCGGTCGCGGTGACCGGCGGGTGGGCGTTCGTGGTGCTGCGCCGTACGCCGGAGTGGCTGCCGTGGCTGGCCTGGGTCGTGCTCGGGGCGACCGCAGTGGCCGTGGCGGCGCTCGTGACAGGGCTCGTGACAGGGTCCGTGGCAGGGTCCGTGGCAGGGTCCGCGACAGGGCTCGGGACGGCCAGGGGGCGCATGGCGGGCCGGGTGACCGTCGTGGCGTTGGTGGCCGCTCTGGTCGCGGGGCTCGCCGGTCCGGCGGCCTACGCCGTCTCACCGCTGGGGGCGCGGGTGAACGGGACCAACCCCACGGCGGGCCCGTCCACGGGCCGTACGGGCGGCCCCGGCGGCTCCGGCGGCCCGCCACCGGTCGGCGAGTTCCCCGGCGGCCGTACGGGCGACCTGCCGGGCGCGGAGCCGCCTCAGGGGCAGCCGGACGGCGAGCCGCCTCAGGGGCAGCCGGGCGCCCGGGGCCGCGGTCTCATGGGCGGCGGCGTGGCCGGCTCGACGGTGCAGTACCTGGTCGCCAACCAGGGCTGGGCGACGTGGCTGGTGGCCGTGGGCAGCGCCCAGCAGGCGTCCTCGATCATCCTGGCCACCCGCCGCCCGGTGATCGCCATGGGCGGCTTCACCGGCTCCGACCCCGCCATGACCGTGCCCCGCCTCCGGGAGCTCCTCTCCTCGGGACGGCTCAGGTACGTGCTGCCCGGCGGCCGGGGCGGCCCCGGCGGCGGCGACACCGAGGTGACCGCCTGGGTCACCGCCAATTGCGCGGCCGTGGACGGCCACACCGGCCTGTACGACTGCGCCGGCTGACGAGCAGACGGGAGAAAGACGGAACCGACGGCGGCCGCGGGGCCCGTCCCCGCGGCGCGCTATAGGCTGATCGGGTGGCGAGTACGACCCGGGCCGATCAGGCCGACCAGCGCAGAGCAGAGCTTCTCGAGGCCACCCGCAGAGTGGTGCTCGAACGCGGCCTGGCCAACACGCGCATCGCCGACATCGCCAAGTCCATCAACGTCAGCGGCGGCCTGATCCACTACCACTTCGCGACCAAGGACGAGCTGATCACCGCCATGCTGCGGGCCACGCTCGACATCGAGAGCGCCCGGCTCAAGGAGCTGGCCGACGGCCCCGGCACGGCGGTGGAGCGCCTCGACCGGGTGCTGCGCTACTACATCCCCGAGTCGCGCTCCGACCAGAGCTGGCTGCTCTGGATCGACGCCTGGAACACCGCGCTGCGCGAGCCCGCGGTCAACGCGATCATGCTGGAGCTGGAGACGGCCTGGCTCGACGCGCTGGCCCAGGTGTTGTCGGCCGGCACCGACGCGGGGGAGTTCGCCTGCGCCGATCCGGCGGGCGCGGCCGAGCGCATCGACGCCATGCTCGACGGCCTGATCATCCGCTACACCCTGCATCCCAACGTGCTCGACAGGGCGCGGCTGCTGGCCCACGCGCGCACGGCCGCCGCCGGGGAGGCCGGCATCGCGGTGGAGCGGTTCGGCTGACTCAGGCGGGCAGGGCGGCCAGCAGGAAGGCCAGGCGGGCCGCCGCCGACTCGACGTCCTCGGCGGTGCCGAGGCGGTAGCCCCACGACGTGATGTACGCGCCGTCGTCGGAGCAGGTCACCGTCTCGGCCAGGGTGGCGGAGAACCGGTTGCGCACCGACACGTACGCCGGGTCGCTGGCCAGCGCGACATTCTGCACCGAAAGATCGGCGTGACGGCCCGCGTGCCACGCGAACCGCTCAAGGCAGAGCGCGGTATCAAGCATCATGCGTCACCTCCGCAACGTCTCGCGACAGAATTGCACGATCTTGCTGCGGGTGGCAAGCAATTGCTGAGGTTAATGTGGAGTTTGTTGCAGGTATTCGCGAAGAATGCGGATGATGACTTCTCGCCCCGGCTCGCCGAACTCCGCCACCTTGGCGTAGTCGTCGAAGGCCCGCACGTAGAAGGCGATGTCGTCGGGGTCGCGCAGCACGAGGTCCTTGGTCATCGTGGCGACGCCCACCATGGCCTCGTTGTAGATCCAGAACCCGTTGATCGGCGCGGACGGCAGCTCGGTGCCGAAGGGGATCACCCCGAACTCCACGTTGGGCAGCGTGCTGACGGCCAGCAGCCGGTCGAGCTGGCCGCGCATGACGTCGGCGGGGGCCAGCGCGCTGCGCAGCGCCGACTCCGGCACCACGAACCGGAACGTGCGCGTGCGGTCGTAGAGGATCTCCTGGCGCTGCATGCGCACGCGGACGGCCGCGTCGATCTGGTCGGCCGCGCTGTAGAGGCGCTTGACCTTGCGGAACACGTGCCGGGCGTACTCGGAGGTCTGCAGCAGGCCGACGACGATGCCGGGCTCGAAGACGCGGAACAGCTTGGTGCGCGCCTCCAGGTCGCGGATGTCCTCCTGGATGGCGGCCAGGCCGCTGCGGTGACGCTGCTTCCAGTCGTCGTGCCGCTCCAGCAGCGCGATGGCCTGCCTGATGAGCTCGTCGGTCGTGTCGGGCGCGGCCCCCACGGCCTGCGCCCACACGACCACGTCATCCTCGGTCGCCGTCTGCCTGGCGTTCTCCAGGCGGGAGACCTTGGACGGCTGCCAGCGCAGCCGCTCGGCCAGGTCTTTGCCCGACAGGTGGGCGGCCTCGCGCAGCTGGCGAAGCTGGCCGCCGAGGTCGATGCGCGCCTGCTGATAGGACGTCACGCGGCAAGAGGCTAGCTCCGCGGGCACCGATCATGCCAGGCCCAGCCGCGCAATCGTGATCAAGCGGTTGCCGACGGTGTCCCGTCGCTGGTGGGCCGGGCGCCGGCTGATCCGTCGGCCAGGACCCGGCGGGCGATCTCGGTGAGGAGCTCGCGGGGCACCTCGACGGCGGCCTCGCCGTCGAGCACGTCGCGGAGGTCCGCGAGCGCCTCGGGGTCGGTGACGTGAAGTCCCTGGACGACGATGGTGCCGCGATCGGTCTCGTACAGGGTGGGGCAGGCGCCCGCCTCCGAGGTGGAGCCGAGGAACCGCATGCGCATGACGATCCTTTCCCCGATGCCAGATGCAATTGCGCGCAATTGTACGCATCTGGGCGTCCGGCGTGATCCTTTTCCCGCATCGGGTTCAGCGCAACAAGCCTTCCATGATGTCGTGGGCGCGGGCGAAGAGACCGAGGGTGGTCGCGTGCAGCACGTCGCCGATGTCCCGGGGCGCCTTGCCGGCGAACGCCCGCGCGTGCGTGCCCTCCAGCACGATGCCGAGCTTGAAGCAGGCCAGCACCGCGTACCAGTCGATCGCCGACAGGTCGCGCTCCGACAGCGCCGCGTAGTACGCGACCAGCTCCCGTTCCGACGGCAGCCCCGGCACGTGCCCGTTGTTCACCGGCCAGGTGGCCAGCAGCCAGCCCAGGTCGAGCAGCGGGTCGCCGATCGTGCACATCTCCCAGTCGACGATCGCCGCCACTCGGGGCCCGTCGAGGGCGAACATCAGGTTGGCGAAGTGGTAGTCGCCGTGCATGATCCCCGGGACGAACGCGGCCGGCCGGTGGCGGGTCAGCCAGTCGGCGGTGGCGTCGAGGCCGGGGATGTCGGGGCCGGGGTAGCCGTCGAGCTCGCCGTAGGAGTCGAGCTCCTTCAGCCAGCGCGGCACCTGCCGGTCGAGGAAGCCCTCGGGGCGGCCGAACCCGGGCAGCACCGCCGGATCGACCCGGCCCAGCTCGGCCAGCGCGGCGGCGGCCTCCAGGCCCATCCGGTGCCGGATCGCCGCGTCGGAGGCGTGCGGCTCGGGCAGCCCGGTCGAGGGGTTGAACCCGGCCACCGGCTCCATCAGGTAGAACACCGGCTCCCGGGCGGTCTGCGCGGCCACCAGCCGCGGCGCCGGCACCGCCGTGCCGCTCAGCGCCGCCAGCAGCCGCGCCTCGCGCCGCAGCACCTCGTTGCTCCTGGCCCGCGCGTGCAGGGGCGGCCTGCGCAGCACGTACGGCCGGCCGCCGCGTTCGAGGCGGACCATGACGTTCTGGGTGCCGCCCGGGATCGGCGCGACCTCCGTGATCTCCCCGCCGGGCAGCCCTTCGGCGTCCATCCACGCGCCGAGGTCGTCGAGGTCGATGGCGCTGACGTCGATGTGGGTGGAGGTCATGGCCGCCCTTTGACAGAACGATATTCTGGAGGCTTCAACCTACGAGAGCCCCCGACGCCCGGTCAACCCAGGGCGCCGCCGTCGTCCCGCCGGTGGGCGTGGCCGCCGTCGGCGATGCTGACGCCGTCAGGCGGCGCAGCGTCATGGCGGACATCATCCCTCATTGGGGGAACATGGGTGGATGACGTGTGTTGTGGCAGTCGATGTGGGCGGGACAACCCTCAAGGGCGGATTGATCGCCCAGGACGGCGGCATCCTCTACCGGGAACGCCGTCCCACCCCCCGCACCGAGGGGCCGGAACGCGTGATCGCGGCGATCTCCGCCTTCGTCGCCGACCTGAGCGCGCCGCGGACCGTCGACGGCGCCCCGCTGCGCCCGGCGGCCGTGGGCCTGGCCGTGCCCGGCCTGGTCGCGTCCGGGCGGGCGGTCTTCTCGGCCGCGTTCGGCTGGCGGGACGTGCCCGCCGCGGCCTTCACCGGCGGGACGCTCCCCCTCTCCCTCGGCCACGACGTGCGCTCTGCCGGCGAGGCGGAGCTGGCGTACGGATCGGCCGCCCCCGACGCGCTGTACCTGCCCATCGGCACCGGCATCGCCGGAGCCGTCGTCCTGACCGGCTCCCTGTACGGCGGCGCCGCCGGCTGGGCCGGGCAGATCGGGCACATCCCGGTGCGCCCAGGCGGGCTCCCGTGCCCGTGCGGGCAGCGCGGCTGCCTGTCCGCCTACGCCTCGGCCGCCTCCGTCGCCGCCCGCGCCGGCGAGACCTCCGCCGAGGACGTCGTCCGCCGGGCCGCCGCCGGGGACGAGCCGGCCGCCCGCGTGTGGTCGGAGGCCGTGGAGGCGCTGGCGCTGGCCCTGGCCACGTACACGCTGGTGCTGGACCCCGCGGTGGTCGTCATCGGCGGCGGCCTGTCGCTGGCCGGGGACGCCCTGCTGACCCCGCTGCGCGCCCGGCTGGCCGCGCGGCTCGCCTTCCGCCCCGCGCCCGAGGTGCGGGTGTCGGCGCTCGGCGTGGACGCGGGCCTGCTAGGCGCCGGGCTGCTCGGCCTGCGGGCGCTGGGGGAGCAGGGCGGCGGGCACGTCGACCACCTGGGCGCGTAGCTCCTCGCCCAGGGCCTTGGCCTGCGGATCCATGCGCGGGCTGGCCGCCACGCCCCTGCCCAGCAGCCCGTGCACGACGAAGTTGAGCGCCCTGATGTTGGGCAGATCGTGCCGCTCGACGCGGTGGGCGGCCAGCTCCGGCAGCAGGGACGTGAGCCGGTCGGCGGTGAGGGTGGCCGCCAGCCAGGCGTACTGCTCGTCGGTCGCGGCCCAGACGCCGAGGTTGGCGTCGCCGCCCTTGTCGCCGGAGCGCGCCCCCGCCACCCGGCCCAGGGGCACGCGTACGGCAGGCCCGGCGGGCGGCGCCGGAACCGGCGGTCCGGTCGGCGGCGCGGGCGGCGCGGGCGGCTCGGGCGGCTCGGGGGCATGCCCGCCCGCGGGGACCGGAGGCTCCTCCTGGGCGGGCAGCTCCACGCCGTCCAGGAAGACCCGCGGGCGCACCTGCGAGGCCGGCACCAGGACCGGCCAGTACACCCCGTACGGGGAGGCGTCGCCGGGCGGGGTGAGGCCGTGGAAGCCCGGGTAGCTGGACAGGCCCGTCTCCACGACGGCCGAGGAGAAGACCCGGCCCGCCGTGCGCCGGTCGGCGTCCATGACGGTGATCCGCAGCAGGCCCGCGTCCGTCAGCGTCACGTCCACCTGGTCGAAGGTCTCGCGCGGCACCCGCGCCCAGACGGCCTCCTCGGCGACCCGCGCCTTGGCCTCGACGTCCAGGCCGGTCAGGACGAGCGTCATCGTGTTGCGGTAGCCGGCCGGGTAGTTGACGGCGACCTTGAGCGTGTCCGGCGGCGGCTCGCCCCGCGTGCCGGAGATCAGCACCCGGTCGGGGCCGTCGTCCGAGAGCGTGATCGTGTCGAACCTGGCCACCACGTCGGGGCCCAGGTAGCGAGGGCCGCCCAGCTCGTAGACGAGCTGCGCGGTGACCGTGCCGACCGAGACCAGGCCGCCCGTGCCCGGATGCTTGGTGATCACGGCCGAGCCGTCGGCGCGCAGCTCGGCGATGGGGAAGCCGCAGTGGGCCAGGTCGGGCACGTCCTGGAAGAAGGCGTAGTTGCCGCCCGTGGCCTGGCAGCCGCACTCGATGACGTGGCCCGCGACGACCGAGCCGGCCAGCGGGTCGAGGTCGCCGGGGCCCCACCCGTACCGCCAGATGCCGGGGCCGGTGACCAGGGCGGCGTCCGTCACGCGGCCGGTCACCACGACGTCCGCGCCCGCCGTCAGCGCGGCGGCGATGGGACGGCCGCCGAGGTAGGCGTTGGCGGTCAGCGGCGCGGCCGGCGCGCGCTCGCCGGTGTCGGCGTGGACCAGGTCGAGCGGGCGGCCCATGAGGTCGTCGCCGGTCACGTGGGCGACCTTGGGGGACAGGCCCAGCCGGGCGGCCAGCTCGTGCACGGCCTCGGCGCACCCGGCCGGATCGAGGCCGCCCGCGTTCGTCACGATTTTGATGCCGCGGTCGAGGCACGGGCCGAGCACGTCCTCGAGCTGGCGCAGGAACGTGGGGGCGTAGCCGGGGCGGCCCTTGAGCCGGTTGCCGGCCAGGATGAGCATGGTCAGCTCGGCCAGCCAGTCGCCGGTGAGCACGTCGATCGGGCCGCCCTCGACCATCTCCCTGGCCGCCGAGAGCCGGTCGCCGTAGAAACCGCTGCAGTTCGCGACGCGCAGCGCCATCACGGCACCCACTTGGGCGGGCGCTTGTCCATGAACGCCGCGATGCCCTCCTGCCCCTCGGCCGAGGTGAACCGCTCGGCCGACAGCTCGCTCATCCGCCGCAGGCCCTCCTCGAACGACACCGCCGGGACCTCCCGCACCAGCCGCTTGGTGATGGCCAGCGCCTCGGGGCCGCCCCTGGCCAGCATCCCCGCGTAGTGGTGCACGGTCGCGTCGAGCTCGTCCTGCGGGACGGCCCTGGTCAGCAGGCCGATGCGGGCCGCCGTGGCGGCGTCGAACACCTCGCCGGTCAGGAAGTACTCGGCCGCCGCCCGCGGGTCGAGCCTGCGCAGCACGGGCACCGAGATCATGGCGGGCACCACCCCGAGCCGCACCTCGGTGAACGCGAACGACGCCGTGTCCGGCGCGATCGCGAAGTCGCACGCGGCGACCAGGCCGAGCCCGCCCGCGCGGGCCGTGCCGTTCAGGCGGCAGATCACCGGTTTCGGGCTCTCCCAGAGCAGCGTCATGATCTCCGGGAAGGACGCCGTCACCGGCGCGTCCGCGTCGCCGCGCTGCTCCTTCAGGTCGGCGCCCGAGCAGAACACCGGGCCCGTGCCGGTCAGCACGATCACCCGGGCCCCCGGCTCGGCCAGCGCCCAGCGCAGGTGCTCGGCCAGCTCGGCCAGCAGCCGCCTGGACAACGCGTTGCGGTTGGCCGGCGAGTCGAGCGTGACGGTGGCCACGCCCTCCGCCAGCTCCCTGTGCACCAGGCTCGTCATGTGGTCTCCTCCTGGATGATCGCCAGCACGGCCCCGGCTTCGACCTGCTGTCCCTTCTCGACGCGTACGTCCGACACCACGCCGCCCGCCGGGGCGGCGATGCGATGCTCCATCTTCATCGCCTCCAGCACCAGGACCGGCTGGCCGCGGGCCACCGTGTCGCCCTCGGCCACCTCGACCCGCAGCACGCTGCCCGGCATGGGCGCGAGCAGGGAGCCGGGGGCGACGTGCTCGACCGGCTCGGGCAGGCGCGGCACCGGCGTCAGCACGGCCGCGCCCATGGCGGAGTCGACGTAGACGCGCTCGTCGCCGTCGTACCGGGCGACCTGGAACGTCCGCCGCAGGCCGTCGCGTTCCAGGACCACCGCCTCCGGCCGCGCGGAGACCACCCGGACGCCCGCGGGCAGCGGGTCGTAGACGACGTCGGCCTCCTCGAAGCGGGCGCGGGCGGGCTGCGAGCGCACGTTGCGCCAGCCGGCGGGCAGCCCGGCCAGGACGGAGGCGTCGCGCCGGTGCGCGGCGGCCATGGCGAGCGCGGCGGCCAGCGCCGGCAGGCCGCTGTCGCCGGAAGGCGGGGACGACGGCGGCGACAGCGGGCCGCCGGGGGAGAGGAAGGCGGTGTTCGTCTCGCCCGCCAGGAAGGCCGGGCTGGTCACGACGTCCAGCAGCAGGTCGCGGTTGGTGGTGAGGCCGTGCAGCCGGGCCCCGCGCAGGGACGCGGCCAGCTTCCGCGCCGCCTCCGCCCGCGTCGCGCCGTACGCGACGATCTTGGCCAGCATCGCGTCGTAGTGCGGCGACACCCGCGACCCGGACTCGACGCCCGAGTCGACCCGGACGTCCCCCGGCACCTCGAACCGGCGCAGCACGCCCGTCTGCGGCACGTAGGCGGCGTCCTCGGCGTACAGCCGCGCCTCGATCGCGTGGCCGCGCGGCGCGGGCGGCCCGGGCGGCAGCGCCGCGCCCTCGGCCACCTCCAGCTGCAGCCGGACGAGGTCGACGCCGAACACCAGCTCGGTGACCGGATGCTCGACCTGGAGCCGGGTGTTCATCTCCAGGAACGCCACCCGCTCGCCCTTGACCAGGAACTCCACCGTGCCGGCCCCGACGTAGCCGATCCGCCGGGCCGCGCGCACGGCCGCCGCGCACAGCAGCTCGCGGGTGCGCTCCGAGATCCCCGGCGACGGGCACTCCTCGACGACCTTCTGATGCCTGCGCTGGACGCTGCACTCCCGCTCGCCCAACGCCCACACCGTGCCGTGCCCGTCGGCCAGCACCTGCACCTCGACGTGCCGGGCGGCCTCCAGCAGCGGCTCGGCGAACACGGCGCCGTCGCCGAAGGCCGCCTCGGCCTCCCGCCGCGCCGACTCCACCTCGGCGGCCAGGTCACCGGCGTGCCTGACGATCCGCATCCCGCGCCCGCCCCCGCCCGCGGACGCCTTCACCAGCAGCGGGAACTCGCCCGGCGCGGCCAGGTCGAGCGAGGGCAGCACCGGCACCCCGGCCTCGGCCATCAGCCGCTTCGCCGCGACCTTCGACCCCATCGCCTCGATCGCCTCGGGCGGCGGCCCCACCCACGTGAGCCCGGCGTCCAGCACGGCCCGCGCGAACGCGGCGTTCTCCGACAGGAACCCGTAGCCGGGGTGCACCGCGTCGGCGCCCGAGGCCCGGCACGCCTCGACGATCCGCTCCACCGCCAGGTAGGTCTCGGCCGGATGGGAGCCCGGCAGGCGGACGGCGAGGTCGGCCTCGCGGGCGTGCGGCGCGCCTGAGTCGGCGTCGGAGAAGACGGCGACCGTGGAGACGCCGAGCGAACGGCAGGTGCGGAAGACCCGGCGGGCGATCTCGCCCCGGTTGGCCACGAGCAGACGGGTGATCACGGGCGGAACACCCCGAACCCCGCCGCGGGCGGCACCGGCGCGCTGTTGATCGCCGACAGGCACATCCCCAGCACCGTACGGGTGTCGCGCGGGTCGATCACCCCGTCGTCGTAGAGCCGCCCCGACAGGAAGAACGGCAACGACTCCGCCTCGATCTGGGACTCCACCATGGCACGCATCGCCGCGTCGGCCTCCTCGTCGTAGACCTGCCCCCTGGCCTGCGCCGCGGCCCGCCCGACGATCGACAGCACCCCGGCGAGCTGGGCCGGGCCCATCACCGCCGACTTGGCGCTCGGCCAGCTGAACAGGAAACGGGGGTCGTAGGCGCGCCCGCACATGCCGTAGTTGCCGGCGCCGTAGGAGGCGCCCATGACGACGGTCAGGTGGGGCACGGTCGAGTTCGACACGGCGTTGATCATCATGGCGCCGTGCTTGATGATGCCGCCCTGCTCGTAGTCCTTGCCCACCATGTAGCCGGTGGTGTTCTGCAGGAACACCAGCGGCGTGCGCGACTGGTTCGCGAGCTGGATGAACTGGGTGGCCTTCTGCGACTCCTGGCTGAACAGCACCCCGCGCGCGTTGGCCAGCACCCCCACCGGGTAACCGTGGACCCGCGCCCAGCCGGTGACCAGCGAGGGGCCGTACAGGGGCTTGAACTCCTCGAACTCGCTGCCGTCCACCACGCGGGCGATCACCTCGCGCGGGTCGAAGGGGATCTTCAGGTCCTCCGGGACGATCCCCAGCAGCTCGTCGGCCGGGTAGGCGGGCTCGCGGGCGGGCAGCGGCGCCACGCCCTGCTTGCGCCAGTTGAGCGAGCGCACGATGGCGCGGCCGATGCGCAGCGCGTCGTGCTCGTCCTCGGCCAGGTAGTCGGCCAGGCCGCTGGTCCTGGCGTGCATCTCGGCGCCGCCCAGCGACTCGTCGTCGGACTCCTCGCCGGTGGCCATCTTCACCAGCGGCGGCCCGCCCAGGAACACCTTGGCGCGGTCGCGGACCATCACCACGTAGTCGCTCATGCCGGGCACGTACGCGCCGCCGGCCGTGGAGTTGCCGAAGACCAGCGCCACCGTCGGGACGCCCGCCGCTGACAGCCGCGTCAGGTCGCGGAAGATCCGGCCGCCCGGGATGAAGATCTCCTTCTGCGTCGGCAGGTCGGCGCCGCCGCTCTCGACCAGGTTGACGTACGGCAGCCGGTTGGCCAGCGCGATGTCGGCCGCGCGCAGCGACTTGCGCAGCGTCCACGGGTTGGACGCGCCGCCCCTGACCGTGGGGTCGTTCGCGGTGATCAGGCACTCGACGCCCTCGATCACCCCGATGCCGGTCACCATGCCCGCGCCCACCTGGAACTCGCTGCCCCAAGCGGCCAGCGGCGACAGCTCCAGGAACGGCGAGTCGGGGTCGATCAGCAGCTCGACGCGCTCCCTGGCGAGCAGCTTGCCGCGCCGGCGGTGGCGCTCGACGTACTTCTCGCCGCCGCCGGCCACCGCCTTGGCGTGCTCGGCGTCGAGCTCGGCCAGCTTGGCGAGCATGGCCGCGCGCCGGGCCAGATGCTCGGCGCCGTGCGGATCGAGCCGGCTCCTGATCACGGGGCCTCCTGTCGCGAAGTCGACGCGGGCGTCAGCCCGATGGCCCGCGCCCACAGCCGGGTCAGGTGGTCGACGGCGTCCTGCTCGCCGGCCCGCTCCCCGAGATCCAGCCACACGTGGGCGAAGTGCTCGACCATGCCGCCCAGCATGACGGCCGTCAGCCGCGGGTCGAGCGAGGGGTCGGCCAGGCCCTGCTCCTGCAGCCGGCGCAGCCCGTCGGCGCCGCGCCGGACGAACGCCTCGCGCAGCTCCAGCACCAGCCGCCCGAAGCGGGCGTCGGCGTCGGCGGCGTGCTCCACCATGCGGACCAGGCGCGAGTTGGCCGCCCAGGCCCGCAGGTAGAGGCGGTTGGCCGCCTC
Organism: Nonomuraea sp. NPDC005692; assembly: GCF_040631115.1. NCBI lineage: Bacteria > Bacillati > Actinomycetota > Actinomycetes > Streptosporangiales > Streptosporangiaceae > Nonomuraea > Nonomuraea sp. NPDC005692. Next base: position 330,387 of record NZ_JBEXYU010000001.1, on the reverse strand, counting down.
GATGCGGGCGTACGGGTCGCCGGAGGCGGCGTCGCCGACCGCGCTCGCCGCGAACATCTCGCCGACCACCGTCTGCGCCACCTCCCCGAACAGCGACTCCTTGGAGTCGAAGTACGTGTAGAAGGTGCCGTGGGAGACCCCGGCCCGCGCGCACACGTCGTCGATCCGCACGGCGTCATACCCGTGCTCCTCGAACGCCTCACGCCCGGCCGCGAGCAACGTGGCCCGGGTGCGCTTGCCGCGCAGGGTCAGGGACCTGACGATCACGTCAGTCACCGTAGCGAGCGGGACGCGCGGAAGGAAGGGGTCCCGCCGCGCGCCGTCACGTCAGGTGCAGTGGCTCCAGCCGGACTTCCAGCTCAGCGAGTTCCACGAACCGCCCCAGATCACGCACTTCTTCACGGCCGCCAGCCGGACCGGGCCCGCGTACGCGGTGAACTTGCCCGGGTTGCCGCCGCTCGCGCCGTCCTTGACCTGGAGGGTGGCGTTCATGGAGACCTTGCCGGGATAGACCAGCTTCGACATCGTGACCACGCAGTTCTTGCCCGCGCCGGTGTTGTAGAGCAGGTAGATCGTGGCCGAGGTGCCCAGCGCGTGCTTGTCGATCACCTTGTAGCCGGAGCCGCAGACGGTCACCACGTTGTAGGTGTTCGGCTTGGGCGAGGGCTTGGTCGCCGCCGGCCTCTTGGCCGGGACCTCCGTCGTAGGGCCGGAGGACGGGGAGACCGTCGGCTGCTCCTCGCCGTTGATCAGCCCGGTGGGCTTCTTCTTCTTGGTGGGGGTGGGCTTGGGGGTGGGGCTCTTGGTGGCCGGGTGGGGCGGCGGCACGGTCGTCACCGGGTTCGGGACCGTGATGACGGGGTCCTTGGTGTGCTTGACCTTCTTGGGCGGCTCGGCCTGGCCGATGTCCAGCGTGGGGACGGGCTCGCCGGTCTCCGCCGTGAGGATCGGGTCCGGGGTCACCTCGGCGACCGGCGGCTCGGGCTGCCCGGCGCCCTGTCCGTCGCCGGCGGGGTTCTGGGAGCCGTTGCCGGTGGTCGTAACGGCGACCTTGTCGCTGTTGGCCTGCACCACGACGGCGCCGGCCACCACCAGCAGCGCGGCGGCGGCCGCGCCGGAGAGGGCGAGCGTCAGCGTCCGCCGCTGCCTGTCCGGCGCTCCGCCGGACGCCTCGCCGGACGATCCGCCCTGCGGACCGCCGGGACCGCCGACCCTGGTCGCCCCCGCGTTCCCCGCCTGGGGGCCACCGGGGTGCCCCGCCTGACCGGGGTGCCCTGCCTGAGGAGCGCCCGGCATGCCGCCGTGCGGGTGCCCGTGCGGCACCGCGCCCTGCGCGCCCGGACCGCCCATCGCACCGGCCTGCGCGGCCGGACCGCCCATGCCGTTGGCCTGAGGAACGCCGGGAACGCCCTGAGGACCGCCGCTCTGGGGGCCGCCGGGAACGCCGCTCTGAGGACCACCGGGCGTGCCGCCGTGAGGCGCGCCGGGGGCGCCGCCGTGGGGGGCGCCCGTCTGGGGCCCGCCCGGCGTGTGCGGACCGCCGGGAACGCCGGCCTGCGGGACGCCAGGGGCTCCGGCCTGCGGGACGCCCGCGTGGGGGCCGCCCTGGGCGGCGCCGGGCATCGCGCCCGCGTGCGGGCCGCCTGGCGCGCCGGGGCCGGTCGGGCCGGTCGGGGCGCCCTGAGGGCCGCCCGCCGCACCCTGAGGGCCAGCCGCGCCCTGGGGGCCGCCCGCCGGTCCCTGCGGGACGCCGGGGGCGGGACGGTTGTCGGGGCCGGGCTGCCGGGGCACGGCGTTGGTGCCGGTGGGCTGGGTCCAGGGACCGGGGTAGGCGTCCTGCGCCGCGCCGGAGACCCCCGCGTGCGTCCCGCCGGTCGCCGGGCCGGCCTGGTGGGGCACGGCCGGGGTGGCGGTCGCGCCGGTGACCGGCTCGATGGCGGCCTTGGGAGCGGGCTGGCCCGTGAGCCGGACGATCAGCTCGTCGGCGCTCGGCCGCTGCGCCGGGTCCTTCGACAGGCACAGGCCCACCAGCGCGGCGAGCTCGCCCTCCATCCCGCCGAGCTGCGGCTCCTCGTTCAGGATGCGGTTCATCACCACGGGGATCGAGTCCGCCCCGAACGCGGGCTTGCCGGTGGCCGCGTACACCATCGTGACGCCCCACGCGAAGACGTCGGCGGCCTCGGACACGGCGGCCCCGCTGAGCTGCTCCGGCGCCAGGTACGACGGCGTCCCCATCGCCATCCCCGTGGCCGTCGCGCCGGGGGAGTCCAGCGCGCGGGCGATGCCGAAGTCGATCACGACCGGCCCCTCGGGGCCCATGAGCACGTTCGCGGGCTTGAAGTCGCGGTGCAGGATCCCGGCCCGGTGGATGGCCGCCAGCGCGGTGGCCGTGCTGATCGCGAGCCGTTCCAGCGCCGCGCCCCGCCGCGGGCCCTCGTTGATGACGAGCTCGCGCAGCGAGGGGCCGGGCACGTACTCGCTCACGATGTACGGGCGGCTCCCGTCCAGGTCGGCGTGGAGGACGGGCGCGGTGCAGAACCGGGCGACCCGCTGCGCCACCGCCACCTCGCGCAGGAACCTGGTCCGCGCGTCGGCGTCGGCCACGAGGGCGTTGTGCAGCAGCTTGACGGCGACCTGGTCACCTGAGTCACTCTTGCCCAGATAGACGACGCCTTGACCACCCTCGCCGAGCCGGGCGACGATGTCGTACGCCCCCAGCCGCCGCGGGTCGTCCGCCGCCAACGGCTGGAACTGATTCACGTCGGACCCCCATCACAACCAACAGATGGGGCAAAACGCTACCAGCGTGACATGTGGGGCGTCTGCCGGACCTCTAACTAACTTCCACCTTTTGACGGGACATGTCAGTGTTTCGTCGCAGGTCGTGTCCGTGCCGGAGCCCAAGGTCACGGCTTGGCAAATTCAGATGGCCTTGCCCGGATTCATGATGCCCAGCGGGTCGAAGACCGCCTTGATGCCCTGCTGTACCTCGGCCGCCACCGGCCCGGACTCCAGCCCCAGCCAGCGCCGCTTCAGCACGCCCACGCCGTGCTCGCCGGTCAGCGTGCCGCCGAGCGACAACGCGTGCCGGAACACCTCGTCGGCCGCGGCCCACACCTGCGCGGGCGGCTCGGCGGTGCCGTGCTCGAAGATGAAGACCGGGTGCAGGTTGCCGTCGCCGGCGTGGGCGACCGTGCAGATCCGCACGCCGTGCCGGACCGCCGCCGCCTCGATCGCCGTGATCATCTCGGGCAGCGCCGAGCGCGGCACGCACACGTCCTCGACCAGGCACGCCCCCAGCCGTTCCTTGGCCTGGTAGGCCATCCTGCGCAGCCCGACCAGCTCCTCGGTCTCCTGCGGGCTTGTGGAGACGGCCACGAACGAGGCGCCGTTGTCCAGGCAGAGCCGCTCCATGCGGGCGGCCACGGCCTGGCCGTCGGTGGCGTCGGACTGGCCGATCAGCATGGCCTGCGTGGCCGGTTCGAGCCCGATGTTGCGCCAGTCGTCGATGGCCTCCAGCGTGGCCCGGTCCAGCAGCTCCATCAGCGAGGGCTGGCAGCCCGCGGCCATGATCGCCGACACGGCCGCGCCCGCCTCGCGCAGCGACCCGAACTCGGCGGCGAACGTGGCCGGCGGCGCGGCCGGCGCCCGCCGCAGCCGCACGGTGGCCGCGGTGATCACGCCCAGCGTGCCCTCCGAGCCGACGAACAGCCCGGTCAGGTCGTAGCCGGTGACGCCCTTCATCGTGCGCCGGCCGGTGTTCAGGATCCGCCCGTCGGCCAGCACGACCTCGAGGCCGAGCGTGGCGTCCCTGGTGACGCCGTACTTCACGCAGCGCAGGCCGCCGGCGTTGGTGGCCAGGTTCCCGCCGATCGTGGAGATCTCGTACGACGAGGGGTCCGGCGCGTACATGAGGCCGTGCTCGCGGGCGGCGCGGTCGAGGTCGGCGGTGATGACGCCCGGCTCCACCACGGCGATCTCGTCGGCGGGCGAGAGTTCCCTGATGGCCGTCATCCTGGCCAGCGACAACACGATCGTCCCGTCGCCGGCGGTGGCCGCGCCCGCCAGGCCCGTGCCGGCGCCGCGCGGCACGACCGGAACCCGGTGCTCGGTGGCCCACCGCAGGGTCGTCACCACGTCCTCGCGCGAGGCGGCGAGCACCACGCCGAGCGGCTTGCCCGGCTCGACGAACGTGCGGTCGCGGGCGTAGGAGTCGATCACGTCCGGGTCGGTCAGCACGCGAGCTTCGGACAGCGAGTTCACCAGGGCATCAATCGGTCTCACACCTGCACCTTACGGTTTGCGCGGACCGTTCCTTAAGGCCAGACTGCCCTGGGTGGAAGTCAGGTGCCCGGTATGTACGCAGGCTGACCAGCTCGTCTCGGTTCCGGGCGCGGTCGCCTCGGGGACGACATACCGGATCGGAAGGGTCAGGCTGCCCGGCCAGCGCGAGGTCGCCGACCTGCCGACCGCGCCGTCGATGGGCGCGTCGAAGCACGTCATGAGCCGTACGCAGCTCGCGGTGTGGATGTCGTTCCCCAGCCGCCACTACACGCCCTGGGCGAGGAACCAGGGGTGGATCATGCTCGGCGTGGCGGCCCTGGTGCACCTCGTCGTGTCACTGGTGATCGCGATGGGCAAGGACTCGCAGTGGAGCGAGGTGCTGCTCGCGCCGTTCTGCCTCACCGGGCTGTTCTGGGGGCTCGGGCTGCTGTTCGTGCTCGGCGCGCGCGGCGCCCGCAGACGCGACCACGCCGAGGCCCCGGCCCGGGAGAAGGCGCTGGCCGTGTGGGAACGGCTGTACTACTGCGCCCGCGACAACGTCGCGTTCGAGCCGGGGGTCGGCGTCTCGTTCCATCCGGGCGAGACGCGCGAGTACATCTTCGGCTTCCGGGGCCGGGCGATCTAGCCGCGCTCCTCCGCCACCAGGCGGACGCAGACGGCCAGGCCCTCGATGGCCTGCTCCAGCTCGTCCAGCTCGGGGAAGGTGGGGGCGATGCGGATCGTGCGGTCGGCCGGGTCCTGGCCGTAGGGGTGGGTGGCGCCGGCCGGGGTGAGCGCGATGCCCGCGGCCTTGGCCCTGGCCACGACCTCGGCGGCGTGCGGCACCTCCAGGCTGATGAAGTAGCCGCCGCGCGGGCTGGTCCAGGTGGCCAGGCCGCCGAGCCGCTCGGTCAGCACCTTGTCGACCAGCTCGAACTTCGGCCCGATCAGCTCGGCGTGCCGCCGCATGTGCGCGGCCACGCCCGCGGCGTCGCGCAGGAACTCCACGTGCCGGAGCTGGTTGAGCTTGTCGGGGCCGATGGACTGCTTGGCGGTGTTGGCGAGGAACCACTCCACGTTCGCCGGCGAGGAGCCGAAGAACGACACGCCCGAGCCCGCGTACGTCACCTTCGAGGTGGAGGCGTAGACGAACACGCGGTCGGCGTTGCCGTGCTCGGCCGCCAGCGCGAGCAGGTCGGCCAGCTCGTCCGGCGTGTCGGTGAGGTGGTGGACGGCGTAGGCGTTGTCCCACATGATCCGGAAGTCGGGGGCGGCCGTCGGCATGGCGGCCAGCCTGCGCACGGTCTCGTCGCTGTAGGTGACGCCGGACGGGTTGCTGTACTTCGGCACGCACCAGATGCCCTTGACCGCCGGGTCCGCGGCGACCAGGCGCTCCACGACGTCCATGTCGGGGCCGTCGGCGTTCATCGGGACGGCCGTCATCTTGATGCCGAGCCGCTCGCAGATGGTGAAATGCCGGTCATAGCCGGGCACCGGGCACAGGAACGTGATCTCCGGCTCCTCGACCCAGCGGCGCTCGGCCCCCGGCACCTTCGACAGCAGCGCGTGCACGATCGTGTCGTGCATCAGCGTCAGGCTGGAGTTGCCGCCCACGACGAGCTGCCCGGCGGGCACCTGGACCAGCGGCGCGAAGATCTCGCGCAGCTCGGGCAGGCCCTGGAGGTTGCCGTAGTTGCGGCCGTCGGTGCCGTCGGCGGCCCTGACGGAGGTGGGCAGCCCGAGCATGCCGTCGGAGAGATCGAGCTGGCGCGGTGACGGCTTGCCCCGGGTGAGGTCGAGCGAGAGCCCCCGCTGGACGAGGGCGGCGTAGTCACTCTGTGCGGTCACGAGATCTCTCCTCCGAGTCGGTTCGGTCCAAAGGATAGAAGAAATCCACAAGGGGTCCGGTAATCGCCCGGCATGTGGGACACCGGTTCAAAGACGTTCTAAAGAAGCGCTTCCCGTCCGGCGATCGCCGGAGTGGAATGGAGGACATCGGGGCAGGCACAACTCCGCGAAGGAGGGAGCAGCCGTGGCGACTGTTCGGGACACCTCGATCGAGCAGGTCAGGCGCCGCCGTACCGGGACCGTCATCGCCTCCTGGCTCTCGACGACCGACCACAAGGTCATCGGGTACCTCTACCTGATCACCTCCTTCGGCTTCTTCCTCGTCGCGGGCGTCATGGCCATGCTGATCAGGGCCGAGCTGGCGCAGCCCGGCATGCAGGTGCTCAGCCAGCAGCAGTACAACCAGCTGTTCACCATCCACGGCACGGTGATGCTGCTGCTGTTCGCCACGCCGCTGTTCGCCGGGTTCGCCAACGTGGTCATGCCGCTGCAGATCGGCGCGCCCGACGTGGCCTTCCCCCGGCTGAACGCGGTGGCGTACTGGCTGTTTTTGTTCGGCGGGCTCATGGTGCTGGCGGGCTTCCTCACCCCGGGCGGGGCCGCCGACTTCGGCTGGTTCGCCTACACGCCGCTGTCGTCGGCCATCCACTCGCCGCAGGTCGGCGGCGACCTGTGGATCATGGGTCTGGTGATGTCCGGCCTCGGCACGATCCTCGGCGCGGTCAACTTCATCTCCACGATCATCGGCATGCGCGCCCCGGGCATGACCATGTTCCGCCTGCCGCTGTTCACCTGGAACGTGCTGCTGACCAGCATGCTCGTGCTGATGGCCTTCCCCGTGCTGGCCGCCGCGCTGCTGGTGCTGGAGTCGGACCGCAAGCTCGGCACGCACGTCTTCGACGGCGCGAACGGCGGGCCGCTGCTGTGGCAGCACCTGTTCTGGTTCTTCGGCCATCCCGAGGTCTACATCATCGCGCTGCCGTTCTTCGGGATCATCACCGAGGTGATCCCGGTGTTCAGCCGCAAGCCCATCTTCGGCTACATGAGCCTGATCGGGGCCACCATCGCCATCGCCGGGCTGTCGATGACCGTGTGGGCGCACCACATGTTCGCGACCGGGCAGGTGCTGCTGCCGTTCTTCTCGTTCATGACGTTCCTGATCGCGGTGCCGACCGGGGTGAAGTTCTTCAACTGGATCGGCACGATGTGGCGCGGCCATCTGTCGTTCGAGACGCCGATGTTGTTCGCGGTCGGGTTCCTGGTCACGTTCCTGCTCGGCGGGCTGACCGGCGTCATCCTGGCCTCGCCGCCGCTGGACTTCCAGATCAGCGACACCTACTTCGTCGTCGCCCACTTCCATTACGTGGTCTTCGGCACGGTCGTGTTCGCCATGTTCTCCGGCTTCTACTTCTGGTGGCCGAAGATGACCGGCAAGATGCTGGACGACCGGCTCGGCAAGGTGCACTTCTGGACGTTGTTCGCCGGCTTCCACACCACGTTCCTCGTCCAGCACTGGCTCGGCCAGCTCGGCATGCCGCGCCGGTACGCCGACTACAGCCCGGCCGACGGCTTCACCGCGCTCAACGAGATCTCCTCGGCCGGGGCGTTCCTGCTCGGCGCCTCGACGCTGCCGTTCCTCTACAACGTGTACAGGACGGCCAGGCACGCGCCCAGGGTCACGCTCGACGACCCCTGGGGCTACGGCAACTCGCTGGAGTGGGCGACCTCCTGCCCGCCGCCGCGGCACAACTTCACCAGCATGCCGCCGATCCGCTCCGAGCGGCCCGCGTTCGACCTGCACTACCCGCACGAGGACGCGACGCCCGCGGTGGAGCCGGACACCGGCCCCGAGCAGCCGCCGCCGGTGCTCGCCGCCGACTGACCTTCCGGGAGATCCGGCGTTTCAAGATCGCGTTGTTCGGTTTATGCGAGGCCATTGCGGGCGATGCCGCCGCAGCAATTCTGTTGGTCAAAATGTCGTAGTTTGATCACATTTCAACAACGTACTTTACGACCCGTTTATCCACCCTCTAGCGTCCGGCATTGCACACCCTATGGCCATGCGCCCGGCGACCCCGGGCAGAGAGGGTACCTGGTGCCAAGCTCAAAGCGCCTGTTAGTCGTGTTCCCGGCGGTCGCCCTTCTCGGCGCCGCGCTGACCGTCCCGGCGGCCCAGGCCACGTCAGTGGCCAGCTACCAGCCCTCGGCGGCGGACTACTACATCAACTACGCTCCCCCGCGGGTCGAGAAGGAGCCGCAGGAACCCGGCCTGAACAAGGGCAAGGCCCGTTCGCTCTCACCGGCGGAGAAGTTCGACAGGAAGTTCGTCAGCGGGAACCCCGCCGCGGCCCGCGTCCTCGCCGCCCGCGAGAACCAGGCGATCAGGACCGGCCGCAACCCGGCTGAATGGATCTTCAAGAACTCCAAGCAGGTCAAGACCGCCAAGCTCCTCACCGTCCTGGTCGAGTTCAACGAGCAGGCGAACGACGACTTCTCCGGCTTCAACCGGCTGCGCACCACCGACAGCCCGCCGGACGACTGCGTGGTCGAGCCGCCGGGCACGCTCAAGAACGGCCCGCTGCACAACAACATCCCCGACCCGGCGACGCTGCCGCAGAAGGACAACAACTCCTTCTGGCTCAAGGACTTCAGCACCGACCACTTCAACAAGATGCTCTACAGCGACAAGGGCATCACCGAGCGCGTGCGCAAGGACCTCAAGGACCCGCGCGACGGCAAGCCCGGCATCGACATCTCCGGTTTCACGATGAAGAAGATGTACGAGGAGCTGTCCAAGGGCGCCTACTCCGTCACCGGCTCGGCCGTCGGCTGGATCAAGGCCCCCCACTCCGAGGCGTACTACGGCGCCGCGGCCTGCGGCGGGCAGCCGCAGGACATGTCGGGTCACCCCAGCAACCCGACCGGCGCGGGCCAGCTCGCCATCGACACGGTCAACGCCCTGGCCGCGGCCCAGCCGAACTTCCCGTGGGCGGACTACGACCTGGAGGACGTGGCCGACTCCGACGGCGACGGCAACTTCAACGAGCCCGACGGCGTCATCGACCACCTGGTGATGGTGCACGCCGGCAAGGACAAGTCCTCCGACGGCGGCGCCGAGGGCACCTACGCCATCTGGGCGCACTCCAGCGCGGTCGCGGGCGGCTACAAGATCCCCGGCAGCGACAAGAAGATCTCCAACTACATCGTGCAGCCCGAGGACTCCGGCGTCGGCGTCTTCGCCCACGAGTACGGCCACGACCTGGGCCTGCCCGACCTGTACGACACCAGCGGCCAGGCCAGCTCCGCGGTGGACTTCTGGGACCTGATGTCCAGCGGCTCCCACTCCGGCCCCATCTTCCAGTCCATGCCCACGCACATGGGCCTGTGGGACAAGTGGGTGCTCGGCTGGGCCAACCCGAAGACGTTCAACCCGGGTGACGCCAGCAGGCTCGTCACGGTCGGGCAGTCCTCGCGCACGCCCAAGCTCACCGAGGACGGCGTCCGGGTGAACCTGGCCTCCACGCCGCTGAAGATGATCGACCCGCACAGCGGCACCAAGGCCTGGTGGTCCAACCTGGACCAGGACTGGGCCAACCAGACCCTGACCCGCGACGTCCCGGTGCCCGCGGGCTCCGACGTGCGGTTCTGGATGTGGAACAACTACGAGATCGAGCAGGACTGGGACTTCGGCTTCGTGGAGGTCTCGACCGACGGCGGCCAGACCTGGACCCAGCTCAAGGTCTACGACGAGGCCGGCACCGAGGTCACCACCCCCGACGGCTACCCCGACCCGAACAAGAACCTCAAGACGTTCGGCAACAAGAAGTACGGGCTCACCGGTGACACCGGCGGCCAGTGGCGGCACGACTACGTCAACCTGACGCCGTACGCCGGGCAGTCGATCAAGCTGCGCCTGACCTACAACACCGACGCCGCCTTCGAGCCGCGCGGCTGGCACGCCGACGACTTCTCGCTCACCAACGGCGGCACCGCCGTCTGGAGCGACGACGTCGAGAACGGCGACAACGGCTGGAAGGCCACCGGCGGCACGTTCACCAACACCAGCGGCCAGGGCTGGACCGTCAACAACGGCTCGCGCGAGATCTCCCGCTTCTACCTCGCCGAGTGGCGCAACTTCGACGGCTTCGACAAGGGCCTGCAGTACGCCTACGACACCAACTACTCCCGCGACGGGGCGTGGAAGGTCGAGAAGGTCAAGTACAACGCGCCCGGCCTGCTGGTCTGGTACCGCGACTCGACCTTCACCAACAACTCGGTGGTCAACAACCTGACCCTGCCGCCGAGCATCGGCTCCAAGGGCAGCCTGCTGGTCGTGGACTCGCACTACGACCCGCTGCGCCGCACCGGCACCGCCGCCGAGAAGGACCCGACCAGGCACAAGAACCTGGAAGGCCGTACGCAGTCCTCGAACGCGGCGTTCTCCTTCAACAAGACCTACCCGCTGAAGGAGTGCCTGGAGGCGCCGGACGAGCCGTACAGCGAGTACTGCACCAACGTCCCCGCGCTCAAGGGCGTGCCGAACTTCACCGACGCGAAGACCTGGGTTCCGGGCTTCGAGCTGCAGAACGGCTCGCTCTACTACCGTGACTTCGACGCCTCCACGGTGGTGCCGAGCAAGGGCGACCAGCCGTACAGCACCCGCGTGGTGCACCTGGACGGCACCCCCGCCACCGAGCTGTACGGGACCGACCTCGGCGACGGCCACGTCGCCGGCTCGGGCAACCCCGGCGACGAGGGCAAGGCGCTGGGCGTGCAGTTCAAGCTGATCAGCCCGCTGCCGGGCAACCTGGGCGCCATCGTCCAGGTCGTCCCGCCGAAGAAGTAGCGTGAGGAGGGCCGCCGGGTCTCCGGCGGCCCTCGATCCAGCACTGAGCGGCGGATACAGCGCCTACGATTGATGACCATGAGCGAACTGCGCACCAAGATCGAGCACACTGAGGCGATCCGGCGGGATCGCCGGGTGGCGGTGGTGGTGAACACTCGCTCACGCCGCGGCCGCCACCACTACTTCGAGGTCATCGAGCAGCTGCACAACCTGGGGTTCGAGCCGCTGGCCGAGCTGTCGGTCTACAACCCCAAGCGGCTGCGCGACCTGCTCGACACCGCCCTCGCCACCAACCCCGACCTGCTGATCGTGGGCGGCGGCGACGGCACCCTCTCCTCGGCCGTGCGCCACGTCGCCCACCGCGACGTGGCGCTCGGCGTGTTGCCGCTCGGCACCACCAACAACTTCGCCAGGAGCCTCGGCCTGCCGCTCGACCTGGCCGGCGCCATCCGGGTGTTCTCCACCGGCAAGGTCGCCGACATCGACCTCGGCATGGCCGGCGACCGGCCCTTCGCCAACCTGGCCAGCTTCGGCGTCTCGGTCGAGGTGGCCGGCCGGGTCAAGCCGTGGCTCAAGCGCATCGTGGGCCGTCCGGCCTACCCGATGACCGCGCTGACCGTCCTTCCGGGCCACCGGCCCTTCCGGGCCTACATCACCGTCGAGGGCCAGCGCCACGAGCTGCTCACCCACCAGCTCAACATCGCCAACGGCCGCTTCCACGGCGGCTGGCAGGTGGCCAAGGACATCAGCATCGACAACGGCATGCTGGTGGCCTACCAGCTCGGCTCGGGCAAGAAGCTGCGCCTGCTCGGCGAGACGCTGCTGCGGGCGACCACCGGCCGCTGGCGCAGCCTGGCGGGCGGCCCGTTCGTGGTCGGCCGGGAGATGTTGCTGGAGACCGACCCGCCGATGGCCGCCGACGTCGACGGCGAGGTGCGCCTGCGCACCCCGATCACGCTGCGCGTGGTGCCCAACGGCGTGCGCGTGATGGTCCCCGACTCCTTCGAGGACAACTGACCTCAGCCCTCGCCCAGCGCCCGGTAGGCGGGGGCGAGCGCGTCCGCCAGGCCGGCGGGCGGCGGGAAGACCCGCGGCAGCAGGTCGGGGGCGGCCGCGGCGGGGCGGCGTTCCGGGCGGTGCGCGGTGGCGCCGGGGGCGTAGAAGTCGGCCAGCCGGTCGGCGAACGGCACGTCGGCCACCTCCAGCGGATCGGGCGCGGGCGGGTCGTCGGCCAGCGAGCCGAGCAGCTGCTCGCGGGTGCGCCCGCGCCAGGCCAGCACCAGGAACGGGTCGTCGTCGAACGACTCGGCCAGCAGGTAGAGCACGGCCGACAGGTGCTTGCACGGGAACCCCCAGTCGGGGCACGAGCACTCCATGTCCAGGTCGCGCGGGAACAGGTCGACGCCATGGGCGGCGAACAGCTCCTCGATCTCGACCGGCATCTCCCCGGCCAGCAGCCTGGCCCGGTGGACGGCCTGCGCCGCGACGGCCTCCTCCAGCCGCGCCCACACGTCCTCGCCGTGGACGCCGATCCTGACCACGACGTCGTACGGCGCCGGCCGCGACCCCTGCACGGACGCCCGGACCAGCCCCGCCGACAGGTCGATCGAGAGCACCTGGCCCTTGCGGGCGTAGGCGCGGCCGCGGGACAGGCGGCCCTTGTCGCAGACGCGTTCCAGGATGTCGACGAAGCGCCTGGACCACCAGGCCGAGCCGATGCTGCCGCGCCGCGACCGGGCCCGCAGGCCGCCCTCGACCTCGATGGGGCCGCCGCCGTCGTACCAGTCGGGCATGGTCAGGACCCTCCCGTGAGGCGGAACACCTCGCGCAGCTCGTCGGTGGACAGGTCGGTCAGCCACTCCTCGCCGGCGCCGACCACCCGCTCGGCCAGCGCCTTCTTGCGCTCGATCATCTGGTCGACGCGCTCTTCGAGGGTGCCCGCGCAGATCAGCTTGCGCACCTGGACGTTCCTGCGCTGGCCGATGCGGAAGGCCCGGTCGGTGGCCTGGTCCTCCACGGCCGGGTTCCACCAGCGGTCGACGTGGATCACGTGGCTCGCCGCCGTCAGGTTGAGCCCGACGCCGGCCGCCTTGAGCGACAGCAGGAACAACATCGGCTCCTGGTCGTGCTGGAAACGCTCGACCAGACGGTCGCGGGTCTTCTTCGGCAGGCCGCCGTGCAGCCACAGGACCGGGCGGCCGAGCCGCTGGGCCAGGTAGGGCTGGAGCATCGTCCCGAACTCGGCGTACTGCGTGAACAGCAGCGCCTTCTCGCCCTCGGCCAGGACCTCCTCGGCCAGTTGCTCCAGCCGGGCCAGCTTGCCAGACCGGCCGGCCAGGCGGGAGCCGTCCTTGAGCAGGTGGGCCGGGTGGTTGCAGACCTGCTTGAGCCTGGCCATGGCCGACAGCACCAGGCCGCGCCGCTCGACGCCCTCGCTGTCGTCGATCCGGGCCAGCATGTCGTCCACGACGGCCTGGTAGAGCGTGGCCTGCTCGGGGGTGAGCGGGCACCACTCCTTGATCTCGATCTTCTCCGGCAGGTCGGAGATGACGGACCGGTCGGTCTTGAGGCGGCGCAGGATGAACGGGCCCGTCGCCCGCTTCAGCGCATCGGCGGCCTGCTCGTCCTGGCGGGCCTCGATGGGCTCCTGGAACCGGGTGCGGAAGCGGGCCCGCGGCCCGAGCAGGCCGGGATTGGCGAACTCCATGATCGACCAGAGCTCGGCGAGGTGGTTCTCGACCGGCGTGCCGGTCAGGGCCAGCCGGGTGCCGGTGGGGATCGACCGGACGGCGCGGGCCTGGAGGGTGCCGCTGTTCTTGATCGCCTGGGCCTCGTCGCACACCACCCGGCGCCACTCGTGCTCCCGCAGGGTCTCCAGGTCGCGGTGGGCGGTGCCGTACGTGGTGATCACCAGGTCGGCCTCCGCGATGCGGGCGGCGTCCCGGCCGGAACCGTGGTGGACGTACACGCGCAGCCCCGGGGCGAACCTGGCCGCCTCCCGCTGCCAGTTGCCCACCAGCGACATCGGGCAGACCAGCAACGTCGGCGCGGCGGACCGCTCGTGGACGAGCAGCGCCAGCGTCGTGACCGTCTTGCCCAGGCCCATGTCGTCGGCGAGCACCCCGCCGAGGCCCAGCTCCGACAGGAAGCTCAGCCACGCCAGGCCGCGCTCCTGGTAGGGCCGCAGCACGGCGTCCAGGCCCGGCGGGGTGGCGAGCGGGGTGAGCCGCCGCTCGGCCTGGCCCGACAGCAGGTCGCCGAGCACGCCGTCGGCGTCGACCGCGAGCAACGGCAGCTCGTCGTCGCCCTGGATCACGTGGCGCAGCAGGTCGGCCGCCGCCGCCTCGCCCGCGCGCACCCCCTCCACCGCCCGCAGCGCCGCCTTGAGCTGCCGGTCGTCCAGCTCCACCCACTGGCCGCGGACCCGGACCAGCGGCACCTTGAGCCTGGCCAGCTCGGCCAGCTCCGCCTCGCTGATCGTCTCCTCGCCCACCGCCAGGTCGACGCGGAAGTCGACCAGCTCACGCAGCCCGAAGCCTTGGCTCACGGCCGCCGTCTGCGGCTTGGTCCTGGTGGTGAGCTTGAGCCCGAGCCGCGTACGGCCCGCCCAGCGCGGCAGCTGCACCCCGAACCCGGCCGCCTGGAGCAGCGGCGCGGCCTGGCGCAGGAAGCCGAACGCACCCGCCGTGTCGAGGGCCAGCTCGCTCGGCTCCGGCACGCGCAGGGCCCGGTCCAGCTCCGGGTAGAGCCGCACGGCCCGGCCGAGCCCGGCCAGCAGCTCGCGTTCCGGCCGGCCGGGCAGGCCCTTCTCGCCGCTCCAGACGCGGGCGGCCGGGACGTACAGGCTGGGGTCGTCGGCGGCCTGCAACGCCAGCTCGACCCGCCAGTCGTCGCCGGCGGCCGGTTCGAGCAGGCGGAAGCAGACGCGGGTGGCGCCCTCGGCCGCCGTGACGGCCGCCCGCCAGCGGTCCAGCTCCTCGCGCAGCCCGGGGTCGTCGGGGCAGGCCGGGTCGCCGGTCAGCGCGGCCAGCCACCGTTCCCGCGGCGTCGTGAGGGCGGCGGCAGAGGGAGCGGCCAGGGGAGTGGTGACGGCCTGCCGGACGAGCGCGTCGGTGAACGCCTCCAGCGCCTGGAGCTGCACCCCGGCGGCCGGGCGCTCGGCGGCCCAGGTGCGGCAGGCGGGCGGCATGGCCAGGGCCAGGTCGCGGAAGTAGGCGGCGTCGGCCCCGGTCAGCACGGGCCGCCACAGGGCCAGCGCGGCGCCCTCGGCATCGGGCGCGGGCACGAGCTGGGGGACGACCCGCCCGCGGCCGGCCAGGTCGCGGGCGAGTGCGGCGACGGCGGCCCAGTGGCGGACGGTGGCGGTGGCGTCGCCCGGATGGCCGTCCAGCGCACGAAGGGCCTCGGCGGGCGGCAGCACGACCGCGGGCACCCGCCACGGCAGCAGCCGCGGCCTGGCCACCTCCGTCAGCAGCCCCGTCTCCGGCGAGGGCAGCGGCCCCCTGGCCGACCCCGGAAGCAGCAGCTCCAGCACCCTGGACGGCGGCCCGCCCACCCCGAGCCCCGGCGCGCCGGCCAGCTCGGCCGGGGAGGCGGCGAACGGATGGGGCCGCGCGCCCGGCCCACGGGACACGGCGGCGGCCCGCCCGGGAACCTCGCCCCAGAAGGCGAGCCCGTCACCCGCCCACACCCCGTGTACCAGCACCCCGGCAGGTTACCGCCGGGCTGGAGCGACCGGTCCGCGAGTCTTCTGCGGGCCGGGCCGCAAGTCGTACCATCGAAGTATGAACACTCCCGGATCGTGGTGTGAGCGGCCTGAGCCGCAGGCTCCCTCGTGCGAGCTCCCCTCACCGTGGAGCAAGCCGAAGCAGCCTGACAGCTGGTGCGAGGCGCCCAAGTCGCCGGTGGCGTCCGTCCTCCGGTTCCTGCTGAAGGCCGCCAAGAGGTAATAACAGGCGGTCAGCTGGGTAGTCGCCTTGCTCAGCGGAGGAGGCGACGTCGTGAACGATACCCACAAGCTGGTCAGTGATCTCTCCGACCAGGTCTCCAGGCTCGTCAAGGACGAGCTGCGCCTGGCCAGGCTGGAGCTCGCGGAGAAGGGCAGGCGGGCGGGGTTCGGCGCGGGGCTGTTCGGCGCGGCCGGGATGGCCGCGTTCTTCGGCGGTGCCGCGCTGGTGACCGCCGTCGTCCTGCTCCTCGCTCTGGTCATGCCCGGGTGGGCGGCCGCCGCGATCGTGGGGGCGGTCCTGCTCATCGCCGCCGCCCTGCTCGGCCTGACCGGAAAGAACCAGGTGAAACAGGCCGCGCCGCCGGTCCCCGAGGAAACCATCGCGAGCGTCAAGGCCGATATCGACATGGTCAAGGAGAGGGCACGCCGATGAGCGAGACGGACCCCGGATACAGCGAGCAGCACGCCGGTGACGTGGGCGCCCGCAGGGCGACCGTCGGCACGCCGACCGAACGCGAGTCGATCAACGTGCCTCCGACGAGACCGGGGGCTGCGGAGAACGCCAGACGGGCCGAGCTGGCCCGGCAGGAACACGAGACCTTCATCCCCGAGACCCCCATGCCCGACGACCGGACCGAGGCGGTGGAGAGCCGCGCGGTCGAGGAGGAGTCGTTGGCCGGAGGCCGCGGCGAGGACGACGAGGAAGAGGAAGAGGACGACGTGCGAAAAAGCATCAAGGAAACCAGGAACGAACTGGGCGACACGGTCAGCGCCCTGGCCCACAAGGCCGACCTCAAGGGCCGGGCCACCGAGGCGGCGGGCACGGCCAAGGGCAAGGTCGCCGAGATGACCGGCGTGGCCAAGGGCAAGGCCGCCGAGGTGACCGGCACGGCCAAGGGCATGGCCGGCGAGGTCGCGGGCAAGGTCCGCGAGGCCACGCCCCACCAGGTCAAGGACGCCGCCACCGGGGCACGCAAGCGTCCCGTGCTGCTGCTGGCCGCTGCGGCGGCGGTGACGGCCCTCGTCGTCCGGCGCCTCAGGAAGCGCAACAGGGCGAAGTAGGCGTGCGTTCCCCCGAAAGACCTGCGGAACTGCCGCGCAGGGCCTGGTGGAGCGTGCTCAAACGCACCGTCGTCGAGTTCCGCAACGACGGCGTCCAGGACCTCGCGGCAGCGCTCACGTACTACGCCGTCCTGTCCATCTTCCCGGCGCTGATCGTGCTGGTGTCGGTGTTCGGCCTGCTCGGCAGGCGCGACACCGCCACCCTGGTCGGCAACCTCGTGGTGCTGGCGCCCGACGAGGTGCGCTCCCTGATCGTCACGGGCGTGCGGTCGGTCCAGGAGAACGCGGCCTCGGCCGGCCTGGTCGCGATCGTCGGCCTGCTGGTCGCGCTCTGGTCGGCGTCGGGCTACATCGGCGCGTTCATCCGGGCCGGCAACACCATCTACGACATCGACGAGGGGCGTCCGTTCTGGAAGGTGACCCCGCTCCGGATCGGGCTCACCGTGCTGGCCACCGTGCTGCTGGCGCTCGGCGCGATCTCCGTCGCGCTGACCGGCGACCTGGCCAGGAGCGTCGGCAAGGCGCTCGGCCTGGGCAGCGCGCTGGTGACCGCCTGGGACATCCTGAAATGGCCGGTGCTCGCGCTCGTCGCGACCGGGCTGATCATGGTGCTCTACTGGGCCGCGCCGAACGTGCGCCAGCCCGGCGTGCGCTGGATCACCCCCGGCGGGCTGCTCGCCGTGGCGCTCTGGGTCGTGGTCTCCGGCGGCTTCGCCCTGTACGTGGCCCACTTCGGGTCCTACGGCAAGACCTACGGCACGCTGGCCGGCGTCGTGGTGTTCCTGATCTGGCTGTGGTTGTCGAACATGGCCCTGCTGCTGGGCGCCGAGCTGGACGCCGAGCTGATCAGGGAACGCCAGATCGCCGAGGGCGAGCCCGTCGGGCAGGAGCCGTACGTGGAGCCCCGGGATCCGCCGAAGGAGGATAGCCTTCCCGAGTGAAGCGTGGAAAGGCCGTCGTCGCCGCACTCGCCCTGGTGGCCTCGGGCCTGGTGGCCGGTTGCGGCGGCGGCTCGGCGGTCAGCGACTTCGGCACCGTCGTCAAGGGTGCCAAGGGCACGACCGTGCGCGCCGAGCTGCGTCCGGGGCAGCGGTTCTCGCTGGCCGTCCCGGACAACCCGTCGGTGGGCGACAGCTGGCGGCTGGCGGCGGTGCCCGACGCCAGGGTGGCCTCCTACATCAGCGAGGAGCGGAAGAGCGCGGGCCAGGGCCCCGGCAGCGGCGGCACCGCCTATTTCGTCTTCAACACCAAGAGTCCGGGCACCGCCGAGATCACGCTGCGCGACTGCTGGCGGTGCGGCCGGAGCTCGACGCCGCCCGACGAGGAGAGCAGGCGGCAGTCGGGCGAGGCGATCTTCGAGATCACCGTCCGCTGAGCACGGCGCGGCACAACACGTCGAGGGTGGTTGCGGTGATCATCTCCGCCTCGGCGTCGGCGCCTGCGTCGGCGCACGCGGCCAGGCGGCGCCGGCCCTCGCCCAGGATGCTCCACCCCAGGTGGGCCACCAGGTCGGGATGCGGCTCCCCGGCCTCGGCGAGCAGGCCGCGCAGCGGCTCGATCATCGTCTCGTGCAGCTGGTCGAGCCGGTGGCGGCACTCGGCGGGCAGATCGACCGCGGCGACCGCGCGCAGCAGCGCGTGGTCGGGGCTGGTCACGAACGCCAGCGACACGGCGCCGAAGGCGCGCACCCGCTCCTCCAGGTCGCCGTCGCGGGTGGCCGTGACCAGCCGGTCGGCCCAGCGGGGGATCGCGTCCTCCACGAGCTGGGCCAGGATGTCGGCGGTGGCGGAGAAGTAGCGGTAGACGCTGGAGCGGGCGAGCCCGACCCGCGCGCCCACGGCCGCGGGGGTGAGCCCGGCCGGACCCTCGGCCGCCAGGATCTCCATGGCGGCCGCCAGCAGGGCCGCGTGCTGGCTGGCCCGATGGTCGGCCACCGTGGCCGCGCTGATCCTCGGCACCGGACTCACTCCTCCTCGTGTCGTCTCCTCCCAGTATCGGGCAGCAGGAACGTCGCCCCGACGCCGCCGAACAGCACGATGCCGGTCACGATCGTGACCCGGCGGGTCGCGTCGGCGCCCGCCGCGACCGCGGCGGCGTGGTCGGCGGGTTCCCTGATCGCCGCGATGGCCGTGCCGGCGCTCTCGCGTACGGCCTGCCCGAGGGCGGGCTTGCCGGGCAGGTGTTCGGCCATCGCCGCGTCCAGGCCGGTGACCAGGACGGCGCCCAGCACCGCGATGCCGACGGCGGCGCCGAGCTGGCGGATCGTGCTCTGGAGCCCGGAGGCCACGCCGGAGCGGCGGGCGGGCACGTCGGCGAGCATCACGTTCGGGAGCTGGGCCGAGGCGAAGCCGACGCCGACGCCGTACAGGACGAGCCAGGGCACCAGCGTCCACGGGCCGAGCGAGGGGGAGACGGCCAGGCCGATCGCGATCGCGCCCACGGCCTCCAGGACGAGCCCCAGCCGCACGATGAGCCTGGGCGCCAGGCCGAGCCGCGGGACGACGCCGCCCGCCAGGAACGTGCCCCCGGCCAGCGAGGCGATGATCAGCCCGGTGGCGAACGCGGTGAACCCCATGGCCGCCTGGAGGAACAGCGGCAGCACCAGGATGAGGCCGAACTCGCCGAGACTGATGATCATCGCGGCGGCGCCGCCGTACCGGAAGGAGGGGATGGCGAACAGCGACAGGTCCAGCACGACCGGGCGGCCCGACCGGGCCCGTGAGCGCTCGACCAGCAGCAGCGCGGCCAGCGCGAGCGCCGCGAGCCCGAAGGCGAACGGGATCGGCGAGACGCCGCCGAGCGGCCAGTCCCACCCGAACAGCGTGGCCTCGCCGGTCGGCGTGAACCAGCCGTAGCGCTGGCCCTCGATCAGGCCGAACACCAGCGCGGCCGGGCCGACCACCGACAGCAGCACTCCGGGGACGTCCGAGCCGCCCGCCGCCGGGTCCTTCGACTCGGGCACCCTGACCGTGCCGAGCAGCACGAGCAGGCCGATCGGCAGGTTCACCCAGAACGCCCAGCGCCAGCCGAAGTCGGTCACCACCCAGCCGCCCAGCAGCGGGCCGAGCGCGGCCATGCCGCCGATGATCGAGCCCCAGACGGCGAAGGCGATCGTCCGGCGCGAGCCCGTGTAGAGGGAGTTGATGATCGCCAGCGTCATCGGGACGACCATGGACGCCCCGACCCCCTGGACGACGCGGGCGGCGATGAGCAGCGCGCCGCTCGGCGCGGCGGCGGCCAGCATGCTCGCGGCCAGGAACACCACCAGGCCGACGGCGAACATCCGGCGCCTGCCGTGCACGTCGCCGGTCCGGCCGAGGGGGATGAGCAGGGCGGCGAAGGCCAGGGAGTAGATGGAGTTCACCCATTCGACGTCCGTGGCCGACAACCCCAGATCGCCCATGATCGCGGGGACGGCGACGTTCACGATCGTCGCGTCGATGATGATCATCGACATCCCGACGCCGAGCACGATCAGCGGGAGCCAGCTCTGCCGGGTCCGCTCATTTAGCGACACCATGTCCCTAAAGATAGCAACATGCTGTCTCGAAACAAGGGGTAAGCTCCGGATCATGGACTTCATCCGGGTGCGTGCCTCGGCCGACGGCGCCGAGACGATCTCCTACTGGACCGGCGACGTCTACGGCTGGCAGGACGACGACGGCCCCCACCACCTGTTCGGCTTCGAGGGCCTGAACGTGGCGCGGGCGCGCCCGGCCGACGGCGGCTGGGAGCTGCTGACCAGGGAGGCGGCGCTCTACCTCGACCCGAGGACCAGGGAGCCGGTCGACGTGTGGGACAACCCGCTCACCGGGCGGTCCGTCGAGGTGCAGCACGTCTTCAACGACCCGGTCAACCAGCGGCTCGGGGCCTATCCGGTGCCGGTGACGCGGTTGGGGGAGCAGGTCGTCTTCAACGCCGACATCCGCCTTTCCTACCCTTCGCCACTACCTGTCGCGAAATATCCGGAAAACTCGGCTCGGGACACGTATCGGGCCCTGGAGCTGTTCCAGTTCTTCGCCTCGGCCGCCGACGTCGAGTCCGGCATGCCCGACGTGCCGGCGGTCTTCTCCTGGTGCCGGGTCTCGCCCTGGCTGCCCTGGATGGCCATGGGGCAGCGGCCGGGCGGGCTGGTCTACCACTGCAGGGGCGCCAAGGTCGCCGACGTCCCCGGACGGCTGCGCGAGCGCGTCGGCGAGCACTTCCTGCACGCCCCCGCCGAGTGGACCGCGCCCAACATGACGAGCTGGACGGCCTTCGCCGATAAGGTCGGGCGGTGAGCACCGACCTGTTCTGCGAGATCATCGCCGGCGCGCGTCCCGCCCACGTGGTGAGCGCCGACGAGGTGGCCGTCTCCTTCCTGGACACCCGCCCGGTCTTCAAGGGGCACGTGCTCGTCGTGCCCCGGCTCCACGTCGAGACGCTGGCCGACCTCGCCGACGTCGGGCCGTTCTTCTCCCGGGTCCAGGCCATGGCCAGGGCCGTGGAGGAGGGGCTGGCGGCGGCCGGCACGTTCGTGGCGATGAACAACCGGGTCAGCCAGAGCGTGCCCCACCTCCACGTGCACGTCGTGCCGCGCAACCGTAAGGACGGCCTGCGCGGCTTCTTCTGGCCGCGCACCACCTACGAGTCCGCGCAGGAGGCCGAGACCTACGCGGCGGCCGTCGCCAAGGCGCTGGCGGCGGAGTGAGGGTGGCCGGCGGGGCGGGCGGCGGCGGGCGCTAGGCTCGGGGCGCGTGGAGTACCTGGTCGGCGTCGCCGTCGTGGCCGTGCTGGTGGGCGTGCCCGCGATCGTGCTCTGGCGCGTCATGCGGGGCCGCCGCGAGCTGGGCACCAGCCCGGCCGAGCGGGCCACGTTCGAGACTTTGCACACCGCCTCCATGGCCGGGCCGCCGCTGCGGGCCGGGCTGACCCCCGAGGGCGCCGAGCGCGCCTCCCGCCACCTGCGCGCGCTGCTCGGCTCGGCCGCGCTGGCGATCACCGACCGCGAGCGCCTGCTCGTCTACGACGGCGCCGGCGACCACCACGCCGCCCAGGCGTTCGAGCACGCCGCCGCCACCTTGCGGGACGGCCGCACCCAGGTGCTCACCATCGACTGCGAGCTGCTCGAATGCCCGATCCGGCACGCCGTCGTCGTCCCGCTCACCACCGACGACCGCCTGGTCGGCGCGCTGGCCGCCTACGGGCAGAACGCCTCGGCCGGCCTGGTCAGGGCGGCGCAGGAGGTGGCCGGCTGGGTGAACTCGCAGCTCGAGCTGGCCGAGCTCGACCGCTCGCGCACGCTGCTCATGGAGGCCGAGGTCCGGGCCCTGCGCGCGCAGATCTCGCCGCACTTCATCTACAACTCGCTCACCACGATCGCCTCCTTCGTCCGTACGGACCCCGAACGCGCCCGTGAGCTGCTGCTGGAGTTCGCCGACTTCACCCGCTACTCCTTCCGGCGGCACGGCGAGTTCACCACGCTGGCCGAGGAGCTGCACTCGATCGAGCGCTACCTCACCCTCGAACACGCCAGGTTCGGCGACCAGCTGCAGGTCACCCTGCGCATCGCCCCCGAGGTGCTGCCGGTGGCGGTGCCGTTCCTGTGCCTGCAGCCGCTGGTCGAGAACGCCGTCCGGCACGGCCTGGAGAGCCGCAACGGCGTCGGCCGCATCACGATCATCGCCGAGGACGCCGGCGCCGAGTGCCGCATCAGCGTCGAGGACGACGGCCTCGGCATGGACCCCGACCGGCTGCGCCGCATCCTGGCCGGCGAGATCGCCCCCACCGGCGGCGTCGGCCTGGCCAACGTCGACGAACGGCTCCGCCAGGTCTACGGCGACGAGTACGGCCTGGTCGTCGAGACCGGCACGGGCGCGGGCACCAAGGTCAACGTGCGCCTGCCGAAGTACCACCCCGGCGTCTCGGCCCGCTGACCTCCTCCAGCCCGCCCTCATACCTGCCCCCACCTGTGACCCCGCCGTGACGGCCTTGACGTTTGGTGCCGGTTTCATCACTGTCTAATGCATTCGAGGTGTGAGGAGTGACGTGTGACCGGGCTGCGCGTCCTGGCGGTGGACGACGAGCTACCCGCGCTGGAGGACCTGTCCTACCTGCTCCGCGCCGACGCCCGCATCGGCGAGGTGGTGACGGCGCGCGACGGGGCGGCCGCGCTGCGCCTGCTGGACCGCGGCATCGCCGAGGGCCGCCCGATCGACGCCGTCTTCCTCGACATCCGCATGCGCGGGCTGGACGGCGTCGTGCTCGGACGGCTGCTGTCGCAGTTCGCCAACCCGCCACGGGTCGTGTTCGTCACCGCGTACGAGGAGCACGCGGTGGACGCCTTCGAGATCAAGGCCGAGGACTACCTGCTCAAACCGGTACGTCCCGAACGGCTCGCCGAGGCCATCAGGCGCGTGGCGGTCTCGTCCGACGTGCCCGCCGAGACCGGCGAGAGCGACACCATCCCCGTCGAGCTGGGCGGCGTGACCCGGTTCGTCTCCAGCGCCGACGTCGTCTACGTGGAGGCCCAGGGTGACTACGCCCGGCTGCACACCGCGAACGGCAGCCACCTCGTCCGCATCCCGCTCGCCACGCTGGAGGAACGCTGGGCCCCGGCCGGGTTCGTCCGGGTGCACCGCAGCCATCTGGTCGCCGTCAAGCACATCGAGGAGCTGCACATCGACTCGGGCCGGTGCAGCGTGCGGGTCGGCGACACCGAGCTCCCGGTGAGCCGGCGGCACACCCGCGAGCTGCGCGACCTGCTGGTCCGCCGCGCCAGGAAGGGCAGGACGGAATGACCCCCGATCCCCGGCCGGGGCGTCCGGCGGGGTCGCCGCGCACCGACGCCGCCGCCCGCCGCATGGACGCCTTCCGCCGCTCCGAGACGCCGCGCCGGGTCAGCGTGACCAGCCCGCGCACCGCCGCCGCCCGCCGCCCCCGCTACCCGGCCACGAGGGAGATCGACGAGCAGACCCGCCTCGGCGAGGTCTACATGCGCTCGCTCCTGCGCACCCAGTTCCGGCTCGCCCTGTTCGTCTGCACCGTGCTGGCCTGCGTGGTCGGCGGCCTGCCGCTGCTGTTCCTGCTCATCCCCGAACTGCGCGAGGTGGACGTCCTCGGCGTCTCCCTGCCGTGGGCGGTGCTGGCCGGGCTCATCTACCCCGCCTTCGTCATCGGCGCCTGGCTGTACGTCCGCCAGGCCGAGCGCAACGAACGCCACTTCGCCGAGCTGGTGGAACGCCGGTGACCGGCGCGAAGGGCCCCTCGTGAGCCTCACCGCGGTGGTCGTCGTGATGGCGGCGGCCGTGCTCATCGGCGCGTACGGCATCAGGTTCTCCCGCACCACCTCCGACTTCTACGTCGCCTCCCGGACCGTCAGCCCCCTGTGGAACGCCTCCGCCATCGGCGGCGAGTACCTGTCGGCGGCCTCCTTCCTCGGCGTCGCCGGGCTCATCCTGTCCTACGGCGTGGACATGTTGTGGCTGCCCGTCGGATGGACCGGCGGCTACCTGGTGCTGCTGGTGCTGGTGTCGGCGCCGCTGCGGCGCTCGGGCGCGTACACGCTGCCCGACTTCGCCGAGGCCAGGCTGGAGTCGATGACCGTACGCAGGACCGCCAGCGTGCTCGTCGTCCTGATCGGATGGCTGTACCTGATGCCGCAGTTCCAGAGCGCCGGGCTGGTGCTGCGCACGATCACCGGGGCGCCGGTGTGGGCGGGCGGGCTGCTGGTCGCCGGCGTGGTGGCGGTGAACGTGCTGTCCGGCGGCATGCGGTCGATCACGTTCGTGCAGGCCTTCCAGTACTGGCTCAAGCTGACCGCGCTGGCCGTGCCGCTGGTGTTCCTGCTGCTGGCCTGGAAGGGCGACGGCGCGCCTGCCCTCAGCGTCCAGGACGCCACCACCTGGCAGATGCCGCTGGCCGGGGCCAAGGAGTACGGGCTCTACTCGACGTACTCGCTGATCCTGGCCACGTTCCTCGGCACGATGGGCCTGCCGCACGTGCTCGTGCGCTTCTACACCAACCCCGACGGCCGGGCCGCCCGCCGTACGACGCTGGTCGTGCTGACCCTGCTCGGCGCGTTCTACCTGCTGCCCGCCCTGTACGGCTGGCTCGGCCGCCTCTACGCCCCCGACCTCGTGCGCACCGACGCGGTCGTGCTCACCCTGCCCAGCCGCATGATCGGCGGCACGCTCGGCGACCTGCTGACCGCCCTCGTGACGGCCGGGGCGTTCGCGGCCTTCCTGTCCACCTCCTCGGGGCTGACCGTGTCCGTCGCCGGGGTGATCGCGCAGGACCTGCTGAAGGGCGGCGTGCGCTCGTTCCGGATCGCCACCCTCATGGCCGTCGCCGTGCCGCTGGCGCTGGCGCTGTGGGCGCGGGCGCTGCCGGTCGCGGACGTGGTGGGGCTGGCGTTCGCGGTGGCCGCCTCGTCGTTCTGCCCGCTGCTGGTGCTGGGCATCTGGTGGCGGCGGCTCACCACGACCGGGGCGCTGGCGGGGCTGTTCGTGGGGGGCGGGCTGGCGTGCTCGGCCGTGCTCGCCACGATCACCGGGGGGCCGTACGAGGGGCTCACGGGGGCACTGCTGGCCCAGCCGGCGGCCTGGACGGTGCCGATCGCGTTCACCGTGATGGTGTCGGTGTCGTTCCTGACCCCGCACCGCGTACCGCCCGGCGTGGCCCGCACGATGGTCCGCCTCCACACCCCGGAAAACCTCGACCTCGACCGCGGCGACTGGCACCCCCGCTCCCCATGACCTCCCGGGCCTGTAGGCCCGCGCTCGGCCCGCCGTCCCGTCTGTCGGCTCCGTCCGTCGTCTGCGGCCGATGGACGCTCGCGTGGGAGCGTGTCGGTGGGGGCTGCTCGCCCTCCCGGCTTGCTCAGGTGTCGAGATCTTCCGGCTCACGACCAGCCTGCGGCGACGCCTCCCAAGCGCTCCGACGCCACCCCGTTTCCGCTGGCGGCCTCGTTCCGCGCCACACCACCGGCCTCTGCCCCGCCCCCGGTGCCCCTTCCCCTCCCGGGACCGCCTCCGGTACCAGCGCCACCCTCGGTGCGGGCACTGCCCCCGGCCCCGGCTGTGCCTGTGGTCCCGGCACCCCTCACCCTCCCCGCGCCACCCACGGCCCCCGCTCTGTCTCCGGCCTCCTCGCTGTGTGCGGCCCCTGCGGCCCTTGATGCGGCTGGGCTTGTGCGGTCGCTCGCGGTTCTGAGCTCATGGTCGCTTCGCGTGGGGCGCGGGATGCCGCCCTGATCGTGGGGCTGGGGTGGTGGGTCCAGGCCGGGGCGGTACAGGCCGGCGGCTCGTGGGGACGTGCTTCGGCCGGGCCAGGGCCGACCCGTCCCTTCCTGCGGGACGTCCGGCCGGGCCGAACCCTCTGGCTCGGTGTCGGGCGGGGCCGGGGTTCGGCCCGGACGTGGCTGGGCGGTCCCCTGGGGCGGGACGTGCGGACGGGTCCACTCCTGTGGCCTGCTGCCGGCCTGGGGCGCGGGACGGCCGGGCTGCCGCTGCGCCGACGCGTGCGGCGCGTGGGCGGGCTGGGCCGGCGCCTGTGGCCGAGGGCCGGGTTGGGACGGTATCCGGTGCGCGAGGCCGGGGTGGGACGGCTCCTGCGGCGGAGGGTCCAGGCCAGGGCGCGGGCCGACGCCGGTGTGCGGGCTCCTGGAACGGCCGGGCCCCGGGTCCTGGCCGGCGGGCCGGGCCGAGCCGGAACGACGGTCCGCAGGCGACGGCATGACGTCCCGTGCCTGGCGGGAAAGCTCGTGCGGTGTGGGGCTCGCGGTGGGCGACTCGTCAGGGAGGGTTCCCTCGTCGGGGGCGAAGTACGGTCTGGTCGGGGGCGTCGGGTGGGAGGCGTCGCTGTGCCGGGCGGCCTGTTCGGTCATGGGTCTGGCGGCCGTCCCGGCGTGGGCCTCGACGTCGAGCACCTCGTGTCCCGGGACGGTGTGCGGGGCCTCCTCGCCCGGGGCCGCGTGGTGGATGGTTCGTCCGGTGGCCGCTCCCAGGTCGCCCGCGTGCTTCCGCTCCGGTCGCCAGGAGGGGGCACCGCCCCTCGGCCATCCCCGCCGCACCTCGCCGCCCTCCATCGGCCGGCCTCCCCACGCCCCGCCTGCCCGCGCCGCCGAGGGCGTCCCCGAGGCGCCGGGGGTGGAGGGGGTGTCCGTGGTGGTGGGGAAGGCATGGCGGGGTGGGGGAGTGGCGGTGGTCGGGGTGAGGTGGTCCAGGAGGTGGGGGGCGGCGTTCAGGAGGTGGTCGATGAGGTGCGCCACGTCGTCCAGGCGTACCCGCAACGTCGCCCGCGCCTGCGCGCCGCCGCGCCGGGCAACAGGCGGCCCGGCCTCCTCCATCCGCACCTCGGAGATCTCCAGGCAGACCTCAGGGCTCGGACGGGCGGACGCCGAGGCGTCGGAGCCGAGCGCCTGCTCCTCGGGCGTACGGTCATCGCGGTACGGGCTGCTCTCGGCCATGACCTGCGATTACCCCTCACGTATCCCATCAGGCTCCGACATAAGGGGACTTGGGGGAGGTTTGACCGGAAGGTCAGGCAGGTGGCAACTCCCCGGACCCCCGGGCGACCAGCTCCACGGGAACCGTGATCCGGCGCGGCTCGCGTACGGGATCCAGCAGCAGCTCCACCGCGCCGCGCGCCAGCCGGCCGATGTCGTACCGCACCACCGTCACCCCCGGGCTGAACAGGCCGGCCAGCGCGAAGTCGTCGAACCCCACGTACGCCGGCCGCTCGGGACGCTCCCGCAACGCCTGCAGCACGCCGATCGCCGCCCGGTTGTTCGTCGCGAAGAACGCCGTCGGCGGGTCGGGCAGGTCGAGCAGCCGCCCCACCTCGTACGACACCCGCCCGGGATCGAACACCCCCCGCACCACCAGCGCCTCGTCGGCCGCGGCCCCCGCCTCGCGCAGCGCCGCACGGTAGCCGCGGGCCCGGTCGTGCACCGAGCTCAGCCCGTCGTCGTCGGAGATCAGCGCGATGCGGCGGTGCCCGTGGGCGAGCAGGTGCGCGGTCGCCGTCCGGCCGCCGCGCTCGTCGTCGAGCATGACCACGTCGGCCCGGTCGAGCCCGCATGGCACACGGTCGACGAAGACCGTACGGGGGCCGCCGTGCTCGGCCAGCCAGGAGTGGTCGGCCGGCGAGGGCACGACGATCAGCGCGTCCACGCCCCGCGCGTGCATCGACTCGATCAGCATGCGCTCCTTGTCCGGACGCTCCTCGTACGAACCGAACACCACCAGCGCCTCGTGCTCGGCCGCCGCCGCCTCCACCGCGGCGGCGAGGCGGGCGTAGAACTCGTTGGAGATGTTCTCCATCACCAGGCCGAGCGTGAGCATGGTCGCACCCCGGGCCAGCCGGGCGGCGGCCTCGTTGCGGCGGAAGCCGAGCGCGCTGATCGAGTCGTGCACCCGCTGCTGCAGCGAGGCCCGGACGTGCGGCTCCTGGTTGACCACGCGGGACACCGTCTTCAGGCTGACGCCCGCGTGCCGGGCGACGTCCGCCATGGTGGGCTTACGCGTTGTCATAGTCTGCCCCCATGGAGGATGAATGGATCTGCGGCCGGATGGACGAGGACGAGCCGTGGACGCTGGGCGCGGTGAACCCGCCGGTGTTCGAGAACTCGTTGTTCACCTTCGGGACGGCGGCCGAGCTGGGAGCCGCGATCCGGGACGAGGACGAGCGGTATGTCTACGGCCGCGGCACCAACCCGACCGTCGACGTGGCGCAGCGCAAGCTGGCCGCGCTGGAACGCGGTGAGCGGGCCAAGTGCTTCGGCTCGGGGATGGGCGCCATCTCGGCGACGATCTCCTCGCTGGTGTCCGCCGGTGACCACGTGCTGGTGCTCGGCGCGGTGTACGGGCCGACCACGCAGTTCCTGCGTTACCTGGAGAAGTACGGCGTCACGCATACGCACGTCGACGACCTCGCGGGATGTGACAGCGCTATCAGGGCGAGTACCCGCCTACTGTACTTCGAGTCGCCCTCCTACATGGCGTACGCGATCGTGGACATCGCCGAGGTGGCGGCCTGGGCGCGCGGGCGCGGGCTCGTCACGGTCATGGACAACACCTGGTCCACGCCGCTGTTCCAGAAACCGCTGACGCTGGGCGTGGACCTGGTCGTGCATTCGCTCTCGAAGTACGTCGGCGGGCACAGCGACCTGGTCGGCGGCGTGGTGGTCGGACCGTCCCGGCTGATCCGGCCGCTGGCGCTGACGGAGTACCAGCTCTACGGCGCGGCCATGTCGCCGCACGACGCGGCCAAGGTGATCAAGGGGCTGCGCACGCTGCCCGTGCGGATGGCCGCCCACCAGGAGCGGGGGCTCGCGGTGGCGGCGTTCCTGGAGGGGCATCCCGCCGTACGGGCGGTGAACCATCCGGGGCTGCCCTCCCATCCCGGCCACGCGACCGCGTTGCGGCAGATGTCCGGCTTCTCCAGCCTGTTCAGCATCGAACTCGCCACGGACGATCGCCAGCAGGCCGCACTTTTCCTCGATAAATTGCGACATTTCAGGATTGGTGTGTCCTGGGGAGGCTTCGAGAGCCTGGTCATCGCCCCCGCCCTGACCCTCGAGGAGAGCGTGCGGGCCACCATGGGCATCCCCGTCGGCCTGGCCCGCCTGTCGATCGGCCTGGAGCCCGCCGCGGTCCTCGTCGAGGACCTGGATCAGGCGCTGAGCGCCCTGCCCGGCCCCTCGCGTCCGATATCGGGGTGAACGGAATACCCGACCGCTCATCGCGCTGAACAGACCTTTCACCGCAGGCCATCCCCAACTAAACGCGGTACGCGAGCGGCTCGCCGAACAGCACCCCCACGCCTCTCCACGACGGGTAGGTTGCGCTCTTACGTTGAGCGTGATCCGCATCACAGTGGAGGTCTCGTGACGACCAGAGAACATGACGCGTCCGTTTATGAACAGGTGCAGGAGAGCAGTGAGTTCCAGGAGCTGAAGCGGCGTTTCCGCCGCTGGACCTTCCCCATGACGGTGGCCTTCCTGGTGTGGTACCTGCTGTACGTGGTGTTGTCCGGCTGGGCCCGCGACTTCATGGGCATCAAGTTGTTCGGCGACATCAACGTCGGGCTGATCTTCGGGTTGCTGCAGTTCGTCTCGACGTTCCTCATCGCGTGGGCGTACGCGCGGCACGCCGAGAAGAAGCTCGACCCGATCGCCGACAAGCTCCGTCACGAGGTCGAGGAGAAGACGCAGTGAGTTCCACGACGCTGGGGATGATCCTCTTCCTCACCTTCGTCGCCGGCACCCTGGCCATCACGTTCTGGGCCAGCCGCCAGACCAAGACGGCCGCCGACTACTACGCGGGCGGCCGGTCCTTCAGCGGCGTCCAGAACGGCCTGGCGATCGGCGGCGACTACATGTCGGCCGCCTCCTTCCTCGGCATCGCCGGCATCATCGCCGTCTCCGGCTACGACGGGTTCCTGTACTCCATCGGGTTCCTGGTCGCCTGGCTGGTGGCGTTGCTGCTGGTGGCCGAGCTGATGCGGAACTCCGGCAAGTTCACCATGGCCGACGTGCTGGCCTTCCGGATGAGCCCGCGCCCGGTGCGCACGGCGGCGGGCGTGTCCACGATCGTGGTCAGCATCTTCTACCTGCTGGCCCAGATGGTCGGCGCGGGCGCGCTGGTCGGCCTGCTGCTCGGCATCACCAGCGAGGCCGGCAAGGTCTGGACGATCATCGGCGTCGGCGCGCTGATGATCGTCTACGTGGTGTTCGGCGGCATGAAGGGCACCACCTGGGTCCAGATCGTCAAGGCCGTGCTGCTGATGACCGGCGCCGCGCTGGTGACGCTGCTGGTGCTCGGCAAGTACGGCTTCAACCTCTCGTCCCTGCTCGGCCAGGCCGCCGCCACCAGCGGCCCGAAGGCCAACCCCGGCAACTTCCTCATCCCCGGCCTGAAGTACGGCACCGACGCCCAGGGGCTCGCGGGCAAGATCGACCTGATCAGCCTCGGCCTCGCGCTGGTGCTCGGCACGGCGGGCCTGCCGCACATCCTCATCCGCTTCTACACCGTCCCCACCGCCAAGGACGCCCGCAAGTCGGTCCTGTGGGGCATCGGCATCATCGGCGTGTTCTACCTGCTGACCCTGGTGCTCGGCTTCGGCGCGGCGGCCATCGTCGGCAAGACCGACATCCTCAAGGCCGACAAGGCGGCCAACACCGCCGCCCCGCTGCTCGCCGAGCGGATCGGCGCGCAGATCTTCGGCGACGTCGGCGGCACGATCCTGCTCGCGCTCATCGGCGCCGTCGCCTTCGCCACGATCCTGGCCGTCGTCGCGGGCCTGACCCTGGCCTCCTCCTCCAGCTTCGCCCACGACCTGTACGCGCACGTCTTCAAGCGCGGCGGCGCCAGCGAGCGGCAGGAGGTCGTGGTGGCCCGCGTCTCGGCGCTGGTCATCGGCGCCATCGCGATCGGCCTCGGCATCCTCGCCCAGGGCCAGAACGTGGCGTTCCTGGTCGCCCTGGCCTTCGCCATCGCGGCCTCGGGCAACCTGCCGGCGATCCTCTACAGCCTGTTCTGGAAGAGGTTCAACACGGCGGGCGCGGTCGCGGCCATCTACGGCGGCCTCGGCTCGGCGCTGATCCTGGTGATCTTCTCGCCGGTGGTCTCGGCCCCGCCGCCGCCCGCGGGCGGCGCGGTGACCGCGCTGATCCACGGCGTGGACTTCCACTGGTTCCCGCTGAGCAACCCGGGCATCGTCTCCATCCCGCTCGGCTTCCTGTTCGGCTGGCTGGGCACGATCCTCAGCAAGGAGTACAACGCCGCCAAGTACGCCGAGATCGAGGTGCGCTCGCTGACCGGCGTCGGCGCCGAGAAGGCCACCGAGCACTGACCCCCGCTCTCCCTGCGCGTGACGGGGCCCGGCCTGCCACAGGCCGGGCCCCGGTCAGCGTCTACGGGCGTGTGCCCGGCCGGCCAGGTACAGCAGCGCCCCGACCGCGAGCGAGGCCAGGGCGATGCCGCCGACCAGCCAGAACCAGGTGCCGTACGCGACGCGGGCGCCGAACAGGGTGACCGTGCCGGCGTCGTTGGAGATCAGCGGCGTCCACGAGCCCGACAGCGTGGCCACCACGCCCACCAGCGAGGCCAGGGCGCCGACGATCGAGGCGGCCCAGAACACGGCGGGCGAGGCCAGCCGCCGTGCCTCGAACTGGGTCCGGTAGCGCCGCAGGATGATCAGCACGTCCACGAACAGCACCACGATCGACAGGCACCAGATCACCGTGACCGCGGCCTGCAACACGTTGTAGACCTCGGTCTGGGCGTCCGCCGGCGTCGCCGACGCGAACGGCACCACGACGAACGCCGCCACCGTGAACACCGCCGCCAGCACGGTCTGGATCCAGACGGCCACGTCGGGCACCTTGTGGGCGTTCACGTGGCTGACCACGGCGGGCAGCCGCCGGTCCAGCCCGGAGACGAAGATCAGCCGGGCGAAGGAGTAGTCGTAGACCACCGTGATGACGAAGAACATGGCCGCCAGCAGCAGCGCCACCAGCCGTCCGGCCCACTCGCCGAGCCCGACGCCCACCGCCTGGGCGACGGCCGTGACCCCGGCCGCCCGGTCCGGCGGTACCGACACCATCACGCCCCACGTCGCCGCCAGGTAGGCGACCATGACCGCGAGCGAGCCCCACAGCAGGTAGCGGGTCACCGCCCGCTCGTGCCGGATCTCCACCCCCATGTTCAGCGGCACCTCGACCCCCAGCAGGGCCAGCACCGCCAGGCCGAAGAAGCTCCAGTTGGCGAAGTTGACGCCGTGCTCGGCCGACGGGCTCCAGGCGGCGAAGTCCCACGGGTCGGTCGCCGGCGGGTTGCCGCGCAGCAGGTGGACGACCCCGGCGGCGAACATGAGCAGGATCGCCAGCCCGTAGGCGACGAAGACCGCGTTCACCACGTTCTGCGTGAGCCTGAACCGCAGCGCCGCCAGGACGGCGGCCAGCACCAGGATCACCACGATGATCCCGCCCTGGGCCTGCACCGGCAGCTCGCCCAGGGCCGGGAACACCAGCCCCAGGAACGACATCGTCAGCGTCCCCGTGGCGACCATGACCAGCACGCCCGGCCACCACGCGCAGAACCCGGCGAAGAACCCCCAGAACGGCCCGAACGCCTTGCTCGTCCACAGGTAGATCGACCCCTCGCCGGGGAACATCACGCCGAGCTGCCCCGTGACGATCGCGCACGGCACGAGGAAGAGCGCGAACGCGATGGCCCACCAGCCGAAGGCGGCCGGACCGGCGCTCTGGATGACGGCGGCGTTCGTGATGAACAGGACGACGGCCACGAAGATCGCGACCATGTCGAAGGTGGTCAGCACGCGGGGCAGGATCCCGCCCGCCACCCGCTCGGACAGCAGCTCGTCGTCGGTCATGGCCCGGCCTCCCGCACGCAGGCGGATCGTCTCACCTGCCAAGGTCTGCCCGCACGCCCGCGCCGTCAAGCGGCAGGCGGGCGAGTGTCAGCCTCGCCGGTCGTGTACCTCTACGGCCAGGTGCGGCCACGGCCAGGTCGCCAGGTCCGCCGCCGTCGCGGGCGCGGCGGCACGCAGGTCCGCCCGGGGGAGGAACCGGACGCCGGTGCCGGTCGTGCCGTCGCCGGCGACCGGTTCGAGGTCGCTCACCGGCAGGCCGTGCTCGTACCGGCGGGTCCAGGAGCCGTCCAGGCGGCGGTTGGTGTGGACGAGCCACTCGCTGAGGGCCGCGACCACGGACATGCCCCGGCGCGGGTGGCCGTCGGGCAGCGTCTGCGCGCCGGGATGGTCGAAGAACCGCAGGTCCCTCGTGGCCATGATCGGCTTCTTGACGGGCCGTCCGTGCTCGTCGAGGCGGGTGTCGGTGCCCCGGCCGTCGTCGGTCACCTCGACCGAGCCGTCCGGGTGCAGGACGACGGCGCAACGCCCGCCGCCCCGGCTCTCCGCCTCGTCGGCGGCGTACGCGACGACCTCCAGGACCAGGTGCGGCACACCGCCGGGAGCGAACTCGCCCGGACGGCGGCGGATGCCCGCGAGGTGCTCTTCGTCCA
Source organism: Nonomuraea sp. NPDC005692 (assembly GCF_040631115.1). Lineage (NCBI taxonomy): Bacteria > Bacillati > Actinomycetota > Actinomycetes > Streptosporangiales > Streptosporangiaceae > Nonomuraea > Nonomuraea sp. NPDC005692. Next base: position 296,393 of record NZ_JBEXYU010000001.1, on the reverse strand, counting down.
CGCCGCCCGTCCAGTCGTGCGTCGTGTTCCGCCAGGAAGCCCGTGCGTCGTTCATCACGGCAAGTATGCCAAGCGCGTGCCGAGGCGGCCGCGGACGACCTCCCGGAGGTCGTCCGCGGGCCGTTCTCAGCTTCCGACCGGCTCCGCGCGCAGCCGGGCCGAGTGCTTGACCAGGGTGATCAGCACCTCTCGGCTGGAGTCCCGCTTCCGCGCGTCGCACATCACGATCGGGATCGACGGGTTGAGCTGCAGCGCCAGCCGCACCTCGTCCAGCTCGAACGTCGGCGACCCCTCGAAGCAGTTCACCGCCACCACGAACGGCGTCCCGCGCCGCTCGAAGTAGTCGACCGAGGGGAAGCAGTCGGCCAGGCGGCGGGTGTCGGCCAGGATGACGGCCCCCAGGGAGCCCTCGGCCAGCTCGTCCCACACGAACCAGAAGCGTTCCTGCCCGGGGGTGCCGAACAGGTACAGGACGTAGTCGGTGCCCAGGGTGATGCGCCCGAAGTCCATGGCCACCGTGGTGGTGCGCTTGGCCTCCACGGAGGTCAGGTCGTCGACGCCCACGCTGCGGTCGGTCAGCACCTCCTCGGTGCGCAACGGCCGGGTCTCGGACACGGCTCCGACCATCGTCGTCTTGCCCGCACCGAATCCGCCGGCGATCAGGATCTTGATCGCCGTCGGGAGGCGCGGGCGCTCAGAGCGAGCGAAGACCATCGAGCACCGCCCTGTACATCTTCATGTCATGCATGTCCACCTCGGATTGCGGTTCCTGGGCAGAGACGAGTTCGCGGTCGAACAGGTCGCCTAGCAGCACGCGGATCGTGCCGGCCGGGAGGTTCAGGTGCGCGGCTATCTCGGCGACGGACTTGGGTTCGCGGCAGAGCTGGAGGATGCGCAGGTGTTCGGGGTCCAGCCCGGCGTCGGGCCCCGGCGGCGGACCCACCGCCAGCGCCATGGAGATGAGGTCGAACTTGCCGTGCGCGGGCTGGGTCCGCCCGCGCGTGACGACGTAGGGCCGGATGATCTCCGGATCTATCCAGTGTTCGTCCGTGGACTCCTCCGTGGTGCTCACCGGTCGCTCCTGGCGACGGCCTCGGCGTTGCGCGCGCCGGAGGTGAGGTACTGGCCGACCCGCGCCACCAGCATCGCCATCTCGTACGCCACCAGCCCGATGTCGGCGTTCTGGGCGCACAGCACGGCCAGGCAGGCGCGCTCGCCCGCGGTCGTCACGATCAGGAACTGTGACTTCCACTCCACGACCGTCTGCCGCACCGCGCCGGCGGAGATGTGGTCCGCGACGCCCTTGGCCAGGCTCTGCAGGCCGGAGGCGACGGCCGACAGGTGCTCACCGTCGGTGCGCTGCAGACCGGCGGACGAGGCCATGAGCAGGCCGTCGGAGGACAGCACGATGGCGTGCTCGGCCTCCTTGATCCGGCCGATCAGGTCGTCGAGCAGCCAGTTGAGGTCGGTGCCCGCGCTGGGCGTCATGTCGGGCCTCCCGTCGGGAGCCGGGCCGCGGCGCTCATGCCTCGCCTCCCGGCTGCTCTTCCATCAGCCTGGCCGCCTCGGTGCGGCCAAGACGGGTGCCTGACTGCAGGGATCCCATCATGGCGCGGATCTCCTCGGGCGAGCGCTCGTCATCGTCCTCCTCGAAGTCGGGCTGCGTCGGCGTGTCGTCACGCAGCGCTGGCGCCAGGTTGGCCTGGGGGACTCGGAACGGCAGGCCGGACGGCGTGAACTCGGCCACAGGCTGCTGCTCCGGTTCCGCGGGCGGTTCTGGTTCAGGTGAAGGCGAGGGTGCTGGGAAGGGGGTGGCCACCGCGTGGAGCTGGGAAGGGGTGGGGGCGGGCATGGGGGCGGGCATCGGGGCGGGACGCGGCGGGGTCAGGGTGCGGACGTTCTCGGCGGGCCGCGCGACCGTGGCCAGCGTGGTCCCGGTGCTCGTCCGGCGCGGCAGGCTCGGCCGGGTGTCGCCCTCCGGGTGCCGCGGCGCCGGGTCGAGCTCGACGAGCTCCTGCGGCAGCAGCACCACGACCGTGGTCCCCCCGTACGGGGAGGGCTTCAGCACGACCTGGATGTCGTGCCGCCGGGCGAGCTGGCTGACCACGTAGAGCCCCAGCCGGGCGGTGCCGGAGATGCGGAACTCGGGCGGGTCGGCGATGCGCTCGTTGGCCGCGTCGAGGTCCTCGGGCTTCATGCCGAGCCCGCGGTCCTCGATCTCGATGACGTAGCCGTTGGCCACGAGCTGGCCGCTGACCTGCACGTTCGTGTACGGCGGCGAGAACGACACGGCGTTCTCGATCAGCTCGGCCAGCAGGTGGATGACGTCACCGACGGCCCGGCCGACGAGCACCACCTCGCCCATCGGCATGAGCGTGACCCGGGTGTAGTCCTCGACCTCGGCCAGCGCGCCGCGCACCACGTCCACCATGGGGACCGCCCGCCGCCACGTACGGGCGGGCGACGAACCGGACAGGACGATCAGGTTCTCGGCGTTGCGCCGCATCCGGATGGCCAGGTGGTCGAGGCGGAAGAGCTCCTTCAGCTCCTCGGGGTCGGTCTCCCTGCGCTCCATCACGTCGAGGACGGTCAGCTGCCGGTGCACCAGGCCCTGGGTGCGGCGGGCCAGGCTGAGCAGGATGTCGCGGATGCTGCGGCGCAGCTCCGCCTGCTCGGCCGCGACGCTGATCGCCGTGCGCTGCACGGTGTTGAACGCCTGGCCCACCTGCCCGATCTCGTCGTCGCCGAACTCCAGCGCGGGCGCCTCCTTGGCGACGTCCACCACCTCGCCGTGGCCGATGCGCTCGACGATGCCGGGCAGGCGGTCGTCGGACAGCTCGTGGGCGGCGTCGCGCAGCTTCTTGAGCTGGGCGAGCAACTGCCTGGTCGTGGTGATGGACAACACGATCGAGGCGATGACGGCGATCAGGCCGAGACCGCCGGCCAGGAGCAGCCGCACGATGACGCCGATGGCGACGGGGACGATCCGGTCGAGCAGGCGGTCGCCGCCCGCCAGGGTCGTGGTCTGCATGCCGGCGAGCGTCCCGTCGGCCGCCGCGCGCCAGCTCTCGCCGCTCATCGGAAGCGGGCCCATGCCCGGCTCGTGCTGGACGAGCTGCGCCTCCATGGCCTGCAGCCGCACGACGGACTCGCTCTTGAGCCACGCGTCGAACGCGGTCCTGTCCTCGTCGGGCAGCCTGTCCAGCGCCTCGGTCAGCGTGTAGTGGAAGATTCCCGACGTCTTGACGAACTCGGCGTGCTCGTTCTCGGTGAACGCGCCCTTGGCGAAGACACCGGACAAGAGCGCGTCCTCACGGGCCAGGAACTCCCGCGAGCGGGACATGTCCGACAACGTACGACCGATCTTGGCGATCTCCTTGTCGTCGAAGGCGGCCACGGAGTCGTACATGCGGTACATCGCGTCGATGGCGTTGTTGTACTGCCGCGTCGCCTGGGACAGGTCCGCCTTGCCGGTGTCGATCGCCTTCCGTGCCGCCACGAGCTTGTCCAGCTCGGCGTTGACCTCGGAGATACGTTCGAGCAGCGGCTCGTCGGAGGCGAGATCGACCACGTTGCCCTGGGCCGTGGAGGTGAACTCCGCGCGCAGGGAGTCGGTCTTGGCCCGCTGGTCGCGCATGCCCCTGTCGACGGTCCGCGAGCCGGCGCCGAGGTGGGCGACGGTCAGCCGGCGCTCGCGCTGGAGCTCGACCAGCAGCGGCTCGCTCGGCTCGACGATCCTGCTGTCGACGGTCGCCGCCCAGAGCAGGTTGACGCCCTCTCTCAGCGTGACCCACGCCGCGAACGCCCACAACAAGGTGAGCGACACGATTAGCGCCGTGACTTTGGCCCGGACACTGGCATTACGGAAGCGCATGAAGCCCTCCGGAAGAAAAAACCACGCGGTCAGCAGGCCATGTCAAGACGGAGAAAGGGGTACTCCAGGAATCCGACACTCGGGTCACCCTAGCAACGCCTGAATACTGCCTCAACACGCTAGAGCACCATAAAGAGTACTATGTCCTATTTTCACACCTGGAATTTCCTTCGGTGTGACATATTGTGACATGCTGAGCGGCGATGACCGCAGCCCGCACGATGGCTGTCGGCGAGTAAAGCTCCTTGTCATGCCACAGTGGTGGATAGTCAGATAAATTGGCCGACCGAATCAGGTACTCATAACCGCGCCGCGCGGCCCGTTCGCATCGTTCGTCCGGTTCGGGACCGGACAGCAGGAGAGCCTGCATCCCGTACGCCGTCTCCTCCGGCCGGCCCGCCCACCGGCCCCAGGATCCGTCGGCCCGCTGGGTCGACAGGATCCACTCCCGGGCCCGGCGCACCGCCTCGGCGTACCGGGGTCCGCCGAACTCGCCCAGCGCGAGCACACAGCTCAGCGTGGCGTAGTACGGCGAGGCGTGCCACCTGTCGCTCCAGCTCCCGTCCGGCCGCTGCCGCTCGGCCAGCCAGCGCGCCACCCGCTCGATCCGCGCCCGGTACGCCTGCGCCGCCGCGGGCCTGGCCCGCGCGTACTGGCCCAGCGCGTCGAGCACGTGGGCGTTGACGCTGACGGAGGAGCCGTCCTCGCCCTGCCAGGTGCAGAAGTGCGCGCCGGTGTCGAACGCCGCCAGCGACGAGGGCTCGTACGGCACCCCGAGCAGGGCCAGGGCGTAGAGCGCGACGCTGGTGGTGTCCGCGTCGGCGGGCAGGCCGGCTCCCGCGGGGGTGCCCTCGGGCCCGATGGCGGCCCTCAGGTCGGCAGCCATCTCCGGCGGCACGTCCACCGGGACGCCCGCCCTGAGCAGCCAGCTCAGCACCCAGGCCCGTTCGAAGACGGTGATCGGCAGGCCCACGGGCACCGGGCCGCCGTACCGGAGGGCGACGGCCTCCAGGTGGTGCCTGGCCGGCGCCGCGCCCTCCGCCTCGGGCCGGGCGGACAGCCAGGCGGCCGTGGCGGCCGGCGAGGCGCCGACGGTGCCGATGGGCATGGGCCGCACCGCGCCCGTCGCGCCCACGACCTCCAGCACGTGCTGCACCTTCTGCGGCGGCTCGCCGCCCGACTCCAGCAGCCGCCTGATCCGGCCGAGCCGCGTGGTGTCCATGCCGGGCGGCAGGGGCAGGGGCGGCCCGTCCACGTGCTCGTTCACCAGCCGGACGAGGGCCGGGACGATCAGCTCGATGGCCGGCGTGTCCGGCAGGTCCGACGCCTCGGCCAGCATCGGACGCAACGCCTCCAGCCCCGCCTTGACCGCCGGGAGCAGCGCGCCGGGGTCGCCCTCGCCACGCGCGACCGCGGTGAGCAGGGCCTCCGTGGCGCTCAGCGTGGGCACCAGCGCGTAGCCGTCGGGAGGGCCCCACGCGCCGTCGCCGCGCTGCCCGGCCAGCAGGTACGCCACCCGCTCGCGGTGCCCGGCCAGATCGGGGGCGAGCGTGACCAGGCGCCCGGTCTCGTAGACCGACGGCGACACCTGGCCCCACGGCTGCGCCATCAGCTCGGCCACCAGGAGGCCGGCCTGTTCGGAGAGGTTCACGTCGTCGCCCAGAAGTCGGACAGGCCGTAGAAGCCGGCGCTGTAGTCGAGCTGCCATGTCAGGTACGCGGCCGGGCGCGGATGGCCGTCGCGCAGGGGGGCGATCAGCGCGTGCGCCTCGCGGGCCAGCGCGGCCATCCGTCCGGTCACCTCGTCGCGGGTCAGGCCGAGGGTGAAGGCATTGAGGTCGCCGTACGCCTTCTCCCGGTGGTGCGTGGCCAGGTCGTTGAGCAGGCGCAGGTACCGCTGCACCGCCTCTCCGGCCGGGCGCAGGAGCTCCAGGGAGGCGGGCGCGCCCACCTGGCCGGTCGCGATCCAGTGCGAGACGGCCACGAAGTACGCGCCGCAACTGCCGGCGTTCGCCAGGTACTCCTCGACGGCGGGCGGCCGGTCGGCGCGGCTCCACTCCCATTCGCGGGCCATGGCCGTGAGCAGGCGGCCGAGCTGGTCGCGCCAGGCGGCCTCGAGCTCCGGCGTGGTGCCCAGCGTCGCCAGCAGGTCGGCGGCGAAGGCCCCGGCCGGGGCGGCGGGGGCCTGCGACAGGCAGTCGGCGATCAGCGCGGCGACCTCCTCGCGCGTACCGGCCTCGTGGTCGATCAGCCGGTCGGCGGCGAACACCAGCAGCGAGGCCCGGTTGATCGCCCGCAGTTCCCCGGCCGTCGCCCAGGGCGAGCCGAACGCGCTCGCGAGCCCGAGGGAGGTGTAGAGCCCGGCGTCGAACGCGGCGGCCGGGAACAGGTCGCCGAAGCGCGCGGCGTGCCGGGCCAGCTCCCGGCCGCCGGACACGGCCAGCGCGCAGGCGCGGCCGGTGTCGAAGGCGTTCACCGCCGTGCCTCCAGCGTCATGGTCATGCCGCGCGGCGGGCGCAGCGAGGAGGCCAGGCGCGGGACGGGCGGCCGGTCGAGGTGCACGTGGGGGCGGTACCTGCGCAGGATGCCGGCGATGAGCAGCGGCGCCTCCATCGCGAACAGGTGTTGTCCCAGGCACACGTGCGGCCCGGCGGCGAAGGGCCAGTAGGCGTAGCGGTGGCGCGGCGCGGCGCCGTCCGGCGCGAAGCGTTCGGGGTCGAACGTGGTGGGGCGGTCCCAGAACTCGGCCAGCCGGTGCGTGAGGTACGGGCTGAGGATCACCGTGGAGCCCGCCTCGACGGTGACCCCGCCGATCACGTCGTCCGCGATCGCCCTGCGGGGCAGGATCCAGCCCGAGGGGTAGAGCCGCATCAGCTCGCTGACGAACATCTTCAGGTACGGCATGCGCGGCAGGTGGTCGATGCCGACGGGGTCGTCCCCGACCACGTGGTCCACCTCGTCGTACACCTTGGCGGCGATCTCCGGGTGGGCCTGGAGCACCGGCCAGACCCAGGACAGCGCGGTGGTCGAGGTCTCGGTCGAGGCGCCGTGCATGGCGACGAGGTCGTCCCGGATCCGGCGGTCGCCGCCGGCGCCGCCGTCCTGCGTCCGGGCTCTGACCAGGCGCGAGACGACGTCGTCGCCTTCCAGCTGCTGCCCGCGGGCCTCGGCGATCCGGGGATAGACGACCTCGTCGATGGCCTTGATCGCCCGCCTGAACGCCCGGTCGCCCGGCATCGGCACCTGCTCCGGCACGAACGGCAGCACCACGCGCAGCGCCTTGGCGGTGACGGCGACGTCGTAGGCGGGCACCAGCCGGTTGATGTCCTCCAGCGAGATCTTCGCCCCGAAGAACAGCCGCACGATCACCGGGTGCACGATGGCCGACATGCCCTTGGCCACGTCGAACGGCTGCCCGGGGACGATGGTCGTGTCGATCAGCTCGTCCATGATCCGCGCCATGTTCTCGGCCATGGCGTTGACGTGCCGGGCGGTGAACAGCGGCTGGAGGATGCGGCGGCTCTCGGCCCAGTTCTCGCCGTCGGACAGGATCCCCTCGCCGAGCAGCGGCGCCAGCGGATCCCAGAACATGCCCTCGCGCAGGTAGTTGGCCTGGTTGGCGGTGAGCACCCGCTCGACGTGGTCGGGGTGGGTGACGAGGTAGGGGCGGAAGGGGCCCATGTTCAGGCGTACGACCCGGCCGCCGGCCTCGGCGCCGGCCGCTTCGAGCGCGTGGACCGGAACCCGGTGTCTGGTGAGCCTGGTGAGGAAAGGGATAGTCCTGGTGGCAGTGGCAATATCCGCCACGAGTGTGTCTCCCTTGCGCCCGTCTTACATAACGGACATTTGATGACGAAGGTTAAACCTAGGCTGGAGTATCACATGAGCGTGCATCTAGATTCAAGATCGAACATTGGCAGGAGCACCACGTGAACCTCAGCCGCCCCGGCGCCCGGCTGTCGGACGCCGACATGATCGCCCGCTGTCGTCGCCTGGTGGAGCCCGCCATGCGCGCCGCGGTCGCGGGTCTGCATCCCTGGGGAGCCGCCATGGTCTCCTACAGTCTGGGCTGGTCGGACGCCACCGGACGGCCGCATGAGGGGGCCGGCGGCAAGAGCGTGCGCCCGGCCCTCGCCATCCTCAGCGCCGAGGCCGTCGGCGGCACCGCCGAACAGGCGCTGCCGGGAGCCGTCGCGATCGAGCTCGTGCACGCCTTCTCGCTCGTGCACGACGACATCATCGACCAGGACGAGCTGCGCAGGCACCGGGACGCCCTGTGGAAGGCGTACGGGGTGGGGCCCGCCCTGCTGGCCGGGGACGCGCTGCTGGCCCTGGCCGTGGCCCGGCTCGCCGACCGCCCCGAGGCGATGCGCCACCTGTCGGCGGCCCTCGTCGAGCTGGTCCAGGGCCAGACCGCCGACATGGCCTTCGAGAGCAGGCCGTGGAGCGGGCCCGGCGAGGTGAGCGTGGCCGAGTACACGCAGATGGCGGCGGGCAAGACCGGGTCCCTGCTGGGGGCGGCCGCGGCCGCGGGGGTCGCGCTCGGCGGCCGGCCGGACCTCTCCGAGCGCATGTGGCGCATGGGGGTGGAGCTCGGCGTGGCCTTCCAGATCGCCGACGACGTGCTGGGGATCTGGGGGGAGCCGCAGGTCACCGGGAAACCCGTGCACGGCGACCTGCGGCTGCGGAAGAAGACCCTGCCGGTGCTCGCCGCGCTGGGATCGGGCGAGCCCGCGGCCCGTCGCCTGGCCGACGCGCTGGCCTCGGGCGAGACCGACGACGCGGCCCTGACGCTGGCCGCCTGCCTGATCGAGGAGGCGGGCGGCCGGACGATCGCGGACCGCCTGGCCGCCCGGCACCTGAAGGCGGCGCTGGACGTACTGGACGAATGCCTGCCCGGCGCCGTCGCGCTCAGGGAGCTGTGCGTCTCGCTGGCCGGCCGCGCCCGCTGACCCCGTTGCCCGCGCGGGAACGGGCGCCGGTCGATCAGGGGCGGGAGGCCTCGTCGAGGAGGGCCAGCTCCTCCTCGCCCAGCTCCAGCTCCGCCGCCGCCAGCAGCGGCTTGAGCTGACGGGGGTCGCGCGCGCTGGCGATCGGCGCGGTGACCGTGGGCTGGGCGGCCAGCCAGGCCAGCGCCACGGAGGCGGGCTCGGCGCCGCGCTCGGCGGCCACCTTCAGCAGCTCTTCGAGCGTCCTGCGCCCGTGCTCGGTGTCCAGGTACTCGGCCGCCTTCCCGGCCCGCGGGCTGTCGACCGTGACGCCCGGCTGGTACTTGCCGGTCAGGAACCCGCGGGCCAGCCCGAAGTACGGCGTGCTCGACAGGCCGGCCGACGCCACCACGTCCCGCAGCTCGCCCTCGTAGCCCCGGTCGACCAGGTTGTACGGCTGCTGCAGCGCCACGTACGCGGCCAGCCCCTCGTCCCGGGAGATCCGCAGGGCCTCGGCCAGCCGCGCCGGCCCGTAGTTGGACGCGCCGATCTGGCGTACCTTGCCCTCCTTGACCAGGGCGTCGAAGGCGGCCAGCGACTCCACCAGGGGTGTGTCGTGGTCGTCCACGTGCGCCCAGTACAGGTCGATGTAGTCGGTGCGCAGGCGGCGCAGCGAGTCCTCGACGGCCGCCCGGATGGTGGCCGGGGCCAGCCCTTCGAGCCCCTCCAGCATGCCGACCTTGGTGGACACGACCATCGAGTCCCGGTTGCCGCGGTCGGCCATCCACTCGCCGATGATCAGCTCGGACGTGGACTCGCCGGTCACCCAGTGGGGGTAGACGTCGGCCGTGTCGATGAAGTTGCCGCCGCCCTCGACATAGGCGTCGAGCACCGCGAACGAGGTCTCCTTGTCCGCGGTCCAGCCGAAGACGTTGGTGCCGAGCGATATCGGGAAAACGGACAGGTCCGTCGTGCCTATTGATCTCATGCGGCCATTATCCGCGTCACCGGCGAGCGGGCACGGACGGCGCCCCGGTCGCGTGCCGCCAGGTCAGCGGCGGTGCCGAGGGCGCCGCGACCGCCGGCCGGCGCGGCGTGGGCCAGTGCTCCACGCACGCCGGCCGGCGCGGCCCTCGGTCAGTGCTCCACGGAGGCCAGGTCGAGGGCGCGCGGGGTGAGCAGCCAAACCACCAGCGCGCCGACCAGCATCAGCGCGGCCCCGGCTCCCGAGGTCAGCGCCAGCGAGTCGGTGAAGGCCGCCCTCGCCGTCTCCACCAGCCCCGCCCCCTGTGCCCCGAGGTCGGCGGCGACGTCGAGCGCGCCGCCCAGCGACTCGCTCGCCGCGCCCGCGCCGGGGCCCGCGTAGTCGAGCGCGTTCCGGTAGACCGCGGCCGCCACGCTGCCCAGCACGGCCACGCCGAGCGCCGCGCCCACCTCGTAGCTGGTCTCTTCGATGGCCGCCGCGCTGCCCGACTTCTCCGGCGGCGAACCGGCCATGATCACCGCGGAGGCGATGGCCAGCGCGCCGTTGCCCGCGCCGATCAGCGCCAGCGCGACGGCGACCGGCCAGTAGCCCAGCGGCTGCGGCGCCAGGCACACCAGCAGGAACCCCAGCCCCGTCACCGCGAGCCCGCCCGTCAGCACCACCCGGGCGCCGACGCGTTCGGCCAGGACCGGCGCGAGCGGTGAGGCGATCAGCGCGGCCAGCGCGGCCGGCAGCAGCCGCACGCCCGTCTCCAGCGGCGCGTACCCCTGGACGAGCTGCATCCACTGCGCGAGCAGCAGCAGCACGGCGGCCATCGCGATCGACGTGGTCAGCGCCGTCACCACGCCCGCCGAGAACGGCCCGCTGCGGAACAGACCGATCTCCAGCAGCGGATCGGGCCTGCGCGCGCACCGCACCACGAACCAGCCCAGCGCGCCCGCCGCGACCACCGTGGCGGCCAGGGCGGCGGGCGAGGTCAGGCCGTCCTTGCCGAACGTCTTGACCGCGTACAGCAGCGCGGCCATGCCCGCCATCGACAGGACGGTCCCGAGCGCGTCCCATCGGCCCGGCCTGGGGTTGCGCGTCTCGGGCAGCAGGAGCAGCCCGGCGACGACGGCCGCCGCCATGACGGGCACGTTCACCAGGAACGCCGACTGCCAGGAGAAGTGCTCCAGCAGGAACCCGCCCAGGATCGGGCCGAGCGCCGCGCCCATCGCCGCCATCGCCGACCAGACGCCGAGCGCCCTGGCCCGCTCGCCCGGATCGGTGAACAGGTTCCGGATCATCGACAACGTGGACGGCATGATCATCGCGCCGCCCACGCCGAGCAGCGCCCGTACGGCGATCACCTCGGCGGCCGAGTCGGCCAGCAGCACCGCCGTCGAGGCCACCCCGAACACGGTGAACCCGGCCAGCAGCATGCGCTTGCGCCCCCACCGGTCGCCGAGCGCGCTCGCCGTGACCAGCAGCCCGGACAGCACCAGCGAATAGGCGTCCACCATCCACAGCAGTTCGACCGAGGTCGGCCGCAGGTCCTCGGTGATCGCGGGCAGGGCGACGTTGAGCACGGTCATGTCCATGACCACGAGCAGCACGCTGGCCGACAGCACGGCCAGGCCCGCCCACCGCCGGCGCGCCGAGAGGCCGGTGACCGTCATCACGACCACCCCCCGGCGCCCGCGCCGGCCAGGAACGTCTCCCGCAGCAGCCTGGCGGCGTCCCTGCGGGCGACGTCGCCGCGTCGCAGGCTCTCCCGGACGGCCACGAGCAGGCCGTAGACCGTGTTGCTGATCCAGCGGGGCGGCAGGTCGGCGCGCAGCAGGCCGGCCCGCTGGGCGGCGGCGAAGAGCGCGATCTCGCGCTCCTCCAGCTCCTCCGAGCGGCGCAGCAGCTCCGGGTGCACGGCCATCGCGTAGTCGGTGAGGCCGAAGCCGTACTCGTCGGCCACCTCGATCCACCCCTCCAGCAGGGTCTCCAGGGCCCGGCGGAGCACGCGCGGGTCGTCGGAGGCGGCGGCGGCCGGCACGTCCGCGCGCACCTGGAGGTCGTGCCACCGGTCGTGCGCGCGGTGGCCGAGCGCCGTCATCAGCTCCTCGCGGCTGCTGAACTGCCGGTGGAGCGTGGCCCTGCTGACCCCCACCGCCTCGGCGAGCTGGGCCATCGAGGCGGCCGGATGCTCGTTGAGGTGCTGGATCGCCGCGGTCATGACCTGCTCCCGGCTCACCACCATGAGACAACTCCGTCAAATATGAGACATTTACGTCTCAAGCCTACACGGCGGCCGGAGGGCAGCAGGCTCTCGCCCCGGCGGGATGGCGATGAAGTCGCAGGTGGCGCTAGGGTGCGAGCTGTGTCGATCGGTGACGCGCGCACGCGCATCCTGGACGCGGCCGAGGAACTGTTCGCGGGCGGCGGCTACGAGGCCACGCCGACCGCGGTGATCGCCAGGCTCGCGAGAGTCCCCAAAGGGCTGATCTTCCACTACTTCCCCCGGAAGATCGACGTACTCGTCGCCCTCGTCGACGAGCGCACCCTGATCGAGGAGGGCCGCGAGGTCGACGCCGTGCCCGGCGACCCGGCCGGCACGCTGGCCCGGCTGGCGCGCGGGCTGCCGCTGCGGGCCTCACCGGCGATGCGGCGCATCCTGTTCCGCGAGGCCGACACGCACGGCTCGGTCAAGGAGCGGCTCGGCAGGCTCAACGGCGAGCTGATCAGCAGGGCCAGGTTCGCGCTGGAGCTGGCGCTGCCCGGCACGCGCGGCGACGCGGCCCGCCTGGAGGTGGCCGCGGCGACGTTCGCCGCCGTGCTGCTCTACCAGGAGAACCTCTGCCAGCTAACCGGTCACCAGATCGACCCCGACGCCGTCGCCGAACTCATCGCCCACGCCCTCGGCTAGCAGCTCGTCGAGGGCGTCGCGCAGGTGGCCGAGCAGGCCCCACACGTCGTCCACGCGCTCGGGGCAGGCCACGATGCCGAAGTCGAGCATGCCGTCGTAGGAGAAGCAGGTGATGTTCACGCCGCCGGACAGGTCGGTCAGCACCGACAGCGGGTAGTAGGCCAGCACCCGGCCGCCGCACATGTAGAGCGGGAACTGCGGGCCAGGCACGTTGCTGATGATCAGGTTGATCGGCGGGAACGCCGTCCCGGCCAGCCGGAAGATCGCCGGGGTGGCCAGGCTGGTGACCGGCGCGGGCAGCAGCGAGCACAACTCGCCGAGCCAGCTCGCCGGCGCGAGGGCGAAGCGCCGCTTGGCCCTGCTCATGGTCTCGCCGACCGCCCGCAGCCGCTCCCCGGCGTCGGGTACGTTCGTCGGCATCGGCGCCACCATGGCCGAGATCTGGTTCCCGACCACGTCCGAGGCCCCGCCCGTACGCACCGACACCGGCACGGCCACCACCAGCGGCTCGGCGGGCAGCGCGTCCCGTTCGTCCAGCCACGAGCGCAGCGCCGAGGCGCACAGCGTCATCACCACGTCGTTGACGCTGATGCCGTTGGCCTTGGCGACCTTCTTGACCTCCTTCAGCGGCACCGACCCGAACGACAGCTCGCGCCGCGCGCTGATCGGCCCGTTGAACGGCGTGCGCGGCGCGGTCAGGCCCGGCAGCTCGGGGCGCTGCTTCTGGTCGCCGGTCACCAGCCGGGCGGCCCTGGCGATCGCCTGCGCGCCGGGCAGCGCGCCGGCCAGCGGGATCGCGTCGAGGTCGCCCGCGGCCCTGACCACCGAGCGGGCGGCGCGCACCGGATGGGTGAGCGTCCGCACGGCGGCCCCGGCCAGCATCTCCACCAGGCCCGGCGGGTCCTGCCGCGGCGGCGCCGGGCGCGGCCCGCGCTCCCGCACGCCCTCCGGGGTCAGGTCGAGCAGGGTCGCCAGGGTCTCCGCGCCCGACACGCCGTCGATGGCCGCGTGGTGCACCTTCGTGTAGACCGCGACCCGGCCGCCCGCCAGCCCCTTGATCAGGTGCATCTCCCACAGCGGACGCGACCGGTCGAGCCTGCGCTCGTGGATCGCGGCCACCGCCTCGGCCAGCGCGGCGTCGTCGCCGGGCGCCGGCAGCGTGGTCTCGAACAGGTGGTTGGCCAGGTCGAAGTCCGGGTCGGCACACCAGTAGGGACGGTCGAGCCCGAACGGCACCTCGACCAGGCGCAGGCTGAGCGCGGGGGAGAGGTGGACGCGGTCCAGCAGCAGCTCGGCCAGCGCGTCCCGGTCCACCGCGCCGCCGGCCGGGTCGAGGACCGCCAGCCCGGCGACGTGCGCCGCGGTGGTCTCGGACTCGACATGGAGGAACTGGGCGTCCAACGGGGTCAGCTGGCGCATCTGCTCTCCCTTCTTCCTTGCGTGCTTCGACGTCCGCTTCGACGTCTGCCTCGATGTGTGCTTCGTCTTGTGCGAAAGCCTCGCACGGTGTCATTTCCGTAACGTTTCCGCGAGAGTCTTTCAGATGAAATGCACACCTCCGAACCACTTCCTGATGAACGGCCAGCTCAGCCGTGTTCGTGACACTTACCTATCCGTTGACCACCTGCACCGGATGCCGCACGACCGCGTCGAAGGAGTAGCCGAAGGGGTGCTTGGGCGTGCGCAGCGGCTGCGTGGCGCCGGTCTCGTCGGTGGCCCTGGCCATCAGCACGGCGGGCCCGGTGTGCTTCGGCGCCCACTGGACGTGCCACGGCAACCACGCCCCGACCAGGTGCGGGCCGTGATGCTCGGCCGGATGCCAGGACTGCCCGCCGTCGAAGCTGACCTCCACCGCGACGATCCGCCCGCGCCCCGACCACGACCGGCCGCGCAGCACGTGCGGCCCCGGACGGCCGCGCCAGGCGTGCGGGCCGCGGATCGGCAGCCGGGCGTCCCAGGGCAGCTCGAAGGCGCTCTTCACGGGCTGCGCCGCGACGTCCCGGTAGAAGACGGTGTTCCAGGGCGTGAACATCTTGCTGGTCGAGACCTCGATGTCCCCCAGCCACTTGATGGAGGCGATCCCCACCCAGCCCGGCACCACCAGCCGCACCGGGAACCCGTGGTCGGGCGGCAGCGGCCGGCCGTTCATCTCGTACGCCACGAGCACGTCGAGCATCGCCTTGCCGACGGGCAGCGGGCGGCGGACGTGGCCGTGGTGCTCGAAGGGCGCGTCGAGACCGGTGGGCAGCACGTCCACGGCCTCGGGGCGCAGGCCGGCCTCGGCGAGCAGGTGGCGCAGCGGCACGCCGCGCCACCTCGCCACGCCGACGGCCCCCAGGCCCCACTGCGTGCCGGGCGCGGGGTCGCCCTGCTGGGTGCCGTAGAACGCGCGGCCGTTGCCGGCGCACTCGATGGCCACGTCGTGGGTGCGCGAGGGCATCGACAGCAGCTCGTCGTAGCTGAAGGCGCGCGGCCCGCGCAGCCCGGCGCCGTGCAGGTGGAGCTGCCAGCCGGCGGCGTCGATCAGCGGGGTGGAGGTGTGGTTCCTGACGAAGAAGCGGTCGTTCGGCGTGTGGTAGCCGACCCCGGACATCGCCTCCCACCGCATCTCCGCGTTCCCGTCGTGGACCAGGAACAGGTGGTCGGGCAGCGGTTTGACGATCGTCGCCGCGACTTGCTTCATGGGAGCCACCTCTCGCAAGACGTATTTCCTACCTGGAAACCATTTAATCTCCTCGCGCTGTCTCCGCGTGCGCGTGCTTGCCGAATGCTGTCCCGGCCGTGGGACCGTTCCAGCCGTACCGAGACCTACCCAGCGGCACGGGTGCGGCAACCGTGCCTTTCGGGGTGGTTCGTCAGTGCGTCCGGACGAGGGCGGAGAAGGGCTCGCCGGCGTTGAGCCTGGTCACCAGGTTGAGCAGCCCCGCACGGCCGCCGTTCTCGCCCAGCCAGCGGCTCACCTGGCAGGCCGACCTGGCGTACGTGGCGGGGTCCGCGCTCGCCGTGCGCAGCCACTCCTCCAGCGTCACCGGCAGCGGCCCGGACGGCGCCACCAGGCAGCGGTCCGCCGCGGACTCCGGGGCCAGGTAGCGCGGGTCGCCGGAGACCACCACCGCCAACCCCTCGTCGAACCACTGCGGCACGTCAGCGGAGGAGGCGAGCCTGGCGTGCAGCTCGACGTGGGACATCTCATGGGAGGCGATCACCGGGTCGAGGCCGCGCGGCGAGAGCATGACCGACCGGTTGAGCACCGCGACACCGCGCTCCTGGCCGCCGCCGATACGCCGGTAGCACGCCTCGGTCAGGCAGACGAGCAGGCCGGGTGAGCTCAGGCGGCCGCCGTAGAAGGCGGTGACCCGGCGGGTGGCCTGGCCGGCCACCTCGCCGACGCGCTCGCGCTGGGCGGGGGTGAGGCCGTCCTCGACGTGCACTCCCGGGCTCAGCTCGGTCAGGCCGTAGCAGCCGGGGCAGGTGGTGGCGGCGAGCGAGGGATAGGCCAGGGCGACCCCGCCGACGGCGGCGAACAACAGCCCGGCCAACGCGGCGACGATGATCTTCCACACCCGACGTCCCCGGCGCCCCGACTTGGGGCTCTTGGCGGGTGCGGCGGCAGGACCGGCCAACGGCCCAGCGGCGGAACCGCCGGCGGGATCGCTGGTGGGATCGTCGGTGGGATCGTCGGCGGAAGCGACGGGCGTGCCGGCTGGATCGGCGAGCGGCCCAGCGGTGGCGGCCGGTCCGCCGGACGGCCTGGCGGAATCGGTGGGGGCGGCTGGTCCGGCGGGCGGCCTGGCGGAATCGGCAGGGGCGGCGGCCGGATCGGAATGCGGCCCGGCGGAGTCGGCGGGCCGGGGCGCAGAGGTCGGGTCCGGGACTGCGGGGGGCGGGGTCTGGTTGTCCTCCATCGCCGTCCAAGCTAGCGAAGCAGAAGGAACCACGCGCACACCAACCACCGGACGGCCCCTGACACCCGCCACCACTGGACGGGCCCTGTCATCCGCCACCGGTCGGCTCCTGTCATCCGCCACCACTGGACGGGCCCTACGCCGACCACCGCACGGGCCCTCATACCTGCCATCTGGGGGCTGCGTACGCCGTCGGGCAGGCTGGGCACGCCTGCCCGCCGAAGAGGTCCTGTGCGCGTCGTCCGCCGGGGGAGCCCTGCGCGTCGTCCGTGGGGGAAGGTGCGTGCGACGTCCGCGGGTGGGGCCGTGCGCGCGCCGCCCGCGGAGCAGCTGTGCGTGTGCCGTCCATGGTGGGGTCCTGTGTGCGTCGCTTGCCGGGAGGCCCATGTGTACGCCCCCAGAAGGGCCTGCGCGGGTCGCCTATGGGGAAAGCCGTTCGCGCCCCGTCCGTGGGTGGCGATGTATGCATGCCGTGGATGGGGCCGGTGTGCACGTTGCCGGAGGGCACTGTGTACGCCGCGTGCCGGTGGGCAGTGCGCGGGCTGTCTGCGGGTGGGGCTGCGCGTCCGCCGACTGCGGGGTGGGGCCCGTGCGCACGCCGCTGGAGAGCCCTGTGTACGCCGCGCACTGGAGGAGGCCCTTACGCGTTGGTCGCCGGGTGTTGCTTGTGTGCGTCGGCCCCCGCTTCAGGGGGCGGTTCTGCTCTAAGGTTGCGGCAAATGTCCTGATTTGGGGTGTTAAGTCCGGATTTGAGAGCAGAATTGTGGTGGATGACCGTTCCTGGAGAAGGGCCGTGACGATCTGCGGCGGATGCCCCCGTCGAGGCTCGGGTGCGGCCCGCGCTGGGTGCGGGCCGCGCCCGACCGGCACTGTGAGGTGGGACGTGCCGGCCCGCGCGCCAACATGGGCGGCGTCCCCTTGCGTCCGGACGCGGCGCCGCACATCAACGCGGACCGCACCCGCCCCGGCAGCCCGACGCGGCGCCGCACGCTAATTGCGGGCAGCACCCGACCCCGTCCGACGGGCGTCGCCCAACCCCGTCCCGGCGTGGGACAGGGAGAGGGCTAGCGGCCGAGGAAGGTGAGGAGGCGGTCGAGGGGCCAGGTGTTGATGACGTCGTCGCCCGTCAGCCAGGCCCGCTGCGCGATGCCGACCCCGAACCGCTGATGGGCCAGGTGCGGGATCGCGTGCGAGTCGCTGTCGATGGAGAACTTCACCCCGTGGTGCTTGGCCAGCCGCACCAGGTCGGCCGGAAGGTCGGAGCGGTCGGGGTAGGAGTCGATCTCCATCGCGGTGCCCGTACGGGCGGCCGCCCGGAAGACGGCGTCCCAGTCGGCGTCGACCGGCGGCCGCTTGCCGATCTTCCGGGTGGTCGGGTGGCCGATGATGTCGACATAGGGGTTCTCGCAGGCGGCGATGAACCGGCGGGTCATCTCATCCCGCGACATGCCGAAGTGCGAGTGGACGGAGGCCACGCACACGTCGAACTCGCGCAGCACCTCGCCGGGCCAGTCGACCGACCCGTCGGGCGCGATGTTGAGCTCCGACCCGTGCAGGATGCGCATGTGCGGATACTGCTTCTGCAGCTCCGCCACCCGCCCGCGCTGCTCCAGCGCCTTGTCCAGGGTCATGCGCTGCATGGCCAGGTCGGGCGCGTGGTCGGTGACCGCGTAGTAGGAGTAGCCGCGCGCGGCGCCGGCGGCCACCATGTCCTCCAGGGAGGCGATGCCGTCGGTGAGGTCGGTGTGGGTGTGCAGGTCGCCCTTGAGGTCGGCCAGCTCCACCGGCACCGGCAGCTCGCCGCGCAGCGCCGCCTTGACCTCGCCGCCGTCCTCCCGCATGGGCGGCGGCACGAACTGCATGCCGAGCGCCTCGTAGATGTCCTCCTCGGACTCCGCGGCGATCACCCGCTCGCCCTCGAACAGCCCGTACTCGGACAGCTTCCAGCCCTTCTTCACCGCCATCTCCCTGATGGCCACGTTGTGCTCCTTGGAGCCGGTGAAGTACTGCATCGCCGCGCCCCACGACCCGGCCGGGATCAGGCGCAGGTCGACCTGGACGCCGGAGGTCGTGCGGATCGAGGTCTTCTTCTCGCCCGCGGCGATCACGTCGGCGACGTAGGGCTGGGCGCGGAAGTCGGCCATGATCGACTCGGGCGCCACCGCCAGGATGTCGATGTCGCCGATCGTGTCCTTCATCCGCCGCAGCGAACCCGCGTACGCGACGCGCTCGGCCTTGAGCGAGCCGATGACCTGCTCGGCCAGGGCCATGGCGACGCCGATGTGCACCCGGCGGCCCGACTGCTCGAGCTGCTCGATGCCCTTGAGCAGATTGGCCAGGGTCTTGGGGCCGAGGCCCTTGACACCGTCGAGCCGGCCGGAGGTGATGGCCTCGCCCAGCGCCACCGTGGAGTCGATGCCGTAGTCCTCGAACAGCATGATGGCCGTCTTGGGGCCGAGCGTGGGCACCCGGGTGAGCCGCCGCACACCCTCGGGCACGCGGCCGCGAAGGTCGTCGAGCTGCCGGAAGCTGCCGCGCTGGAGGAACTCCTCCATCTTCTTGGCGATGGCCTCCCCGACGCCGGGGACGCCGCGCACGTCGACCTCCGCGATGTCCTCGGGGAACCCGGCGATCGCCTTGGCCGCCTTCTGGTAGCTCCGCACCCGGAAGGCGTCGCCGCCGCTCAGCGCGAACAGCTCCGCGTATTCCTGCAGCGCCGCCGCCGCCTCCTCATTAGCCCGCATGCCCCTACCTTAGGATCTCCGACCGACAATCCCGGTGCTCAGAACTTGACCTCACGCGGCCGGTACGGCTCGGCCAGGAACGCGAGCTCCTTGTCCGACAGCTCCACCCCGACGGCCGCCACGGCGTCGTCCACGTGACCGTCCTTGGTGGCACCGACGATCGGCGCGGTGACGCCCGGCTGGTGCAGCAGCCAGGCCAGGGCGATCTGGGCCGCCGGCAGCTCCCGCTCGGCGGCGAGCTGGGCGACCCGGTCGAGGATGCGCCGGTCGTTGTCGGGGTCGTACAGGAAGTCGATGCGCGCGTCGGAGCCGGTCCTGGCGGTCGCGGAGGCCGCCGGGCCCGCCGCGCCCGCCCTGGCCAGCACGCCGCGCGCGAGCGGGCTCCACGGGATCACGCCCACGCCCTGGTCGGCGCAGAGGGGCAGCATCTCGCGCTCCTCCTCGCGGTAGAGCAGGTTGTAGTGGTTCTGCATCGAGACGAACCGCGTCCAGCCGTTGGCCTCGGCGACGTGCTGGGCCTTGGCGAACTGCCAGGCCCACATCGTGGACGCGCCGATGTAGCGGGCCCGGCCCGACCGGACCACCTCGTGCAGCGCCTCCATGGTCTCCTCGATGGGCGTCTCGTCGTCCCACCGGTGGATCTGGTACAGGTCCACGTAGTCGGTGCCGAGCCGGGCGAGCGAGGCGTCGACGGCCGAGAGGATGTGCTTGCGCGACAGGCCGCCGTCGTTGGCGCCCCGGCCCATCGGGAAGTAGACCTTGGTGGCCAGCACGTAGTCCTCGCGGCGGGGGAAGATCCGGCGCAGCACGGCGCCGGTCACGACCTCGCTCTGGCCGCGGCTGTAGATGTCGGCGGTGTCGAAGAACGTCACGCCCGCGTCGGCGGCCCGCCGGATGATCGGCTCGGCCTGCTCCTCCGGCAGCGCCCATTCCTGGCGGGCCGGATCGCCGTAGCTCATCATCCCCAAACAGATGCGAGAAACTTTCATACCTGTGGTGCCAAGTCGCATGTAATCCATACCGACACCCTATGACTGATATGAACTGCCTAACCCCTTGTGGGGTGGGAAGTCAGCGTGTCCGGAAGCGGCCTCGGTCTTTACATAAGGTGGCCGTGTCAGGTCGATTAGAGGAACGAGGGAGCGGTGAGCGCACTCGCCACGCGTACTGTCCCGTCACGTCAACCGCACACCGGGGGTGAGGTGGACGCCACAGACCGTGGCCCGGCGCCTCGATTACGTTCCAAGGCGCACGTCCTGACGTCTCCCGGCTGGGCCGGCGGGCTCGGCCTGGTGGCGGGGGGCGTCGGGCTGGTGATCCCGGTGCAGGCCGGGCTGGCCGGGTCGGGGCTGGCGGTCGAGGGGTCGGTGGCGCTGGCCGTCCTGCTCACGCTGCACGGCAGGTTCGTCCTGGAGGAGCCCGCGCGGCGCGCCGGCTCGTGGTGGCTGGTGGCCGTCCAGGCGTGGCTCACGTACGTGCCGCTCGCGGTGCTCGGGCCGGCCTGGACCCCGGTGTGCGGGCTGCTGGCCGGCGCGCTGCTCGTGGTCGCGTCCCGGATCAGGTCGGTCGTGCTGGTGGCGCTGGCGCTGTCGTGCGGGCCGGTGCTGCTGGCCGCGCCGGGCTCCTGGCAGGTCGAGCCGGTGTGGGCGCTGGTCACCCCCTTGATCGGCGTCGTGGAGTTCGCGCTGCTGAGCCTGCTGGCCCGGGTGCGCCGGCTGTCCGGGGCCCGTACCGACGTCATGCGCCAGGCCGTCACGCTGGAGCGCCGCCGCTTCACCCGCGACCTGCACGACCTGGTCGGGCACCGGCTGACCGTCCTGACGCTGAAGGCGCAGCTCATCCAGCGGCTGGTGGCCGAGGGCGACGAGAAGGCCCGGCAGGAGGTGGGCGAGACGCTCGAACTGCTGCGCGACCTGTCGGCCGACGTCCGGGCCGTCGCGCACGGCCGCCTGCGCAGCTCCTCGCTGGCGGCCGAGCTGGGCTCGGCGCGGGCGCTGCTGGAGTCGGCGCGGGTGCGCTGCCAGATCAGGGTGGCCTGCCGTGACCTGCACCCCGACGTGGAGGAGGCCCTCACGCACGCGCTGCGCGAGGGTGTGACGAACGTGCTGCGGCACGCAGAAGCCGGACAGTGCTGGATCCAGCTCATGGAACGCGACAATGTGGTCCGCCTGTCCATCAGGAACGACGGCGTACGCCCGCCGCGCCGGCCGGGAGACGCCGGTCAGGGCCTGCTCAACCTGGCCGAACGCGTCTCGGCGCTGGGCGGCTGGCTGGAGGCGTCCACGTCGCGCAGCGGGGAATTCTCGTTCAGTGTTTATGCCCCGCGCATATAATTACCTTTTGTGAAAAACGCATCAAAGCGCATTCCATAGCCATATATGGCTTATGTTGCGTGTTACTAGTCCGACCCGGCGCGGGTGCGGCAGGCTCTAACCACACCGCCTCGGAGGGCCGCGCCAAATGGACAAGTACGAG
The DNA here is from genome assembly GCF_040631115.1 of Nonomuraea sp. NPDC005692. NCBI lineage: Bacteria > Bacillati > Actinomycetota > Actinomycetes > Streptosporangiales > Streptosporangiaceae > Nonomuraea > Nonomuraea sp. NPDC005692. The sequence continues at coordinate 274,587 of NZ_JBEXYU010000001.1, read as the reverse complement.
CTCTACTGCCTTGTGGACCAGTGTTTCTACGACACTCCCGACCACAGCACGGCGGCGGACGCCGACTTCGCCCACCTGCGCCGGCCCGTCCCCGACGGCTGGGCCCACGACCTCAGTGACACCTGGGCGTACTACATGCCCACCGGCGAGGCGCCCCTGCCGACCCAGGGCTGGAAGATCCACGTGTCGGCCCGCGTCGAGGACGCCGAGAAGGTCGTCGACACCGTGTGGGACTACTGCGTGCCCCGCGGGATCGCCTTCAAGTTCCTGCGCGGCCCGGCGGTGCTCGTCATGGTCAACTCCAAGGCCGCCTCCCGGGCGTCCAGCGGCAAGCTGGTCACCATCTACCCCCGGGACGAGGGGCAGCTCGAACTCGTGCTCAAGGAGCTCGACGAGCTGCTGCGCGGCGTCGAGGGGCCGTACATCCTGAGCGACCTGCGCTACGGCGACGGGCCGATGTTCGTCCGGTACGGCGGGTTCGCCGAGCGGCACTGCCTGTCCCCCTCCGGGGAGCGGGTGCTGGCCGTCGAGGACGGCGACGGAAAGCTGATCCCCGACGTGCGCGGCGCGACGTTCTCGGTGCCGCCCTGGACGACGCTGCCCGAGTTCCTCGAACCCCACCTGGCCGCGCGCAACGCGGTGACCATGGAAGGGCTGCCGTACCGGATCGAGAGCGTGCTGCACTTCTCCAACGGCGGCGGCGTCTACCTGGCCCGCGACACCCGTACCGACGAACAGGTGGTGCTCAAGGAGGCCAGGCCGCACGCCGGCCTCGACGTGGCCGGCCGGGACGCGGTCGCCAGGCTCGAGCACGAGCGCGACATGCTGCGCCGCCTGGCCGGCCTGCCCGCCGCCCCCGAGCTGCGCGACTACTTCGCCATCGGCGGCCACCACTTCCTCGTCCAGGAGTTCGTGGACGGCACCCCGCTCCAGCGGCGGCTGGTGCACCGCTTCCCGCTGACCCGGGCCACCTGCGACGAGCAGGACCTCGCCGACTACACCGCCTGGGCCACCACAACGGTGGAGAGCGTCGAGGAGGCCGTCGAGTCGCTGCACGGACGCGGTGTCGTCTTCGGCGACCTGCACCCCGACAACATCCTGCTCACGCAGGACGGCCGGGTCGTGCTCATCGACTACGAGGTCGCCACCCTCGCCGCGGACCGGGCCAGGGCCGCGCTGGCCCATCCCGCCTTCGCCGCCCCGCGCGACCGCCACGGCGTCGAGGTCGACCGGTACGCGCTGGCCTGCCTGCGCTTCGCCCTGTTCGCCCCGCAGTGCACGATCATGCTGCCGATCCACCGGCCGAAGATCGTCCAGCTCGCGCGGGTCGTCAAGGAGACCTTCCCCGTCCCCGGTGCCTTCATGGACACCGCCGCCGCGACCATCGCGGGTGACCAGGCCGTGGAGACCCCCGTGCCGATACCGGGGACGGCCACCTGGGCCGAGCTGCGGGAGGCGATGTGCCGGGCCATCCGGGCCGCCGCGACCCCCGAGCGCGACGACCGCCTCTTCCCCGGCGACGTCGCCCAGTTCAAGCCCGGCGGCGGCCTCAACGTGGCGACCGGCGCGGCCGGCGTGCTGCTCGCCCTGTCGGCCACCGGCCTCGGGCCCTTCCCCGAGTACGAGACCTGGCTGCGCGAGCGCGCCCTGCGCCCCGCTGCGGGCTCCGGCATCGGCCTGTACGACGGCCTGCACGGCATCGCCCATGTCCTCGACCGGCTCGGACACCGCCAGGACGCGCTCGACGTCGTCGACATCGCCCTGCGCGAGCAGTGGGACCGCCTGGAGACGGCCCTGTTCTCCGGCCTGCCCGGCATCGGCCTGAACCTCCTGCGCCTCGGCCGGACCGAGCCCGCCCTGACCGGGCACGCCATGCGCGCGGTGGACATCTGCGCCGACCGCCTCGGCGGCCCCGAGGACGTGCCCGAGATCAGCGGCGGCAGCAACCCCAGAGCCGGCCTCATGTACGGCTCGTCCGGCTCCGCCCTGCTCTTCCTGCACGCCTACGAGCACACCGGCGACCGGGCGCTGCTCGACCTGGCCGAGATCGCGCTCAGGCAGGACCTGCGGCGCTGCCGGGCCTCGGAGGACGGCTCGCTCCAGGTGAACCAGGGCTGGCGGATGCTGCCCTACCTGGACGAGGGCTCCGTGGGCATCGCCATGGTGCTCAGACGTCATCTCGCGCACCGCGACGACGACGAACTCGCCGCCGAACTGGACCGGCTCGAGCTGGTCGCCCGCGCCGGGTTCTTCGTCCAGCCGGGGCTGTTCACCGGCCGCGCGGGCATCATCGCGGCACTCGCCGGCGATCCGGTGGCCCGCGAGCTGATCAAGGGGTTGAGCTGGCACGCCATGCCGTACGGCGGCGGCCTGGCCTTCCCCGGCGACGGGCTGTTGCGCCTGTCCATGGATTTCGCGACCGGTACGGCCGGCGTGCTGTTCGCCCTCGGGGCGGTGCTGGGAGACCAGCCGGCACGCCTGCCGTTCCTGGAGGCCGCACCAGAGCGGCCTGCGCATGATCAACCGCGGAAGGAGGTGTAAGAACATGGTTCTTCTCGACCTGCAGGGTCTGGAGGCTCCCGCGGCCAGCGACGTGGCCAGCGGCGGCAGCTCGCTCACTGCTCTCACGTGTCACTCGGGTCACCCGAGCAACCTCAGTGTCGCTCTCTGCCACTGATAGCTGACAGGGTCCCCGCGCCGTTTCGTGGTGGCGCGGGGACCTCCCGAGTCTGAAGGAGGCCGGCAGGTGGGACCGGGAGACCGCCTGGTGACGGACGCCGTACGGCGCTGCGGCCCGTGGCCCGCCGTGCTGGCGGTCACCGCCGTCGCCGGCGCGGCCGGTGAGCTGGCCGTCCCGTTCCTCGTCGGCCGCACGCTCGACCTGCTCCTCGTCCGCTCGCCGGACGCCGGCACCGCCCTGACGCTGTGCGCGGGCGTGGTCGCCGTGGTGGTGCTCTGCGAGAGCCTCGGCGGCTGGGCCAGAGGGGCGAGCAGCGCGTACGCGGCCGCCCGGCTGCGGCTCGGCGTGCTGCGGCACGTGCTCGGCGTCGGCCGGGCCGCCACCCGCCGCTTCCCCGAGGGTGAACTCGTCACCCGGGCCGGGCTGAACGCCGAGGAGGCCGGACGGGCCCCCGAGACGGTCACCGGCGCCCTGGCCCTGCTGGTGCCGACCGTCGGCGCCCTGGTCGCGCTCACCCTCATCCATCCGCTGCTGACCCTCACCCTCGCGGCCGGCATCGTCCTCATCGTGTTCGTCCTGCGGGCCTTCCTGCGCGCCACGACCGTCATCTCCGGCGGCTACCAGGAGGTCCAGGGCGAGATCGCGGCCCGCCTCGTGGACGCGCTCGACGGCGCCCGCACCATCGCCGCCGCCGGGACCGCCGGCCAGGAGGCCCGGCGCGTGCTCGCGCCCCTGCCCCGGCTGCGCGCGCACGGCATGGCCCTGTGGCGCGCGAACGCCGCCGCCGGGGTCCGGTCGGGGCTGATGATCCCGCTGCTGGAGGTCGCCGTGCTGGCCGCCGGCGGGTTCATGCTGGCCGCCGGGCGGCTCACCGTCGGCGACCTGTACGCCGCCGCCCGCTACGCCGCCCTCGGCGCCGCGCTCAGCACCTCGCTCGGTTACGTCGGCGGCCTGGCCAGGGCGCGGGCCGCCGCCGCCCGCGTCGCCGACGTCCTCACCCTGCCCCCGGTCCGCCACGGCACGCGCACCCTGCCGTCCGGCCCCGGCACGGTCGAGTTCCGCGACGTCGCCGCGGACGGGCTCACCGTGGGCGACCTGACGATCCCCGGCGGCACGGTCACCGCCGTGGTGGGCCGGTCGGGCTCCGGCAAGTCCCTGCTGGCCGCGCTCGCCGGCCGGCTGGCCGATCCGGAACGCGGGGACGTGCTGCTCGACGGCGTCCCGTTACGTGAGCTGACCCGCGACGGCCTGCGCTCGGCCATCGGCTACGCCTTCGAGCGGCCGGTCCTGGTCGGCGACACCGTCGGCGAGGCGATCAGCGCCGTCCCCGGCTCCCAGGCGGGACGGGAGGCCGCCCTGGCGGCGCGCGCCGACGGGTTCGTCCGCCGGCTGCCCGCCGGTTACGACACGCCGCTGGCCGAGACCCCCATGTCCGGCGGCGAGCGGCAGCGGCTCGGCCTGGCCAGGGCGTTCGCGCGGGGGGATCGGCTGCTGGTGCTCGACGACGCCACCTCCAGCCTGGACACCGTCACCGAACGCGAGGTCAGCCGGGCGCTCACCGGCGACCCCAGGGGCCGCACCCGCCTGATCACCGCCCACCGCCTGGCCACCGCCGCCCGCGCCGACCAGGTCGTCTGGCTGGAGGAGGGCCGGGTGCGCGGCGCCGGCCCGCACGACGTGCTGTGGCGCGACCCCGCCTACCGGGCCGTCTTCCAGGAGGCCCGCCCATGACCCCCGCCTCCGGCGCCGCCGCGGTCCCCGACGCACCGGCCGGGTTCCGGCGGGCGCTCGTCCGCGACCCACGGCGGCTGGTCGCCATCCTGCTCTGGTCGGTGCTGGAGGCCGCGCCCGCCTTCCTGGTCGGGCACGCCGTCGCCCGCGCCATCGAGGACGGCTTCGCCCGCGCCAGGCCGCTGACCGGGCTGGCCTGGCTGGCGGCGCTCGGCCTGGCGTGGCTGGTCTCGGCCGTCGGCGCCCGCCAGGTGGTGCTGGCCGTGGCCGCCGTGGCCGAGCCGTTCCGCGACGACCTCCTGACGCGGGTGGTGCAGGGAGCGCTGCGCCGCCCGCTCGACGAACGGCCCGACAGCGCGGCCACCGCGCGGGCCGGGCTCCAGGTCGAGCTGGCCAGGGACGCCTTCGCCGCCGTCGTCACCACAGTCAGGGGGTTCGCCTTCACGCTGGTCAGCGTGGTGCTGGGGCTGCTGACGCTGGCGCCGGGCACGCTCGTGCTGGTGCTGCCGCCGTTCGCGGCCGGGCTGGCGTTCTTCCTGGCCTCGCTGCCCGCGCTGGCCCGGCGGCAGCGCGCGTTCCTGCTGGCCGACGAGGAGCTGGCCCGGTCGATGACCGCGACGGCCGCCGGGCTGCGCGACATCGAGGCGTGCGGGCTGCAGGACCGCGAGGACGAGCGGCTGGCCCGCCAGGTCGGCGCGCAGCGCGACGCCGCCCGCGCCCTGGCCAGGGTGACCGCGGTGCGCACCGCCGCGCTGGCCGTCGGCGGCTGGCTGCCCGTCGTCCTGCTGCTCGCCGGCACACCCTGGCTGCTCGACGGCGGCGCCCGGCCCGGCGTGATCGTCGGCGCGCTCGCCTACGTCACCCAGTCGCTGGCCCCCGCGCTCGGCGGGCTCGTCCAGGGGCTCGGGGTGAGCGGCGTGCGGCTCGTGGCCACGCTGCGCCGCATCGCCGCCGCCGCGCCGCCCCAGCCGCCGGCCCCGCCCAAGGTCCGCCCGTCCGGCGGCGGCGTCACCCTCCGGTCGGTCACCTTCGCCTACGGCCCGCACTCGGCGCCGGTCCTGGACCGTCTCGACCTCACCGTCCCCGAGGGCGACCACCTGGCCGTCGTCGGCCCGAGCGGCGCGGGCAAGTCGACGCTCGCCGCCCTGCTCAGCGGCATCCTGCGGCCCGGCGAGGGGGAGGTGCTGGTCGGCGGCGTGCCCGCCGACCGGGCCGACCCCGCCGCCCGCGTGCTCATCCCCCAGGAGGCGTACGTCTTCCGCGGCACGCTGCGCGACAACCTCGCCTACCTGGCGCCCGAGTCCGGCCGCCTGGACGAGGCCGTGGCCGCCCTGGGCGCCACGGACCTGGTCGAGAGCCTGGGCGGGTACGACGCCACGCTGGACCCGGCGGCGCTGTCGGCCGGGCAGCGCCAGCTCATCGCCCTCGTCCGCGCCCACCTGACCCAGGCCCCGCTGGTCATCCTGGACGAGGCCACCTGTCACCTGGACCCCGCCGCCGAAGCCCTGGCCGAGAACGCCTTCGCGGCCAGGGGCGGCACGCTCATCGTGGTCGCGCACCGCCTCACCTCCGCGCTGCGCGCCCGCCGCGTCCTGCTCATGGACGGACCCCGGATCACGATCGGCACGCACGACGAGCTGATCCGGGTCTCGCCCCTGTACGCCGACCTGGCCGGCCACTGGCAACCGGAGCCCGTGTCATGACATTTGCAGACGAGTACCCGCCCGCCGAACGTCAACCGGTCACCGACCGCCTCCACGGGCGCGACATCCCCGACCCGTACCGCTGGCTGGAGGACCCCCTCGACCCGCGGACCGGGGAATGGCTGGCCGCGCAGGACCGGCTGTGGCGGGAGGCCGCCGCGCGCCTGCCGGACCGCGAGCGCTTCCTGGCCCGGCTCACCGAGCTGAGCGTCACTGGCCTGGTCACCCCGCCCGTGTGGCGCGGCGGCCGGCGCTTCCACCTGCGGCAGACCGGCTGCCAGGAGCACCCGGTCCTGTACTGCGACGACCGGCCCTTCCTGAACCCGGCCGACCGCGACCCCAGCGGCCTGACCACCCTGGACGACTGGCAGCCCGACCCGCAGGGCCGCCTGGTCGCCTACCAGATCTCGCGCAGCGGCGACGAGAAGGCCGACCTGTACGTCGAGGAGGTCGACACCGGCAAGCTCGTGGACGGCCCCATCGGCGGCTGCCGCTACTCGCCGGTCGCCTGGCTGCCCGGCGGCGAGGGCTTCTACTACGTGCGCTTCCACGAGGGCGTGCACCTGCACCGGCTCGGCGTCCCCGACGACGTGCCCGTCCTGACCGGAGGCCCGGTCTCCTACGGCGTGCAGCTCAGCGCGGACGGCCGCTGGCTGACGATCTCCGCGGGCGGCACGGCCGGCAACTCGCTCTGGCTGGCGGACCTGGCCGGCGGCGACCCGGCCCGGCCGGAGCTGCGGATCGTCCAGGAGGGTGCGCACGTGCGCACGGCGGGCGCGGTGGCCTCCGACGGCCGCCTGTACCTGCTCACCGACCGCAACGCCCCCCGGCGCCGGCTGTGCGTGGCCGACCCGGCCGAGCCCGAGGTGTGGCGCGAGCTGGTCCCCGAGGACCCCCGGGCGGTGCTCGGCGCGTTCACCCTGCTGGACGGCGACCGCCTGCTGGTCTCCAGGACCCGCCACGCGGTCGGCGAGATCGCCGTGCACGACGCCAGGACGGGGGAGCGGCTGGGCGAGGTGCCGCTGCCCGGTAGCGGCTCGATCGCCTCGCTCAGCTCCCGCCCCGAGGGCGGCCACGAGGCCTGGTTCACCTACACCGACGCCGTCACCCCCGCCGAGATCTGGCGCTACGACGCCCGCACCGGCGCCGCCGGCCTGTGGGCCGCCCCGCCCGGCCGCGTCGCGCTGCCCGACGTGAAGAGCCACCACGTCGAGTACACCTCGGCCGACGGCACCCCCGTGCGCATGGTCGTGGTCGCGCTCTCCTCCGGCTCGGGCCCCCGCCCGGCGATACTCAACGGGTACGGCGGCTTCGGCATCCCCCTCATGCCCGGCTACGCGGCCGACTCGCTGGCCTGGGTGGAGTCGGGCGGCGTGCTGGCCATCGCGAACCTGCGCGGCGGCTGCGAGGAGGGCGAGTCCTGGCACCGGGACGGCATGCTGGAACGCAAGCAGAACGTCTTCGACGACTTCGTCGCCGCGGCCGAGAAACTGGTCGCCGACGGCTGGACGACCCCGGAGCAGCTCGGCATCTGGGGCGAGTCGAACGGCGGCCTGCTCGTCGGCGCGGCCCTCACCCAGCGCCCCGACCTGTTCGCCGCCGCCGTCTGCTCGGCCGGGCTGCTGGACATGGCCCGCTACCACCTCAGCGGCCTCGGCCCGTCCTGGACCGGCGAGTACGGCGACCCCGCCGACCCCGACCACCTGGCCTGGCTGATGGCCTACTCGCCCTACCACCACGTCCGGCCGGACGCCGGCTACCCGGCGACGCTGTTCACCGTCTCGGCCGCCGACACCCGGGTGGACCCGATGCACGCCCGCAAGATGTGCGCGGCCATGCAGTGGGCCCAGCAGGCCCAGCGGGGCCGGGGAGCCGGTTCCCCTCCCGTCCTGCTGCGCCACGAGCGCGACGTCGGCCACGGTGCCCGCGCCGTCAGCCGGTCCATCGCCCTCGCCGCCGACGTCCTGGCCTTCCTGGCCGCCCACACCCGGCCCTGAGCGGGCGGAGGTGGGCGGTGGGAGGTCAGATCCAGCCGGACTCGCGGGCGATGCGGATGGCGTCGATGCGGCTGCGCGCGCCCAGCTTGGACGTCGTCCGGCACAGGTAGTTCCGGACCGTTCCCTCGGCCAGGAACAGCGACGCGGCGATCTCCCCGATGGAGGCGCCGTCGGCCGCCGCGCCGATCACGTCCAGCTCGCGGGGGGTGAGCGGCGGCTCCTCGGGGCGCATGGCCGCGATGGCCAGCTCGGAGTCGATGACCCGCTCGCCGTCGGCGACCCGGCGGATGGCGTCGGCCAGCCGCTCCGGCGGCGCGTCCTTGGCCATGAACCCCCGTACGTGCACCTCCAGCGCCTGCTTCAGCAGCCCGGGGGTGCCGACGCCGGTCAGGATCAGCACGCCGCAGCCGGGCAGCTTGTCGTGCAGCTCGCCGGCGGCGGCGAGCCCGTCCATGCCCGGCAGGGCGATGTCGAGCACCGCCACGTCCGGACGGCACGACTGGGCGGCGGCCAGGATGCGGTCCCCCCGCTCGACTTCGGCGACGACCTCGATGTCCTCCTCGTAGGCCAGCAGCGCCACGAGCGCCCCTCGTACCAGGTTCATGTCCTCAGCGAGCAACGTTCGAATCACCATGGGGTCCTTGCGGTCGACCAGGCTTGCAACGTCCTGCGGGCCACTCAATCCTGACGTAAAGCCCGCACTGTGGAAAGTCCTCCTAAGTGACGGTAAAGCCGCCGCCTGCACAAGTGAACGCTCATTTGGGGAATGCTCATGGCCATGAAGCCTCGAGTGAAGCCCCTGCCTCCTGCGGAATGGGACGACTTTCAGCAGGCGAACCCCCAGAACGTGTTCACGACGCTGGGCCGGCACCCCGCGGTCTACGAAGGCTGGCTGCGCTTCGGCGGCGCGCTGCTCAACGGCACGCTGCCGGCCCGCGACCGCGAGCTGGCCATCCTGCGCACCGCCTTCCACAGCGGCAGCGCCTACGAATGGGTCCACCACGCCCGCATCGCCCGCGAGGTGGGCCTGACCGACGTGGAGATCGAGTCGGTCCGCCAGCTCGACGCCCTCTGGCCGGTCGAGGACCGCCTGGTGTTACAGGTGGCCGACGACCTCCACTACGCGGGCGACCTCACCGACGCCACCTGGGCGGCCCTGTGCGACCGCTACGACGAGGTGCGCAGGATCGAGCTGGTCGTCCTCGTCGCGCACTACGCCATGCTGGCGCTGGTGCTCAGGACGTTCGGCGTGCAGCTGGAGGAGTGAGCCCACCGCACCCGCCCGTACGCGGCCCGGCGCTCACGCGCCCGCGCGCGGGAGGATCATCGTCACGCCCGGGACCGAGCCGATCGAGGCCAGCGCCTTGCCCGCGTCGGCCAGGCCGATCGTCCGGGTGACGAGCTGGTCGGGGTGCAGGATCCCGGCCCTGATCAGCTCCAGCATGGGCGGGTAGGCGTGCGCGGCCATGCCGTGGCTGCCGAGCAGCCGCAGCTCGTGGCCGATCACGCGGTCCATCGGCACCGGCGTCGGCCCGCCCGGCAGCAGCCCGACCTGGACGTGCCGGCCCCGCCTGCGCAGGCTCTCGACCGAGGCCGCGCACGTGCGGGGGCTGCCCAGCGCGTCGAGCGAGACGTGCGCGCCGCCCCTGGTCAGCTCCCTGACCTGGGCCGCCGCGTCGCCGGCCGAGCCGTTGACGAAGTGCGTGGCCCCGGCCAGCTCGGCCAGTTCCAGCGCGTCGGTGCTGATGTCCACGGCCACCACCCGCGCCCCGGACGCCGCCGCGATCATCACGGCCGACAGCCCGACGCCGCCGCAGCCGTGCACCGCCACCCACTCTCCCGGCCGCACCTCGCCCACCTGGACGACCGCCCGGAAGGCGGTGGCGAAGCGGCAGCCGAGCCCGGCGGCGGTGGCGTAGGCCATCTCCTCGGGGATCGGGACGAGGTTGACGTCGGCGTGGTCGACGGCGACGTACTCGGCGAAGGAGCCCCAGTGGGTGAAGCCCGGCTGGGTCTGCCGCTCGCACACCTGCTGCTCGCCCGTGGCGCAGGCCGCGCAGGTGCCGCAGGCGCAGATGAACGGCACGGTCACCCGCGCCCCCGGCAGCCAGCCGCGCACATCGGGGCCCATGGCCTCGATCACGCCCGCCAGCTCGTGGCCGGGCACGTGGGGAAGGACCTTGATGTCGGGGTCGTGCCCCTGCCAGCCGTGCCAGTCGGAGCGGCACAGCCCGGTCGCCTCGACCCGGATCACCGCCCCGCCGGGCGCGGGGGTGGGATCGGGGAGCTCGCGCAGGTCGAGCTCCCCGCCGAAGACGTCAAAGGCAACCGCTCGCATCTCATGAGCTTAGAGTGAGTCGCCGCAGGTCGCGCAAGGCCCGGTGGGAGGGCGAGCCGGGTTCGGTGGTGTAGAGCACCAGCCGCAGGTCGTCGCGGTCGGGCACCGGGAGCACCTGGCAGATGGCGTCGATCGTGCCGACGACCGGATGGGTGACCTGCTTGCGCTGCTCCCTGCGCACCTCCACCTCGTGCCTGGCCCACAGCTCGGCGAACTCGGGGCTGAGCGCCAGCATCTCGGCCACCAGCGCCCGCAGCGCCCGGTCGTCGGGGTAGCGGCCGGCGGCCACGCGCAGGTCGGCGACCGCGGCGCGGGCGAAGCGGCTCTTCTCCTCGTCGGAGAGGTGCTCGGCGATGCCGGGCGACATGAACACCCAGCGGATCACGTTGCGCTCGTCGGGCGGCAGGGAGTCCAGGTCGCCCATGAGCATGTTGGCGAGGGGGTTCCAGGCGCGCAGGTCGTAGCGGGCGTCCAGGACGTAGGCGGGGACGTCCTCCAGGAAGGCGAGCAGGTGCAGGATGCTCGCGGGCACGTCCTGCCTGATCCGGGGCGTCTCCAGCACCTGGCCGGCCAGCCGGAACAGGTGGGCGCGCTCGTCCTGGTCCAGCATGAGCGCCCGGCCGAGCGCGCCGAGCACCTGCCGCGACGGGTGCGGGCCCCGGCCCTGCTCCAGCCGGATGTAGTAGTCGATCGACATCCCGGCGAGCTGGGCCACCTCCTGGCGGCGCAGGCCGGGCGTGCGGCGGCGCCCGCCGCCGGGCAGGCCCACGTCGGACGGGGTCACGCGGGCGCGCCTGCTGCGCAGGAAGCCGGCCAGTTCGTCGCGGTTCATGCCTCCATCCTCCGTCCTGAGGGCAGGTGAGCGGGCGCGCGAAGGTGGTACCGCTGATCCCAGCTTCCGCGGGTCTCTCCCGTCCCCGCTCCGGCCTGGGAGAACGTTGGGCCATGACAACGACTGCCCTGATCACGGGCGCCAACAAGGGGATCGGTCACGAGATCGCGCGGCTGCTGTCGGAGCGGGGGATCACCGCGATCGTGGGGGCCCGCGACGAGGAGCGCGGACGGGCCGCCGCCGCGCGGCTGGGCCTGCCGTACGTGCGGATCGACGTGACCGACGAGGCGAGCGTGGCCGCCGCCGCCAAGTGGATCGAGGCCGAGTACGGCTCGCTCGACATCCTGGTCAACAACGCGGGCGTGGCCGGCGGGCTGGACGGGGGCCTCCCGAGCGCCGTCACCGCGCAGGAGTTCAGGGACGTCTACGAGACGAACGTGTTCGGCGTGGTCACCGTGACCAACGCCATGCTGCCGCTGCTGCGCAGGTCGCCGGCGGGCCGGATCGTGAACATGTCCAGCGAGCTGGGCTCGATCAGCCTGGCGCTCACGCCGGACAGCCCGTTGTGGGACACCAACTTCGCCGCCTACAACTCCTCCAAGACCGCGCTCAACATGATCACCGTCTGCTACGCCAAGGAGCTGATGGGCACCTCCGTCAAGGTGAACGCCGCCAACCCGGGCTACTGCGCGACCGACCTCAACGCGCACACCGGCTTCCGCACCGCCGAGCAGGGCGCGGCCATCGCCGTACGGCTGGCGACCCTGGACGCCGACGGCCCGACCGGCGCCTACCTGGAGGACGGCGGCCCGATCGGCTGGTGAGGTGTGGACACTTGCGTACTGGACAGAAGGGGGCGATGGGACGAGATCTGGACAAAGAGCGGTTCTCCGAGGCGGAGTACGCGCGCTTCGGAGAACGCATCCGGGAGCAGCTCGGCACTCTTCGCGAGCTGCTCGAAACCCCTGGCTTCGGCCAGGGGCCGGCCACCATCGGGGCCGAGCTGGAGCTGTTCCTCATTGACGAGCAAGGACGGCCGCTGCCGCGCAACGACGAGGTGCGGGACAAGCTCGGTGACCCGCGTGTCGTGCTCGAACTGGGCCGCTTCAACATCGAGGTCAACCTCACCCCGATGCCGTTGGCCGGCGCGCCCTTCGAGCGCATGGGGGCCGAGATCCAGGAGACGGTGACCAAGGTGGACGCCGCCGTCGAGGACGGCGGCGCCCTGCCGATCGGCATCCTGCCCACGCTGGCCGCCGAGGACTTCACCATCGGCGCGATGAGCGACCAGAACCGCTACCGGGCCATGAGCAGGGGCATCAGGCGGCTGCGGCTGGAACCGTTCCTCGTCAAGATCGACGATCTGGAGCTGTCGGTGGAGGACGTGATCCTCGAAAGCGCCAACACCTCCTGGCAGGTGCACATCCGCACGCCGCCCGACCGCTTCGCCCGGCTGTTCAACGCCGCCCAGCTCGCCATCGGGCCGGTGCTGGCCGCGTGCGGCAACTCGCCGTTCTTCCTGGGCAGGGAGTTGTGGGCGGAGACGCGGATCGCGCTGATGGAGGAGGCGGCCGACGACCGCGACGTGGAGCGGCGCGGGCGCAGGGACGGGCGGGTCACCTTCGGCTCGGACTGGGTGCGGGAGGGCGCGCACGAGCTGTTCGAGCGGTACGTCCAGGACTACGAGCCGATCGTGCCCGACCTGTCCGACGACGCCGAGCCGCACGAGGTGCCCGAGCTGCGGCTGCACCAGGGCACGATCTGGCAGTGGAACCGGCCCGTCTACGACCCGGCCGACGGCGGCCACCTGCGGGTCGAGATGCGCGCGCTGCCCGCCGGGCCCTCGTGCGCGGACATGACCGCGAACACGGCGTTCCTGCTGGGGCTGACGCTGTCGCAGGCCGAGCGGGACCTGACCGGCTACCGGTTCGCCGAGGCGTACCAGAACTTCTACCGCGCCGCCCAGGACGGGCTGGAGGCCAAGCTGACCTGGCCGGGGCTGGACGGCGAGTTCGAGGCCGCCGACCTGGTGCTCAGGCTGCTGCCCGAGGCGCGGGCCGCGCTGCTGGCGGCCGGGGTGACCCCGCACGACGCCGACACCGCGCTGGACGTCATCGCCCAGCGCACCCGGCTGCGGCGCACCGGCGCGGTCTGGCAGCGCGAGGCGCTGGCGCGCTTCGGCGGCGACCGGGAGCGGCTCGTGCGCCGCTACCGCGAGCTGGCCCTGTCGGGCCTGCCGGTGCACCTGTGGGACTGAACGCCAACAAATGCCGCCGCACGTCCGTCAAACTACTCCGAGAGACGGACGAAGTGAGGCAGATATGGCGGCGACGGGGATGGTACCGGCCGACAAGGCGCCCTACGCGTTAACGCGGGCCACGGGCACGTTGGCCACGGGGGCGGCGAAGCTGGCCCAGGAGATCGGCGCGACCGGGGTCGAGGCCCTGCTGGCCCACGCCAACAGGACCGCCGTCCACAAGGGTGCGGCGGCGGCGCTGGGCTCGATGCGGCCCAGGCCGTCGGACTGGTACGCCTTCGACGCGAAAGACCAGGACACGGTCGACTGGTACCCGCAGGGCGTGACCTGCGGCGAGGAGTCCGGCAAGATCGGCGTGCCGGTGCTGCTGGTGAGCTGGTACTTCAAGCCGGCGGCGGGCGAGCGGGGGATCAGGGTGTCGTTCCTGAGCCCCCGGACGCTGAAGTACCAGCACGCGCTGCTGGTCGAGGCCAGGCCCGACGGCTCGTACGGGCCCATCGACGTGCACGCGGGCGGCCTGGCCTGCCACGGCGACCTGCTCTACGTCGCCGACACCTACAACGGCCTGCGCGTCTTCGACCTGGGCAACCTGCTCGACCTGCGCACCGCCCAGAGCGACCTGGGCGACCCCACGCGCATCGGGCGCTCCGGCGGCAAGTTCCACGCCTTCGGCTACCGCTACCTGCTCCCGCAGACCGACTGCTGGAAGCTCGCGCGCGGCGGGCCGCACTTCTCGTTCCTGTCGGTCGACCGCAGCGGCGGCACGCCCGCGCTGGTCTCGGGCGAGTACCGGGAGAACGACCCCGGCGGGTGGGTCGCCCGCTGGAACCTGCCGCTGACCGACGGCACCCCCAAGGACGCCTTCGTCATGGGCCACCCCAAGATCCAGGGCGCGGTCTCGTGGGGCGGCAAGTGGTACCTGAGCCAGGCGGCCGACGCAGCCACCAACGGCAGGCTGCTCGTCCACGGCGGCGACAAGCTGCTGACCAGGCCCTACCCGATCGGGCCCGAGGACCTGACGGTGCGCGGCGGCAAGCTGTGGAGCGTCACCGAGTTCAGGAACAAGCGCATCGTCTTCGGCGTCGAGCTCTGATTCAGGAGGGCTCAGCCCTCCATATGGGCGCGCAGGACCTCGCGGTAGCGGTGGTCGAAGGCGTCGTAGCGGGCCCGCAGGGCGGCCCCCGGCCAGCCCGCGGGCAGCAGCTCGGCGGGCAGCAGCGGGTCGGCCAGCAGGTGGCGCAGCACGGCGGCCGACACCAGGAAGCCCTCGGCCAGCCCGTCGGCCCGGTCGAGCGCCCGCTCCAGCCGGCCCGCCTCGGCCGCCCAGCCGTCGAGGTCCCACAGCAGCGGGGTGGGGTCGCCGTGCGGGCGGCCGTCGATCAGGGTGCACTGCGCGGTGACGGTCTCGGGCCACTCGCGCACCAGGTTGGCCGGACGCAGCCAGGTGCCCTCGCGCAGCTCGCCCATGCGCAGCGCGGACATCGTGTGCCGGAACGCGGCCCGGTCGGCCGGGGCGCGCCGCTCGGCGGTGACCACCGCCACCTCCCACGTGCCGTCCCACGGCCTGGTGTGCGGGTCGCGGCTCTCGTCCTGCCGGGCCTGGCGCTCGACGAGCCGCTCGGACAGCGTGTAGCGGCCGCCCTGCTGCGTCAGGTCACCGGCCGCCACCATGCGCGACAGCGCCACCCGGACCGTGCCCTCGGCGATGCCGAACAGCGCGCCGATGCGCACCAGGTGACGGGCGGGCAGGCGGGGCGGGTGGCTGCCCAGCAGCGCGCTCAGGACCGCCGACCGGGCGCTGAGTGAGGTGTTACGGTCTTCCATCGCGTGTTGATTATATGTAACACTCGCGAGTATGGGCCGGTATCTCATCGAACCTTTCGACCACAGCGACCGCTACGCCACCGAGCGCTACCAGGGGGCGGCCGGGCGCAACTGGTGGACCTGCGACCCCACGCTGCGCCTGCTCATGCGGCGCCATCTCGGCGACGGCTTCGCCTGGGCCGAGCCCCACCTCGAACGGCTCGGCGCGCTGATGGGCGGCCTGGTCGCCGAGTGCGCCGAGGAGACCGACCGCAACCCGCCCCGCCTGGAGAAGTACGACAAGTGGGGCAGGGACGTCAGCCGGGTCGTCATGCCGCCGTCCTTCCAGGCCGCGCGCGCGGCGCTCATGGAGGACAACTTCACCTCGCCGTCGTTCGCCGAGGAGGCACGGGCGAACGGGGCGGCCCCGTCCGCGCTGGCGGCGGCCTGGACGTACCTGCTCGACCAGGCCGACATCGGAATGGGCTGCGCGCTCGGCACCGGCGGGGACATGGTGGTCTCGCTGGCCGAGAAGCACGCGCCGCCGGACGTGCGCGACCGGGTCAGGGAGATCTTCGCCGACGGCTACTACTCCGGCGAGGCCGCCCAGATGTTCACCGAACGCACCGGCGGCTCCGACCTGGCCGCCCTGGAGGCGTGGGCCGAGCCCGACGGGGAGGCGTGGCGGCTGACCGGGTTCAAGTGGTTCGCCTCCAACGCCAACGGCTCGGCGTTCGTGGTGCTCGCCCGCACGCCCGACGGGTCGGTGGCGCCGTTCCTGGCGTTGTGGGAGCGGCGCGACGGCTCGCGCAACGGGGTGCGCATCCGGCGCCTCAAGGACAAGCTGGGCACCCGCTCGGTCGCCTCGGCCGAGGTCGAGTTCACCGGGGCCGAGGCGTTCCTGCTGGCCGGCCGGGGCTCCGGCTCCGGGCTCGGGACGATGATGAAGCTCACCAACGCCTCCCGGCTGGGTGTGGCCATGATGGGCGTCGGCGTGGCCAGGCGGGCCCTGGTCGAGTCGATCTGCTACGCGCGTTCCCGCGAGGCGTTCGGCCGCCCGCTCATCGACCAGCCCCTGATGCGCCGCAAGCTGGCCGAACTGATCGTCGAGGTCGAGGCCGCCCAGGCGATGGTGTTCGACGGCCTGGTCGGCCCCCGGCTGCGGCTCGGGCCCGCGCTGATCAAGCTGCGCGCCGCCCGGCTCGGCCTGACGGCGGCCAGCGACGCGATCGAGGTGCACGGCGGCAACGGCTACATCGAGCAGTGGCCGGTGGCCAGGCTGCTGCGCGACGCCCAGGTCAACCCGGTCTGGGAGGGCGGCGACAACATCCTGTGCCTGGACGTGCGCCGCGCCATGCTCCGCGAGGAGGCCCACGTGCCGTTCCTGGCCCGCCTGCGCGCCCTGGCCACCTCCGACCTGGTGAACGCGCGGATCGACGACCTGTCCAAGGCCGTCGAGGCCTGGCACGGGCTCGACCCGGCGCTCGCCGAGGAACGTCTCTATCCGCTGGCCCAGTTCATGGCCGACGTCTACGCCGCCGCCCTGCTGGAGGACCAGGCCGGCTGGGGGCTCGACGACGGGCGCAAGACCCTGGTCGCCCGCCTGTACGCCGAGGCGCACCTGGCCGACCGCGGCCCGCTGCGCGGCATCGACGCCCCGGCCGCCGACCACTTCGACGCGTTGCTGGCCGGGGCCCTCGCCTGAGGGTACGCTCGGCAGGTTTCCCCGAGGCGAAGCCGCACGTTCCCCGGAGGAGGGTCGCATGACCGTACGCGTCGAGCGCGAGGGGCCCGTCACCACCGTCGTGATCAGCAGGCCGGAGGCGCGCAACGCGGTGGACAGGAAGACCGCCGACGCGCTCACGGACGCGTTCGGCGACTTCGAGCGCTCCGACGCGGCCGTGGCGGTGTTGTGGGGCGAGGGCGGCACGTTCTGCGCCGGGGCCGACCTCAAGGCGCTGGACAACCACGTCGGCGAGGACGGCGACGGCCCCATGGGGCCCACCAGGATGCGCCTGTCCAAGCCGGTGATCGCCGCCGTCGCCGGGCACGCCGTGGCCGGCGGGCTGGAGCTCGCCCTCTGGTGCGACCTGCGGGTGGCCGAGGAGGACGCGGTGTTCGGCGTCTTCTGCCGCCGCTGGGGCGTGCCGCTGATCGACGGCGGCACGGTGCGGCTGCCCCGGCTCGTCGGCGCCTCCCACGCCATGGACATGATCCTCACCGGCCGCGCGGTCAGCGCCCCGGAGGCCCGTGACATGGGCCTGGTCAACCGCCTGGTGCCCACCGGCACGGCCCGGCGGCACGCCGAGGAGCTGGCCGCGCGGATCGCCGCGTTCCCGCAGGCGTGCCTGCGTGGCGACCGCATGTCGCTGCTGGAGCAGCACGGCCTGCCCGAGGCGGAGGCCATGCGCAACGAGCTGCGCCACGGCCTGGTCTCGCTGCCGGACGCGGCGGAGGGCGCCGCCAGGTTCGCCTCGGGCGCGGGCCGCCACGGCGACCTCGCCTAGGGCGGCACCGGCGGGCGCCTGGCCGGGCGCGGCGTTCCCGAGCCGGGCCGGCTAGCCGGGTGCCTGGCCGGCGGCGTCGATCGCGCGCTGGTAGCGGCTCGTCAGCGCGCGCAGCGCGGCCACCAGCTCCGGCGAGTCCACGACCGTGAAGTCCGCGTCCAGCATGCCCAGGTGCAGGGCGAGCATCTCCGGATGGTCCGAGCCCGGCTCGAACACGCACCGGTCCTCGCCCAGCGGCTGCACCTCCACCGGGATCGGCAGCCGGTCCCGCACGTGCGAGGCGGGCGCGTGCACGATCACCCGCGCGCGGTAGCGCCAGGTCGCCTCGCCGGCACCGCGGGCCACCCGCGCCGTGATCTCGTGGTCGGGCGGCAGCTCGCGGGGCGTGAAGCGCGGTCCTGTGGGCGTCCGCGGCTCGATCCGGTCGACCCGGAAGGTGCGCCAGGCGTCCCGGTCGACGTCCCAGGCCACCAGGTACCAGCGCCGCCGGTCGTGCACCAGGCGGTACGGCTCCACCGAGCGCCGGCCGGTCGCCCCGGAATGCGCCCGGTAGTCGAAGCGCAGCCGCTCATGGTCGCGGCACGCGCTCGCGATCACGGTCAGCACGTCGGGATCCACCTGCGAGCCGCGCGACGGCATCGGCAGCGCGTACGCCTGGAAGGCGCTCACCCGGTGGCGCAGCCGCGCGGGCAGCACCTGCTGCAGCTTCGCCAGCGCCCGCATCGAGGTCTCCTCGATCCCCGTGATCGAGCCGCTCGCGGCGGTACGCAGGCCGATGGCGACCGCCACCGCCTCGTCGTCGTCCAGCAGCAGCGGCGGCAGGGCGCCGTCCGAGCCGAGCCGGTAGCCGCCGGCCACGCCCGGCCGCGCGTCGACCGGGTAGCCGAGCGCGCGCAAGCGGCCGACGTCGTTGCGGATGGTGCGGGTGGTGACGCCGAGCCGGCCGGCCAGCTCGGTGCTCGTCCAGTCGCGCCGGGCCTGCAACAGGGACAGCAGGCGCAGCAGCCGCGCCGAGGTTTCCAGCATTCTTCGATCCTGACGACAATCTAGGAACGATCCTTTCCGTGAATGTTCCTAGTCTTCTCCGCATGAGCGCAAGAGCACTCATGGCCGTGCCGTTGACAAGGAGCAGCGCCGTGCGCGACGACATCCAGCCCTTCCGCGTCGAGATCCCCCAGGCCGACGTCGACCACCTGCACGACCGGCTCGCCCACGCCCGCTGGCCCGGCGAGCTGCCCGGCGTGGAATGGACCCGCGGCGTGCCGCTGGGCCACCTGAAGGAGCTCGCCGAGTACTGGCGCACGCGGTACGACTGGCGCGCCCAGGAGGCACGGCTCAACCGCTACCCGCAGTTCACCACCGAGATCGACGGCCAGCGCGTGCACTTCCTGCACGTCAGGTCCGACCGGCCCGACGCCAGGCCGCTGCTGATCACCCACGGCTACCCGAGCTCCGTCGCCGAGTTCCTGCACCTGATCGAGCCGCTGGTCGACCCGGCCGAGGGCCAGGCGTTCCACGTCGTCGCGCCGTCGTTGCCCGGCTACGCCTTCTCCACCCCGCTGGGCGGGACCGGCTGGTCGATGGGGCGCACCGCCCGCGCCTGGGCCGAGCTGATGGGCCGGCTCGGCTACGAGCGGTACGGCGTGCACGGCGGCGACGTCGGCGCGGGCGTGTCCGGCCTGCTCGCCGGCCTCGACGGCGAGCACGTCGTCGGCGTGCACGTGGTGACCGATCCGTTCACCGCCGCGAACGTCGCCACCTTCATGCCGGGGATCGCCGACCGGCTCGACCCGGACGACCCGGTCGACAAGCTGATCCTGAGCCGGATGGACGCCTTCCGGAAGGAGGGCTCCGGCTACCTGGCGATCCAGAACAGCCGGCCGCAGACCATCGGCTACGGCCTGGCCGACTCGCCGCTGCTGCAGCTGGCCTGGATCGCCGAGAAGGTCCACGAGTGGACCGACCTGCCGGTCGACCGCGACCAGCTGCTCACCACGGTCAGCCTGTACTGGTTCACCGGCTCCGGCGCCTCCGCCGCGCACACCCTGTACGAGCAGGCCCACTCCGCCGATTGGGGCGCGCCGCCCGCCGTGCCGCAGGGGTTCGCGGTCTTCGGCGCCGACGAGACGGTGCGCAGGCTGGTGCCCGCGCCGGCCGACGCGCACTGGAGCGAGTTCGAGCGCGGCAGGCACTTCCCCGCGATGGAGGCCCCCGCCGTGCTGGCGGCCGACCTGCGGGACTTCTTCGGGCCGCTGCGGTGAGCGACGTGCTGAGCCGGCGTCGCCTCAACCGGGCCACGCTGGCCCGCCAGTACCTGCTGGAACGCGCGCCGGTCCGGGCGGTCGACGCGATCGAGCACCTGGGCGGCATGCAGTCCCAGGCGCCGCTCGCCCCGTACGTGGGGCTGTGGACCCGGCTGCGGGGCTTCGCGCCGGGCGAGCTGTCGGCGCTGACCGAGCAGCGCCAGGTGGTGCGGCTGCACCTGATGCGCAACACCGTGCACCTGGTCAGCGCGCGCGACTGCCTGGGCTGGCGCGCGCTGTTCCACCCGCTGCACGCCGCCGACTTCCGCGCGCACTTCCGCCGCGGTCTCGGCGAAGTGGACCGGGAGGCGCTGCTCGAACAGGCCGGGCGGCTGCTGGCGGAGCGGCCGCGCACCCGCGGTGAGCTGGGCAGGCTGCTCGCGGAGAGCCGGCCGGACGCCGATCCGAGCGCGCTGGCCTACGCGGCCACGCATCACCTCGCGCTGTGCCAGGTGCCGCCCCGGGGCGTCTGGGGCGGCACCGGCCCCGCCGCGTGGACGCCCGTGGAGAGCTGGCTGGGCGCGCCGCTGCGTCCGGTGCCGGTGGACGCGCTGGTGCTGCGCTATCTCGGCGCGTTCGGCCCGGCGAGTGTCGCGGACGTCCAGCTGTGGTCCGGGCTGACCCACCTGCGCGAGGTGGTGGAGCGGCTGCCCCTGCGGGTGTTCCGCGGGGAGGAGCGGCAGGTGCTGTACGACCTGCCCGACGCGCCCCGGCCGGCCGAGGACGTGCCCGCCCCGCCCAGATTCCTCCCCGAATACGACAATCTGCTGCTGTCACACAAGGACCGGACCCGGGTGATCCCCGGCAACCGCCCCGTCCCGCTCCCACCGGGCAACGGCGCGACCACCGGCACCTTCCTGGTCGACGGCATGTGGCAGGGCACCTGGCAGATCCGGGACCGGACACTGCGCATCCGGCCGTTCACCCCGTTGCCCCGCACGGATCGCGACGCCCTGCTGGCCGAGGCCGCCCGGCTGTGCGCCTTCGTGGCGCCCCGGGAGACGTACGACCTGGTCCTCGACGAACCGTAGGCCGGTCAGCCGAGCACCGGGAAGTTGGACCTGATGACGCTGAGCGGGTCGCGGGCGCGCTTGAGGTCGCGCAGCCTGGCCAGCGTCTCGGGCGAGAAGGCCGCCGCCGCCTGCTCCCCGCCGTGCAGCATCGTGAACGGACGCCGCCCGGTGCTGAACGGCACCAGCGACTTGCCGAGCCGCTCCATCCGCTCCGACACCTCCGGCGACGGCAGGCCCAGCGCGTGCACGAGGTACGGCTCCGTCAGCCGCTCCACCGCGCCCCCGCCCTCGACCGGCCTGGCCACGGCCCCGCCCAGGTGCCGGACCTGCACCGCCAGCAGCGGCTCGATCGGCTCGCCGGCCAGCACGCCGGCGACCTCGTCGTCCAACCTGGTCAGCAGCTCGGTGTGGCCCACGCCCGGGCTCGGGTCGACCGGCTCGTCGCAGATCGAGGCCAGGTCGGCCACCGGCAGCCGCCGCCTGGTGTCGGCGATCGCCCCGCCCACCGCCTCGAACGGCCGCAGCAGCGCCCCCGGGTCGGCCCCGAGGTAGGTGCAGTCGGCCATGACGAAGCCGGGGGCCCCGGGCGGCGTCAGGAGCTGGAACCACACCGACAGCTCCTCCGGCGCGTCGGCGGTGACCTCGCGGAAGGCCGCCATGACCCGCTCGGCGCGGTCGGCCGGCCAGATGATCCGGCCGCCGTACAGGAAGGGCGCGGGGTGCAGGTCGAACTCCAGCGCCGTCACGATCGCGAAGTCGCCGCCGCCGCCGCGCAGGGCCCAGAACAGCTCGGGGTCGCGCTCGGCGGTCACCCTGACCCGGCCGCCGTCGGCGTCCACCGCCTCGACGGCGCGCACGCTGTCGGCGGCGAAGCCGTACTTGCGGCTGAACCAGCTCAGGCCGCCGCCCAGGGTGTAACCGGTCACGCTCACCACCGGCGAGCTGCCCGCCAGGCCGGTCAGCCCGAGCGGGCTCGCGGCCGCCAGCACCTCGCCCCACTTCACGCCCGCGCCGACGCGCGCCACCCCGTCGCGGATCTCCACCCCGCCCAGCCGGCCGGTACGCAGCAGGATCGTCCCCTCGGTGTCGCCCGACGCGCCGTGGCCGCCCGGCTGCGCGGTCACCGCCAGGCCGTGCAGGCGGGCGTAGCCGATCACGGCGGCCACGTCGTCGGCGTCGGCCGCCTCGACCACCGCGCGCACCGGCTGGTCCACCGCCAGGTTCCAGGGCCGTCGCGCCTGGTCGAAGCCGTCGTCGCCGGGAAGCAGCACCGGGCCGGCCGTCATGTTCCTCAGTTCGTTCATGTGATCGATGATGCGTCGCCCCACTTGCGTGGGAATTGGGGTTGACTTGAGGTCTGTGGAGTTCAGACTTTTCGGGCCGCTCGAGGTGGACGACGCCGACGGCCGCCGCCTCGACCTCGGCACCCGCAAGCAGCGCGCGGTGCTGGCCATGCTGGCGCTGGAACCGGGCCGCATCGTGCCGCTCGACCGGCTGATCGACGAGCTGTGGGCGGGGGAGGCCCCGGCCAAGGCCACCGCCACGCTCCAGGCGTACGTGTCGCACCTGCGGCGGGTGCTCGAACCCGGACGCAGGCCGCGCACGCCGCCCCGGGTGCTGCTCACCCGCGAGCCCGGCTACCTGCTGGACATCGCGCCCGGCCAGACGGACGTCGCCCGCTTCGCCTCCTGGACGGCCGACGGCGCCCGGCTGGTGCGGCAGGGACGGCACGGCGAGGCGGCGCGGGTGCTCGACCGGGCGCTCGGCCTGTGGCGCGGCGAGCCGCTGGCCGAGTTCCCTGGGCTGGCGCCCGAGGTGCCGACCCGGCTGGCACAGCTGCGGCTGGCGGCCGAGGAGGACCGGCTGGAGGCGCGGCTGGAGCTGGGCGAGGCCACCGTGCCCGACCTGGAGTCGCTGGCCGAGGCGTACCCGTACCGGGAGCGGGCGTGGCGGCTGCTGGTGCTCGGGCTCTACCGGGCGGGCCGGCAGGCCGACGCGCTGGCCGCCCTGCGCCGGGTGCGCGGGCTGCTGGCCGGACGGCTGGGCATCGAGCCGGGACCGGAGCTCAGACGTCTGGAACAGGCCGTCTTCGACCAGTCCCCGGCCCTGGACGCCCCCGGCGCGACGACCGCCACTCCGGCGGAGGACCGGGGGACGCAGAAGGACGCGGAGGCCGCCCCGGAGCCCCCGCCGCAGCCCGTGCCGGTGGCCGGCCGGGGCGCGGGGGAGCGGCTGGTGGGAAGGGAGGCGGAGCTGCGGACCCTGGAGGAGCTGCTGGGCGCGGCGCGGGCCGGGCGGGGCGGGGCGGCGCTGGTCACCGGCGAGCCCGGCATCGGCAAGACCAGCCTGGCCAGGGCCGCCGCCGACCTGGCCGCCGCCCGCGGGTTCCGGGTGGAGTGGGGCAGGTGCCTGGACGACGCCAGGGCCCCGGCGTTCTGGCCGTGGACGCGGGCGGGCATGATCCCGCCGTCGCCGCACGCCGAGCTGTTCGACCTCTACGACGCCGTGCTCGACTCGCTGCGCGGCGGCCCGCTGCTGCTGGTGCTGGAGGACCTGCACTGGGCCGACGCCTCGTCGCTGAAGCTGCTCGGTCACGTCGCCGGCGAGCTGGCGGGCACGTCCGCCCTGGTGCTGGCCACGCTCAGGCCCGAGCCGGCCGGCCACCCGGCCCAGCTCCGCGAGACCCTGGCCGCCCTGTCCAGGGAGGGCCGCAGGCTGCCGCTCGCGCCGTTCGACGCCGACGGGGTGCGCGACTTCCTGCGCCTGCGCGAGGTGAGCGCCGACCCCGGGGAACTGCTCGACCGCTCCGGCGGCAACCCGTTCTACCTCACCGAGCTGCTGCGGCTGCCCGAACGCGAACGTCATCTCGTCCCGCCCGGCGCGCGCGACGTGATCGACCGCAGGCTGGCCAGGCTGCCCGGGCCGACGCTGGACCTGCTCAGGGCCGCCGCCGTCGCGGGCCGCGAGGTCGAGGTGGACCTGCTGGCCGCGCTCGTCGAGCAGCCGGTCGAGGAGGTCATGACCGGCCTGGAGCCCGCCCTGGCCGCCGGGCTGCTGACCGAGGCGGCCGACTACCGCTTCTCGCACGCCCTCGTCCGCCAGGCCCTCGACGCCGGCCTCACCACGCTCGCCCGCGCCCGGCTGCACCTGCGCGCCGGCCTGCACCTGGAGAGCGTGCCCGGCGCCGACCCGGCGCTGCTGGCCGGCCACTTCGCCGCGGCGGCCAGGCTGGGCGGCGCGCCCAAGGCCGTCACGCACGCCGGCGAGGCCGCCGCCCAGGCCGCCGCCCGGCACGGCTACCAGGAGGCCGTCGAGCTGTGGGAGCTGGCGCTCGCCCACCTCCCGCCCGGCGACTCGCCGCGGCGCTGCCGGCTGCTCACCGAGCTGGGCCGGGCCCGCCGCAGCCTGGGCGACGCCGCCGGCGCCCACCGCGACCTGGACGAGGCCGTCGCCCAGGCCCAGCGGCTCGGCGACAAGGACGCGCTGGTGGCCGCGGTCTCGGTGTTCGGCGGGCTGTCGGTGTGGAACTGGCGGCCGTACGGCGTCGTGGACGAGACGATGGTCGCGGTGCTGGAGGACCTGCTCGCCGGTGGTGTGGACCCGGCGTCCAGGGCGGCGCTGCTCGGCACGCTCGGCATCGAGCTGCACTACGGCCCGCGCCGCGCGGAGGGCGAGCGGCTGGCGCTGGCGGCCGTCGAGCTGGCCCGCGGCCTGGACGACCCGATGCTGCTGGCCAAGGCGCTGAACAACTACCTGATCGCCGGGTTCGTCCCGGGCCGCAACGACGCGCGGCGCAGGGCGGCCGAGGAGATGCTGGCCGTCCCCGGCCTGCCCAGGGAGGCCCGGCTGGTCGGGCGCGTCCTGCGCATGTCGTGCCTGCTGCGCGCGGGCGACCTGGCCGAGTGGGCCAGGGACCTGGACCGCTGCGAGCAGCTCCTGCACGAGGTCGCCAGGCCCGAGCTGGAGGCCATGGTCCGCGTCTCGCAGACCGCCGCGCACACCCTGCATGCCCGCTGGGACGAGGCCGAGGCCCTGCTCGGCCGCTTCCCCGGGCTCGCGTTCGGCGGCAGCCTGTGGGGGATCGAGGCGCGCCGCCTGGGCACCCTCTACACCTGCAGACGGGGCCAGGGCCGGGGCGCGGAGCTGCTGGAGGAGCTGGTGGCGGCGGGGGAGCGGCCGCTGATGAGCCCGGTGCGCCCGCTGGCCGTGCTCGCGGCGCTGGAGGCCGGGCGGCCGGAGCTCGCCCGGGAGCTGATCGGCCGCTGGGGGGTGGAGCTGCGCGAGGACTGGGCCGCGGACTTCCTGCACCCCGTCTGGGGGCTGGTGGCCGCCCGCCTCGGCACGCCCGACCCCGCCGAGCTGTACGAACGGCTGCTGCCCATCGCCGGCCAGCTCATCGTCATGGGCATGGGCAGCGCCGCCTGGGGCTCGGTGCACGACGTGCTGGCCGAGCTGGCCCGGCGGCTCGGCCGCGGACGGGAGGCGCGCGAGCACAACGAGGCCGCCGTCGAGCTGCACCGGCGGCTCGGGCTGACGTACTGGGAGACGCGCAGCCGGGGGTGGCGTCCCGGCTGACTGTCGGACCCGCCGCGTATCGTGATCTCATGCCTGACATCGAGGTCGCGGGCCGCTCCGTCCGCGTCACCAGCCCCGACAAGGTGGTCTTCCCGCGGTCCGGCCACACCAAGCTCGACCTGATCCGGTTCTACCAGGCGGTCGGTGAGGCGGCGCTGCGCGGCGTGCACGGGCGGCCGATGGTGCTCAAGCGGTTCGTCCACGGCATCGAGCAGGAGGCGTTCTTCCAGAAGCGCGCGCCGGCCAAGCGGCCCGACTGGATCGAGGTGGCCGAGCTGCGCTACCGGTCCGGGCTGAGCGCCGAAGAGGTGGTCTGCACCGATCTGGCGCAGTTGCTCTGGGTGGTCAACCTCGGGTGCGTCGACCTCAACCCCCACCCGGTCCGCGCCGACGACCTGGCCAGGCCCGACGAGCTGCGCATCGACCTCGACCCCGTCCCCGGCGTCGAGTGGGCCGACGTGCTGGCGACCGCGCAGGTGGCGCGGGAGGTGCTGGCCGACCACGGGCTGGTCGCCTGGCCCAAGACGTCCGGGTCGCGGGGGTTCCATGTCTATGCCCGGATCGACCGGCGGTGGTCGTTCGCCCAGGTGCGCAAGGCGGCCGAGACCGTGGCGCGCGAGGTCGAGCGGCGGGCCCCCGACCTGGCGACCAGCCGGTGGTGGAAGGAGGAGCGCCACGGCGTGTTCGTCGACTTCAACCAGAACGCCTACGACCGCACGGTCGCCTCGGCGTACTCGGTGCGGGCGGTGCCCGACGCCCGCGTGTCCACCCCGCTGAGCTGGGAGGAGGTGCCCGGCTGCCGGCCCGAGGAGTTCACCGTCGACAGCGTGCCGAAGCGGCTGGCCGAGATCGGCGACCCGTGGGAGGACATCGACCTGCACGCCGGCTCGCTCGACGGCCTGCTGGAGCTGGCCGAGGAGCTCGGGCCCGCGCCCAAGCCGCCCAAGGGCAGCGGGCGCAGGCAGCAGACCATGCCGGTCGTCGAGATCGCCAGGGCCCAGCACAAGGAGGAGGCCCTGGCCGGGCTCGACCGCTGGAAGGCCCGCCACCCCGAGGTCGCGGCCCTGCTGGAGCCCGCCGACGTGCTGGTCGACGGCATGCGCGGGCGCAGCAGCGTGTGGTACCGGATCCGGGTCAACCTCCAGCACGTGCCGGAGCAGGAGCGGCCGGCGCAGGAGCCGCTGGAGGTCGACTACGACCCCTGGCAGGGCGCCGGCGGCCCCTGACCGGTCCGGTGGGGCGGGTCAGCGGCCGGAGACGAGGTTGCCGAGGCGGGCGTAGAGCGAGGTGCCGGTGCCGCGGTCGTTCTCGTGGCGGTCGGCGGCCCGGAACAGCGTGTAGATGAGCTGCACGCCCGCCCACCGCAGCGGCTCCGGCTCCCACTGCCGCACCTGCCGGCCCACCCACGGCAGCGCCGTCAGCTCGGTGTCCCGCCGCAGCACCAGGTCGCGCAGCGTGCGCCCGGCCAGGTTCGTGGTGGTGACGCCGCTGCCGACGTACCCGCCGGCCCAGCCCAGCCCGCTCGCGTGGTCGAGGTGCACGGTCGAGCACCAGTCGCGCGGCACGCCGAGCACCCCGCACCACGAGTGCTGCACCCGCGCGTCGGCCGCCGCCGGGAAGAGCTTCACCAGCATCCGCCACAGCAGCGCCACCGTCCGCGCCTGGGTGGCCCCCCGGCGGTCGGTGCGCGACCCGAACCGGTACGGCACCCCCCGCCCGCCGATCGCGATCCGGTCGTCGGCCGTGCGCTGGGCGTAGACGTAGGCGTGGGCCTGGTCGCCGAGCAGTTCGTGCCCGGCCCAGCCGATGTGCTTCCACACCTCGGCGGGCAGCGGCTCGGTGACGATCATGGAGCTGTTCATCGGCAGCCACTGCCGGTGCTGCCCGGCCAGTGACGCGGTGAAGCCCTCGGTGGCGCGGATGACGTAGTCGGCCGAGACGATGCCGAGCGGCGTGTGCGCGGTCGCCTTGCCGCCGCCCACGCGCGGCCGGATCTCGGTCACCGTCGTGCCCTCGAAGACGTCCACGCCCAGCGCGGCCACGGCCGAGGCCAGCCCGACGGCGAGCTTGGCCGGCTGCACGCGGGCGCAGTGCGGCGAGTACGCGGCCTCCAGCGTGCCCGCCACCTGGAGGCGTTCGCGCTGCTCGTCGCGGTCCATGAGCCGCATGTCGTCCTCGCCGTACCCCCAGGAGCGCAGGTCGGCGACCTCCTCGCGGAGCCGCCGCCGCTGGGCCGGGTTGGTCGCCACGTGCACGAGACCGCCCTTGTGCACGTCGGCGTCGATGCCCTCGGCGCGGGTGACGTCGATGACCTCGTCCACCGCGCGGAACATGGCGTGCTGGAGGTCGATCATGGCCTGCCGGCCGCGGGCCTGGGCGTGCCGCTCGCGGGAGCCGGCGAACTCGGCCGACAGCCAGCCGCCGTTGCGCCCGGAGGCGCCGAACCCGGCGAACTCCTTCTCCAGGATCGCGATCCGCAGGTCGGGCTGGGCCTTCTTCAGGTAGTACGCCGTCCACAGGCCGGTGTAGCCGCCGCCGACGATCGCCACGTCGTACTCGCGGGAGCCGGGCAGCGAGGGCCGCCTGGCCGGCAGGCCGATCTGCCGGTACCAGAACGAGACGCCCCCGTTGGCGAAGTCGTCGGTGAGCGGGATGCCTGTCATGACTGTTCTGCCTCCACGGCTGCTGCTTGCCCGTCCGTTGTTTCCCCGTCCGCTCTCTCCCCGGCGGACGGGGTGGGCGGGCTGATCACCCAGAGCACCTCGGCGGTCTCGTCGCCGTCGTTGACCACCCGGTGCGGGACCGAGGTGCGGTACTCCACGCTGTCGCCGGGCCCCAGCGGGTGCGCGGCGGCGGACCCGGCGGGGCCCAGCCAGAGCGTGAGGCTGCCGCGCAGCACGAGGAAGATCTCCTGCGAGTCGCCGTGCGTGTACGGCTCGTCGCCGGTGGAGGCGCCGGGGTCGAACTCGCCGGCGTACATCTCCACAGTGCGCAGCGGGCGCTGGGAGATCAGGAACTTGCGGGTGCCCGGCGCGGTGGCCAGCTCGGGACGCTCGGCGCGGCGCACCACGCGGTGGGCGGGCTCGTCGTCCTCGTTGAACAGGTCGGCCACGGTGATGCCGAGCGCGGAGGCGATCCTGCGCAGCATGCCGATGCTCGCGCTGGTCTGCCCGCGTTCGAGCTGGCTGATGAAGCTGGGGCTCGCCTTGGCCTCGCCGGCCAGGGCGCGCACGGTCATGCCGCGCATGCCTCGGTAGACCCGGATGCGGGTGCCCAGGTCCGTCATCGAACCTCTCGATCGGTCAGGCTGAACAAGTTGTTCAGTGACGGTACCGACGGCGGAGAAAGCCCAGCAAGAGGGGGGTGCCTAACGAATCGGTAACCGGTCTCAGCCGCGGGGCTGCGTGGGTCGGCCGCGGGTCAGCCGCGGGTGGGCCGCTGGTAGCCCTCGTCGCCGCCGTAGACGCGCACGGACGGGTCCCGCTCGGGCTGCGTGGCCGGGCTGGTCGGCGAGGCGGTGTGCTCCTCGGCGAAGTCGTCCGAGGGCACGGGCGGCGGCGGGAACAGGTAGTCGTGCCAGGTGATCCGGCCCTTGGGATCGGCCTCGGTGGTGAACGCGCCCGCGCGCTGCGCGGCGGCCAGCCGGCCCGGGATGCGCACCGGCAGGCACAGGCGGCGCAGGCGGCGGGCGTCCAGCCAGGTCCTGGTCAGCTCCTCGGTGCCGAGGACCTGCGGGCCGCCGTACTCGACGACGGCGCAGGCCGGGCCGCCGGCCAGCAGCGCGGCCAGGCGGCCGGCGACGTCGTCCACGTGCACCGGCTGCCACAGCAGGGAGCGGTCCACGGGCAGCACGGGCAGCGCCGACAGGTCGCGCAGCAGCCGGTCCACCGACTGGTGGAACGGGGTGGCGCGGACGACCGTCCAGGCCATGCCGCTCTCCCGGACCAGCCGCTCGGCCTCCAGCTTGTGGCGGTGACCCGGCGCGCGGTCCGCGCCGACGATCGAGGGCAGCAGCACGTGCGAGGCCCCGGCCGCGCGGGCCGCCGCGGTCAGCGTGCGGGTGCCGGCCAGGTCCACCTGGGCGCGCCCCTGCCGGCCGCCGGTGGCCAGGTGCGCGACGGCCTCGACCTGCCGGACGGCCTCGGCGACGCCCTTGCCCGAGGCCAGATCGCCCCACACCCACTCCACGCCCCCGCGGTCCTCGTGCCGGGTACGACTGAGCGCCCGTACCCGATGTCCCGCCTTGAGCAGGACGGGCACCAGGGCCCTGCCGAGGGTGCCGGTGGCTCCTGTGACCAGAATGCGCATGCCGGGTCCATACCCGCGAATCCCCAGAGATGACAATGATTTTCGTGACGAGGTCTGTGGACGGCGGTGCGGGGTAGAGCCGCCAATATGGCTCGTATCGCATCCGAATCCCTGATCGAACGGCTCGCCGAGTGGGGCGTGGACACCGTCTTCGGTCTGCCCGGCGACGGCATCAACGGCATCATGGAGGGGCTGCGCCGTCACCGTGACCGGGTGCGGTTCGTGCTGGTGCACCACGAGGAGGCCGCCGCCTTCATGGCCACCGGCTACGCCAAGGCCACGGGACGGATCGGTGTGTGCCTGGCCACCTCCGGCCCCGGTGGCATCCACCTGCTCAACGGCCTCTACGACGCCAAGCTCGACCACGTCCCCGTGCTGGCCATCACCGGCATGCAGGAGACCGCCGTGCTCGGCACCGGCTATCAGCAGGAGGTCCACCTCGACAAGCTGTTCGCCGACGTGGCCGAGTACAACATGATGATCACCAACCCGGCCCAGCTGCCCTCGCTGGTGGACCTGGCCGTCCGGACGGCCTACGCGCGGCGCGGCGTCGCCCATCTCACGCTGCCCAACGACATCCAGGTGGCCGAGGCGGGGGAGGACCCGTACCGGACGGTCGCGCCGGTGCGGGCGCCGGAGACCGCGCCGATCTACCTACGGCCCCCGGGGCTGCCGCGCCAGGAGGACCTGGCGCGGGCCGCCGAGGTGCTCAACGCCGCCGAACGGCCCGCCATCCTGGCCGGGCAGGGCGCGCTGCACGCCCGGCAGGAGGTGCTGGCCGTGGCCGAGGCGCTGGGCGCGCCGGTGGTCAAGACGCTGCCCGGCAAGGCGGTCGTCCCGGACGACTCGCCGTACACGACGGGCGGCATCGGGCTGCTCGGCACCAAGCCGAGCGAGGAGCTGATGGACGAGGCCGACGTCCTGTTCATGATCGGCACGAACTTCCCCTACTCGAAGTTCCTCCCCGAGCCGGGCAAGGCGCGGGTGGTGCAGTTCGAGGCCGAGCCGACCAGGGCCGGGGCGCGGGTGCCGACCGACGTGCCCGTGGTGTGCGACGCCAAGGAGGGCCTGCGCGAGCTGCTGCCGCTGCTCACCCGGCGCGACGGCGACGGCCACCTGGCCAAGTACCAGAAGCTCATGGTCAAGTGGCGCTCCGACATGGACAGCCTGGAGAACCCCGACAGGGACCCGATCGCCCCCCAGTACGCCATGTCCGTCCTGGACGACCTGGCCGCCGACGACGCCATCCTGACCTGCGACAGCGGCACGATCGCCACCTGGGCCGCCCGCCACTGGACGATCCGCGGCGGGCGCGAGTTCTACCTGTCGGGCACGCTGGCCACGATGGCGCCGGGCCTGCCGTACGCCATCGCCATGCAGCACGCCTTCCCCGGCCGGCAGGTCATCGCCTACGTCGGCGACGGCGGGTTCGCGATGCTGATGGCCGAGTTCCTGACCGCCGCCCAGCACCGGCTGCCGGTGAAGGTCGTCATCAACAACAACAACTCGCTCGGCCAGATCCTGTGGGAGCAGATGGTCCTCGGCTACCCCGAGCACGGCGTGCGCTTCGCCCAGCCGGAGGCCGACTACTCGGTCTGGGCCAGGGCGTGCGGCGGGTTCGGCGCCAAGGTCACCAAGGCCGGGGACGTGGTCGCGGCGATCAGGCAGGCGCTCGCCCACGACGGCCCCGCCCTGGTGGATGTGGACGTCAACCCGAACGAGCCGCCCATGCCCGGCAAGGTCTCCTACGACCAGGCCAAGAGCTTCGCCCAGGCGTTCCTGAAGGGGCAGCCGCACAAGGCGGCCATCGCGACCACCCTGTTCAAGGACCGCATCCATAAGTTCACCGACTGACCGCCATCCGGCGGCCGGTCACGGGGCCCGGCAGGCGGCGGCGATCCGGGCGGCGGTCTCCAGGAGCGGGTCCACCAGCCGGGGCAGCTCGCGGGCGCGCCGCGAGGCCAGCACGATCCCCACGGCCGCCACCGCCCGCCCGTCCACCACGACCGGCGCCGCAGCCGAGCACGAGCCGAGCGTCATCTCCTCGTGCGTCAGCGCGTAGCCCTGCGCCCGCACCGCCGCCAGCTCCCTGGCCAGCCGGCCCGGCTCGGTGACGGTGTGCGGCGTGGGCCGTTCGAGCGCGCGGGCCAGGTACGCCTGCACGAACCACTCCGGCTCGAAGGCCAGCAGCGCCTTGCCCACCCCGGTCGGGTGCATCGGCAGCCGCCCGCCCGTGCGCGAGACGATGGGCACGGCCCGCCTGCCGTACACCTTGTCCACGTACAGGACCTCCAGGCCGTCGCGGACGGCGAGGTGCACGTTCTCGCCGGTGGTGGCGAACAGCTCCTGGAGCCAGGGGTGCGCGCGGCCCTGGAGGCTGCCGGGCGCGAGCTGGCCGAGCTCCCACAGCCGCAGCCCCACCCGCAGCCGCCCGTCGGGGGAGCGGCTGAGCGCCTGCCACTCCTCCAGCTCGGCCACCAGCCGGTGGGCCGTGCTCAGCGGCACCCCGCTCCGCCTGGCCAGGTCGGTCAGCGTGAGCTGCGGATGAGCCGCGTCGAACGCCCCCAGGATGGCCAGCACCTTGGACGTCACCGTCTGCCCCGGACGCCGGGCTCCTCCGGACATGACCACACTCCTGCACAATTCTTCCACTCAGTGGAAGAGGCTACTCGGCTCCCGGGGCCGGCAGGCAGCAGACTTCCCTCATGCGAACTCAGGTCGGGATCATCGGCGCGGGCCCCGCGGGCCTGCTGCTGTCTCATCTGCTCCACCTGCGCGGCATCTCCTCGGTGGTGCTGGAGAAGCGCAGCCGCGCCTACGTCGAGCGGCGGGTCCGCGCGGGCGTCCTGGAGCAGGGCACGGTGGACACGCTCGTCGAGGCGGGGGTCGGCGCCCGCATGCTGCGCGAGGGCCTGCCCCACCACGGCATCGAGCTGCGGTACGGCGGCGCGGGCCACCGCATCGCCTTCGACAAGCTCGTCCCCGGCCGCGCCATCACCGTCTACGGCCAGCAGGAGGTCGTCAAGGACCTGATCGCGGCCCGGCTGGCGGCGGGCGGCGACCTGCGGTTCGAGGTCGAGGACGTCGCGGTGCACTCGCCGGGCTCCGAGCCGTACCTCACCTTCGGCGGCGAGCGGCTCGACTGCGACGTGATCGCCGGGTGCGACGGCTTCCACGGCGTCTCGCGTCCGAGCGTCCCGGACGGGGTCCTGGAGGTGTTCGAGCGGGAGTACCCCTTCGCCTGGCTCGGCGTCCTGGCCGAGGTGGCGCCCTCGTCGGAGGAGCTGATCTACGCCAGGACCGAGCGCGGCTTCGCGCTGCACAGCATGCGCTCGCCCACGGTCAGCCGCTTCTACCTCCAGGTCCCGGCCGACGCCGACGTGGCGCAGTGGCCGGACGAGCGCGTCTGGGCCGAGCTGAAGGCCCGGCTGGAGACCGTCCCTGGCTTCGAGCTGACCACGGGCGAGATCATCGAGAAGGGCGTCACGCCGATGCGCTCCTTCGTCGCCGAGCCCATGCAGTACGGGCGGCTCTACCTGGCCGGGGACGCCGCCCACATCGTGCCGCCGACCGGCGCCAAGGGGCTGAACCTGGCCGTGGCCGACGTCCGGGTGCTGACCGAGGCACTGGCGGCCTTCTTCGAGCACGGCTCGTCGGAGCTGCTCGACGGCTACTCGCGGGCATGCCTGAAGCGGGTGTGGCGGGCGCAGCACTTCTCGTGGTGGATGACGACGCTGCTGCACACCTTCGACGAGGACGACGCGTACGGACGGCGGCTGCAGACCTCCTACCTGGACTACGTCACCTCCTCGGAGGCGGCGGCGACCACGCTGGCGGAGAACTACGTCGGGCTGCCCTTCGACTGACGCGCCACCGCCCCCCAGGCGGGCTGACCTCGGGCGATGCCTTAAAGTTGGCGCGTGGTTTTCGAGGAGGGCTGGGCGCTTTCGCCCCTGCGGTGGTTGATGGACACGCTGGGCCATGCCCAGCTCGCCAGGATGGAGTCCGAGCCGGCGCTGGTCGCGGCCGTGGACCAGCACGCGGCGCTGCTGCGTGACGCGATCCCGCTCGACCGCGAGACCCTCGGCGACTACCTGCTGGGCTTCCTCGACGAGCTGCGCCACCGCGGCTGGATCTTCAGCGGCGACCACGACGCGCCCGCGCTGCGGCTGACCGCGGTCTGCTGGCTCGCCCGCGAACAGGGCTTCCTCGCCGAACCCGCCTGAGCCGGCCGGCGGACCTCGGTTCCGGGGCGACCGCCAGGGAGGCGGGCCTGGGCGGGCCGCGGTGGGTCCGCGTGACCGGGCGCTCGTCCCGGCCACACGGAGCTCAGGTCTCCGGCGGGATGTCCGCGCGGGTCGCCCCGCCGGTCGTGCCCGTCGGGCCGGTCGGGCCGGTCGTGCCGGTGGCGCCGGGCGTGGTCCGGGCCGGTTCGGCGGGCCGGGCCATCGAGCGGGCGTCCTCACGTCCCCGCTGGTACGCCTCGGCGTGCGCCCTGGCCTGCGGCGCCTCCGCCTCGATCCGGCCGATCCAGCGCTCCCAGCGCTGCTGCATCGGGCGGACGAGCCCGCCGCCCAGGCCGATGGCCAGGATCGCGCCGATGGTGGCGAGCACGGTGATGAGCACCGGGGTCGTGACGGTCGTGGCGACGCCGATCTGGTTGAGCGCGGCGATGATGCCCAGCGCCCAGATGAAGACGGCCGCCGCGATGCCGAGCCAGCGTCCGTAGGACAGCCCGCCGAGCGCGCCGTCGACGAGATCTCTGACGGCCCGGGCGATCGCCCCGGCGATCACGATGATCACGATGGCGACCACGGCCTTGGGCAGCCAGCCCACCACCCCGTTGAGCAGCGCCGAGATCGGGTTGGGCCCGAAGACGCTGAAGGCGATCTGCAGGGTGATCAGCAGGATCGCGTAGTAGACGAGCTTGGCGAGCAGCCCGCTGGCGTCGTACCGGCTGCTTTCGAGCCAGCGCTGCACGCCGCTGCGGTGTACCGCCCGTTCGAACCCGACGCGGTCGAGGATCTTGTCCACGAGCTTCTGCAGCGCCTTCGCCACGATCCACCCGATGATCAGGATCACCAGGAACGCGACCAGCCTGGGCACGAACGTCGCGACCTGTCGCCAGGCGTCCGTCAGGCCTTGGCCAATATTGATGTCCACGGTTTCCTCCAGGACGAGGAGCCAATGGAGTCGCGGTACCCGGCTGAGCTGGGACTATGCACGCATTGCTACCAAATTTTCGCGCAGTGTTACATTTGTACAAGTGCGCGCAGGCGTCAGTAGAGCCGGCGCAGGTCCATCTGGAAGTTCTGGTGCCAGGTCTGGCCGCCGTCCACGGTGGTCTCGCCGATCTCGTGCCAGGTCGTGGCGGTGAACGTCAGCGTGTAGCGGCTGGTGTAGCCGGGCGTCTGGAGGCTCCACTGGAAGGTGTCGTCGCCGACCACCGGCACCACCGTGGTGACGTAGCCGCGCGAGAACGCCTCCCAGCGGTACTGGCCGGTCGCCTCGTTGTAGTTGATCACCGCCAGGGCGCTGTCCACGATCGTGCGCGGGTCGGCCTTGTCGCGGCCCTGACCCTCGACCGAGATCACCAGGTCGCCCGCCTGCCGGCGCACCCGCTCGGTCTGCAGGAACTCCTGCCGCGTCCCGGAGGGCGTGACGGTCCAGCCCGCCCCCGCCCACGTACCGATCATGAACGAGAGCCGCCGCATGGCCTCCGCCTGCCCGGCGAACGCCTGCCCGGCCGCGGCCGAGGAGGGTGTCCGGGCGGCCGTCGCCGGGCCGGGGGAGAGCAGGGCCGCCAGTAAGGCGAGCGGTAGGAGCAGGCGGACCAGTGACTTCATCAAGGCGTCCTCGTCAGTGAGCGGCTGATGCCGAGCCGGGGGTGGGCGGTCAGGTAGAGGCCGGTGGCGGCGTCGTACAGGTCGTTGGCGTCCATGCGCATGGGGGCCAGGGTGCTGCCGGCGGGCGTGACGTTGCGCAGGGCGCGCAGCCCCGCGTCGTGGGCGGCGGTCACCAGCTCGCTCATCGGCGCGGTGCCGCCGGCGGTGGTGGCGTCGGTCAGGTCGGACAGCCCGGCCGTGATCGCGGCGAACGCGTGGTCGGACCTCTCGCCCCTGACCAGGTGCTGGGCCAGCCAGAAGTAGCTGGCCCGGCCACGGTACTGCCGGTAGACCGAGGAGACCATGGTCAGCAGCCGCTGGTAGGCGTTGCGGTACAGGGACTCGTAGAAGCCCTGGGCCTCCTGCTCGCTCACCTCGCCGCGTTCGGTGGCCGTGATCGAGGCCGCGGCCAGCAGGGCGCTGTACATGGCCAGGTGCACCCCGGTCGACAGCAGCGGGTCGAGGAAGCAGGCGGCGTCGCCGGCGATGCGGTAGCCGGGGCCGCAGAAGGAGTCGGCCACGTACGAGAAGTCCTGCTCGATGCGCACCGGGCCGGTGAACCTGCCGACCAGCCCCGCCACGGTCGGCGACTCGGCCACCACCGCGTGGAACATCTCCTCCGGCGACCCGTAGTGGGGACGCCGCTCCAGGAAGCGCGTCTGGTGGGTGACGAAGCCGACGCTGAACACCTCGCCGCGCAGCGGGATCACCCAGTACCACCCTTCCGGTGCGGAGATCACGTTGATGCCGCCGCCCGGCGTGCCGGGAAGGAGGTCGCCGCCCTGGTAGTAGCCCCAGATCGCGACGTTCCTGAAGACGTCGTGCGGTCGTCGGTCACGGAAGTGCTGCGCCGACAGTACCCCGGCGCGTCCGGAGGCGTCGACCACGTGATCGAAGCGCTCCAGGCCGCGGTCCCACTCTGCGGCGCAGGCGCGGCCGTCCTCGAACAGCACGCGCCTGACCCTGGCCCGCTGGATCACCTCGACGCCCTGGGAGGCGGCGTGGTCCAGCAGCACCTGGTCGAAGTCGTCCCGGTCCACCTGCCAGGAGCGCACCTCGGGGCCGAACGTGGCCGCCCAGTTCACCGTCCAGTCGCGCTCGGCGCCCCAGCGCAGCAGCAGGCCCTCCTTGACGGGGTAGCCGCGCTCCTCGATCTTCTCGTGCGCCCCGGCGTAGTCGATGATCGTCCGGCAGGACGGCGAGACGGACTCGCCGATGTGGTAACGCGGGAAACGTTCGCGTTCCAGCAGCCGGACGTCCATTCCGTTACGGGCCAGCAGCGTCGCGGCGATCGAGCCCGCCGGGCCGCCGCCGATCACTAATACCCTGGTCATCGCGAGCCCTTCCGATAATCGATACGTATTACGCAGTGACGGGCCCGGCAGGTGGGGCCCAATACGTAGGCCGATACGTATATTCCGGCGTTATTCTGGACCGCCGGCCCGGCCTGTTCGATGATGCGTCTGAGTTCCGTTCCGTCTTTCTTCAAGGAGCGCGCATGGGATTGAACCTCCGGCTGGTCGTTCCCCTGGTCTACGCCGCCGCGGTGGTCGTGGCCTTCCTGATCGGCAAGACGGTCGGCTCGGTGGTCGTCATCGCCGGCGCCGTCCTCGTGGCCCTGTTCTTCGTGCTGTCCGGCCGGTCACGTCAGCGCGAATAGGGCCCCCCACGGGTCGCGCACGATCGTCGCCCGGGGATGCCCGGGGGCGGTCGTGGCACCCAGCCGGACCGCCGTCGCGGCGGTCGCGGCGCGGTCCGCGGTCGCGAAGAACGTCATCCACCGCGGCCGCGCCCCCGTCCCCTCGCGGACCGCGGGCGCGGCGCCGAGCAGGTCCCGGTAGAACGCGGCGCCGGCCGACCACAGCTCGTGGGCGCACCACGTGCCCGGCTCGCCGGCCAGCACGATCCCGGCCGGCCGGTGCCCCTCCCAGAAGCCGACCGCCGCCCCCGCCGGGTCGGTCGCGAACAGCACGCGGCCGTCCGCGCCGGCCGCCATCGGGCCGAAGAGGACGCCGCCGCCCAGCTCCTTCACCCGGACGGCCAGGGCGTCCACGTCCGGGGCCGCCAGGTAGGTGTTCCACGAGGCGGGCAGGCCCGGCGGCACCCGGCCGAAACCGGCCACGACCTGGCCGCCCAGCTCGACGAAGGAGTAGCCGCCCTCCTCGCGGAAGGTCCAGCCGAACAGCTCCCCGTAGAAGGCCCGCGCGCCGGCCGGGTCGAGCGCCCCGTAGTCCACCCAGCACGGCTCGCCCGGCTCATAGTGCTCGTGAATCGGCACGCCCGGCCTCCTCGTCCGCATCCAGGGCCGACAGCCGCAGGTGCTCGGCGACGAGCGGCGCCACCACTCCGGGCCGCTCGATCAGGCACAGGTGCCCCGCGCCGGGGACGGTGACCGTACGGCACCGGGGGACCGACTCGCGCAGCAGCGCGGCGCCGGCCCGGAACGTCGGCATGTCCCGGTCGCCGACGACGACCAGCGTGCGCGCCCGGATGCCGCGCAGGTCGTCGGCCGTGTGGACGTGCCTGCTCAGCCCGTGCATCGCGCCGTCGCGCAGCTCCCGCCACGAGTGCCCGGCCACGATCGCCCGCAGCCTGGCCCGCAGCTCGGGATGGTCCTCGGTGCCGCGGAAGATGTCCGGCGGCGAGGACATCCACAGGTCGGCGAGCTGCTCGCCGTCCGCGCCCAGCCTGGCCAGCCCGGCCAGCGCCCGGTAACGCTCGGCGGTGCCCGGCTCTGGGGGCGCGCCGGCGATGGTCGGGGAGCCGACGATCAGCCCGCGCACGTCACGGGGGTGGTCGACGGCCAGCTGCAGGGCGATCATCGAGCCGATCGACTCGGCCACCACCAGCGTGGCCGACTCCGCCCTGGCCAGCCCGGCCAGCTCGGCCGCCAGCGCGGGCAGCGACGTGCCCGGCCGCAGCGGCCCGGACCGGCCGTGCCCCGGCAGGTCCACGCCGACGTGCCGCCAGCCGGGCAGCAGGTTCCACAGCGGCTCCCACACCGAGGCGTCCATCGTGTAGCCGTGGATCCACAACACGGCCCGGCCCTCGCCGGTCGAGCGCACGTACAGGCTCATGAGGACGCTCCGGCGGAGGCGGAGGCGGGGACGGGGACGGGGGCGAAGCCCTGGCAGAAGCGGCGGAAGGCGATGACCGGGGTGTCGCCGGCGTCCAGCCGCTGCGGGGCGCCGGTGTCCAGGTGGTCCCAGACCACGCGGTCCTGGTCGAAGGCGTAGCGGGCGCCGTGCACGAGCGCGGGCAGCGAGCCTTGCTGGTCCGGCCGCACGCCGATGGCCACCCGGCCCACGCAGCCCGTCCCGTCCGGCACCGCGCCCGTGACGATCGTGTACGGCGCCGACTCCGTGCCCAGCTCGGTCACCACGAGGTGCGGGCTGTAGGCGCGGGCCACGAAGCGGGAGGCGAAGTCGAGCCGCCGCTCCCGCTCCCACGGCGGCGCCTTGGTACGGAACTCGCCCTCGATGACCAGCTCGTCGTGCCCGCCCATGCTGACCCGCATGCCGCGCACCGAGGGCACCAGGTGGACGGTGCCGAAGTGCTGGGCGTCGAAGGCGTTCTCGACGACGTACTCGGCCGGGACCGTCACCGGCTGGTTCACCGCGGCCACGATCACCAGGTCCTCGGCCGCCTGCTTGATCGCCTGCTCGAAGCCGCGGTCGTCGCCGGGGTCGCCGGACAGCCGGGCGAACAGCGCCGCCCCGGCCCGCAGCGTCCGCAGCTCACCCACCGACCAGCGCCGGCCGGAGCCGCCCAGCGAGATCCGCTTGCCGTGGAAGGGGCAGATCACGCAGTCGCCGTCCAGCTTGCCGCCGTACCCCAGATGGGCGCCACGGTGGGGGCAGGTGGCCTCGAACACCCGGATCCGCTCGCCGTCGCGCACGGCCATCAGGCGCGCGCCGCCCAGCCGCAGCGGGGTGATTCCCGGGCCGATCTCGTCGTCGAGGGCGAGCAGGAACCACCCGCCGTGGAGCTCCCCGTTACCGGCCGTCATCTCTCCAGTGCCCCAATCACCTCTGTGGCCGCGCGCTCCCCGCTGGCCATCGCCATGTGCGCCATGGGCGGGCCGGACAGGCCGACGGTGGCCTCCCCGGCGAAGAAGACCGTCCCGCCCAGCGGCTCGGCCCAGGCCGGGGACGCCCACAACGTCCCCACGCCCGGGTAGGTGTACGCGCCGCCCGCCCACGGGTCGGCGCCCCAGTCGGACACCACCACCTCCGGGTTCAGTCCTCGCGTCCACGGCAGGGCGCGGGCCAGCAGCGCGGCCAGGCCGCCCGGCTCGGCCCACGCGCCCCGGGCCGCCGCGGCGGCGCGAGCCTTGGCCATCACCAGCACCTCGGGTCGCCCGGCGGTCGTGCTGACGAACCCCAGACGGCCGCCGGCGTCGAAGACCACGACGGACTCGGGGGCGGGCACGGGATAGGCGGCCAGCCCGCACCAGGCGTCGCCGGGCCGCAGCTCGTAGGCCGCCGCCTGCTTGCGCACGGGCAGGTCGTCCAGCACCAGCCGCCCCTCGGCGACCACCGGCGGCGGGACGGTCACCACGGCGGCGGCGGCGCTCTCCACGTGCCCCGCGGCGGTCAGCGCCCGCACCCGGCCGCGCGTCCAGGACAGGCGGACGACCGCGTCGCCGAGCCGCACCCGCAGCCCTTCGGCCAGCCGCGCGGGCAGCCGGTCGAAGCCGCCGGGCAGCGCGAACTCGCCCCGCCCCGACCGGTCGGCCCGCCGCAGCGCGGCCAGCGCGGGAGCGCTCAGGGCCTCCGGCTCGGCCGCCCAGTTCTGCCTGAACCACTCCGCCGCCGGTTCCAGGGCCTGCGGGCACTGCGCGGTCTCCTCCTTGAGCCACGTCGCGACCGGCACGTCCCAGGGGCTCGCCCCGGCCAGGCGGCGCAGCGGCTCCCGGGCCGCGCCCGACGTCAGCCGCTCCTCCAGCAGCGGCGGCGTGGGCCGCAGCGCGGTCAGCGGGCGCGGCCCGCCGGGCAGCAGCACCCGGGCCGCGCGCCGCGGCACCGGCACCGGCGCCTCCAGGCCGGGCAGCGCCGCGATCGGGTTGCGGTCGCCGTGGATCACCTGCGCGCCCAGCTCCAGCAGGGACGGCCGGTGGGTGCGGATCCGGCCGCCCACCCGCTCCCTGGCCTCCAGCACCGTGACCGCCAGCCCGGCGGCGGCCAGGCGCGCGGCCGCCGTCAGCCCGCTCACCCCGGCGCCGATCACGACGACGTCAAGCTCTGCCACCGGCACATCCTCTGTAGTAGTTTGTCCTCGGCCTGATCACGAGGAGACGCCATGACGGCACCCCGCACGCTGCCCGGCCACCTCGCGCACCCGTTCTCTCCTCGCGGGCGGCTCGACCCGTATCCGGCGTACCGCTGGCTGCGCGAGCACGATCCCGTGCACTTCGACGTCACCTCGCGCATGTGGCTGCTGACCGCGCACGCCGACTGCGCGCTCGCGCTGCGCGACCCGCGCTTCTCGGCCGCGCTCGGGCAGCGGGAGCGGGTCAGGGACGACGAGCTGCCGCCGTCGATGCTGACCACCGATCCCCCCGAGCACCAGCGCCTGCGCTCGCCCGGCGCCCTGCTGATGGGCCCGGCCGCCATCCGCGGCATCGCGGGCGACATCGAGGCCGGGATCGGCGCGGTGCTCGACGGGCTGGCCGGCCGGGCGGAGATCGAGGCCACCGCCGACCTCGGCGAGCCGCTGGCCACCGGCGTGCTGGCCAGGCTGTTCGGCCTGCCGGCCGCCGACGTGCCGGCCTTCGCCGGGCTGGCCGCCCGCGTGTCGGTCAACCTCGACCCGCTGGCCGGGCCGCAGGCCGCTGCGGCCGGGCGGGCCGCGATGGGCGAGCTCACCCGCTTCCTCGGCGAGCGCGCCGACGCCGCCGCCGAAGCCGCCGGGAACGGGCCGGGCGGCTCGCCGTTCGGGCGGCTGGCCGCCGACGACCGGCTGACCAGGGCCGAGATGCTCGGCATCGCCGCGCTCACGGTCGTCGGCGGATGGAAGCCGCTGGCCGAGATGGTGGGCAACGCCCTCCACTGGCTGCTGCCGCGTGCGGAGGCCGCCGGCCTGATCAGGAAGGGCGGCCCGGACGTGGCCGAGTCGGCCGTCGACGAGCTGCTGCGGCTGGAGTCGCCGATCCCGTTCACCGCCCGCGTGACCACCGAGGAGGTCCCGCTGGACGGCGGCGTGATCCCGGCGGGGGCGAGGGTGCTGGCCCTGGTCGGGGCGGCCAACCGCGATCCGGCGGTGTTCGACCGGCCCGACGAGCTGCTGGTCACCCGTTCGCCCAACCCCCATCTGGCCTTCGGCGCGGGCACCCATCTCTGCCTGGGCGCGCCGCTGGTCAGGCAGGCCGGCGGGCTGCTGCTGAGCGGGCTGCTGGAGCGGTATCCCGGGCTGCGCCGCACGGGGAAGCCGCCCGCCTGGGCGCCGGGCCTGGTGCCCAGGAGGCTGACCGGCTTCACCCTCGCCATCTGAGCCCCTTCCCCGGTCAGCGGACGTTGGCGCCGCGCCAGCGGAAGGTCAGCAGGCTCAGCAGCAGCGCAGCCAGGCACCAGGCGCCCAGCACCGCGGCGGTCCTGCCCAGCTCCCACGTGCCGGCGGGCTCCACCACCGCGAAGTCGGCCGGCAGGAACACCGAGCGCAGGCCCTGCGTCATCCACTTCAGCGGGAAGAACGCCGCCAGGCTCTGCATCCACGCCGGCAGCTCGCTGTAGGGGAAGAACACCCCGGAGATGAACTGCAGCACCAGGAACGGCAGAGTGACGATGGCCGCGGCCGAGCGGGCGTTCGGGATGACGGCGCTGAAGGCCACCGCCAGCAGCGAGCAGGACGTCGCCCCGAGCAGCAGCACCCAGCCGAAGGTCAGCCAGTGTCCGGCGTCCGGCGGCAGCGGCAGGCGGAACAGCGCGACGCCGACGCCCAGCAGGATCGCCGCCTCCAGCACCCCGGTCACCACCACCCGGACGATCTTGCCGACGAAGTACGCCGTCTTCGGCATCGGCGAGGAGGCCAGGCGGCGGATCATGCCGTTGTCCCGCTCGATCGCGATGTTGATGGCCAGGCCGTTGAAGCTGACGCTCATGATGCCGCAGGCGATGATCCCGGCCACGAACATCTGCTTGAAGTCGGTGTGCGTGCCGGGGACCGTGCCGGAGAAGATCGAGCCGAGCACCAGCAGCAGCACGATCGGCAGCAGCAGCGTGAAGAACAACGACTGCCGGTTGCGGAAGAACGACTTCAGCTCCACCGACGAACGGGCCGCCGACGCCCGCCACAGCCCTGACCCGCCGCCCGACGCGCGCACGGGACGGCCCTGCTCGGCCACGATCGCGTTCGAGCTGGTCATGCCTGGGCCCCCTGGTTCTCGCGGATCAGCTTGAGGTAGACGTCCTCCAGCGTGGGCCGGTGGACGCGCAGGTCGGGCAGCTCGCCGGCGCCCGCCCGCGCGGCCCAGGGCAGCAGCGCGGCCAGGGCCCGCGTGGGCGTGTGGGTGAGCAGCGTGAGCGTGCCGCCGGGCACGCCGGGCGTGCAGGACGGGTCGAGCGCGGTGCCCGCGGGCAGGTCCGGCAGGTCGGCCGCGCTCAGCTCGGGGGTGAGGGTGAAGCTCACCGCGGCGGGTGTGTCGCGCCGCCCGCCCAGCTCGCTCACCGGCCCGGTCTCGACGATACGGCCGGCCACGATCACGGCCGCGCGCTGCGCCAGCGCCTCCACCTCGTCGAGGTAGTGGGTGGTCAGCACGGTCGTCTTGCCCTGGTCGGCGAAGAAGCGGACCAGGTCCCACGCCTCCATCCGGGCCTCCGGGTCCAGCCCGGTGGTCGGCTCGTCGAGGAAGATCAGGTCGGGGTCGCCGACGACGCCGACGGCCACGTCCAGGCGGCGCAACTGGCCGCCCGAGAGGGTCTGGGCCTGCTTGCGCTCCTTGGCGCCGAGGCCCACCATGTCGATCACCTGCGCCGCGGGCAGCGGCGCGGGGTAGAAGGCGGCGAAGTGCTCGACGACCTCGCGGACGGTCAGGTCCGCGTAGGCGCCCGTCGTCTGCGGCACGATGCCCAGCCGCGCCCGCCACCGCGGGGCGTCCTCGGCCGGGTCACGGCCGAGGACCCGCACGTCGCCGCCCGAACGCCTGCGCACGCCTTCGAGGATCTCGACCGTGGTCGTCTTGCCCGCGCCGTTGGGGCCGAGTAAGGCGAACACCTCTCCGGGACGAACGTCCAGGTCC
Organism: Nonomuraea sp. NPDC005692; assembly: GCF_040631115.1. Classification (NCBI taxonomy): domain Bacteria; kingdom Bacillati; phylum Actinomycetota; class Actinomycetes; order Streptosporangiales; family Streptosporangiaceae; genus Nonomuraea; species Nonomuraea sp. NPDC005692. Next base: position 230,419 of record NZ_JBEXYU010000001.1, on the reverse strand, counting down.
ACACCCTGCAGGATCAGAGCGGGACCGTACTGCTTGCGCAGCCCCCGTACGTGGATGGGGTTCGCCTGGTCGTCGGACATGATCTCCTCTACCTCCTCTTGGCGTGCGTGGCTCCCGGCGTCAGGTGCAGCAGCAGCAGGGGCAGCAGCAGCAGTTGACGTCGACGCCGGCCGCGATCGAGTCGAGGTCGCCCTCGCTCAGCTCGGCCATGTCGATCTGCGGCGTCTCGGGGATGTGGAACTCGAACGTCCCCGTCTCCAGCCCGCGCTCCCACAGCGAGACCTGCACGTCGAGGTTCGTGTCGTGGTGGCCGTCGGGAACGTTGCGCACGAGGGTGATCTGGGCGCCCGCGGGAACCTCGAGGCCGGCCTCGGCCAGCGCCTCACGAGGGTTGCCGTCCAGCTTCGCCGAGAATTCCTCGCTCGACCACGCGGTGATCAGGACTCGCGTGTAGGCGTTGACGAATTCGGTCCGCTCTCTGGGGTTCAGGGCCATTGCGTCCTCCTGGAGCTTTTCCCCTTCGGCGCGGTGCGCCGTCTCGGAACGGAGTCTTACACAGCCGAATTCGGAGTGCCTAGACTTAATTTCCGGGGCCCTGGATTAAGTATTGAGAGCCCTCTGCTTAAAAGGTACTCTGCAAATACGCCGACCGGAACAATACGAAGCGATATACGTATTCGATGGCCGGAAATGCGTATCGAGAATATTCGTTTGCGTAAGCCATCGGGAGAACCCATGTCCGGGACGTACGTATCCCCCCGGGTGCCGCCGGGACCCGCCGGAACCCAGAGCCTGAGGGCCATGCGCGACGCTCCGCTGGAGTTCGTCACCGCCATGGCGGCCCTGGGCGACGTCACCCGCCACGACGCCGACGGGGAGCCGGTCTACATGCTCAACCGCCCCGACCTGGCCAGGCACGTGCTGAAGGAGAACGGCGCCGCCTACACCAAGGAACGCACGCCGGACGACGACATGCTCCGCCCCCTGCTCGGCAACGGCCTGCTGACCAGCGACGGCGCCGAGTGGGCGGCCCAGCGCAGGATGTGCGCGCCCGCGTTCAGGCCCGCCGAGGTGGGCCGGTTCGACCGGGTCATCGTGGAGGCGGCCGAGAATCTGGTGGCGCACTGGGCCGGCGGCCGGCCCGTACGCGTCGACCACGACCTGACCTCGCTCACCCTCACCGTGATCGTGAAGGCCATGCTGGGCACCGACATCGGCGTCGCGGGCGAGGGCTTCGGCCGCGCCGTGGACGCGGTCAACCGCTTCATCGGCCACTACGTACCCAGCGACGACCCCGACCCGGCCGACACGGCCGCCCGGCACGCCGGCTTCCTGCGCGCGCGGGCCTTCCTCGACCGGGTCACCAGGCTCATCATCGCCGCCCGCCGGGCCGGCGGCGCGGGCGACGACCTGCTCGGCGCGATGCTGGCCGAGGGGCACGCGATGTCCGACGCCGACCTGCGCGACCAGGTGCTGACCATCGTCATGGCCGGGCACGAGACCACCGCCAAGTCGCTGACCTGGACGCTCTACCTGCTCGACCGCAACCCGGAGGCGGCCGAGGCGGTGCACGCCGAGATCGACGAGGTGCTGGCCGGCCGCTCGCCCACCGCCGCCGACCTGCCCAGGCTGCGGCGCTGCCGGCAGGCCGTCCAGGAGGCCATGCGGCTCTACCCGCCGGTCTGGCTGATCTCCCGCCGCGGGACGGCCGACGACGTGCTGGACGGTTACGACGTACCGGCCGGGTCGCTGGTATGCGTCAGCCCGTGGGTGCTGCACCGGGATCCGAGGTACTGGGCGGAGCCGGATGCGTACCGGCCGGAGAGGTTCGACCCCGACCGGGCCGCCCGGCTGCTCAGCCACCAGTACCTGCCCTTCGGCGGCGGCCCGCGCATCTGCGTCGGGCGGCACTTCGCGCTGGTGGAGGCCACGCTCGTGCTCGCGGTCATCCTGCGCGGGCTGCGCATGGAGCTGGTGGCGGGCTTCCCCGTCGAGCCCGAGGCGCTGGTCACGCTGCGGCCCCGGCACGGCCTGATGATGACCCCGAGGCCCCGGTGAGCGCCTCGGTGAGTGCTCAGGCCGCTACCGGCTCCTACGACGCCGCCAACACCACCTGGGGCGGCGTGGCGGGCGAGCTGGCCCGGCTGGAGGCCCAGGCGGCGCTCTCCTTCGAGGAGGAGCTGCGCATCATGCGCGACCTCGGCCTGACCGGCCAGGGGCCGCTGCTGGAGCTCGGCGCCGGGTCCGGCGCGGTGACCCGCAGGCTGCGCGCCGCCGAGCCGGGGCTGCCGGTCATCGCGCTCGACGTGGACGCCGCCCTGCTGCGCAACGCGGGCGGCTGCGGCGCGCCGCTGGTCACCGCCGACGGCGCCCGGCTGCCGTTGCGTACCGGCAGCGTGGGCGGCGTACTGCTGCGGTACGTACTGCAGCACGTGGGCGATCCGGCGCCGATGCTGGCCGAGGCGCTGCGCGTGCTGCGTCCCGGCGGCCGGATCGTGGTCGTCGAGGTGGACAGCATGTTGTGGGGGCTGGCCGACCCGATGTACCCGGAGCTGGCCTCCGTCCACGCCACCATGGCCCAGGCCCAGCGCGGCGCCGGAGGAGACCGGCAGATCGGCAGGAAGCTCACCCGGCTGCTGCGCCGCGGCGGGTTCGCCGACGTGGTGCTGCGCCCGTTCGCCACCACCAACGACACCCACCCCACCGCGGCCTTCGCCCCGCATCTGGGGCCCGAACGCCTGGCGCCGCTCGTCGCCTCGGGCGCGCTGCCGATGGCGGGGCTCGCCCTGGCCGCCGACCGCTGGCGGCGCTTCCTGGCCGACCCGGACGCCTGGGTCATGCTGCTCGGCTTCGTCGTCGCCGGGACCGCACCGTACGGACCGGCTCAGCACCCATCGGAAGGAAGCACGTCATGAGTCCGTTCTGGAAGATCTTCATCGCGATCTTCAGCTACATCAGCGCGATCGTGGGCCTCGGGCTGGCCGTCGTGAACGCCAGCGAGAAGCCGCCCTCGACCTCGCTGGCCATCGTGTACGGCGCCGCCGGCCTGCTGTTCCTGGCCGTCGGCGTGCTGCTCAGCCGCAGAGCCCGCTACTGAGGGCGGCCCGGGGCCCGGCCCTTCAGGAGGCCGGGTCGCAGGGGCGCACCTCGACGATGTCACCGGGCGCGTAGGGCATCTTGCGCGCCCACGACTCGGCCTCCTCGGCCGACTGGACCTCGATGACCCAGATGCCGCCGATCTGCTCCCGCCCGACCGCGTACGGCCCGTCGACGGCGGGCCCGTCGGGCCTGACCAGCTTGCCCTCCCTGGACCTGGTCAGCCCCGCGCCGTACTTGACCTTGACGCCCGCCATCGCCATCGCCCGGCCGAACTGGCGGTGCGCCTCGGCCATCCGCTCCCGCTCGCTCTCGCTGAAGGCGTCCCAGAGCATCTCGTCGCCGTGGATCAGCAGCACGAAGTCCATGAGTCGTCTACCTCCCTGTGGGTTCTGCCCCAAAGGCGTGGTGGGGCGCGGGCAGAGCCCCGGTTGGCACTATCGTGACATCCTTCCACGGTCGCAGCGCCGTAACTCGACCCGGTCGCCCGGCCCGGCCGGCAGGCGCCCGGCCCACTCCAGCGCCGCCTCCTCCGACGGCAGGTCGAGGATCCACATGCCGCCCAGCTCGGGACTGCCGTCCTCGCGCGGCTCCCCCTTCGCCGCGTCCGGACGGGCCAGCCGCGCGCCGAACAGCACCGTGACGCCGGCCTCCCGCAGCTCCCGCCCGAAGTCGAGGTAGGCGGCGAACAGCCCGGCCCGGTCCTGCTCGGGCAGCTCGGCCCAGGCCCGTTCCGGCCCGTGGATCAGCAGCGCGAACTCCATGACGGCTCCTTCCCTGCGCTCACATCTGCCGCCGCGCCAGCCGCGCGAACAGCCCCTGCTCCTCGGTGAGCAGCTCGTCGTAGGTGCCCTGCTGGACGATGCGCCCGCCGTCGAGCACCAGGATCTTGTCGGCGTCCCGGATGGTGGACAGCCGGTGGGCGATGACCACGCGCGTGGCGTTGAGCCGCCGGGTGCTCTCGGCGATGACGTTCTGGGCGGGGTTGTCCAGGGCGCTGGTCGCCTCGTCGAAGAAGACGATGCGGGGCCGCGAGACCAGCGCCCTGGCGATCATGACGCGCTGCCGCTGGCCGCCGGAGAGCGTGTTCGTGCCCTCCGACAGGACGGTGTGCATGCCCATCGGCATGGCCGTGATGTCGTCGGCGATGCCGGCCATCGCCGCCGCCTCCCAGGCGTCGTCGACGGTGTGGTTCGTGCTGCCGACGATGTTCTGCCTGATGTCGCCGGCCAGCAGGGCGCCGTTCTGCAGCACCACGCCGCACTGCCGGCGCACCGCGCCGAGGTCCAGCTCGCCCAGGTCCTGGCCGTCGTACAGGACCGAGCCGACGTCGGGCTGCTCGAAGCCGAGCAGCAGGCGCAGGATCGTGGACTTCCCGCTGCCGGTCGGGCCCACGATCGCGACGAACTCGCCGGGCTCGATCGACAGGTCGATGTCGGTGAGCACCGCGGGGCCGTCCTCGCCGTAGCGGAAGGAGACCCGCGACAGGCTGACGCGGCCCGACAGGTCGCCGGGGTCGGCCTTGCCCGCGTGGTCCTCCGGCTCGGCCTCCAGCACCGGCGCCAGCTTCTCCAGCATCGGCACGACGCCCATGGCCGTGATGGCCGCCCCGGTGAACTGCAGCACCGAGGCGATGAGCAGGCTGAACGCGGCGAAGAAGGCCAGGAACGCGCTGATCGGGAGCTGCCCGCGCAGCGGCCCGGCCGCCACGGCGAAGATCACCACCGAGCAGACCAGCGGGAAGCCGGCGTTGAAGGTGGTCACCACGTTCTGCAGCCGCCGGGCCGCGGCCGAGGTGGTCCTGGTGGCCATGAAGTCGCGCGTCCACACGCCGAACGCCTGGTCCTCCGCGGCCGCCACGCGCAGCTTGGGCACCGCCGACAGGAGCTGGAACACCCGCGAGGACAGCCGCTGCTCCTGCTCGTACAGGCGGCGTTGCAGGCGCACCTCGAAGAACCCGGCGACCGCGCACACCAGCACGCCGGCCAGCACCAGCAGGGTCGCCAGCAGCGCCAGGCCGACGTCGTAGAAGTACACCAGCGCCAGGTTGGCCAGCCCGCCGAACAGCCCGAGCGTCGCCGTGGTCATCACGCCCGACAGCGTCTCCTGCGCCGCGCTCACGCCCAGCACCGTCGTGCCCAGCTCGCCGGTGGAGTACCGGCCGAAGAACGTGACGGGCAGCGACAACAGCCGCGTCCACGCGCCCGCCTGCACCCGGGCCGACGAGCGGCCCTCGATGCGCAGGGCCGCGACGTTCTGCACGATCGACAGCGCCCCCGCCACCAGCGCGCCGCCGATCACCAGCGCCGCGCCCTGCACGATGAGGTCGCGCTCGGCCCGCTGCACGAACGTCCCCAGCACCAGCCCGGTCATCGCGGGCACCAGCAGGCCGATGACCGCCACCAGCGTGCCTAGGGAGGCCAGCACCCAGAAGTCGCGGCCGTTGCGGGCCAGGCCGAAGCGCAGCAGCCCGGCCACGGTCCGCACCTCGCGCGGCAGCGGCTGGTACAGCACCTCGGCCTTGCCGCTCAGCGTGGCCGCCACCGCCTTGGTGACGGGCGTGACCCGGCTGTGGCCCGGCTGGGCCACCACGTACCGCGAGCCGATCGGCAGCAGGGCCACCGGCGTCCCGTCGTCGGACCGGTAGCCCACCATGGGCCCGATGTCGTGTTTCCACCAGCCGTCGTCCAGCCGGACCGAGCGCGTGCGCACCCCGGAGGCCAGCGCGACGGCCTGCAGCGGGTCGGCTCCCCGGGCCTGGCCGGGTGGCGGCGCGGTCACGGTGAACCCGCCGTGCGAGGCCACCAGCCTGGCCGCGGCCAGCGCCGGCGGGTCGGCGGTGACGTCGGCCAGGCGCACCTTGGCCTCGGTGTCGCGGAGCAGCGTGTCGAAGCCGCGGCGGGCCGCCCGCGTCGTGCCGGCCTCGCGCTCCTTGCGCCGCCGCAACGCCTCCAGCTCCTGCGCCCGCCGCCGCTCGACCCGGCGGTCCACGGTGTAGAGGAAGCGGATGGCGTGCTCGACCCAGCGGGCCCAGATCGTCTCGTCGGCCAGCAACTGCCAGGTCGAACGGGCGCGCAGCCGCGCCGGCGCGTCGGCGACCAGCCAGTCCCGCTCGGTCACCGCCAGCTCGGCGCCCGCGGTCAGCACGCCGGCCACCCCGTCGGGCATCTCGACCGCGCCCGCCTCGACGGTCATCCACCGCACGCCGTCCACCGAGCGGGCGGCGCGTCCGGCGGACAGCTCGGTCACCGCGTCGGGCAGCAGCGGGACGAACTCGCGCGGCGGCAGCGCGTCGCGCAGGGCGGTGGCCAGCGCGATCATCCCGGCCTCCAGCCCGCGGACGAACTGCCGGACGGCCAGCCCGTACTCGGCGGTGGACATCGTGGCCGACCGGTTGGTGCCCGACAGCTCGCCCAGCCTGGCCAGCGGCAGGCGCGAGACGCGGGTGCCGAGCACCGGACGGCCCACGATGCCGTGCCTGGGCCCCTTGGGCGAGCCCGGCAGCAGCGTGCCCTGCCGGACCCGGCACAGGTAGTGCCACCGGCCGACCGGACGGCCGCCCTCCAGCCGCACCGCGAACAGGTCGACCGCGCCCTCCTCGACCAGCAGCACCTCGCGCACGCCCGACAACACGAACAGGTTCTCCGCCGAGTAGTCCACCGGCGTGGCGGCGTCGGTGAAGAACGGGGAGAAACCGGCCACCTTCAGCACTGCGTCATCCTCCGTGTCATCCTCCGTCGCCGTTCTTGCGCGAGCTCCTGAGCAGCTCGGCGTAGCGGCCGTCGAGCGCCAGCAGCTCGGCGTGCCTGCCGCGTTCGACCACCTCGCCGCGGTCGAGCACGATGATCTCGTCCGCGTCGCGCACGGTGGACAATCGGTGCGCGATGATCAGACAGCCGCAGCCGCGCCTGCGCAGGTTGTCGGCGATGGTCCGCTCGGTCTCCGGGTCCAGGGCGCTGGTCGCCTCGTCCAGGATCAGCAGCGTGGGCTGGATCGACAGGGCGCGCGCCAGCTCCAGCCGCTGCCGCTGGCCGCCGCTGAGATTCCTGCCGCCCTCCAGCACCCGGCTGTTGAGGCCGCCGGGCCGGGCCGCGATCAGGTCGAACAGCGCCGCGTCGCGCAGCGCCGAGACCGCCACCTCGTCGGGCACGTCGTCGCTCCACAACGTCAGGTTGTCGCGCACGGTGCCCTCGAACAGGGTGATGTCCTGGTCCACGTAGGCGACGGAGGCGGCCACGACGGCCCGCGGCAGGTCGTCGCGCGGCCGGCCGTCCAGCAGCACCTGGCCGGCGGTCGGCGCGTACAGGCCGGCGGCCAGCTTGCCGGCGGTGGACTTGCCGCTGCCGGAGTTGCCGACGATCGCCACCCGGCGGCCCGGCACCACGGTGAACGACAGGTTCCTGATCACGGGGGCGGCGAGCGCGTTGTAGCCGAAGGTCACGTCGGCGAACTCCAGCCGCCCGTCCAGGCGCCCGCCCGGGTCGGCCCGCTCCCCGCCGGCGGCGGCCCGCTCGAACGTCCTGGCCATCGGGTACTTCTCGACGTCGTACAGGCGGCAGATGTCGGCCGAGATGTCCTGCAGCTGGCCGCCCAGGTTGGTGAGCTGGGTGACCGGCCTGGACAGGGCGTTGAGCAGCGTCTGGAACGCCACCAGCATGCCGACGCTGATCACGCCGTCCACCACCCGCAGCCCGCCGATCAGCAGGATCAGGCCGCTGTTGATCCCGGCCAGCAGCGGCGGCACGACGGTCAGCGTGGCCGTGGCCACGCCCAGCCGCTGCTTGGCGGTGACCGCCTTGGCCAGGAACCCGGCCCAGCGCTGGAACGCCGTCGGCTCGGCCCCCGTCGCCTTGACGGTCTCCACGAGCTGCAGCGTGTTGAACGTGGTGGAGGTCAGGTTCCCCAGGTCGGCCCGCAGCGCCGCCACCGCGTCCGTCCGCGCCCGCGACACCTGGCGCAGCACCAGGATGTTCAGCAGCGCCATCGACACCCCGACCAGCCCGAGCAGCACGTCGTACCGGATGAGCACGGCCGCGTAGAACAGCACCAGGACGAGGTTCACCAGCGTGACGGCCAGGTCCCGGGAGAGGATCTCGGCCACGCCGTCGTTGGCCTGCACCCGCTTGGCCACCTCGGCCGGACGGCGCTGGAGGAAGAACTCCACCGGCAGCCGCAGCAGATGGCGGAAGAACCGGGCCGAGCTGACCAGGCCGAGCCGGATCTCCAGCCGCAGCAGGTAGTGCCGCTGCACCGAGGTCAGCACGAACACCACGACCGCGGTGACCCCCATCGCGAACAGCAGCGGCACCAGGTAGCCCGGGTCGCGCCCGGTCAGGATCCGGTCGATGAACACCCGGCTGAAGGCCGGGCCGATGATGCCCGGCACGACCAGCAGCAGGCTGGCCAGCAGCACCAGCGGGAGCGCGCGGCCCGAGGGCATCCGCCGCGCCAGCAGGGCCTGCCCGACCCGGGTGGGCCGGCCGCCGGGCCGGAAGTCCGGCCCCGGCTCGAACGTCAGGACCACGCCGGTGAAGCCGGAGTCGAAGTCGTCCCAGTCGATCATCCGGGGGCCGCCCGCCGGGTCGTTGACCGCGACGGCCTTCCTGCCGAACCGGCTGCGCACCCCCTCCAGGACCATGAAGTGCTGGAACGCCCAGAACACGATGGCCGGTTCGGTCAGCGAGCGCAGGTCCTCGGCCTCCATCTGGAAGCCCCTGGCGATCAGCCCGTAACGGCGGGCGGCGGCCACCACGCTGGATGCCTTGGCGCCGTCGCGGGAGACGCCGCAGGCCGAGCGGAGCTCCTCCAGCGGCACGAACTTGCCGTGGTAGCCGAGGATCATCGCCAGCGAGGCGGCCCCGCACTCCACGGCCTCCATCTGGATCACCGTCGGCGTGCGCCGCCGCCATCTCCACCGTCGCCGCCGCCGTACGGGGGCCGCCGGGGGAGTGGGCGCGGCGGTTTCCCCAGGGGCCTGGTCCGCATGCCCCTGCTCGGGGACGCCGGTGGTGGTCACACGTCCCTCCCGGGGGCGCTGGTCGTGGTCACGCATCCCTCCTTCGGCCGGGCGGCGGGGGCGCTCACGCGGCTCACCTCAGCGCCCGAGCAGCAGGTCGAAGAGCGTCTGGCTGCCCAGCCCTATCGCGCCGCTGACGGAGACCTGCGACTGCAGGCCCACCGGCGGCCCGTTCCTGGTCGACCAGGCGTAGCCGGACGGCGTGGCGGCATCGCGCACCAGGTCCACGATCACCAGCCGGGACGGCGTGTTCCGCAGGTAGCCGCGCGCCGGGTCCTCGCCGCCCACCAGGTCGGCGGCCTGCTCGGTCATCACCGGGTAGGCGCTGACCGACACGACGCGGCCGCGCAGCAGCCCGTACGCGCCGGGCGGCGCCGAGGAGACCGCCAGATCGACCGGCTTGCCCGGCACCACGCCCATCGCCCGGTCGACCGGCACGAACAACATCGCCACCAGCCGGTCGCCCGGCGCGTCCGTACGCTCGATGAGCAGCAGCTCCTCGCCCTCCCTGACCACGTGCCCCGGCACGGCGGAACCGGCGACCACCCGCCCGGTGAACGGGCTGCGCACCACCTGCTCCGACCCGCCGTCGGCGGCGATGACCGCCACCGCCTGGCCCTCCCGCACCGCCTCGGCCGGCTGGACGAGCATCGAGCGCACCGTCCCGCCGTACGGGCTCTGCAGCCGCGCCGTGCCGCCGGGATGGGTCAGCAGCCCCACGGCGGGCACCGTGACCGGCAGCCTGCCGGCGAAGAACCACACCCCCGCGGCCACCACGATGATCAGCACCACGAACGTGGCGATCCACCCGCGCGGAGAGGCCAGCAGCGTCGGCGAGTCCAGCTCGTCGGGCTCCCGCATCCGCTGCAACGCCTTGAACCGGAACTTCATCACGCCGTCCCCTGGAAGCGGCCGCCGGGCCGCCGTCGTGCCGTCATGTGCCCATCACCGCCGGCTGCCGACGATCAGCTCGCCGACGCTGCCCTCGGTCAGGTAGTCCAGGCCGCTGGCCAGCGCGAAGTCGGCGGCGTCCCCGCCGCCCAGCGCGCACACGGCCAGGTCCATGGCCGTGCCGGCCAGGTAGAGCGTCTGGTAGAGCACGCCCACGTGCTTGAGGACCAGCGAGTAGCCGATCGTCTCGTACTTCCACATCACCCGGCCGAAGCGGGCGGTGACGGTCAGCAGCACCTGCGGGTCGCCGGTGAGCTGGGCCGCCGACCTGGCCCGCTCGACCAGCGCCCGCACGGCGGGCGTGGGCGGCGAGACCAGCTCCAGGGCGTGCCCGGCGGTGTCGTAGTGCCACAGTCCCGGCTCGGCCCCCTGACAGGACACGATCAGCGGATAGACCTCCAGCTCGTGGACCGAGCCGCCGGAGGGGTAGGGCCGGTCGGTCAGCTCCTGGCCGTCCGGCGAGGTGAACACGGCCCGCCGCCGCATCGACCGGTAGAGCAGCTCGCCCAGCTGGGCCAGCGTGACGGGCGCGTCCTGGTCGTGCTCGCGCAGGGAGCGGCGGCGTTCCAGCGTGTCGGTCAGGCTGGGGTCGGTCTTGGCCAGCAGCTCCAGGTCGGGGCGGGGCAGCTCGATCCGTTCGCCGGTGAACGGCGGAGGGTCGGCGGGCACCGGGTCGAAGCGGGAGGTGAAGGCGTACGTGCCGCCGTAGCGGCCGGTGTAGCGGGGGCCGCGGCTGTGGGCGTGCAGCCACAGGTCGCGCGGGTGCCACTGGGCCTGGCGCAGGTCGTCGTCCTCGGGGCCGGTGGCCAGCACCCCCGCCGCCGCCAGGAACCGCAGCGCCTGCCCCTGCGCCGGAGTTCGCGGCCGGTCGTCGGCCGCCAGTTCCGCCGGGGTCGTCCAGGACGCCAGCGCGCCGAGCAGCCCGCAGGCGTCCGGCGACAGCTCGACCACCGCCGGGCTGCGCGGGGAGCGCACGGTCAGCACGCCCTCCCCGGCGGTGACGACGGCGAAGCGCGACAGCCTGATCGGCGTGTCCGCCGCCGGCGCGGGCGCGGGCTCCACGCTCCCGGCGCCGACCGGACGCAGCCGGGCCCCCGCCGCGGCGTACTCCAGCAGGCCGGCCCTGGACAGGCGGCGTACCAGCAGGTTCCAGCGCAGCAGCCCGGCCTCGCCCACCGTCGCCGCCAGGGCGGTCTCGCCCGCGTCGCCGCCGGCCAGGATCCGCAGGGCGGCAGCGGTGCCGGCGTCGAGCCCGCGCAGGCCGAGCGAGCCGGCCGGCGCGGAGATGCGCACCTCGCCGTCCGCCTCGGTCAGCTCCGCGTCCCGCCGCAGCCGCAGCTTGGTCTCGTCCATGGCCCGCTCCTCTCCGTCACCCAGGGGCCCCGCGAACCGGTCAGAAGAAGACGCTGGTCGGATTGAGCTCGTCCTCGGCGCGGGGCTCGGGGATCCAGCCGAGCGAGACCGGCACGTCGTACAGCCGGCCGGGGCCGAGCCGCCGCCAGAAGTGCCGCATGCCGGGCGCGATCACCCGGACCACGCTGAGCTCCAGGTCCGGGCGGCTCTGGTCGAGCGCGATGACCTCGATCCCGGCCGCGGCGGCCCTGGCCACGCAGGTCTGCACGTCACCGGCCAGGTCGCCGCCGTCCGAGCGGGCGTAGTCGGCCAGGGTGCGGGGACGCGCCGCGGGGTCGGGCACCAGCCACTGCTCCTCGGCCAGCTTGGTCTCCTTCCACCAGGCCAGCGTGGCGACGTCGTCGTCCAGGTAGAGCGTCTCGCCCCGCTCGTCGCGCCGCTCCACCGAGGGCAGGAACTGGTTGACCTCGGTCAGCGTCCTGATGGCGGCGATCCGCGGGTCGAGGTGCGCGCCGAACCCGACGATGACGTCCTCCACCGGGTGCCCCAGCCGGTGCGACACCCCGACGAACGCCGGGATGCCGAGGTCGGTCGTGATGTCGAGCAGCCACAGGTCGCGGTCCATGCCGCGGTAGAACTCGCGCACGGTGTCGACGTACGGGTCGCGCAGCGAGTCCAGGTCGAAGGCCGGCCGCCGGGCCCGGTTGTACCACCACAGGGCCACCGCGTCACGCTCGACCAGCTCGCAGAAGCCCTGGAGGACGGCCTCCTCGATCGAGTTGCCCGAGGCGTTGCCGTTGGAGTCGCCCACGCAGTAGAAGTGGCGTTCCAGGTCGGGGTGGCCGTACCAGGCGTAGCCGGAGGGCACCAGCCGCTCCCGCTCCTCGGTCAGCGACCAGGCGGGCGACCAGTCGACCGGCAGGTCCGTACGGAACCGCTCGGGCACCAGGTGCAGCCGGTGCGCGGGGTCCTTGTTCCACTCCTCGCGGCCGGCGTACTGGGCGTCGGAGAAGTGCAGCAGCGACTCCGGGTGGACGGCCACCGCCGGGTCGAGGTCGGCGTAGGCGGCCTCGGTGACCGGCTCCTCGCCGCGCCAGACCCCCGAGTAGCGCTCGATGGCCTCGCACAGCGCGCTCACCTTGGCCTGCACCTCGGTCCGGCCCTTGCCGCCGCTCTGCCCCCGCAGGTTGCGCCGCAGCAGGTCCATGTTGTCGCCGATCATGGCGAAGTTGTGGCCCGCGGTGAAGCTGTAGGTGACGCCGTTGTCCTCCTCGGCGAAGGTGTGCAGCCGGGTGACCGCGCCGATCAGCGGGCTGATGTGCTTCTCCAGCCGGGCGTACGTACGCGCGGGCGGCTCGATGCGGTAGCCGCCGTCGGTGACGTGCCGGGCGCTGCGCGCCGACAGCGCCACCTTGGGGCTGCGCTCGCTGATCAGCGTGGGATCGCCGCAGGCCGGGCACTGCGGCAGCCGGACCAGGGTGTGCTCCATGACGCCGAGCGTGCGCAGGTCGACGGTGGTCATCCGGCCCTCCAGCCGCGAGGAGGCCGCCCCCGCGGCGATCCGCGCCAGCTCCACGGCCAGCAGCCCGCCCGCCACGGCCGGACCGGCGGGCGCCGACTCCCGCGCCGGGTGGAAGGGCGCCCCGCTGCCGCGCTTGCCCGCCAGGTACCGCTCGACCTGCCGGTTCCCGGCCAGCCGCTGCGCCAGGCAGGCCCAGCAGCCGGTACGTCCCGGCTGGAGCACCGGGCCGACCCAGAGCGTGATCCCGCCCGGTTTCACCAGCACCCACGGGTGCCCGGCGGCCAGGTAGGCGGCGTTGAGCCGGTCGAGCGCCGGATCGAGGTAGTCGCCGGCCACCACGACCGACATCGTCCCGCCGGGCTCGGCGGCCGCCTCCTCCGCGCTCGCCGTACGCATACGTAATCCGTGCTCGCGCAGCACCGGGAGCAGCGGCGCGGCGTCGGCCCCCGCGCAGGCCACGACGGTGAATTCGGCGCGGGAGAGCGCGTCGTGAGCGTGGACGGGGTCAATTCCCTGCGCGTCCCAGAATGCCAGCGTGCTGTCCGGCCAATCGGGGCGGCCATTGGCGAGATGGCCGAATGCGGCGAATTTGCGAATGGCGATGAGCGTCTGCGGGAGCGGCACTTCGTCGCTCAGCGCGCTCGCGATCTCGGCGACGGTGCGCCGTCCGTCCAGGTAGGGAAGGAGTTTCCCGGCCCCCGCCGACCGGACGAGGTAGTGCTGCCCCTCGGCCAGGAGAAAAACCTTCGACCCGTCGATCACCTGGGGTGTGAAGTGCGCCTTGAGACGTGGGCGGTCCATGACCCTCCCCGTATCGGGTCCATATCGGTTGATCGCAGAGTCGCACCGGCCCGGATCCGGTGTAAAGACGTAATTCCGGCGTACGCATTTCACCGGGACGACGGGGGAAAATACGTATTGGTCCGTCGGGAATGCGCATGCGCCCCGGCGTGGGCTTGCTGTTGAACCCGGTGCCAATAGTCCCGATTAGTCGGATTCGTGCGCCTAGGTATTGACAGCCCGCCCGCCCCAGGCGGCATGATCCTGGTGGACAGTTTCAGGGGGGCCGAACTGTGGGGAGTGGCGATGTCTTCGGGACAGCCGCTGCTACACCGTGACGTCGAGACCGCCGCGATGCGGGAGGCGTTGTCGAGGGTCCGTGCCGGCGGCCCCTCCGTCCTGCTGATCCAGGGGGCCCGGGGCATGGGCAAGACGACCTTGCTCAACGCCGCGCTGGCGGCCAGGGGCGAGGTGGGGGCGCTGCTGCTGATGGCCAGGGGCCACCCCACCGAGCGCGACCACCCGTTCGGCGTGGTCCGCCAGCTCTTCGAACCGCTCATGACCGCCGGCCGCGCGCCGCCGTCCGGCGGGAGCGCCGTCGTCGGCCCCGACCTGGGCGGCGGGCTCGACCGGGGCCATCCCGTCACCCCCGACCTGCTGCACGGCCTCTACCGGGCCACCCGGTCCTTCACCGGCGACCGGCCGCTGATCATCGCCGTCGACGACGTGCACCACACCGACCCACAGTCCTCCCAGTGGTGCTCCTACATCGCCCGGCGGCTCGACGGCCTGCCCATCGCGATGATCCTCACCACCGCCGACACCGGCGCCGACGCCGGCGGCCCCGACGACCTGGCCAGGGACCTGGCGGCGCTGCCGTACACGCGGCTGCTGCGGCCCTCGCCCCTGTGCGCCCAGTGCGCCGCCCGGCTCATGGAGTCCGTGCTCGGCGGCGGGGCGGAGATCGGGGACGAGATCGGCGAGGAGATCGCCGCCGCCTGCCACCGGCTCACCCAGGGCAACCCGCTGCTGCTGCGGGAGCTGGCCGGGCGGCTCGGCCGGTCCGGCGTGCGCCCGGTGAGCGCCGAGCTGCCCCGGGTGCTGGACATCGGCGCGCTGGCGCTGACCGAGACCGCGCTCGGCTGGTTGTCCGGCAGCGGCTCCGGCGTGGACGCCGCGGGCGTCGACCTGCTGCGCAGCCTGGCCATCGTCGCGCCCGAGGACGGCATGGAGGTCGCCTCCATGATCGCCGGGCACGGCCAGGACACCGCCAGGGCGGCGGGGGAGACGCTGCGCCGCGCCGGGCTGGTCACCGGCACGCCGCCCGACCGCTTCGCCCATCCGCGCATCCAGCAGGCCGTGCTGGCCGGGATGGACCCGGGCGAGCGCGACCGGCTGCACCGCCGTACCGCGTCGCTGCTGTACCGGCTGGGCGCGCCGCTGAGACGCTCGGCCCGGCACCTGATGTCGGCCGGCCCGACCGGCGACCCGCTCACCGTCACCGTGCTGCGCGAGGCCGCCGGCGAGGCCGCCGCCCGGCACGCGTGGGAGGACGCGACCGGCTACCTGCACCGTGCGCTGGCCGAGACCGACGACCAGGACACCGTGCTGGAGGTCACCGCCGAGCTGGGCGCCGTGGAGAAGCACCGCGACCTGCCCGCCTGCCTGCGCCACCTGCGCACCGCCTACGGCCGGGTCAGGATGGCCCCGCACGCCCTGATGTCGCTGGCGCCGTTCGCCGACATCCTGGTCACCGCGAACTCCGCCGAGGCCGCCGAGGTCTTCGCCGGCGCGGCCGAGAGCGCCGCCGCCGCCCCCCAGTTCGGCGGCGCGGACCTGCTGCTCGTGTTCGCCGCCCAGGCGCTGCTGTGGGGCCGCTCGGCCGGACGGCTCGGCCTGCGCCGGCTCGGACGCTCCCTCGGCACGCTGGTCAGCCCGGCGGCCAGGGAGTTCCTCAGCGTGCTGGCCCTGGCCAGCGGCGCGCGGGGCCGCAGCCTGCCGCGCACGCTCGCCCAGACCCGGCGCTGCCTCGACGGCCAGGGCCCGGTGCCGGCGGCCGCCGTGCTGCCGCTGGTGTGGGGCGACCGCCTCGACGAAGCCTCCTACTGGGCCGAACGCCTGGTCAGCGAGACCCAGGAGGCCGGCTCCGGCACCGGCCTGGCGCTGGCGCTGCTGACCAGGGCCGAGGTGCGCTACCAGCTCGGCAGCCTGGAGGCCGGGCTGGCCGACGCCGAGGCCGCCGTCGCCAGCGCGCGCGAGTGCCAGGCCGAGGGCTTCCACGTGGCCGCCGCGGCCTGCGCCGCCCGGGTGCTGGTGGAGTTCGGCGACCTGGAGGCCGCGGAGTCGGCGCTGAAGTCCGTCGCCCCGTACGGCGACTGGCACCCGATGATCTCCGGGCAGGCCCTCGACGCCCTGGGCCGCCTCCGGCTCGCGCAGGGCCGCCCGCGCGACGGCCTGCTGACCCTGCTGGAGTGCGGCCGCCGCCTGACCGCCGCCGGCATCACCAACCCCGCCTGCGTGCCCTGGGGCACGAACTCGATCCTGGCGTACGTCCTGTCCGGGGAGCGCTCGGCGGCCCGCATGGTGGCCGAGCGGGAGCTGGAGCTGGCCCGCGCCTGGGGCGCGCCCACCGTCGTCGCCCGCGCGCTCAGCGCGGGCAGCCTCGCCCACGAGGGACAGGTCCGGCTCGACATGCTGCACGAGGCCGTCGCCCTGCTGGGCAACCGCGGCGCCCGGCTCGAACACGCCAGGGCCCTGCTGCGCCTCGGCATCGCCCAGCGTCAGGCGGGCGACGACGGCAAGGCCCACGAGACGCTGGCCCTGGCGCTGCGGCTGGCCGCCGACTGCGGCGCGGGCCGCCTGGCCGCCCTGGCCGACAAGCACCGCGCCGCCACCGCCCCGGCCCGCGCCGCCACCCTCACCCCCGGCCACGACGACCACGTACTGACCGTCGGCGAACGCCGGGTCACCGACCTGGTGCTGCGCGGGATGAGCAACCTGGAGGTGGCCACGACGCTGTCGATCAGCAAACGCACCGTGGACACCCACCTGGCCCGCATCTACCGCAAGCTCGGCATCCACACCCGCGCCGAACTCGCCGTCATCCTCACCGGCCTGTCCGACGACGACCACCCCGCCGCACCCGCCGGCGAACCCGTGCCCACCGGCCCCCACGAATATCTGTAGCCCAGGTCAGGCCGTGCTCTTCGAAGCAGTCAACCAGCTCATCACCTACGACGAACGCCAACGGATGGTCCCCCGCGACCGTGGCCAGCTCACCACGCTCGTCGACTCCGCCCGCGCCCGGGACCCCGCCGATCACAGCACGCTGCGCGCGCTCGGGATCGGGCTGCTGGTTCTGGGCGAGTACGGCGACGCGATCCGCTGCCTCAGCCGTGCGCTCGACCTGGCGGACACGACCGGCAGGCGGATCGCCGCGTCGCTCAACCTGGCCGACGCCCATCGGTACGCAGGTGACGCGGCAGCCTCGGAAACCCTCTGCCGCACGATGCTCACCCTTGCGAGGAACGAAGCACCAGAGATGGTGTGCTTCCCGCTCCAACACCTCGGCAAGACCCTTGCCGACCTGGGTCGCAAGGAGGAGGCCCGCGAGGTGCTCCTGGAGGCCCTGGCCCTGCGCACGGCCGGAGGCGACCCCGAGCTGATCGCCGGCAGCCGGGCGGCCCTGCGATCACTCGACGCCGCCACCACCGGCGAAGCCCCGACCCCCTGGCCGTGATCCGCCCGCTCGGCCTCCCCCTCAGCCGAGCCGGTACAGCTCACCGCCGCCCTCGTCGGACGTGCCGCCGTACGCGCTCGTGGGAACCCTCGTGCCGTTCTTCCGCACCCATGAGGCGATGGCGGGGTCGCCGCTCATGGGACCGCTCCGACCCGACCCATTGATCACGATGTGGCGCAGTTCGCCCTTGCGGACGTACTCCTGCAGCCTGGCCACCGTCATCGCCGGGTCCTGCCCGGTGAAGCCGCCCATCGCCATCACCGGCTCGCCGGTCGACAGGATGATCGACGACGCCTGCTGGGCACTGACCACGGCGACCAGCCAGCGCGCACCGCCCCGGTTCTTGAGCAGGTAGCCGACCATGTCGTCGCTCAACTCACCGGCCGGCCCGCCGACCACCAGCATGCCGCCCCGCACCTGGGGCGGCGCCGGACCGTTCCCAGCCTGACCGTTCGGGACCTGACCGTTCTGGGCCTGCGCCGCGTACGGCCCCGCCAGCGCGTTGCCACTGGTGTTGCCGCCGCCGAACGCGGTCACCGCCGCGTACGCCCCCGGACCTGCCAGGGCCGCGACCAGCGTGAACGTCACCGACGCGACGACGACGCCGTGGCCCGGCGCCCACGGCAGCCGCGCGGCCACCATCGCGAGCACCGCCAGCACGGTCGCCGCCACGATCACCCAGCGCAGCCATGGATTCCAGTCGGGCGTCCGGTTCAGCAGCGTGAACGACCACATCCCTGTGACCGCGACGCCCAAGGGCAGCACCCACGATCACCGGAGCGGCCCCCGGTACGCGTCGTACAACGACACCCCGCCCACTCCGGCCAGTACGGCGATCGCGGGGGCCAGAGACGTGGTGTAGTACGGGTGGAACACGCCCTTGGCGAAGCTGAACGCCGCGCAGTACATCGCCAGCCAGCCGCCCCACAGCACCAGCCCGGCCCGGGCCAGGTCGGTGCGCGACCGCTTCCACAGCAGCACGACCCCCGCAACCAGCGCGAGCATCGCGAACGGCAGCAGCCAGGAGATCTGACCGCCGACCATGTCGTTGAACATTCGTCCCGCGCCCGCGGCGCCGCCGAAACCCCCGCCGCCACGGCCGCCGCCGGGCGTCTCCAGGCCGAAGATCCGGCCCAGGCCGTTGAAGCCGATGACGAGGTCACGCACGGTGCCGTCGGTGCTGCCTCCGATGAACGGGCGACTCCCGGACGGGGTCAGGTCGACCACCACCATCCACCAGGAACTCGACACCACCAGCACCGCACCCGCCGCCAGCAGATGCCGCACCCGGCGCAGCACGCCCGGCCTGGCCGCCACCAGGTAGGCCAGCGCCAGCGCCGGGACGACCACGAACGCCTGCAGCATCTTGGTGTTGAACCCGCACCCCACGAACGCGGCCGAGGCCAGCAGCCAGCGCAGGCGTCCCGACTCGATCGCGCGCTGACACGACCACGCGGCCAGCACCAGCCACAGAACCAGCAGCGTGTCCGGATTGTTGTCGCGGTTGATGGCCACCGTGATCGGGGTCAGCGCCAGCACCCCGGCAGCGATCAGCGCCGCCGGAAACCCGGCCGCGCGCCGTACCGTGGCGTGCAGCACCGCGACGGCGGCCACCCCGGCCAGCACCTGCGGCAACATCAGGCTCCACGTCCCGAACCCCAGGACGCGGGCGAGCAGGCCCATCGCCCACAGCGCCATCGGCGGCTTGTCCACGGTGATGAACGACTCGGAGTCCAGGGCCCCGAAGAAGAACGCCTGCCAGCTCTCGGTGCCACTCTTGACCGCCGCCGAGTAGTAGGAGTTGGCGTAGCCGGCCGACCACAGGTTCCACCCGTACAGCACGAAAGCCGCCAACAGCACGCCCCAGAGTGCCGGACGCGACCAGCGCGGATCTTCAGGCCCGCCCAAGGCCAGCCGGCGCAGCCACCCCGATGCGGCAGGTGAGCGGGGCCTGTCAGACGGGCCCCGCGGATCGGAGGGCGTCTGTGCACGACGTACGCGGATGGTCATGTGACCTCGTCCTTCCGGGCCGTGCCGACGGTCGGATCGGCCGGGGCCGGCCGGCGCCCCAGGCGCCGTGGATGGAAGATCCAGGTGCGCATCAGAAGGAACCGCACCAGCGTCGCGACCCCGTTGGCGGTCACCAGCGCGGCGATCTCGACGGCCCGTGGCGCCTCGGGCGCCAGTGCGTGGAGCAGGGCCAAGCAGCCGGTGCTCAGCACCAGTCCGAGCAGGAACGCCAGACCGCCCTCCAGCTGCTGCCTGAACGCCCGTTCCCGGCCCGTCACCCCGAAGGTGAATCGGCGGTTGGCGGCGGTGTTGCCGACAGTGGTGATCAACAGCGAGACCGCGTTCGCCCACAGCGGCCCCGTCACCATGCGCAGCAGCACGAACAGCACCAGCTGAGCGATCGTGCTGAACACCCCGATGATCGCGAAAGTCGGCAGTTGCCGGGCCATCCCCGCCGGCAGCCGCGGCCGCGGCCGGCTCTCCACCGGGGCGTCGAACGCGCCCGTCAGCATGCGCCGCGCCACCCGGGCCATGCCCTTCACGTCATCCAGTGCGGTTCGCAGGACGTCCACGCGGCTGTCGGGGTCGTCGACCCAGTCCACCGGCACCTCGTGGATGCGCAGCCCGTTGCACTCGGCCAGCAGCAGCAACTCGGTGTCGAAGAACCACTTCTCGTCCTGCACCGACGGCAGCAACGCCCTGGCGATCACGGTCCGCGCGGCCTTGAAACCACATTGGGCGTCGGTGAAGCGGGCCGCCAGCGTCGTGCGCAGCAACACGTTGTAACCCCGGGAGATCAGCTCCCGTTTCGGGCCGCGTACCACCGCCGACCCGCGCGTCAGCCGGGTCCCGATGGCCAGATCGCTGTGCCCGGAGATCAGCGGCGCCACCAGCGGAAAGAAGGCGTCCAGGTCGGTGGACAGATCCACGTCCATGTAGGCGACCACGTCGGCGTCGCTGTGGCTCCACACATGCCGCAGCGCCCGTCCCCGGCCCTTCTGCTCCAGCCGTACTGCCCGGACCCCTTGCAGTTCGGTCTCCAGCTCCTGCGCGACCTGCCACGTTCCGTCGACGCTGGCGTTGTCGGCGATCGTGATCCGAAACCGGTAGGGGAACGTCTCTTCCAGATAGGTGTGCAGTCTTCGCACGCTGCACGCCAGCACATGCTGCTCGTTGTAGACCGGAATGGCGATCTCCACCATGCGATCCATGACCAACTCCTCGCTCGCTCGAAGGGCCCCTCAAAGGTGTGGCCGCGGAGTCGATCACCTGGCGGCGACGTCCGCTGCGCCGAGCCGGGATGCACGCGAAGGACCGTGACCGGCTGGCATCAGGCTGCGGTGGCCACAGGAGACGTCAGGAGATCCGTTCTCTTCGTGCCGGACGCCGGACCACCTCAGCCGCCCCCGCCGCCGCCAGGCGTGCCTCCGGTGACAGCCTGCACCTCCCGCCCGGTCAGCTCCTGCAGCGTCCCGCCGTCGGTGTTGCTGAGGATGACACCGACCCAGCCGGTGTACGGGTAGATGTTCCAGCTGGCGCCGACACCGGGGTTGGCGCCGGCGCGCCCGTGCACCCACTGACCGCTGACGATGCGGACCGGCATGTGGTAGGCCCCGAACGACTGCCGCCCGTGGGGGAACTTGGCCGCGGTGAGCACCTCGGCGTAGGGCCGTTCCAGCACCGTGCCTTCGCTCAGGGCGTGCGCGAACCGGACCAGATCCGGTGCGGTGGCGAAGCCCCCGTCCCCGGGGACGTCGATGAAGCTGCGGCCCGGGTTCCTGCCCGGCGTGGACTGGTTCGAGCTGCTCTTGCCCAGGTTGCGGACGGCGTCCACCACGCTGCCGTCAGCCAGCCTCATGTGAGGGTGCGCGATGTGCGCATCGGTGAGCCACTGCCGCCTGGTGTAGAACGCCGAGCCGGTCATGCCGCAGCGCTTGAAGATGTTCTCCTCGACGTAGTCCCAGTACGTCCTGCCGGTCACCGCCTCCACGATCAGCGCCGGGATGACGACGTCGGCGCCGGCGTGTTCGGTGGGGGTGCCGGGGGCGGCCACCAGCTTCGCCTTCCGGGCCCACTGCTCGTAGAACTCGTGCACCTCCTCCCGGCTCCGGAAGATACGCTGCGGGTCCTCCTCCGGGGTGTTCAGCCCGGAGGTGCCGGAGAGCAGGTGGTGGACGGTCACCTGCTCGGCGACGTCCTTGGCGTAGCCCGTCAGGTGGGTGCCCACCGTGTCCGACAGCTTCACCTTGCCCTGCTGCACCAGCTGCAGGACGGCCACCGCGCCGAACGGCTTGCCCGCCGAACTGAGGCTGAACGCGATGCCTTCGTGATTGCGGACCCCCTTCTCCTTGTCCGCCATGCCGTAGCTGCGGGACAGCACCGTCCGGCCCCGGTGCGACAGCAGCACCATGCCGGAGAACCTGCCCTCCGCGGCCAGCTTCGCCACGTACCGGTCGTAGGCTCCGCCGGGACGGGTGTCCGGCGGGATGCCGGGGCCGGTTGCGGCCGGACGGTGCTGTCGGTTGCCGGGCCGGCCGCCCACCAGCGGCGCGCCGGCCGCCACCACGCCGGCCGCCGCGAGCCCGCTCCACCCGAGCAGCCGCCGCCGGCCGACGCCACCCACAGAGTCCGAGCCCATGATCACGGTCCTTTCCTGACGACGAACCGACCGCTGCAGGTCTGACCGCGACCGCCGTCGGCAGCCGATCACCACCATGTGATCGGTGCCTCTACTGAAGACGGGGAAGTGTTGCGGTGGCGTATGCGCTTTTCGATACGCCCGCGATACACCGAATCCCCGGCACCAAGGCACTGGCGCAGGCCGCGCGACAGCCCGGGGGGTTGGGCAGGCCATCGAACATGGCGGGGAGACCTCGCCGACGCAAGAACGGTCCCTGATCGACCGCTGGGCGGGCGCGGCCCGAGACCGGATCTGCGGCGGCTGTTCACCGCGGTGACGTGGCGGTGCCGTACCGGCAGCCTGTGGGACGTGACCTGCCGGACGAGCCGCTGGCCTGGAGAGCCGAACTCCGTACAGGCCCTGGGGCCGGCGGTCCGATGGGCGACCGCCTGGGGATGAGTGTCTGGAGCCACGGGCGGGCTTTGCCCGGAAGGCGGGGCCCGGCCCTCGAAACGAAGAAGCCCCAGTCGTCCGGCGTCTGCCGTTCGCTGGGGCTTTACCGCTGTCCGGACCGGACCGAAACCCGGTCTGACTCCCGACGAGCGTGGGTGGACGATACTGGGATTGAACCAGTGACCTCTTCCGTGTCAGGGAAGCGCTCTCCCGCTGAGCTAATCGTCCTTTGTTGAGTTGTCACTCAGAGCGGAAGACGGGATTCGAACCCGCGACCCTCACCTTGGCAAGGTGATGCTCTACCACTGAGCCACTTCCGCATGGCGCTCTTAACTTTACCGGACCCAGAAGAGTCCGTTGTACCACCGAGGTGGAGACGGGATTTGAACCCGTGTAGACGGCTTTGCAGGCCGCTGCCTCGCCTCTCGGCCACTCCACCAGGAGTTTGACTCCGAGCGGAAGACGGGATTCGAACCCGCGACCCTCACCTTGGCAAGGTGATGCTCTACCACTGAGCCACTTCCGCGTGAATCCCCCGCGAACTCGCGGGGCCACGGGAAAACCATATCGTCTTCGCGGAGTGCCCGTGCGCAGCCCGAGCCCCGTGGGGCGAAATTCAGCGGATGACGCGCACATCCTTGGCCTGGACGAACATGACACGATGCCCGAGCTGGATCTGGTGGTACCGGACGGACCCCGTGACCCGCACGTGCCGGGCCGGGTTGAAGGCGCTGGCCGAGTAGAACGAGCCGGTGACCGTGGCTCCCAGCGAGTACGACTGCCCCGGCCCGATCCGGTACTGCAGCGGCGTCAACGGCTGGACCCCGCCTCCGTGGTACGCCGACCGCTCCGGGTAGGCGCGGCCGTACACCTTGGTGCCCGCGGCCAGCGGCGTGACCAGCGGGCCCGTCGCCGGCACGGCCGTGGGGGCGGCGGACGGGTTGAGGAACCAGGCCCGCTGGCCCAGGTACCAGATCGCCGTCCAGTCGCCCTGCCGTCCGGCCACCGCGAACCGCTGCCCGGTCGAGGCGCGGGCGCTGTGGTCGTAGACGCTGTACGTGCTCGGCTTCCCGGGGTGCTTGCCGGCGTCGGTGACCAGCGGGGCGCTCTCGCTCGGCCCGGTGTGCAGCCACACGCTGGCCGCGCCGTGCTCCGGGCACCGGCGGCCGGGCTTGGTGCTGGCGCAGCCGGTGTAGTAGGGCCGGTTGTCGTCGTAGGTCGGCCGGATGATCACCGACGAGCCCGTCCCGTCGCCCTTGATCGGGTGGTTCATCAGCTCGAAGTAGTGGGCCCAGTCCCAGTAGGGGCCGGGGTCCTCGTGCATGCCGGCGACCGCCTGCGCCGTGGCGCCCGGCACGTTGTCGTGGCCGAGGATGTGTGCGCGGTCGAGCGGGATGCCGTACCGGCCGGCGAGGTAGCGCACCAGCCTGGCCGACGACCGGTACATCGCCTCGGTGTACCAGGAGCCCCTGGCCAGGTAGCCCTCGTGCTCGATGCCGATCGAGCGGGTGTTGAAGTCCCAGTTGCCGGCGTGCCAGGCGATGTCCTTCGTCGGCACGTGCTGGGCGACGTGCCCGTCCCGGGAGCGGACCGTGTAGTGCCAGCTCACGTACCTCGGGTTGCCGACCATCGACGGGATGCCCTGGTAGCCGCCCTCGGTGTCGTGGATGACGATGTAGTCGACCTGGCGGCGGCCCTCGACCCGGTCGTGGTTGCCGTAGCCGCGGTCCTTCTTCCTGCCGTACCTCTTGTACGCGGCCGGCATCCACTCGCACCGCAGGCTGCTCGGGCACTCGGCGGACGAACCGGCGGAGGAGTCGGCGGCGGTCAGCGGCATCTCGTCCTGCGCGGGCACGTCCCAGTCGGACTCGTCGGCCGACTCGGAGTCGTCGTCGCCCTCGGGCTCCATGTCGGAGAAGAAGAACGGGTCGTCGTCCTCGTCGGAGTCGTCGCCGTCCGCGATCTTCGCCGGCGCCGCGGGCGGGCGCAGGCCGGGCACGGCGTCCAGCCGCATGTCGAAGCCGTCGTCCGTGCGCCGCGCGACGCCCTCGCCCATCACCGCGAACACCTCGTCGGCGAACGACCGCGCGGCGAGCGGGTCACGAGTGCCCGCGTAGTGGGCGACGGCCGCGTACCAGTCGGCCGGGTCGGGGCTGGGGTGGCGCTGGTAGGAGGCGAGCAGGGCGGCGCCGCCCCTGATGTTGGCGCGCGGGTCCGCGCGCAGCGCCCGCGGCGCGACCCCGGCCAGCCGCCCGGCCAGGGCCAGGGTGGCGTCCGGCGCCGAGGCCGCCGACGTGCCGGACCCCGCCATCAACCGTGCCGCCGACCGGGCCCCCGCCTGCGAAGCCGACCGGGAAGCCGACCGGGGCGACCGGGAAGCCGGCTGGCTGACCGGCCGGCTGACCGGCCGGGTCGCCGACCGGGGCAGCGGGCGGCTGTCGTCGCCCCTGGCGTCGCCCGGCGCGAAGCCCTCCGCGACCGTGCCCGCCGTGCCCGCCGTGCCCGCCTGCCCGGCGGGCACGGCGTCCACCAGGTGCATCGGGCCGTACCCGCCGGCCGTGCTGGGACGCCCGCCGTTGGCGTCCCACCGCGACTCCAGGTACGACACCCCGAGCAGCACGCTGACCGGCACCCCGAACTCCGCCGCGGCGGCCGCGAAGTCGGCCTGCCGCCCCTTATCCCGGACGCCCGTGCCGCCCATGACAGCGGGAGCGGCCGGACCGCCGGCGACGACGCACACACCGGCGGACAAGCTGGTGGCCAGGACGGCGGCAAGCCGGAGCTGCATGAGATCTCCCCACGGAACGACACTGTTCGATCACTGAACGTAACCATTCCCAGAAAGGGATGTGTCAGACGGGTCGGATGATACGGATGAGAATCGCGGGATCCGTCCGCCCGCCCGTCGGCGATCGGCAGGGGAGAAGTGGTAGCGCTCTGGAGTTAAATCCTGCCCGATTCCGGGCAGGATGTTGGCGTGTCTCGCTTCAGATGCGTAGTGTCCTCGTCTGTGTCCACGGCGCGGCATCCCTATGAAGACCTCATCGCCCATCTCACCCGGACGAGCGCGCTCGGCCCAGGAGAGGCGGCCCGCGTGGTCGCCGACGTGCTGTCGTACTTCTCCGAGCCGGTCGAGGAGTTCGTACGGCGCCGTCACGGCGAGCTCAAGGCCCGCGGCCTGACCAACGACGAGATCTTCCCCCGGATCGCCGCCGAGTTACCCGCACGCCGGGTAGCGGCACCAGAGCTGTCGCTGCGGCAGCTCCGCAGGATCGTCTACGGATAAGAGGAGACCTCGATGTGCGGAATCGTGGCCTACGTGGGCCCCAAGGACGCGGCGCCCATCCTGCTGGAAGGGCTGCAGCGGCTTGAGTACCGGGGCTACGACTCCGCCGGGGTCGTGGTGTCGAACAAGGGACTCAAGGTACGCAAGGTCAAGGGCCGGGTCGCCGACCTGGCCAAGGTCGTGCCGGTGCGGTTCAAGGGCAACCACGGCATCGGCCACACCCGCTGGGCCACCCACGGCGTGCCCAGCGACGAGAACGCGCATCCGCACCTGTCGGCCGACCAGCGCATCGCGGTCGTGCACAACGGCATCATCGAGAACGCCGGCGAGCTGCGCGCCAAGCTGGAGGCCGACGGCGTCGAGTTCCTGTCCGAGACCGACACCGAGGTCCTGGCCCACCTGATCGCCCGCGCCGCCGACGAGAACGACTCCCTGGAGGAGGCGGTCAGGAAGACGCTCAAGAACATCGTCGGCACGTACGGCATCGCGGTGATCGACGCCGAGCGGCCGGGCGAGGTGGTCGTGGCGCGCAACGGCAGCCCGATCGTGCTCGGCATCGGCGAGAAGGAGATGTTCGCCGCCTCCGACGTCGCCGCCCTGGTCCGCTACACCCGCCAGGTCGTGCACCTGGAGGACGGCGAGCTGGCCGTGCTCAAGGCCGACGGCTTCCACACCTTCGCCAGCGACGCCCGCGAGACCGCCAAGGAGCCGCTGACCGTCGACTGGGACGCCGGCCACTACGACACCGGCGGCTACGAGCACTACCTGCTCAAGGAGATCTCCGAGCAGCCCGAGACGATGACCCGCACGATGAGCGGCCGCCTCGACGAGCGCTTCCACGTCGCCCACCTCGGCGGCCTCAACATGGACGCCCGCGAGACGCGCTCGTTCCGCCGGGTGAAGATCATCGGCTGTGGGTCGGCGTACTACTCCGGGCAGATCGGCGCGCAGCTCATCGAGGAGCTGGCGCGCATCCCGGCCGACGCCGAGCCGGCCAGCGAGTTCCGCTACCGCAACCCCGTCGTGGACCCTGACACCCTCTACGTCGCGATCAGCCAGTCGGGCGAGACCTACGACACGCTGGCCGCCGTCCAGGAGCTCAAGCGCAAGGGCGGCCGGGTGATCGGCATCGTCAACGCCGTGGGCAGCGCCATCGCCCGCGAGGTCGACGGCGGCATCTACCTGCACGCCGGGCCCGAGGTGTCGGTCGCCTCGACCAAGGCGTTCACCTCGACCTCGGTCGCCTTCGCGCTGCTGGCGCTGCACCTGGGCCGGGTGCGCGACCTGTCGCCGGCCGACGGGCGGCGCATCGTGGAGGGCCTGCGCCGGCTGCCCGGCCAGATCGAGGAGATCCTCGCCCAGGGCGACAAGATCGCCGAGCTGGCGCAGAAGTACGCCAAGCACCCGAGCATGATGTTCGTCGGCCGGGTCAGGGGCTACCCGGTGGCCCGCGAGGGCGCGCAGAAGCTCAAGGAGATCTCGTACGTGCACGCCGAGGCGTACCCGGCCAGCGAGCTCAAGCACGGGCCGCTCGCGCTGATCGGCCCGGACATGCCGACGGTCGCGATCGTCCCCGACGACGAGCTGCTCGACAAGAACCTCACCACGCTCGGCGAGATCCGCGCCCGCGGCGGCCAGGTGCTCATGGTCGGCCATCGGGAGCCCGACGCCAAGCTGGCCGACGACGTGATCGTGATCCCGAAGAACGAGATCGAGCTCGACCCGATGCTGCTGACGATCCCGCTCCAGCTGCTGGCCTACCACGCGGCGGTCGCCCTCGGCAGGGACGTGGACAAGCCTCGCAATCTCGCCAAGAGCGTGACTGTGGAATAAATTCAGCCACAATCCTCGCAGGGTAGTGTTATCCGGCTGCGCACCACATAAATTCATTACTGTGCGGCAGTTCGACCCCCACACTCCGAATCTCGCACGCATGTACGACTACATGCTCGGCGGGACGGACAACTTCGCGGTCGACCGCCTGGCGATCGACCAGCTCGCCGAGCTGGTCCCGGAGGCGGTCCCGCTGGCCCGCGCGAACCGGGCCTTCCTCCAGCGTGCCGTGCGCTACGTCGCCGCCGCGGGGATCACCCAGTTCATCGACCTGGGCAGCGGGCTGCCGACGCAGGGCAGCGTGCACGAGGTCGCGCCGGAGGCCCGGGTCGTCTACGTCGACGACGACCCGGTGGTCGCCGCGCACGCCAGGGCCCTGCTCGCCGGGGCGGACAGGGCCGCCTTCATCGAGGCCGACCTGCTCGACCACGAGGAGGTGCTGGCCCGCGCGGGCCGGTTCCTGGACCTGTCGCGGCCGGTCGCGATCGTGCTGGTGTCGATCCTGCACTTCCTGCCCGACGCGGCCGATCCGCAGGGCGCGGTGGCGGCGCTGCGCGAGGCGGTCGCGCCCGGCAGCCGTCTGGTGATCTCCCATGCCACCTCGATGGGACGCCTGTCGGACGAGGAGAACCCGCGGCCGTTCCGCCGCGGCTCGGCCGGCTCGGGCGGGGCCGACCGCAGCCCGGCCGAGATCCGCGCGTTCTTCGGCGGCTTCGCGCTCGACCCGCCCGGCCTGGTGCAGGCCGTGGACTGGCGGCCGGACCGGCCCAAGCTGGTAGGCGACTGGTCGCTGCCGTCGTCCCTGATGGCCGGGGTGGCCACGAAGCAGGACTGACTCCGGTATACGCCGAAATTTCGGTCAACCGTACCCCGATGTGTAACAGCGAGTGAACTGTCAATAACTTCAGGTAATGGCGGTACTCGCGGAGGTCGGGGGAGGGCGGATGCGTCGTCGGCGTTTCTTGGCATGGACCCTGGGCGCGGCGGCGTGCGCGGCCGGATGCGGGACGGAGCACGTCGTCGGCGGCCCCGCCGACGCGAGGGGCCGGTTCTCGATCGTCGCGGGCGGCGACCGCTGGGCCCGGGTCGGCGAGGCGTTCGCCGCCGCCGCGCGCGCCTCGGGCGTCGGCGCGTCGCCCACCGGCACGCGGATCACCGTGACCGGCCTGCCCGCTCTGGCGGCCTCCGAGCTGAACAACGGGCAGACGCTGCTGGACACCTCGACCCCGCTGTCCAGGCTCACCGGCGACGTCGAGGTCGTCGTCGTGCCCGCCAACTCCCGCTTCACCGACTTCGACGACTTCGGCGCCCACCTGCGGGCCGACCCGAGCGGGACGATGCTGGCCGGCGGGCCGCAGGGCGAGCCCGACCACCTGCTGTTCGGCCTGATCGCCAAGGGGCTCGGCGCCGACACCAGGCAGATGGACTACACCGGCTACCCCAGCAGCCACGAGGCCGTCTCGGCGCTGCTCGGCGGCAAGGCGGCGGCCGCGGCGGGCCTGCTCGGCGACTGGCGCGCGGCCATCGACGGCGGCCGGGTCAGGGCTCTCGCCGTCTCCTGCGCCCGCCGGGTGCCGGAGCTCGACGTGCCCACCCTGCTGGAGTCCGGCGTACGGGTGGACTTCGCGGACTGGGCCGCGGCCGTCGGGCCCGAGAACATGTCGGAGGACAGCAGGGAGTCGGCCGTGCGCATGTGCGACGAGGTGACCTCGTCGGCCTCGTGGCGGCGGGCGTGCCGGAAGGCGGGGTGGACCTCGATCCCGCTGAGCGGGGACGACTTCCGCCTCTGGCTGACCTCCGAGGTCGAGCGCACCCAGGCCGTGCTGCGCGATCTGGGGCTGCTGGCCAGCACCAGAGCCACGACGTGCTGGGGCAGTTGCGGGAACGGCCACTAGCCGAAACGGCGTTTCCGTGCGTATGGAGTGGCGCTTGAGGGCAATGTGACCTTGAAGCGACGTTCTACAACATAGGGGGCGCGAAACGTGCAGTCGCCGGCGGCCTGGCCGATCCTCGTCATCTCGGTGGTCGGAGCGGTGCTCCTGGTGGAGGTGGTCCGCCGGGTGCTGATCCGGGTCGGACGAAAATGGGCACTGGCCCGCCACCTGGTCGAGCACTGCACGTGGCCGGCGTTCTGCGTGGCCGCCACGGTGGCCTGCAACCTGGTCTTCGCCCCCGGCATCTTCGGGGACACGGCCGACGAGCGCGGCATGGCCCAGTCGGTCGACCGCGTCATCGGCCTGCTCACCATCGGCACGGTGACCTGGCTGATCATCCAGGCGACGTACGCGCTGACGGACGTCGTGCTCGACCGGCTGGTGCTCGTCGAGGGCGAGCGCAACCGCCGGGCGCGGCGGATCAGGACGCAGATCGCGCTGGTGCGCCGCATCGCCGCCGCGGTCATCATCGTCATCGCGCTCGGCGCCATGCTGTTCTCCTTCCCGCAGGTGCGGGCGCTCGGCGCCGGGCTGCTGGCCTCGGCCGGCATCGCGGGCGCCATCGTCGGCATCGCGGCCCAGCCGACCATCGGCAACATGCTGGCCGGGCTGCAACTGGCCTTCAGCGACGCGCTGCGGCTGGACGACGTGGTCGTGGTGGAGAAGGAGTGGGGCAGGATCGAGGAGCTCACGCTCACGTACGTGGTGCTGCGCCTGTGGGACGAGCGGCGGCTGGTGCTGCCCGTCTCCTACTTCACCCAGAACCCGTTCGAGAACTGGACCAGGCACGGCAGCCGGGTGCTCGCCGTGGTGTTCCTGCGGGTCGACTGGGCGGTGCCGGTGCCCAAACTGCGCGACGCCCTGTACGAGTTCCTCCAGGGCAACCCGCTGTGGGACCAGAAGGACTGGACGCTCCAGGTCACCGACGTGCTGCCCAACGGCCTGGTCGAGCTGCGCGCCCTGATGAGCGCCGCCGATTCGCCCTCCTCCTGGGACCTCAAGTGCGACGTCCGCGAATTCCTCGTCAATTTCGTCCGCGACAACTACCCGGACGCCCTTCCCCGGTTCCGCGTCGAGGCCCCGGAAACGCGCGCCGGGGTGGCCTGGACCAACGACCAGGACCGCGACCGGCGATAAATGCGTGGCATTTCCGGCAGCCCCCGGTCTACCGTTGATCTCGTTCCGGAACGACATTCACGAAACGACGAGAAAGGCGGCGGCCATGTGCGGACCTCGACCCTCCAGGCCGTCCGGCAACCGGCCTGAGCTGCGGCCAAGGCTTTCCCGGTGATTCCACGGAGAATCGACCAGGAAAGCCGTCCCGGGCCTCCGCCGGGGCGGCTTCGTTGATTTCATGACCGAGTGTGGGGCAGTTTGGTCAGCCCGCCTGCCTTGGGAGCAGGAGCACCGCAGGTTCGAATCCTGCCACTCGGACGTACGGCCCTGAAAGAAAAGGGCCGTGGGCTTCGGCCTGGCCGACGGGAATGGCGCCCCCCGGCCGGACACGAGCCCCCGCCCCCGGGTCCGGCCTGCGCCGGGCCGGCCCGGGGCCCACCTCTCCTCACCCGCCCAGTGAGCCGGCCACCCGGAACAGCAGCTCCTCCCGGCCGGGCCGGCCGACGAGCTGCAGCCCGACCGGCAGGCCGTCCACCGAGCCGGCCGGCACGGTCAGCGCGGGCAGGCCGAGCACGTTCCACGGGCTGGTCAGGGCCAGCAGCGCGGCCCGGACGGCGACGGCCCGCCCGTCCAGCTCGGTCTGACGCTGCTCCAGCGGCGGCGCGACGAGCGGCACGGCCGGCAGCGCCAGCACGTCATGGTCGTCGAACAGCGACTCCGCCGCGGCGGCCAGCGCGGGCCGCTCGTCCAGGGCCTTGACGTAGGCCCAGGCGGGCAGGTCCATCGCCGCGCGCAGCCGGTCGAGCACCTCGGGGTCGAACAGCTCGGGCGCCCTGGCCATCCGGTCGGCGTGCACGGCGGACGCCTCCGCGCCCTGGACCGTCGCGTACGTCTCCCGCAGCTCCTCGGCCAGCTCCCCGGGCAGCCGGACCTCGTCCAGCCCCGCGCCCGCCGCCGCCCGCGCCACCGCCACAACGCGCGGGTCGCAGGGCGACAGGACGGCGGGGTCGAGCCACCCCACCCGCACCGCCGCCGCCTCACCGGCACTGTCACGGGCGGGCGGCGGCCCGCCGGTCGCGAGCTGCCGGTAGGCGACCAGGCAGTCCAGCGGGTTCGCGGCCAGCACGCCGACGTGGTCGAACGTCCGGGACAGGGGGAACACCCCGGCGGTGGGGATCGCGTCGTAGGCGGGCTTGAACCCGGCGATCCCGCACAGAGCGGCAGGGATGCGCACCGAACCGCCCGTGTCGGTGCCGAGCGCGAGCGGCACCATGCCCGCCGCCACGGCCGCCGCGCTGCCGCCGCTCGACCCGCCGGACATGCGCCCGGGGTCGCGCGGGTTGCGCGAGGGGCCGTTGGCCGAGCGGTCGCCGGTGGGGCCGTACGCGAACTCGTGCGTCGTGGTCTTGCCGACGATCACCGCTCCGGCCCCGCGCAGCAGCGTCACGCAGGCGGCGTCGGCCTCGGCGACGTGTCCGGCGAAGTGCCGCGACCCCATCGTGCAGGGCAGCCCCGCGACGTCGATGAGGTCCTTCACGGCGACCGGCACGCCGTGCAGCGGGCCGCGGTCGGTGCCCGCGGCCAGTTCCTGGTCCGCGCGCCGGGCGGCGGCCGTCGCGCCCACCGGGTCCACGGTGACGAAGGCGCCGAGCGCGGGATCCAGGGTGACGGCCGCGTCGAGCGCCAGCCGGGCCAGCTCGGCGGCGGTGGTCCGGCCGGCGCGCAGGTCACGGGCCAGGTCGGTGACGGAGCGGCCGGTGAAGGGGCCGGGCGGTGTGGGCGGCATGAGGTCCTCTCCGGACGGATCACGGCGACCCCGCCGTGTGCGGGCGGGCGTCCGGAGCAGACTACGCGTCCGGGCCCTGCGGCCGGCGTTCCGGGGGATTCCGGAGTGGCCGGAGAAGGCCGGACTTCGCCGGGGTGGCACCGGAAAGCGCCGAGTCCCTTCCTGGCGTGGCGTTACACGGCGGTACGGAGGCGATTACGTACAGTGAGCAGCGATGTCACTCCGTGATCCAGGGGGATTCATGAAAGCCAAGCTCATCGTGGCCGGCGGCTTCGCCGTCGCCGCGCTGTTCGGCATGGCGGGGGCGGCCAACGCCAACGACCATCACGAGAAGTGCGACCTGAGCACGTCCGACGACTCGACCGCGCTCCGCATCACGCCGTGGGGCGTGTCCGCCGGACACCGTGACGCTGAGGCCTGCGAGCACCGCAGGGACTACTACGGGCGTCCCCGCGACGGCTACAACTGGGGCTACTGGGGGGGCCGCGGCTACTGGCCGGGCGGTTGGGCGTACGGCCTGGGCGCCGGCGTCGGCATCTGAGGTCGCATCACCTGAGCCCGGGCCGCGCCCTGCGTGGCCCGGGATCCTGCGTTACCGGGCGCCCGCGGCGCCCGGTGCTCCCACGCCCCCCGCCGACCGGCCGGGCCCGGAGCCGTCCGTCACGCGATGAGCACGCTCGCGGGCGGCCGGGCTGATCCGGACCGCCGCCGCCCGGTACGCGGCCGGCCCCGAACGCGGACCGGCCCCTCCCGCGCCCTAACGGTCGACGATCTCGTTCTTGCCGATGACCACGACCCCGCCGCGGGTCAGCGCGAAGCGGGTGCGGTCGTAGTCGAGGTCGAAGCCGATGCGCGCGCCGTCGGGGATCACCACGTTCTTGTCGATGATCGCCTTGCGCACGATCGCGCCCCGGCCCACCTTGACGTTCTCCATCAGCACGGAGTCCTCCACCAGCGAGTGCGAGTGGAGCACGACCTTCGGCGACAGGATCGAGCGCATCGCCATGCCGCCCGAGACGATCACGCCGGGGGAGACCAGCGAGTCGATCGCCCGGCCCACCCGGTCGCCGTCGTTGTGCACGAACTTGGCCGGGGGCAGCGGGTCGTGCCCGGTGAAGATCGGCCACTTGTCGTTGTACAGGTTGAAGATCGGGTGGGCGGAGATGAGGTCCATGTGGGCCTCGTAGTAGGCGTCGAGGGTCCCCACGTCGCGCCAGTAGCCGCGGTCGCGCTCGCTGGAGCCGGGCACGATGTTGTTCTTGAAGTCGTAGACGTCCGCGCCGCCGGACTTGACCAGCATCGGGATGATGTTGCCGCCCAGGTCGTGCTTGCTGGTCGGGTCGAGCGCGTCCTCGCGCAGCGCGTCGATCATGGCCTGCGTCTTGAAGACGTAGTTGCCCATCGAGGCGTAGACCTCGTCGGGGGAGTCGGCCAGGCCCACGGCGTCCTTCGGCTTCTCCCTGAAGGCCACGATGCGGCGGCCCTCGGGATCGGTCTCGATCACGCCGAACTGGTCGGCCAGCGACAGCGGCTGGCGGATCGCCGCCACCGTCACGTCCGCGCCCGAGTCCTCGTGCTGCTCGACCATCTGCCGCGGATCCATGCGGTAGATGTGGTCGGCGCCGAACACGATCACGTGCTCGGGCATCTCGTCGTAGATCAGGTTCAGGTTCTGGAACAGCGCGTCCGCAGAACCGGAGAACCAGCGCGGCCCGAGCCGCTGCTGGGCGGGCACGGGGGTCACGTAGTTGCCCAGCATCGCCGACAGCCGCCAGGTACGGGAGACGTGCCTGTCGAGGCTGTGGTTCTTGTACTGGGTCAACACCACGATCTTCAGGAAGCCGCCGTTCGCGAGGTTCGACAGCACGAAGTCGATCAGCCGATACATCCCCCCGAACGGCACCGCCGGTTTGGCCCGATCCGCCGTGAGCGGCATGAGCCTCTTGCCCTCTCCACCTGCCAGCACAACCGCAAGCACCCTCCGGGACCTCATGTCCAGGACGCTACCCGTAAATGGCCGATCTATCGACGAAACCGCGCACTGTGCTGTGCCGCCGTGTCCTGACTTATCCGTGTAGAGCAGGGGCCGGACTTACCGACATTGGGCTGTATCGATGTGTTCCCTATGCTTGCGTCGGTTCACAAGTGCGGTGCCGGAGTTGATGGTCGGCGCAAAACTTGCCGCTCGCTGGAGGGCGCCGGGCCCGGCGCGTCGTAAGGTCGTGGGCATGCGTGTTGATCTGCTCAGCAGGGAGTACCCGCCGGACGTCTACGGCGGTGCCGGGGTGCACATGGAGTACCTGGCCAGGGAGCTGCGCAAGCTGGCCGACGTCCGGGTGCGCTGCTTCGGAGCCGATCGCGAGGAGCCCGGCGTGTCGGCCTACCGGGTGCCCGGCGGCCTGGAGCGGGCCAACGCCGCCCTCCAGGTGCTCGGCGTCGACCTGGAGATGGCCGCCGCCTGCGAGGGCGCGGACGTCGTCCACTCCCATACCTGGTACGCCAACTTCGCCGGGCATGTCGCCAAGATGCTCCACGGTGTGCCGCACGTCGTCACCACCCACAGCCTGGAGCCGCTGCGCCCGTGGAAGGCCGAGCAGCTCGGCGGCGGCTACACGGTCTCGTCGTGGGCCGAGCGCACCGCCCTGGCCGCCGCCGACGCGGTGATCGCGGTCAGCGAGGGCATGCGCCGCGACGTGCTGGCCGCCTACCCCGAGATCCCGCCCGGCCGGGTCACCGTCATCCACAACGGCATCGACACCGCCCAGTACGCCCCCGACCCCGGCCTCGACGTGCTGAAGAAGCACGGCGTCGACCCCGACCGGCCCTACGTGATCTTCGTCGGCCGCATCACCCGGCAGAAGGGCCTGGTGCACCTCCTGCACGCCGCCCGCTCGTTCGACCCGGCCGCCCAGCTCGTCCTGTGCGCGGGCGCGCCGGACACGCCGGAGATCGCCGCCGAGGTGACCGGGCTGGTGCGCGGCCTCGACCGCGACGGCGTGCTCTGGATCTCGGAGATGCTGCCCAAGCCGGAGGTCATCCAGCTCCTCACGCACGCGTCGGTCTTCGTCTGCCCGTCGGTCTACGAGCCGATGGGCATCGTCAACCTGGAGGCCATGGCCTGCGAGACGCCGGTGGTGGCCACCGCGACCGGCGGCATCCCCGAGGTCGTCGCCGACGGCGAGACGGGCCTGCTGGTGCCGATCGACCAGGGCCCCGACGGCACCCCGCACGACCCCGAGGCGTTCGCCGCCGACCTGGCCGAGCGGGTCAACGCGCTGCTGGCCGACCCGGCGCGGGCCGCCGAGATGGGCCGCGCCGGCCGGGCCAGGGCCGTCGAGCACTTCTCCTGGGAGCGCATCGCCCGGCGCACCCTCGACCTCTACGCCTCCCTGCGCCGGGACTGAGCGCGTGGGCTGGGACCTGGAGACCCCCGAGGGCGGGCGCCTGAGCGTCAACGCCTGGAACTGGCGTCCGACCCTGTCCCTGCTGGAGGAGGCGCGGGTGCTCGACCCCGAGACCGCGTGCCTGCTCGGCTTCAACGGCCGCATGACGCTCACCGGCGCCGACGCGAGCCGCATCGCGGCCTTCCTCGACGACTACCTGGGCGGCCTGCCCGAGCACGGACGGGTCCGGCTCGACGGCGAGGTGACCGAGGAGCCCGACGACCACCGCCTCCACCGCGACGACCTGGCGCTCAACTACTCGGCCACCGCCTCCTGGCTGCGCGACCTGCGCGACTTCTGCCGGGCGGCCCCCAACGGCTTCACCTGCATGTAGGGGTGGCGGCGGGTCAGCGGGTGAGCCAGAGGGCGGGCCTGGTCAGCTCGCCCTCGGGGCCGGTCCAGCCCGCCGCGTACACCTCGGTCGTGCCGGGGCGGCGGGCCAGGGCGGTGACCGTGCCGCGCACGCTCGTCGTCGTCCAGCGGCCGGCCGCGTAGTGGTGCAGCCGGGAGCGGGTCGAGTCGAGCACCCACAGCCCCGCCCGGCCGTCGGGCTCGGCCTCGGTGAAGGCCGCGCCCTCCGGGCCCCAGCGGCACCGCCAGGCCGAGCCGTCCCAGTGCAGGGCCAGCGGGCGGCGGCGTTCCAGGGGCTCGCCCTGCTCGTCGTACTCGTCGGGCGGGAACCAGGACACCCCGCCGACCACCCACACGTCGTCCGGCCCGAGCACGGCCACGTCGCCGAGCTCCGTACGGGCCGACCGCGCGCCCTCGGGCGCCCCCGGCTCGGGCAGGTGCACCGCCTGCCACGCGGCGCCGTTCCAGCGGGCCGCGGGGTCGTGCGCGGTCTCGCCCACCGTCCACACGTCCGCGCCCTCGCCGCCGAGGGCGCGCGCCGGGGC
This sequence comes from Nonomuraea sp. NPDC005692, assembly GCF_040631115.1. NCBI lineage: Bacteria > Bacillati > Actinomycetota > Actinomycetes > Streptosporangiales > Streptosporangiaceae > Nonomuraea > Nonomuraea sp. NPDC005692. Next base: position 193,585 of record NZ_JBEXYU010000001.1, on the reverse strand, counting down.
GGGCAGCCGGTACGCGCGCCAGGCCGAGCCGTCCCAGCGCAGCGCGTCGCGCCCGGACACGGCCCACGGGCCGCTCGCCGCGGTGCCGTGCAGGCCGATGGCCGAGGCGCCCTCCTTGAGCGGCGTGGAGGCGCTCACGGCGCCGTCCGCGACGTCGGCGACCAGGCCGGGACGTTCGTCGTCGCCGGTCCCGAAGGCCCACGCCCGCTCGCCCGAGACCGCCCCGACGGCGGCCACCGTCATCCGGGACGGCAGCGCGTACGTGCGCCAGCGGGCGCCGTCCCACCGGCCCAGCCCGCCGGACGTCGTCTCCATCCCGGCGGACGTCTCGCGCTGGACGGAACGCACCGCCCACACCGCCCCGTCGGGGGCGACCGCGAGCCGGTCGAGCGTGCCGTGCCCGTCGCCCGCCGGGAGCGTCCGCCACGGTGACCGTACGGGCTCGGCGCGCAGGTCGTCGCCGCCGGGCCGGGGGCAGCGGGCCTGGACCGTGAGGCTCACCGCCGGAGCGGACGGGACGTCCCGCCCAGCGGGCCCGGCGCAGGCCGGGAGCGCCAGCAGCACGCCGAGACCGGCCGCGCGGGCACGTACGGAACGCCGCACCTCGCCCCCTTAGTGATCACCGGCAGAATACGCTCAACCCTGCCCGCGAGACCACGCGTGACGCCGATCAGGTCTGCGAAATGTAGTGGAGGATGACGTTGTGCACGTGGTGGGCCTTGTTGTCGCCGCGGAAGTCCACCTCGTAGGTGTGCGTGCCGACGTGGATGGCGATGGCGCCCGAGGAGAAGAACCCGCCCGCCAGTGACTTGTTGCTCACGACGCTCACCGCCGAGATCTTGGCGTAGGGGATGCTGGTGATCGCGATGCGCTTGCCCACGAACGACTTGTCCTGCACGATCACCCGCCGGTCCGTGAGCCCCAGGAACCCGGTGCCCGCCCCGATCGCGTCGTAGACGGCGATGATCTGCTCCCCGGGGAGCAGGCCGCTCTCGATCTGCTTGAACTGCTCTTTGCGGTCGTAGGGGATGTCAGCCATGCCCGGCCAACGAACGGGACGGGCTCCCGCGTTCCGCGCCGGGTTCAGGGCCCCGCCGGATGGGCGGACGGGTCGTGCGGGAGGTCGAGCAGGCAGCGGCAGGCGCCGGGCGGCCGCGGCAGCCCGAACAGCACCCGGACCTGGGCCGGAGCGGGTGGCGCGGGGCGGAGCAGGCTTGTCAGGAGGCGGCGGATCATGCTTCCCAGCGTCGTGGTGAGGCCCGCGCCCGGTCCAACACCGGAAATATCGCGATTGACGCGCTTTTGTGGTTAATGTGGCGTCGTGGATCTGCACCCCCGGCTGCTGCGCGTCTTCGTCGCCGTCGCCGAGGAGCTGCACTTCGGGCGCGCCGCCGCGCGGCTCTTCCTGGCCCAGCAGGCGCTCAGCCGGGACGTGCGCACGCTGGAGACCCGGCTCGGGACGCCGCTGTTCGTCCGGTCCACCCGCCGGGTGGAGCTGACCTGCGCCGGCGCCCGGCTGCTGCCCGGTGCGCGGCGGCTGCTGGCGCTGCACGACGAGGTCGTCACCGACGTGCTCGGCGCCGGCCGCCCGCTGCTCGTGGACGTCACCATGCAGGGCCCCGACCTGCCCGAGCCGCTGGTCAGAGCCCGCGAGCTGGCCCCCGGGGTCGAGATGCTGGCCCGCTTCCACGGCGGCCTGGCCGCGGGCGCGGCGGCGATGCTGGACGGACGGCTCGACGTGTCGTTCGGACGCTTCGCCGGCCTGCCCCCGGACGTGCGCGCCCGGCTGGCCCAGGTCCCGGTGCGCCTGCAGCCCCTGGCCGTGCTCCTGCCGGAGGACCACCCGCTGGCCGAGCTGGACGCCGTGCCGCTCGGCGCGCTGGCCGCCTTCCCGCTGGACGTCATGGCCGGGAACGCCGGCACGCGGGAGTGGAGCGACCTGGGGGAGCGGCTGGCCGAGGCGTTCGGGCTGCGGCTGGCCCGGCCGCACGCCGCGCCCGTGGGGGCCGCGGAGATGGGGCACTACCTGCGCCGGCATCGCGATCCCGTGCTGGCCAGTGTGGGGATCGGCGGGATCCCGGGCGCGGTGAACCGGCCGCTGGCCGAGCCCGTGCCGCTCGGCCTGCAGAACCTGGTGCATCCCAAGGGCCTGCGGCACCCGGGCCTCGCCGCGCTCCTGGCCGCCGTCGCCGAGCTGGGACGGGCCCGCCACTGGCTGCGCCGCCCGCCGGGCTCCTGGCTCCCCGAGGCCGACGAGGCCCTGGTGACCGCCCTGGTGACCGCCCGGGAGGCCGGCGAGGCCCGGTGACTGCCTAGGTGGCGCGTTCGAGCACGACCACCGGGATCCGGCGGTCGGTCTTCTCCTGGTATTCGTCGTACTGGGGCCAGGTGCTGGTCATCGTCCGCCACATCTCGGGCTTCTCCTCCTCCGAGGCGGTGCGGGCGTGGGCCTTGAACCTGTCGCCCTTGACCTGCACCTCGACGTCGGGGTGGGCCAGCAGGTTCTTGTACCACTGGGGATCCTCGGGGGCGCCGCCCTTGGAGGCGACCACGAGGAAGTCGTCACCGAACCGCTGGTAGATCAGCGGCGTGGTGTACGGCTTGCCGGAGTTACGCCCCTTGGTGGTCAGGAGCAGCACGGTGGTGTTGTTCCAGTCGTGCCCCTCCGCGCCGTCGGTGGCCTGATAGCGCTGCACGTGTTCCTTGCCATAGAGCATGCCTCTGGACTACCCCGCCCGTGGGTGTCCTCACCGGGCCGCGCCGACCAGCTCGGCGGCCCGCCGGCTGTCGACGGGCAGGGCCGAGTCGGGGGTGCGCTCGCGCACGTCGCGGTCGCGGATCGCGAAGACGGCGGGCGCCGCGCCCACGTCGCCGTAGCGCTCGGTCACCGCCGCGCCGATCGCCCGCCGTACGCCGGCCACCACCTCGCGGACGCCGGGCCCGGACGTGACGAGGTGGCCGAGCATCCCGGCGAAGCGCAGCTCGTCGTCGGCGGCGGGCCGCTGCGCCGGCAGCACCGGCCGGTCGAGCCAGAACACGTTGCCGGACAGGACCGCCTCGGAGCCGTCGGGGCCGAGCACCCGCGCCGTGCGGGCCAGCAGCTCACCGAACTCGGCCAGGTCCGCGTGCGGCGGGAGGTCGGTGGTGACGAACAGGGGCACGATCAGCGAGTCAGGCATGCGGCTATCCCTCCGTGAGGAGGCTCATCGTAGGACGTGCCACCGACAATTCCGCCGCGCGCCACTCGCCGTCCACGCGTCGCCGCTAGCGTTCGGTCCATTCGTCCTGGATCGCCGCGTGCACGATGGAGTCGCGCCAGCCGTGCGGGGTGTGCACGTGGTGCCGGATCCGTCCCTCCTCGACCATGCCGGCCGTCAGCATGGCGAGCTGGGCGGGCAGGTTGGCCGGCGACCTCGCGCCCCAGACGCGGTGCAGCCCGAGCTGCTTGAAGCCGAACGACAGCAGCAGCCGGACCAGGTCGGTGCCGATGCCGCGGCCCCACTGGTCGGGGTGGAGGCCGAAGCCGATCTCGCCGCTGTGGGGCAGGTCGGGGTCGATCTTCAGGCGGGCCACGCCGATCACGTGCCGCCGGTCGGCGTCCACGACGGCCAGCACGTAGAGGCGGCGCGGCTCGGCGGCGGCCGCCTCCATGGCCTGGCCGACCAGGGCGGCGACCTCCTGCACGCTGCGCGGCGCGAACGGCATGTGCTGCGTGGCCGCCGGATCGCCGTAGACGGAGTGCAGCGGGACGACGTCGGCGTCGGTGAGGTCACGAAGTCCGATTCGCTCGCCGATGACCGTCACGCGCCGCATGCGCAGAAGGTAACGCGACTGTAGCGATCTTTACAAGGGTGTCAAGTCGCCAGCTGACTGCCGTAAGCCCGCGCGACAAGTTCGGCGACGGCGCTGTGCGCGCCGAGCGGCTCGGCGTGACCGGCCTCGACGGCGGCGGCGGCGCGCTCGACGATCTCCACCGGGGCCTCGTGACCGATCAGGCAGGGCGCGATGGCCAGCCGCTCGGCCCCGGCGGCGCGCAGGCGCTGGGCGGCGACCTCTACGCCGGGCTCGCTGTCCAGCGAGGCGGCGACGACCGGCAGCGTGAGCCTGGAGGCCAGCAGCACGGCCGTGGCCTGGACGGCGTGCACCGCGCGCTCGCCGCCCACCGTGCCGAGGATGACGGCGTCGACGGGGCTGGAGACGTTGAGCAGGCGGACGCGGTCGGCCCTGGCCAGGCCGCGCTCGGCCAGCCTGATGTGCAGGGCTTCGGCGAGCAGCGGGTGGGGGCCGAGCGCCTCGGTGGCGACCGCGCCGGAGCCGGCGGCCGCGATGGCCTTGCCGATCTCGGCCATGACGACCGGGTCGTCCCAGGTGAGCAGGGGCACCACGACGGCGTCGCGGCCCGCGGGCAGCGAGTCTGCCAGGTCGGCGACGGCGGTCAGCCGCACCTCGATCTGCGGGTTGTCGACCCGGACCACGGCCGCGATCTCTTCGGCCACGCCGCCGGTGCCGCCGGGGGTGGCCAGCACGAGCATGGGCGCGTCCGGCGGCAGGGACGTGGGCACGGGGCGGCGGTGCCGGCCGCCGCCGGGCCGGGGGGAACGTTCACGTACAGGCAGGCTCACAGGCGCGCAGTTTATGCCTATTCGCGGGTGGTTGTTCTGTGAATCGGGAGCGATTCCGTCACAACGGGAATGCTGTGATCGAGATCACATCGTGACCGCCGCCGCCGTTGACGAACACCCCTGAGAAGGACAACTCTGAGGCAACTAGAAACGCGTTCTAGAGCGACCGTCACACACCGTCCCCGGAGGATGGGAATGAAGCCGTTCTATGTCCGCGAGCTGAGCGTGTACCCGGTCGGTCGCCGGCGGATCTTCCTGCTGGCGATAGCCGTGCTGGCGAGCCTGGTGGCCAACTTCGAGACCACGCTCGCCACGATCCTGCCGCTGCTGATGAAGGACCTGGGCATGTCGCTCACGGTCTACGGCCTGCTCGCCGCGGGGTCGGTCCTGATCGGCGGCCTGTCGGCGGGCGTCGGCGGCATCCTGTCCGACCGCTGGGGACGGGTCACGCTCCTGGTGCCCACCCTCACCGTCACAGCGGCCTGCAACTTCCTGCTCGCCACCGTGGACACCGTGGCCGGCCTGTTCTGGGTGCGCTGCCTGATGTTGTTCATCGAGGGCGCCGGGATCACCATCACCGCCTCCCTCGTCCGCGACTTCTCCCCGCGCCTCGGCCGCGCCCAGGCGTTCGCGTTCTGGACGTGGGGGCCGGTCGGGGCGTCCTTCCTGGCCTCGTTCATCGCCGGGTTCACGCTGCCGCTGTTCGACAACGCCTGGCAGTCGCAGGCGATCATCATGGGCGTCGTCTCGCTGGCCATGTGCGCGGTCATCGTCTGGAAGATCGCCGAGCCGTCGGCCGCGCTGCGGGCCCAGGTGCTCGACGCCGAGGAGGCCGTCGCGGCGGAGGAGAAGGTCGACGCGGGACGGGTGCGCGAGCTGTTCCGGCATCCCCACCTGTGGGCCCACGTCCTGGGCAACACCGGCTGGCAGGTGCTCTACTGGACGTTCGCGATCTTCGGGCAGACGATCCTGGTGGAGGCGTTCGGCCTGGAGCCCGCGGGGGCCAACCGGGTGGTGGCGCTCGGCATCGTGCTCAACGCGGTGGCCGTGGTCGTCGTCGGCCGGGTCTCCGACCGGCTGCGGCTGCGCAAGCCGTTCACGGCCGCCGGCACCGCGCTGACCGTGCTCACCCTGGCCTACTTCATCGGCCTGGTCGGCCCCGGCGTCTCCGCGGGGCACGTCACCGCCGTCTACGCGCTGCTCTTCCTGTTCATGGGCGTCGCGTACGTGCCGTGGATGGCCAACTTCTCCGAGAACGCCGAGGACGTCGAGTCGCGTCTGCAGGGCTCGGCGCTGGGGATCTGGGGCATGGTCGTCCGCGTCATGATCGTGGTGCTGCTGGTCGTCTCGCCCATGGTGGTCTCCGCGGGCGGCTGGGGCACCTGGCTCGCCGTGGCGCTGGCCGGGCAGGTCGTGTTCCTGGCCTCGATGGCGGCGTTCAAGGGCGACTGGCGCAGGCGCCCGCGGGTCACCGAGCCCGAGACCGCAGTCTGAGAGCGGTGCCTGAGACCGCCGTCCGAGCGGCTCGCGTGGGCGGCGGTGGCAGCCGCCGCCCACGCCTTCGCGGCGTTCCCGCCTTCCTCCGCCCTCAGGCGAAGGGACCCACCTGGCCGGGCAGCCTCCTGGCGGTGCCGCTCTCGCCGGCGGCGATGTCCAGGTCGCGGGTTTCCGGGGCGATGGCCAAACCTACGGTGGTGACGGCCAGCGCGACAACCACGTACAGGGACACGGCGAGGGTGGTGCCGTACAGGTCGAAGAGCTTGAGCGCGATGATCGGGGCCAGCGCGCCGCCGACGATCCCGGCCACCTGGTAGCCCATGGACGCGCCGCTGTAGCGCAGCCGGGTGCTGAACAGCTCGGCGATGAAGGCGGCCTGCGGGCCGTACATGGCGGCGTGGGCGGCCAGCGCGACCACCGCCGCCAGCACGATCAGCGGGAACGACTTCGTGTCCAGCAGCGGGAAGAACGCGAACACCCACACGGCCGCCGCCAGCACGCCCGCGAAGTAGACCGGCCGCCGGCCCAGCCGGTCCGACAGCGCGCCGAACAGCGGGATCAGGCCGAGCTGCAGCACCGAGCCGATCAGCACCGCGTACAGCGCCACCGACCGCTCCAGCTTCAGCTGCCCGGTGAGGTAGACGATGATGTACGCGGTGAAGGTGTAGAAGGCCACGTCCACCCCGATGCGCGCGGTGAACGCCGACAGCAGCGCCCGCGGATGCGTGCGCAGCACCTCGACCAGCGGCATCCTGGCCGTGGCGCCGTGCTTCTCGACGCGGGAGAACAGCGGCGACTCGGTGACCCGCGTGCGCACCCACAGCCCGACGAGCACCAGCACGCCCGACAGCAGGAACGGCACCCGCCATCCCCACGACTGGAAGGCCGCGTCCGACAGGGCGAAGGACAGGATCGCGAGCAGGCCGGTGGCCAGCACGTACCCGGCGGGCACGCCGACCTGCGGCCAGCTCGCGTTGAAGCCGCGCCGCCTGCTGTCGCCGTGCTCCAGCGACATGATCACCGCGCCGCCCCACTCGCCGCCGAGCCCGAAGCCCTGGACGAAGCGGAGCACGGCCAGCAGGACGGGCGCGGCCACCCCCACGCTCGCGTAGCCGGGAAGCACGCCGATGAGGAACGTGGACAGCCCCATCAGCAGCAGCGTCACGACCAGCACGGTCTTGCGGCCGGCCCGGTCGCCGAAGTGCCCGAACACCACGCCGCCGAGCGGCCTGGCGACGAACGCGACGGCGTTGGTGGTCAGGGCCGCCAGCGTCGCGTTGAGCGGGTCGAGCGACGGGAAGAACAGCTTGCCGAAGACCAGCGTCGCGGCCGTGGTGTAGAGGAAGAAGTCGTACCACTCCAGGGACGTGCCGACGAGGGCGGCGAGGATCACCCGGCGGGTCTGGTGCGCGGAGCTTGACATCGAAGGCTCCCAGATGGTCGAGGGGATAGTTTCAACGTAAGGATTGTTGAACAATTCGACAAGAGGTTTGCTCCATGATTCCCTGGCGAACGTGGAAGACGTGGTCGCGGACCTCGCCCGGCACCGGTCGAGACTGAGCCGCAGCAGCACGGCCGAGCGCGTGGCCGACATCCTCCGCGACAGCATCATCGAAGGCGCCTTCCCGCCGGGCGAGCGGCTGTCGGAGGAGGCCATCTCCGAAGGGCTCGGCGTCTCGCGCAACACGCTGCGCGAGGCGTTCCGCCTGCTCGGCCACGAACGCCTGCTCGACCACCGGCTCAACCGGGGCGTCTTCGTCCGGCTCCCGTCCGTGGAGGACGTCTCCGACCTCTACACGATGCGGCGGGTGCTCGAAGGGGCCGCCGTCCGGCGCTCGGCGTCGCGGCAGGCGCTGGCGCTCATCGAGGAGGCCGTGCGCGACGCCGAGCGGGCCGCCGCCCAGGGCGACTGGCAGGGCGTCGGCACCGCCAACATCCGCTACCACCAGGCCCTGGTCGGCCTGCACGGCAGCCCCCGCCTCGACGAGGCCATGCGGCAGCTCCTGGCCGAGCTGCGCCTGGTCTTCCACGTGATGGACAACCCGCGCGCCTTCCACGAGCCGTTCATCGACCGCAACCGCGCGCTGCTCGCCCTGCTGGCGGCCGGCCGCGCCGAGGAGGCGGCGGCCTACCTCGACGACTACTTCGACGAGGCCGAGCGGCTTCTCATCCACGCCTACCAGCCGAACGGGTAGCGTTTCCGCATGGACCGGATCTTCTCCCTGGACGAGGCGCGCGCCCTGCTGCCCGGCATCATCGCCGAGGCGCGGGAGATCGTCGCGGGCCGCGCGGACCTGGCCGAGATCGCCTTCGACCGGGAGGCCGCCGGTGGGTCGCGGCTCGGCGGGTTGCCCGAGATCAAGGCGATCGAGGCGCGCATCGAGGAGACGCTGACCCGGTGGAGCGAGCAGGGGATCGAGGTCAAGGGCGTCGCGCCGCTGCTGATCGACTTCCCCTCGGTGCTCGGCGGGGCGTCGGTACGGCTGTGCTGGATCGAGGGGGAGCCCGAGCTCGCCTGGTACCACCGTACGGATCTGGGCTTCGCGGGGCGGCGCCCGCTGCCCTGAAGCGTGGCCTACATGTGACCAACTCGCCACCGTGCCCATGGGTCTAACCAGGTGAGCGAAAGGATCACCACTCATGAGGCTATCCTCAGCGGCCGTCGCGCTCCTCGCGCCGGCGGTCGCCGGCGGGCCGGCGCTCCCGGCCGCCGCCGCACCCGCGCACACCGGGCCGCCGCAGGCCCGCGCGGCCTGGGTCACCGCCTGCGAGCTGCCCGTCGAAGGCACGTCCCCGTGCGGCCCCTGGCACCTGCTCCTCCGTGACGGCCGCAAGGTCACCGTGGGCGACTCCGCCGCCCGCGCCAAGGACCGCGCGACCTCCCTGTTCGCCCTCAGCGGCGACGGCCGGACGATCGTCTACCGGCGGGCCCGCGACCACCGACTGGTCGTACGGGCGGCGGCCGGCGGCCCGGTCAGGGAACTGCCCAGATCCCTCCGGCCCGGCGAGGACGACGCCCTCCACCTGTCACCGGCCGGCGACCGGGTCCTCGTCGGCCGCCGGGGCCACGTCAAGGTGCTCACCCTGGCCACCGGCGAGATCACCAGCCTGACCGTCAAGGGCGAGCCGACCGGCTTCAGCGGCGACGGGGACGAGGTGCTCACCACCCGCGACCTGAGCGACGGCACCAGATGGCTGCACTCCTACGGGCTCGACGGCCGTACGCTGCGGAGCCAGGCCCCCCAGTTCGTCGCCAACGCGGTCACCCTCGCGCTGTCCGCCGACGGGCACACCGTCGCCGCGTTCAGCTCCGGCGGCAGCCGTGGCGGTCCGCCCCGGATGCGCACGTACGACCTGGAGACCGCCCGGCTCTCCGACGGCGTGAACCTGCCCCTCGCTGGCGACGCCTCGCCCGACCACGCCCGCTGGACCCCTGACGGAAGGCTCGCCGCCTACTCCTACGACAGCAGCACCACGAAGTCGACGGTGGTACGGGTGCTCACCGTCGACCCCGCTTCCGGCCAGGCCCGCCGTACGGACACGTACAAGGTGGGCCCCGACCCTCACACCATCGTGTTCCCGGGGGAGTGACCATCGTGAGAATCGTCCCTTTGCTGACCGCAGCCCTGCTCACCCTCACCGCCGTGCCGGCCGCCGCCCAGGCCGCGCCGCACCACGGCCACGACAGCATCCGGTACGCCTCCGTCAAGGGCTGCCCGGACAAGGACGGCGCGTCCAGGCCCTGCGGGCAGTGGCGGCTGGTCATGCACGACGGCAGGCGCATGACGCTGCCCGACGCCCAGGTCGTCGCGCTCGACGCCAGGCGCAGGTCCACCGTCACCTCGCCGGCGCCGATCGCGGTCAGCGGCGACGGGCAGCGCGTGGCGTACCTCACCAAGGCCGGGCGGCCGGCCGTACGCGTGCTCGGCGGCGGCGTCACGCTGCTGCCCAAGGACGCGCTGCCGCGGGTCGCCCAGAACGAGGTGACGCTGCAGCTCTCCGGCGACGGCGCGCGGCTGGCCGTCGTGGTCCAGAGCGACAGGCCCGCCGCCACGAAGATCTTCGACACCGCGACCGGCGCCCTGCTCGGCACCGTGCCCGCCGACGAGACCCTCCTCGGGTTCAGCGGCGACGGCGACGAGGTGCTGTCCACGATCGAGTCCGACGACTCCGTCACCGACCTGGTCGTCCGCGACCAGACGGGCGAGCATCTCGTACGCGTCACGCCGCCGCAGGTCGTGGCCGCCAACGGCCCGCAGGCGCTGGCCGGCGACGGGCACACGGCGGCGGTCGTGATCCGCGGCAGGAAGACCGAGCTGCTCACCTACGACCTCGCCACCGACGAGGTCACCGGACGCAGGAAGATCAAGCTGCCGGACGGCGAGCTCAGCATGATCGACTGGACCGGCGACACGCAGGTCACGCTGCACCTGGTGTCCGGCTCGTCCAGGATGACCATCGTCCAGGTCGACACCGGGACGGGCGCCGTACGGGTCAGGGACCGGTACACCGTCCTCAAGGACAGCTTCGTCTTCGCCGCCTGCGGCGGCTGACGCCGAAGCACGCCGGGCACGGTCCACGGTGGTGCAGGGTCGGTGGTGGTGCAGGGTCCGCGGTGGGGCAGGGGGAGCCCCGCCGTGGATACGCTTGCCGCGTGGAGGTTCACTCGACCAGGGCGATGGCCGTCAGAGCCGTCGAGCTGTGCGTGGCGCTGCTGCACGAAGAGCCGACGCCCGCCTCGGTGACGGACGTCCTGCGCCGCCACGGCGAACACGGCGACCTGGGCCTCGACGACTCCGACGTGGCCGCGATGCGCGCGGCTGCGGCCCGGCTGCGCGACGTGCTGGGCGCGCGCGACGCCGGGGAGGCGGCGGACCTGCTCAACCGCCTGCTCGCCGGGACCGCCCGGCCGCCCAGGCTGACCAGCCACCGGGGCACGACGTCCTGGCATCTCCACGTCGACAGCGGCGACGACGCGCCGTGGGCCGAGTGGTTCCTGGCCTCCTCGGCGATGGCCCTGGCCGTGCTGGTCGCCGACCATCAGCGCGTTCCGGGCGGGTTGTGCGCGGCCGCGGGGTGCGGACGGCCGTACCTCGACCTGGGCGGCGGCAGCCCCCGCCGCTACTGCGGCACCCGCTGCGCCACCCGCGCCCGCGTAGCCGCCCACCGCGCCCGCCCCCAGACAGCCCCCTGACGCCAGCGCCCGCCGCGCCCGCCCCGGCTCGCCCGCTGACGCCCAAGCTCACCGCGCCCCCCCCGATCGCCTGCTGACATTCGCGCTCACCGCACCCACCCTCAGGCTGGCCGCTGACGCCGTGCCCGCTGCGCCCCCAGACTGGCTGCTCACGCCGGGGCCCGACCGCCGCCTGCCGGTGCCTGCGTCCCCTGATGACGCCCGCTAACCGCGGTGGCGGAAGAGGATGCAGGCGGCTACGGCCTGTAAGGCCGCTCCGGTCAGCAGGGCGGCGCCGGCCGAGTGGGCGCTCAGCGGGCCTGCCAGCGCCGATCCGACGGCGAAAGAGGTGATCTTGAGGCTGGCGCCGGTTGTGAAGACCTGACTGCGCAGCCCGGCGGGGGCCTCGCGCTGCCGCACCGCGAACAGCGCCGTCAACTGCGGCCCCTCGCCCGCACCCACCAACCCCGCCGCGACCACCGCGATCCAGTACGCCCCCGCCAGGGCCGTCCCCGCCAGGGTCGTTCCTGCCGTTCCGGCTGCGGCTGTTACGGCTATGGCGGCCAATGCCATGCCTGCGCCGATCAGTGCGGTGGACCAGGCCAGGGTCGGGTCCCACGAGGGTGTCGGGTTCCTCCTGCGGGGGCCGCCGCGCCAGGCCAGGAGGCCGTTCGCGGCCAGTCCGGCCGCCGCCGTGACGGCCAGCAGCAGCGTGCCGCGGCTGCTGTCACCCGTGAGCTCCAGTCCCAGCACCGGCGCCGACACCACGAACATGCCCGCCCCGGCGCACGAGACCATCGACCCGGCGGTGGCCCGCCCCAGCACCCGGTTCCCGAGCACCGCCCGGACCCCGGTCGCCATCTCCCGCATGACCGCTCCCGCAGCCCGTACCGGCGAGGTGAGGCGGCCGAAGCGCCGCCGCCCGCCGACCGGCCGGTCGCCTGCGGACAGGTCACCGATTGGCTGGTCGCCTGCGGACAGGTCTCCGCCGATCGGCCGGTCGCCTCCGGGGCGGTCGCTCGTGGGATGGTCCCGGGCGGGCCGGTCCACTAAGGGGCGGTCGTGGGTGGGCTGGTCGCTTGTGGGGTGGTGGGTGGGCCGGTCTGGGGTGGCCCGGTCGCGGGGGGTGCGGGTGGGGAGGGTCCAGGCTGCGGGGAGGGCGGTCAGGAGGAGGGCCACGGAGACGAGCACCGCCGCCGTCCCGCCGGCCACCGCCGCGACCACGCCGACCGCCGCCGGACCGGCCAGTCCCGCCACGTTGTACGTCATGGCGTCGAGCGTGGTGGCCCGTGCCAGCCGCCCCCGGTCGGGGCCGGAGACCAGGGGGAGCTGTCCCGTCCAGCCGCCGGTCAGCGCGGGGCCCGCCAGCCCGGTCACGACGGCCAGCGCCACCAGCGCCGTCCCGGGCACCCGCCCGAGGCCGCCCGCCACCAGCAGCAGGCCGGTCGCGTACCCGAGCAGGCAGAACGCCAGCAACCGGCCCGGACGGCGGGCGCGGTCCAGCAGCACGCCGAGCAGCGGCCCGCCGACGGCCGCCGAAACGGTCAGCCCGGCCAGCAGCGACGCCCCCAGCAGCGGCGACCCGGTGGCGGCGAGCCCGGCAACCAGGAGGGCGGGTCCGGACATCTCGTCGCCGGTCCGGGCCGCGACCACCCCGGCCATGTAACGCGTCAACATCGACAAGACGTTACAGGATCCGTGTTAGGGGCCGGTCCCGGCGGGGAAGAGCTCGGGTGATCGTCCCGTGCGGGCCTCGCGCCCGCCGACGCGAGCCGCCCGGCCTGTACGGACTGCGTACCGCACAGGCCGGGCTCCTTCCATCACCCCGAGTCGAATATGTGTTTGAACAGTGGCATAGACTCGGCCTCATGAAAGCCGCGTTCCAAGCATCTCTGCTGGGTCTCGACGAGGAGCTCGGCGTCGGGCGGCTGGGCGCCACGGTCCGCCGGACGTACCTCGACCACGGGGCCTGGATCGACCTGCGGCCCGGCTGGCTGACGGGGGCCGACACGCTGTTCGCGCGGCTGGCCGAGACGGTGCCGTGGCGCGCCGAGCGCCGCCGCATGTACGACCGGGTCCTCGACGTCCCGCGCCTGCTGAAGTTCTACGACGAGGGCGAGACGCTGCCCGACCCCGCCCTCGACCAGGCCAGAGCGGCGCTCGACGCCCACTACGGCGAGGAGCTGGGCGAGCCCTTCCGCACGGCGGGCCTGTGCTTCTACCGCGACGGCCGCGACAGCGTGGCCTGGCACGGCGACACCGTCGGCCGGGGCAGCAGCGAGGACACCATGGTCGCGATCGTCTCGGTGGGCAGCCCGCGTCCGCTCCTGCTGCGCCCGCGCGGCGGCGGCCCCTCGATCCGCCGCGACCTCGGCCATGGCGACCTGATCGTCATGGGCGGCAGCTGCCAGCGGACGTGGGAGCACGCCATCCCCAAGACCGCCCGGCCCGCGGGGCCGCGGATCAGCATCCAGTTCAGACCCCGCGGCGTCCGCTGACCCGTGCGTCCCCCGCGCTAGCGGAGGCGGAGACGGGCTATGCGGCCCTGTTCGCCGGAGGCCCAGCAGGACAGGTCCGGGGTGCACGAGACCGTGTCGAACGAGCCGCCGTCGAAGGTCTCCCAGCGGGCCCCGCCCAAGTACGTCACGTCGCTGCCCGTGGGCCCGACGGCGATGGCCGCGAACGGCAGGTGCGGCAGCCACGTCACCCCCGACCGGTACGCGGGCGGCGGGGTGGTGGCGGTCCGCCAGGTGGCGCCGCCGTCCCTGGTGACCGCGGCGGCGTTCGGGGAGGGGAGGCCGGGCTGGTAGTCGCCGCCGACCGCGATCCCGCGGTGCCGGTCGCGGAAGGCCAGCGCGAAGACGCCCTTCGCGGGGTCGGCGGCCGGGACCGGGGTGTCGGAGACGGTCCACGTACGCCCGCGGTCGGCCGAACGGAACACGCGCGACCGCTCGCCGCCACCGGTGGCGATCCAGGCGTCCCGTCCGCCCGCGGTCACCAGGCACTGACCGCTCGCCGCGAAACCGGCCTCGCCGGGCAGCGCGTCCGGCATGCCGGAGGACGGGAGCACCTGCCAGCTGCGTCCGCCGTCCTCGGTGGCCAGGAGGCGGAATTTTCCGTCCACCGGGTCGCTCATGGCCAGGCCGTGGCGGCGGTCGAAGAAGGCCATGCAGTCGTAGAAGGCGTTCGGCTCGTCGTTCCTGAAGGACTCGGTCCAGGTGCGGCCGCCGTCGTCGGTGCGGTAGACGCGGCCGTCCGTGCCCGTGCCGATCGACAAGACCAGGGCGTGGCGGGCGTCGAACGCCTCCACGTCGCGGAACTGGAGGGCCTCGGTGCCGGGCGGGGAGACGTTCTGCCAGGTGCGGCCGCCGTCCACGGTCCGCAGGACGGTTCCGCCGGTGCCGGCGGCCCACACCACGTCCCTGCTGACGGGCGCGAGACCGCGGAAGCGGGCGGTCACGCCGGTCTCCTTGAGCTCCCAGCCGAGGCCCGGGCCGGGGGTGGCGGCGTGGGCGGGGAGCGGGGCGGCGAGCACGAGCGCCGCGGACAGCACGCTCATCGCGATGCGAACGTTCATGCCGGGCAAACTAACCCAAGAGATCACGAGCGTCCATCATGCGGACAACCAGCCGCCCCAGGAGATGACGCCTGTCAGGTGGTGAGGAGTTGGGTGGGGGTGGGGTCAGGCGGAGGCGCGGGTGGGGGCCCAGGTGAGGAGGGCCTGGGCGGTGTCGTAGCGGCGGCTGGAGATCGACTCGCCCAGGATCACGCCCACCAGCCGGCGCCCGTCCCGATCGCCGGCGAAGGCCAGGCTGTACCCCGCCGCGCGGGTGAACCCCGTCTTCAACCCGATCACCCCCGGCTCGGCGAGCAGGCGGTTGGTGTTGCGCCAGCCGTACGCGCCGTGCTCCTCGGTCGCGGCCAGCTCGTGGTACCGGGTCCCTGCCACGCCTTCGATCAGCGGCACCTGGAGGGCCTTGGCGGCCAGTACGGCCTGGTCGCGGGCGGTGGACCAGCCGTCGCCCGCCGGTGTCGGCAGCCCGTCGGCGTTGACGTAACGGGTGTCGTTCATGCCGAGCGAGCGGGCGGTGGCGTTCATCTTGGCGACGAACCCCGGCACGCCGGGTCCGTACGTGCGGGCCAGCGCGTGGGCGGCGTCGGCGCCCGAGGGCAGCATGAGCGCGTAGAGCAGCTCGCCGACCGGCAGCCGGTCGCCGGGCCGCAGGTCGGCGGTGGTGCCGCCGCCGTCCTCGGCGTACCGCGCGTCCTGGGCGGCGATCTCCACCATGTCCGTGGGCTTGGCCGACTGCAGGACGACGTACGCCGTCATCGTCTTGGTGAGGCTGGCGATCGGCATGCGGGTGTCGGCGGCCTTGCCGAACAGGGCGGCGCCGGACCGGGCGTCCATCAGGTAGGCGGCCCGGCCATAGACGGCCGGCGCCCCGGCGTCGGCGGTGGAGGCGGCGAGGGAGGGGGCGGCGACGGAGGGGGCGGCGGTCTGCGCGTACGCGGGCACGCCCAGCCCCGTGACCAGGGCGAAGGCGCCTGCGAACGCGGTGAGTCGAGCTTTCCGGTTACGCATGTACCCCAGGCTGCCGCCCGGTTTGGCATGCTTTTAACGATTTGAGGCAAAATCTGTGACCGAATCGTTAGAAACCTCGCCGCCACCGGCGGATCCACCAGGTAGATCTTTCCGCGCCGGGACCGTCAGCGGCCCGTCCAGAGGTTGTCCGCCACCTGTCGCCCCCGCGCCAGCCCGGAGAACAGCTCCTCCCACATCGGCATCACCACCTCCGGCCCGTACGCCCGCGACGTCGCCGCCGCCGCCTCGCCCATGCGCACCCGCAGCTCCCGGTCGCCGATCACCCGGATCAGCGCCGCGGCCAGGGCGTCCACGTCCCTGGGTGGCACCAGGACGCCGTCCACGCCGTCGGTCAGTACGTCCCGCGGCCCGGTCGGGCAGTCGAAGGCGACCACGGGCAGCGCGTGCGTCATGGCCTCGATCATCACCATGGGCAGGCCCTCGAAGCGGGAGCTGAGCGCGTAGACCGACGCCTCGGCCAGCTCCTTCTCCAGCCGCTCGGTACGGCCGGGCAGCGTCACGTGGTCGCCCAGACCGTGCTGGGCGACGAGCCCGGCGAGCTGGCTGCGGCGCGGCCCGGTGCCGAAGACGCGCAGCCGCCACTCCGGATGCACCCGTACGACCTGCGCGAACGCCTCGATGAGCAGGTCGAACCCCTTCTGCGGCACCAGCCGCCCGGCCGCCACCACGACCGGCTCGACCTGCCGGGAACGTTCCTGCTCCACGCGGTGGACGGCGTTCGGGATCACCACCACCGGCGTGTCCGGCAGCAGGCGCTGGTACTCGAGCTTGTTGGTCCTGGTCAGCACGGTCACCGCGGCGAACCTGCCGTAGTGGCGGGCGATCTCCCTGCGGATCGTGTCGGGGTAGGCGGACAGGTTCATGTGCTCCTGCGCGATCCTGACGACGTCGGCGGGGGTGCGCCGGGCGGAGATCAGGTTCAGCGCGGGCCTGGTCGTCACCAGGACGCCGCCGCTCAGGCCGGAGACGTAGTCCATCGCGGCGCGTTCCACCCGCTCGGTGAAGTAGTCGGCGGCGAACTCGCCGCGCGGCACGATCTTGCCGCGGATCCGCCGCCACGCCTTGCGGCCGACGGAGTCGGGCTGCCTGCCCTCGCGCTGGTCCACCAGCGTGGTGATGGTGATGCGGGGGTCGATCGCGAACTGCGGGGTCGTGCGCCGCCGTACCAGGCTGACCAGTTCGACGTCGTGCCCGGCCGCGGTCATCGCGTTCGCCTGGTTGACCACCGTGCGGATCGTGCCGCCCATGCCGTAGGCGTGCAGCATCAGGTAGCGGATCTTCACGCGAGGTACCCCCAGGTCCGGGCGATGGGCTTGAGGGGTTCGGGGATCTGGTCGGGGGAGGGCAGCTCGCGGGCGGGCTGGACGCTTCCGGTCCTGATCTTGTCCCGCCAGTCGCCGAGCCCCTTCTCCAGCACCTGCTGCTCGCCGTAGGAGAGCATCCGGGGCTCCCACTCCAGGCCGAGGAACGCGCAGATCTCGCGGGTGACGCGCTCGGGCTCGGCGCTCAGCTCCTCGTACCTGACGGTCAGACCCGGCAGCGCGGCCCTGGCCTTCTGCACGGCCTTCATGTACCGCAGGGCGTCGAGGGCGGCCTCCTCGGGGGTGCGCCGGTCGGGGCTGGCCTCGTGCCAGGACGTGGCGATGGAGGCGGGGTGGCGCAGCAGGAAGACGAAGCGGGCGTCCGGCCAGCAGGCGGCGATGCGCTGGTGGGCGAAGGCGTTGGCGGGGGTCTTGTCCACGACGTACCGCTTGCCGCTGCGGACCAGCTCGCGGTGCAGCACCCGGTCCCAGAGCAGGTGTTCCAGGTCGGCCTGGTTGTGCCCGAGCGCGGCCATCGCCTTGGCGGCCAGCGGGGTGCCGAACTGCACCCGCAACCGGCGTACGTGCAGTTCGTGCGGGGCGTGCAGGTCCGGGTGGGCGTTGAGGATCGCGCGCAGGAGCGTGGAGCCGGACCGTACGGGGGACAGGAGGAAGACGGGGGATTCGAGCAGCCGGTCGGTTAGCGGATCCGCGGGCGGTCTGATCTCGGGAGCGGGCGGGGGAGAGGGCGTGTTCCCCACTCGCTCGATCTGGAATCCGGTGAACCTGACCAGCGCTTTGTTGACGTGCCGCTGCCAGTTCATGGCGAGGCAGACTACCTACCGTTCCTGGCAGTTACCTGGCAGCGTCAGGCCGCCGACCAGGGGTACCGCGAATCGGCGGGGGTCGTTCGCGGCTCCCGCGCGGTCGCGCGGCACGGCCCCGGGCCTGTTAGCGTTACCGCTGACAGGAGGTGAGCGGCGGTGAAATCGAAGGGCGACAGGCCGGCGGTGCTCATGGACGTGGCCGTGCTCGCCGGGGTCTCGGCCATGACGGTCTCGCGCGTGCTCAACGCGCCCGACCGGGTCCGCGCGGAGACCAGGGCCCGCGTCATGGCCGCGGTGCGCGAGCTCGACTACCGGCCCAACCAGGCCGCCCGCCAGCTCGTCACCGGCAGGTCCGGGGTGCTCGGCGTGGTCAGCATCGACACCACCCTCTACGGCCCGGCCTCCACGCTCTACTGCATCGAGCAGGCGGCCAGGCGGGCCGGCTACAACGTCAGCATCGCCAGCCTGCCCTCGCTCAGCCGCAGGTCGATGGAGGAGGGCGTGCAGCGGCTGCGCGCCCAGGCGGTCGACGGCGTGATCATCGTGGCGCCGCACGAGTCGGCCGCCGACGGCCTGCGCCACCTGCCGCCCGAGATGCCGGTGGTGGCCGTCGACGCCGGTGACGACATCCCCGTGCCGGTGGCCAAGGTCGACCAGCAGGCGGGGGCCAGGCGGGTCACCCGCCACCTGCTCAGCCTCGGCCACGAGACGGTCTGGCACGTCGCCGGTCCGGCCGACTGGCTCGACGCCAACGGCCGCATCGAGGGCTGGCGCGGCGTGCTGGAGGCCGCCGGCCGCGAGGTGCCCGAGGTGCTGCGCGGCGACTGGAGCGCTCGCTCGGGCTACCAGCTCGGCCGCCGCCTCTGCGAGAACCCCGACGTCACCGCCGTGTTCGTGGCCAACGACCAGATGGCGCTCGGCGTGCTGCGCGCGCTGCGCGAGGCCGGCCGCCGGGTGCCTGAAGACGTGAGCGTGGCCGGGTTCGACGACATCCCCGAGTCGGCCTACTTCTGGCCCCCGCTGACCACCGTGCGCCAGGACTTCGGCGAGGTCGGCAGGCACGCCTTCCACCTGCTGCTCGACTTCATGGCCGGGCACGAGCCCGAGGCGCGGCGGCTGGTCGAGCCCGAGCTCGTGGTCAGGGAGAGCACGGGAGCCAGGCCGTCCCGGGCATGACCGGCATGATCGGCGGGCAGGTGTAGGGCCGTCGCGGAGGTGATCGGCTGGATGATGCTGCTCGAACGTTTCGACGCCTGGGACAAACGGGCCTTCGACCGGGTCGCGCGCTCCGACCTGCCCGTGCTCGACGCCCTGCTGCCGCATCTGTCGTCGGCGGCCGACAACTCGGTCCTGTGGGGGCTGGTCGCGGGCCTGCTGATGATGACGGGCCGGCCGCGGCTGCAGCGGGCGGGTGTGCGCGGGCTGCTGGCGATCTCGCTGGCCAGCCCGCTGACCAGCATGGTCGTCAAGCAGGCGATCCGCAGGCCGCGGCCGCTCACGGACCTCATCCCGGTGATCCGGCGCCGCCGGGTGCCGGCGTCCTCCTCGCTGCCGTCGGGGCACAGCGCGTCCGCGGTCGCCTTCGCGGTGGCCGTCGCCAGGGACGCGCCGCTGCCGGTCGCCACCTCGGTCACGCTGCTCGCCGCCGCGGTGGCCGCCTCCCGCGTGTACGTGGGCGCCCACTACCCGGGCGACGTGCTGGCCGGGATCGCCGTCGGGGCGGCGGCGGGCTGGAGCGCCCGGGGCTGCGGACGCCGGCTGTACCGCACGCTGGCCGCGTACGCCGCGCCGCAGGAGGTCAGGCCGGGCCGCTGCTGGCGCGGACGATCAGGGTCGAGCGCAGCAACTGCAGTGAGTTGACCGGCGGGCGGCCCTCGTCCAGGGCGCGCAGCAGGAGCTCGATGGCCTGCCTGGTCATCTCCCTGCTCGGGACGGCGACCGTGGTGAGCGCGGGGTGCGTCACCCGTACCTCGTCGATGTCGTCGTGGCCGACCACCGACAGGTCGCCGGGGACCGAGCGGCCGCCGAGCCGGGCCGCCTCCAGCGCGCCCAGCGCGAGGATGTCGTGGGTGCAGAACACCGCGGTCACACCGGGGTCGGCGGCCAGGGCCGCGGTGGCGGCGGTGAAGCCGCCCATCGCCGTCGGCTCCGGCGCGGTGAAGACGGCCGCGGCCGGGACGTCGAGGCCGTCGAGGCCGAACGCGCGCCGGAACCCCTGGACGCGCAGCGCGTGCGGCGCGCTGCTCAGCACCGCGACCCGCTCGTGGCCCAGCTCGCGCAGGTGCCGTCCGGCCAGGTAGCCGGCCTGCTCGTAGTCGATCGTGACGACGGGCAGGGTGTCGGGCACCTCGCTCTCCCACGCGCACAGCGCCACGGGGAAACGCGCGTCGGCCAGCAGGGGCAGGTGCTCGGTCAGGCCGTTGTCGCCGGCGATCAGCAGGGCGTCGACCGAGCGGCTGGTCAGGCCGGTGATGTGCCGGCGGGCCCGGTCGCCGTCGAGGCGGGTGGTGCACAGCAGCAGGTGGTAGCCGTGCTCCTCCAGGACGTTCTCGGCCTCCTCGACCACGGCCGAGTAGAACGAGCTGGCCACCGTCGGCACGAACAGGCCGACGGTCATGGTGGTGCCGGTGGCCAGGGAGCGGGCGACCAGGTTGGGGGTGTAGCCGAGCTCGGCGATGGCCGCGCGCACCCTGGCCTCGGTCTCGGGGCGCACGCGTACGCGGCCGGTGACCACGTTGGAGACGGTCTGCTTGGTGACCCCGGCCCGCTCGGCCACGTCCTGCATCGTGACCACGCGGCCTCCAAGGGGGTTTGACCGGTCCAATGACGTCGCCCCGAAACGTAGCCGCCCGGCTCTGATCTCGTCAACCATTGTGCGCATTACGTGCCGTTTGACCGGACAAGAGAGCAAGAATGCGAATTCGGGCCTTGTTTGAGCGGTCAAATCTGGCGTATGGTCCGGCCACGCGGTTCCGGCTCGTGGTTCCCCAAGGGCCGCCAGATATGGCGTGCCCGACAGAAAGGAGCACCCGTGTCCCCCCATCGCAACGTGCTCACCGCCGCCGCCGCGGCCCTGACGCTGGTCCTGGGCGGCTCCCCGGCCGTCCCGCCCGCGTCGGCCGCACCGCCCGACGCCACCTACACGATCACCGTCGGCTCCACCGGCCGCTACGCCCATCCCACCGACACCCCGGCGGCCACCTACATCGACAAGGACGGCACCTTCTACTTCCAGCAGTCGGCCGCCCTCTACGGCGCCTCCGACCCCCGCTACTGGGACTTCTTCACCGGCACCAACTTCGAGACCGCCACCCGCTCGGCCGCGATCAGCGACGCGGTCAACCCGGCCAACTCCGCCGACCGCAACAACGACACGACCTGGCGCTGCAACAACAGCCCGACCGGCGTCGAGGCGACCCCCGCCGGCGCCGGCTCGGGGTACGCCCACAAGAACTACTGCGACCTGGTCGGCGTCTGGGTGGACCCCGACACCGGCGACTGGTACGGCCTGGTGCACAACGAGTTCACCCCCCAGCCCTTCGGCGACGGCCTGCACTACGACTCGCTCGACTACGCCGTCTCCCGCAACCAGGGCCGGGTGTGGACCATCCTCGGCCACGCGATCACCTCGCCGTACAGCACGAAGCGCAACGACGGCGCGGCCTTCCCCAACCAGACCTACGACTACGGCGACGGCGACCCGCGCCTGTTCGCCGACCCGGTCTCGGGCTACTTCTACGTCTACTACGGCTCGCGGATCATCCCGAAGGGCGGCGTGGGCGGCGGCAACGGCGGCCTGGCCCACGTGGCGCGGGCGCCGATGTCGGCCAAGATGGCGACCGGCTCGTGGACCAAGTGGTACGACGGCTCCTGGTCGCAGCCCGGCGTGGGCGGCAAGGAGAGCAACATGGTCCCGGTCACCGCCGCGAACCCCCGGGGCTACACGCCCGTGAGCGGCGACTACGACCCGGCCAACACCGGCACGGTCGACCAGCAGATCGCCGCCGGGGAGCTGCCGCCGAAGTCCGACCTGTTCATCATGAACATCGCCTACGACGCACACCTCGGCCTGTACCTCGGCGAGCCCGAGGTCGTCTCCGGCCGTCAGCCGCAGCGCCTCTACGTCACCGACGACCTGTCGACCCAGCGATGGCGCCTGATCGGCGACACCGGGAGCTACGTCTCCGGCTCCTGGTACCGCTGGTTCCTCGACGACGTCAGCAGGACCGGCTCGGCCGTCGTCGGCAGGACGTTCCGCTCGTACTGCTCGATCGAGTGCGCGACCTCCAGCGGCGAGTACGCGAACCTCACCGTCACCTCCTCCGCGCCCGCCCCCGCCCCGGCGGACCCGGCCAGGACCTACCGGATCGGCACCGGGGCGGGCCGCGTCCTGGCCCAGGTCTCCGGCGGCCCGGCGACCACCTCCACCGCCGCCCCGACCGGCTCGCCCCTGGAGAACTGGACGTTCACTCCCAACGGCGACGGCTCCTACCGCATCGCCAACGCCTCGACCGGCGGACTGCTCGGCGTGGACGCGGCCACGACGGCCGGCCGCGCCTGGGGGGCGAAGCCGGCCGTCACCGCCCCCGGCGCCGGCGGGCCCACCGCGGGCCAGCAGTGGTTCGTGGTGCCGGGCGGCAGCGGCCACCGGCTGGTCAACCGCTACAGCGGCCTCGCGCTCGCCCTGACGGCGGACTCGGCCCGACCGGCCGAGACCACCCCCGTACGCCACTGGAGCGACACCTCCGGCGGGACGGTGGGCGGCCACCGCACGGCCGCC
The DNA here is from genome assembly GCF_040631115.1 of Nonomuraea sp. NPDC005692. Lineage (NCBI taxonomy): Bacteria > Bacillati > Actinomycetota > Actinomycetes > Streptosporangiales > Streptosporangiaceae > Nonomuraea > Nonomuraea sp. NPDC005692. Next base: position 170,782 of record NZ_JBEXYU010000001.1, on the reverse strand, counting down.
GAGCAGACCCTGACGCTGACCGACACCGGCGCCTCGGGCGGCGACCTGAGCGGCACCCACACCCTCACCGCCGCCGGCAAGGCCCTGGACGACCCCGACCACTCCACCACCCCGGGCACCCAGCTCATCACCTGGACCCCCAACTCCGGCGCCAACCAGCGCTGGGTCTTCACCCGCCAGTCCGACGGCTCCTACCAGATCGCCAACGGCCTGTCCAAGCTCTGCGCGGACGTCAGCGGCGGCTCGACCGCCGCCGGCGCCAAGATCATCCAATGGACGTGCACCGGCGCCGCGAACCAGCGCTGGCAGGTCACCCCCGCCTCCGCGGGCGGCTACCGGATCGCCTCGCAGAAGAGCGGGCTGCTGCTCACCACGGCCTCCACCGCCGACGGCGCCCTCGTCACCCAGCAGGCCGACACCGGCTCGGCGCTGCAGCGCTGGACCGTCGGCTGACCATCCTCCGGCGGGGCCCCGTCCGGGCCCCGCCGGACCGATCACCCCCCGAACCTCACACGACAGGCGGTGCCGCTCGATGAGCTCATCCCGATCCCTCCCCATCCGCAGAGCGTTCGCCGGGCTCGCCGCCGGCACGCTGGCCCTCGGCCTGGTCACCGCCTGCGGCGGCGGCGCCCAGGACGCGGCCGGCAAGGAGCTCGTCTACTGGTCGATGTGGAAGCAGGGCGAGCCCCAGCAGGTGGCCCTGCAGGCCGCGATCACCCGCTTCACCCGGGCCACCGGCATCAAGGTCAGGGTCGAGTGGGCCGGCCGCGACGTGGTCAAGCAGAAACTGCCCGCCGCGCTCACCACGTCCAAGGTGCCGGACGTGGTGGACCAGTCCGACGACACGATCCGGCCGTTCATGGTGACCCCGGGCGTGGCCCGGGGGCTGGCCAAGGTGTACGAGGCCGACGTGCCCGGCGAGGCGGGGAAGAAGGTCAAGGACGTCATCCCGGCCAAGTACTCGCAAAGCCCGGCGTTGCGGCTGCCGGACGGGCAGCCGTACATGGTGCCCTACAGCGTGGCCGGCATCGGCCTGTTCTACGACGCCGCCACCCTCACCGAGACGCCGCCGACGGACTGGAACGCGTTCCTGGCGCTGCTCGGCAGGCTCAAGGCCGGCGGCCGGACGGCCCCGCTCACCGCCGACGGCGAACAGTACTGGTCCGACTCCTACTGGATGAACTACTACCTCTACCGGACGATCGGCGCGGACGGCCTCAAGGCCATCGCCGAGGACAAAACCGGACAGGCGTGGAAGAAACCCGAGGTGCTGGCCGCCGCCCGGCAGATCGAACGGTTCGCCAAGGAGGGCTACCTGCTCAAGGGGTACGACGCCGGCAAATACCCCGAGCAGCAGAAGAACTGGGCCCAGGGCCGGGCCGCGTTCATGATCATGGGTTCCTGGCTGCCCAGCGAGGTCGGCTCGTACGCCAGGGCCGGATTCAAGCCCGCCTCCATGCCCTTCCCCGAGGTCGGCGGGCCGGCCAAGGGCGAGGAGGTCGTGCAGTTCGGCTTCGCGATGCCGGCCAAGGCCAGGAACGTCGAGGCCGGCGAGCGGTTCATCGCGTACCTGACGACCAGGGAGTTCGCCGACGACCTGGCCAGGACCGCCTCCGTGCTCTCGCCGCGCGCGGACGCGTTCGTGCCCGAGGCCCTGGCGGGGGTGAAGAGGCAGCTCGACAGCGTGCCCGAGACCTACCCGTTCGCGGCCGGGCTGAGCGTGCCGGGCTGGACCGACAAGGTCTACTACCCGACGGTGGGCGAGCTGTTCAACGGCCGGCTCACCGCGCAGGGGTTCGTGGACAAGATCACCGCGGTTCAGGCCGGCTTCTGGAAGAACCAGGGCAGCTGATGGCGGCCGAACCCGAGACGCGGCCCGGTCCGGCCGTACGGGCCCGGCAGCGGGCCTTCGTCCCCATGGTCGGGCCGGCCCTCGCGCTGCTGGCCGTCTTCGTCCTCGGCCCGGCCTGCCACGCGGTGTGGATCAGCCTCCAGCAGACCGCCGGGTACGGCGATTCGCGCTTCGTCGGCCTGCGCAACTACGCCCGCCTGCTGGGCGACCCGGTCTTCCACACCGCGCTGCTCAACACCCTGAAGCTGCTGGTCGTCGGCGGTGGCGTGACGTTCGCCGCCGGGTTCGCGCTCACGATGGTGCTCAGGGAGATGCGCGGGCGGCTGGTCGCGCGCAACATCCTGTTCTTCCCCAACATCGTCAGCGCGCTGGTGCCGGCCATCGTGGCGGGGTTCCTGTTCAACCCCGACGGGCTGGTCAACACCGTGCTGAGGGGTGTCTTCGGGGTGAGCGACCCGCCCAAGTGGCTGGCCGTGGACAACACGTTCACGCTCATCATGATCGTGGCGATCTGGGCGGCCGTCGGGTACTACACCACGATCATCATGGCCGCCGTCGACCGCATCCCCGCCTCCTTCTACGAGGACTGCGCGCTGGTCGGGGCCACGTCATGGCAGCGGCTGCGGCACGTCACGATCCCGCTGACCTGGGACGTGCTCAGCGTCTGCGCGCTGCTGTGGACCATCAGCTCGATCAAGGTGTTCGAGCTGGTGCTGGTGTTCGGCGGCGGCACCGCGGGCACCCCGCCGAGCAGCACCTGGACCGTCGCCCTCTACAGCTACGCGGCCACGTACGGCGGCTCCGGCTCGCCGCCCGAGCTGGGGATGACCGCCGCCAGCGCGCTGTTCAGCCTGCTGATCGCGGCGGCCGTGGTGCTCCTGCTGCGGCGGGCGCTCGACCGCGAAGCCGTCCGGTTCTGAAGGGGCCCCACCATGAGACCGACCATGCGAACGACGAGGCTCGCGCCCATGAAGGCGGCCGTGTGGGCGGTCGTCGCCGCCGACGTGGCGCTGCTGGCGTGGGTGCTGATCACATCGCTGAAGAGCACCCGCGACGTGTTCGACCATCCGTGGCGGCTGCCGATCCCGCCGACGCTGGACAACTACCTGACCGCGCTGGAGGTCGGGAACTTCGGCCGGGCCGCGGTCAACAGCGCGGTCGTCGGCGTGCTGTCCTCGGTGCTGGCCGTGGTGGTCGCCGCGCCGGCCGCGTACGCGCTGACCCGGACGGCGAACCGCGCTGGACGGCCGCTGACGCTGCTGTTCGCGCTCGGGACCGGCGTGCCCACGCAGGTCATCCTGCTGCCGATCTTCCTCATGCTGAGCAGCCTGGAGCTCACCTCCACCCTGACCGGCCTCACCCTGGCCTACGTCGGCACGGCCATGCCGTTCACCGTCTTCCTGCTGACCGGCTTCTTCCGGTCGCTGCCCGGCGAGCTGGAGGAGGCCGCCGCGCTGGACGGCGCCGGGGTGTGGCGGACGTTCCTGCGCATCGTGGTGCCGGTCGCCCGGCCGGGGCTGGTCACCGTGTTCGTGCTGCAGCTCATCGTCTCCTGGAACGAGACCATGCTCGCCCTGGTGCTGATGCAGGACGACGAGAAGGAGACGCTCCCGGTGGCGCTGATCGGCTTCGCCCAGCAGCAGCAGTACACCGGCACCAACTGGGGTGGCATGTTCGCCGGCGTCTGCGTGGTCGTGCTGCCCATGGTGGTGCTCTTCGCCTGGGTCGGACGCCGCGTCACCGAAGGCATCACCCTGGGGATGGGGAAATGACGACGCCCCTCCGCCGCACCGCGATGGAGGCCGCCGCCGCGCTGCTGGAGGCCGCCAGGCCCGCCGAGTGCCTGGCCGTCCTGGACGCCCTGCCCGCGACAGGCCGGGTGTCCTGCTCCGAGCCCGTCCGGCAGAGACGTGGTCGCGTCTCTGACCACCTGCTCCGCGGTGCTCAGCCCAGCAGCGGGAAGCGGTCGTCGGCGGACGGGAGCCGTCCGGTGGCTTCGAGCACGTACGTGGTCAGGTCGAGACGGGACGGGCGGTCATCGCCGAGCAGCCCGTCGAGGGTCTCGCCCGCCAGTTCCAGCGCCTCCCGGGCGGGCGGCCGCGCGGCCCGCAGGTCGAGGTGGTGGACGGCGGCCTCGGTCGCCAGCGTGGCCAGGAAGTCGGGGACGGCGACCACGTGGCCCTGCGTGGCGACGTGCCCCGCCGGGTCGGCCGCGAGCGCCGCCCGCACGGCGGCGGGGGCGGTGTCCTCCCACACCCGCAACACCCCGGAGGGCCGGGTGAAGGCGGAGGCGGACCTGCGCACCCACCAGGCGTGGGCGTCCGCGCCGCCCCCGCCGGTGCCGTCCGGGGCGTCCGGGACGGGCTGGAAGGAGCTCCAATAGGTGACGTGGTCCACGTCGGGCGGCCCGTCGGCGGGGGTGGCGAACGCGACGAGGGCTCGCTGGGCGTCGCACAGCACGTGGAAGAGCAGATCCACCCCGGCCCAACCGGCGCACCGGGTGGGGCTGAGCGGGTCCGTCTCCTGCACCGCGGCGGTGAACTCGCGGTAGGCGGCGGCCAGGGCGGTGCGGGCACGTTCGATGTCCATGGGGACGATTCTGCTCACGGCCCACCGGCCGGCGCCGCCCGGGTGGGCGCCTCCGGCCGGCCGGGCGGACAACCCCGCTGGTACGGACGCCGCGGGAAGTACGCCCGCCACTCCGCGGACGTCAGCTCCCCGGCCCGCCGGCACAGGACGGCGGCCGAGGCGGCCGGATCGAGCTCGTACCGCTGCACCGGGACGTGCTCCCCGGCCGCGTACAGGACCCGGCCGCCGTCGCCGAAGGCCAGCGCGAGGACGGCGTCGCCCGGCGTGGGCAGCGGCGATCCGATCGGCTGGCGGGAGGCCACGTCCCACAGCTGCAGCGAGCCGTTCGCGCCGCCGGACGCGAGCACCGTGCCGTCCGGCGAGAACGCCAGCGCGTTGACCATGACGCTGCGGTCGGTGGCGGCCGTCGTGGGGATCGCCAGCGTGCCGAGGCGGCGCTCCGCGCGGCCGTCCCACAGGACGGTGCGGCCCGTGGCGTCGCCCGCGGCCAGGTACCGGCCGTCCGGGCTGAAGGCCAGGGAGGTGGTCTCGCCGGGCCCGTACCGGCCCTGGATCGGCCTCATCGAGGACAGGTCGACGAGGTCGCCCGCGGAGGTGACCAGCAGCCGCCGGTCGCGATCGGTCCGCAGCTCGTGGCCGGTGACGTCGGGCAGCACCTTCGTGACGGTCCGGCTGCGCGGGTCCCAGACGCTCAGCCGGCCCACCATGGGCGGGGAGGCCGCCAGCAGCGTGCCGCCGGGGCCGAAGGCGAGGGAGCCGACCGAGCGGGCGTCGCCGTCCAGCGTCAGGCTGTCCGACAGGCGGACGCCGGCGACGTCCCACACGGACACCCGGGTGGGCAGCGAGCGGTAACCCAGGGGCGAGCCGCCGTAGGCCAGCCGCCGCCCGTCGTCGTCGAAGGCCAGCAGCACCGTGCACTGCGGGACCTGCGACTCCGGCTCCGGGCAGGCCACCTCCGGGAGGTCGGCGGTGGGCCGGCCGGTCCGCCGGTCGTACAGCCGGAAGCGCACGAGGCCCGGCTCGTGCCGCGGGTAGCCGAAGGCGAGCGTGGCCCCGTCCGGGCCGAAGGCCGCCGCGGCGGCCGCCTCCTCCCGCCATCCGGGGCTCGCCGCCTCGCCCAGGCCGAGGGTGCGCACGGTCGCGGGCCACGTGGAGCCGGACCCGGCGAGGTAGCGGATCCGGTTCGCCGCCGGGTCCACCCGCAGGTCCACCGCCTGCTCACCCGACAGGGGATGCCGGAAGACCGGCGATTCGGGAGCGGCCAGGCGCCACAGGAGGATCGCGGCGCCGTCGGAGGCGGCCAGGAAGGCGCCGTCGGCGCTGAAGGACACCTCCTTGACGTCGCGGCGGACGACGCCCGGCAGCTCCTTCCCCGACGCGAGCTCCCACATGCGCACCTTCTCCTTCGTGACCACCGCCAGGCGCCCGCCGTCGGGGGTGAAGCGCACCCGCTCGTACTGGCACTGCTCACGGGTGAGGACGGGCGCCCACGGCGTGCCGATCCTGCGGGCCGCCGCGACGTCCCACAGCTGCAACGGCTCGCCGGGCACGCACAGCGCCAGCAGGCGGCCGTCCGGGCCGAGCGTCGCGTCCGGGAACGACGGGTCCGCCCAGTCGCGCCGGTCGGCCGAGCTGCGCAGGTACGCCGTCCCGAACTCCCAGGTGATCTCCGCCGGCTCGGCGGGCGCCCGGCGGGGGAACACGATCGTCAGCAGCTCGCGCCGGGTCCGCGTGTCCCACACCCGGACCCGGTACGTGTCCCGCCCGGCGTCGTAGCCGATGACGGTGTGCCCGTCCGGGCCGGCCTCGTACCCGTCCGGCGCGCGGCCGAGGGCGGCCGGGGCCCGGCTGCCGGTCCGCAGGTCCCACAGGCCCACCTCGCCGTCCGTCAGGCGCATGGGCAGGGTCCACGCGTCGCCTCGCCCGGCGCCCAGCTGGTCCAGCGCCGCGCCGGGGCCGGGCATGGAGCCCGTCGCGCGGCGGGCGTCCAGGTCCCAGGACGTGACCTGGTCGGCGCCGACGCTGAGCAGGGTCCGCCCGTCGGCGCTGAGGTGCCGCCTGGTCCGGTTGCCGCCGGCGGGGTCGGTGAAGACGTCCTGGGGCTGCTGGGCGGCCGCGGTCAGCAGGGCGGAACGGGTCTCCGGCAGGTCCGCCAGCCGCCAGGCGGCCAGGGCCAGCCGCATCGAGGCGCGCGGGTCGGAGTCGCGCAGGCTCGCCGCCACGCCGGCCGTGCGGCGGGCCTCGGCCTCGCGCTGCCGCTGCTCACCGGTCCTGCTCTGCTGCCAGGCCAGCAGCGCCGCGGTCAGGGTGAGCACGAGCAGCACCGCGGTGGCCGTCGTGCGCCGCCTGCGCCGTCGTCGTTCGCCGTCGCGGGCGGTGAGGCTCGCCGTGAGGAAGTCGCGTTCCAGCGGCGTGAGGCCGTCGGTCCGTCCGAGGTGCTCGTCGGCGACGGCCAGCGCCACCCCCCGGTACAGGCCGCCAGGGTCGCGGTCGTGGTCCGTCCAGGTGCCGGCCGCCTCGGTCAGGCGGCGGTGCACGCGCAGGCGTTCGCGGTCCTCCTCGATCCAGCCGTGCAGCCGGGGCCAGGCGGTGAGGAGCGCCTCGTGCGCCAGGTCGACGCGTCCCTCGTCGAGGGTGACCAGCCGCGCCTCGGCCAGCCGCTCCAGCAGCACGCCGGTCTCATCGTCCGGCTCCCCGGTGAGCAGTTCGGCGCGCTCGACCGGGCGGCGGGTGTCCTGGCCGTCCTGGCCGGGGGTGACCAGGCGGAGCATCAGGTGGCGCAGGCGCTCCCGCCGCGCGGGGGACAGACCGGCGTACAGTTCCTCGGACGTGCGCGCGATGGCGCTGCGCAGACCGCCCGCGGCCGCGTAGCTCGCCACCGTCAGCACCCGGCCGCGCCGCCGCCGCCAGGTCTCCAGCAACGCGTGCGACATCAGCGGCAGCGCGCCGGGCTCGCCCGCCACCTCCCCGACGATCATGGCGGTGAGCTCGCGCTCCACGACCAGTCCGGCCCCGGCCGCCGGCCGGACGATCGCGGCCCGCAGCTCGGCCGCGCTCATCGGGCTCATCAGCAACGTCGCGTCCCTGGCCGCCTCGGCCAGCCCGCGGTGCCCGGCGCACTGCCCGAAGAAGTCGGCCCGTACGGCCAGCACGACCCGCGGCCCCTTCCCGGCCCGCGCGGCGGCCAGCAGCGCGTCGATGAAGGCGGCCCGCCGCGCCGGGTCGGCGCACAGCGCGAAGACCTCCTCGAACTGGTCGACGACGAGCACGTCCGCCCGCACGCGGGCCTCCTCCGGCCGCGGCTCGGGACCGGGCGTGACCACGCGGACCACGGGCGGCCGGCCGCCGCCGGCCCGCAGCAGCCGGGGCACCAGCCCCGCGCGCAGGAGGGAGGACTTGCCGCTGCCGGACGGCCCGACGAGCAGGACCAGCCGGTGCTCGCCGACCAGCGCCGCCAGCCGCTCCACCAGCGCCCCGCGCCCGAAGAAGCGGTCCTGGTCGCTGGTCTCGAACCGGGCCAGCCCGAGGTACGGGGCGGGGGAGTCGTCCTCGGCGGCCGCCTGGGCGAGGGCTTCCCGGTCGGCCTCCGCCCAGCGCCGCCGCCAGGTCTCGACGTCCCCGCCGCAGGCCTGGACGTAGGCCAGGGCGACGGGCAGCGAGGGCAGCCGGTCACCGGCGGCGGCCTGGGCGAGGGTGGCGGCGGAGTAGTGGGCGCGGGCCGCCATCGCCCGGTACGTGAGCCCGCCGGCCTCCTGCCGTAACTTGCGCAGCTCGTACGCGAATCGGGCGACGGGCCCGGAGGTCGGGTCCAACGGCTGCTCACGACGGCCCAACGTTTCCTCCAGCGGATCCTCTCAAGATCACGTTACTGGTCACGAAAGATACGGAGTCCCCGGCCGCCCCGATCAGGACGTGCCGAGCGCCGCGAACTTCCGTCCGTTGGCCGGCAGGCCGGATCCCGCCACCATCTGAGCGGCGCGCCACCGCTCTGTCCGGGAAGCGCAGGGGCGGGCTCGTCCGTGAACCGGCCCGTCATCGAGGGCGGCCGGGGCCCGGACAGCCGAAAGGCCAGACCCCGATGTCCCGGGTCTGGCCTTGGAGTGTGGTGGACGATACTGGGATTGAACCAGTGACCTCTTCCGTGTCAGGGAAGCGCTCTCCCGCTGAGCTAATCGTCCTTGGAGGTGGAGACGGGATTTGAACCCGTGTGGACGGCTTTGCAGGCCGCTGCCTCGCCTCTCGGCCACTCCACCGAGTCGAACCACTCCGAGCGGAAGACGGGATTCGAACCCGCGACCCTCACCTTGGCAAGGTGATGCTCTACCACTGAGCCACTTCCGCGCTGTTGCGTGCCTAACTCTAGCGCCTTTTCCGACCAGATGCTTCCCGCTACTTGCGGAGCCGGCGGGCGACGCCGCGTTCGGTGGCCGGCAGGCTCAGGAAGATCTCCAGGATCCGGGTGAGCCGGTGGACCTCGATGCGGTGGAAGGCCGGCCCCTCGGAGCGGGCCAGCAGCAGGGTGAGGGCGAGCGGCGGGAGCGGGGCGTGGATGGCGTGCACGCCGCCGTCCAGCGTGAGGGCCGCCGGGCGTGGCGGGGCGGGGCTGGGGACGGTCAGGCCCTGCGGGGCGCGCCAGCTCGCGTAGACCACGCCGTGGTCGGCGGCCGTGGCGGCCCAGTCGGCGCTGAACAGCACGGGCAGCGAGTCGACGAGCGTGGTCAGCCCGCGGTCGCCCGCCGTGGTGATGTACTTGAGTATCTCCAGCTCGGGGTAGGTGCCGGCGGTCTCGCGGGTGGTCCAGACGCCTTCCACGCGGACGTCGTCGACGCTCTCCAGGCTCTTGACCAGCACCTCCCGCGAGGTGCCCTCGGGGCAGAAGACGGTGATGTCGTCGACCGCCGAGCCGGCCCCCCGGTCGAGGACGGTGACCTGGGTGATGTCGGCCCCCGCCGTGCCCAGGGCCTTGGTGACCTGGGCCAGAGACCCCGGACGGTCGGGCAGCGCCACGCGCACGCGAAGAAGCATCGATCCCTCCCTGGTGATGCCGGTCCACAGCCTATAGGCGAATACCGCTTCCGGCCTGAGCTGCGCTACAACTGACGGAGTGAAGATTGGGCCGATTGGGGCATGGCCGCCCGTGGTGCTGGCGCCCATGGCGGGCATCACGAACGCGCCGTTCCGGGTGTTGTGCCGGGAACAGGGCGCCGGGCTGTTCGTGTGCGAGATGATCACGACGCGGGCGCTGGTCGAGCGCAATCCCAAGACGCTCAGGATGATCAGGTTCGCCGAGTCGGAGCGGCCCAGGAGCCTGCAGCTCTACGGCGTCGACCCCGACATCGTCGGGCGGGCGGTCCGGATGATCGCCGAGGAGGACCTCGCCGACCACGTCGATCTCAACTTCGGCTGCCCGGTGCCCAAGGTGACCAGGCGCGGGGGCGGGTCGGCGCTGCCGTACAAGAGGAACCTGCTGCGGCGGATCCTGCGGGCGGCGGTGGCGAACGCGGGGGCGCTGCCGGTGACGATGAAGATGCGCAAGGGCATCGACGACGACCACCTGACCTACCTCGACGCCGGCCGCATCGCGGTCGAGGAGGGCGTCGCGGCGATCGCCCTGCACGCCCGCACGGCGAAGCAGCACTACGGCGGCGTGGCCGACTGGGCGGCGATCGCGCGCCTGAAGGAGGCCGTGCCCGAGATCCCGGTGCTGGGCAACGGCGACATCTGGTCCGCCGACGACGCGGTGCGGATGGTGGCGCGCACCGGCTGCGACGGCGTCGTGGTCGGGCGCGGCTGCCTCGGGCGTCCGTGGCTGTTCAAGGACCTGGAGAACGCGTTCAACGGCAGCCCCGAGCGGGTCAGGCCGACGCTCGGCGAGGTGGCCGGGACGATGGAGCGTCACGCGGCCGGCCTCACCGAGTGCTTCGACACCGAGCGGTACGCGATCGCGGACTTCCGCAAGCACGTCGGGTGGTACCTCAAGGGGTTCGAGGTCGGGAGCGCGCTGCGGCGGGAGCTGGCCACGGCCGAGTCGCTCGACGGGCTCCGGGAGGGGCTGGCCAAGCTCGACCACGACCAGCCGTGGCCGCCGAACACCGACACGCCCCGGGGGAAGTCGGGCGAGCGTCAGAAGGTGCAACTGCCTGACGGGTGGCTCGACGACCCGTGGGACTGCGTGGTCCCGGACGAGGCGGAGTCGGACATATCCGGCGGCTGACGGGCCGCGGTCAGTGGGGGCCGGTGGCTTCGGTGCCGCAGGGGCCGCCGCCGGTCGACGGCTCCAGGAGCACGCGCTCGCCGTCCATCGTCAGCGTCTCGTACCAGGACGAGATGCGCTCGGCCGAGCGGCCGGTGTAGTGGCAGATGAAGCTGCGCCTGAACCGGTCGGCCGTGCTGTTCGGCTCCGACCCGTGCACCAGGCTGCCGTTGAAGAAGAGCACGTCGCCGGGCTGCATGTCCACGGGCACCCGCTCCAGCCCCGGGGGCGGCGGGACGTACTCGCGGGTGAAGGAGAGGTCCTGGTCGGCCTCCTCCGGACAGAACAGGTCCATCAGGTGGGTGCCGGGGACCACTTCGAGTCCGCCGTTGGCGCGGTCGACGCGGTCGAGCGCCACCCAGGCGGCCACGCACGTGCCCGGCTCGGCCCGCAGGTAGAAGTTGTCCTGGTGCAGCGCCTGCCCGCGGGCGCCCGGCGGCTTGAAGTAGAACATGCTCTGGGCTGCTATCGGCTCCTCGCCCAGCAGCTCGCGCAGGATCGCGGCGAAGCGGGCGTCGAGCAGGTAGCGCAGGGCGACGTCGTTCACCTGGTGGGGGTGCATGATCCGGGGGTAGTCGCGCAGGACGTCGTAGGGCGCGCCCGGATCCTGGGGGACGGGGGAGAAATGCCCGGGTATCGGGCCGGCGGCGTGCAGGGCCATGAACTCCTCGCGCAGCTCGGCCACCTCCTCGGGAGCCAGCAGCGCGGGGACGAGCACGTACCCCCGGTCGTGGAAGTCGTTCAGCCTCATGCCCTTCACCGTAGGCATCCGGCTCGTGGGACGGTATGACCGTGACCGCTGAGAACCTGTCTGTTCCTGCTGCCGAGCTGATGATCGTCGGCCACTACGACAAGCCGGCCGGGTACGGCACCCGCCGCCCCCACGGTTCGCCGAGCTGGCTGCTGCTGTGGACCCAGGCGGGGGAGGGGCGGGTCGAGCAGGCGGGGGCGGCGTTCACCGTGCGGGAGGGGGACCTGGCGGTGCTCGGGCCGGGCTCGGCGCAGCGCTACCGGGTCGCGCCGGGGGCGGGGAGATGGCGGTTCTGGTGGGTGCACTTCCAGCCGCGCCCGTCCTGGACGGCCTGGCTCGCGCCGTACGCCCTGGCCCCCGGCTGCCACCTGGTCGAGGGCGTGCCCGCCGGGGTGCGCGACCGCGCCGACCGGGCCTTCGACCGCGCACTCCAGGACGCCCGCTGGATGCCCGGCCACACCACACCCGCCGGGCCGCCGTCCACCACGCCGCCGCCCGCGCCGGCGGTCGTCATGTCGAGTCCCGCCCGGGAGCTGGTGCTCGGGGCGGTGGAGGAGGTGCTGGTGCTGGCCACGGCCTCGGCGGGGGCCGTCCTCGCCTCCGGGGCCGAGGGCGGGGACGAGCGGGTGCGCCAGGCGCTCGACCTCATCGCCGCCGAGCCCGAGGCCCAGCACTCGGTCGCCTCGCTGGCCCGCGCGGTGGCGCTGTCGCCGTCCAGGTTCGCGCACCTGTTCGCGGCCGAGACCGGCCAGACCCCGATGGGCGCCGTGCGCCGGGCGCGGGTGCGGCACGCCGCGAGCCTGCTGGAGGTGACCGACCTGGACGTCGGCCAGGTGGCCGCCGCCTCGGGCTTCGTCAGCCCGTTCCACTTCAGCCGCGCCTTCAGGCGCGAGTACGGCCTGCCGCCCCGCGACTACCGCGCCCGCCTGCGCCGCCCCTGACCCCCGTCAGCCCCCTGACCCGCCTCACACCTCGACCGGCCCGCCGCTGCGCCAGTAGACGTTGCCCTCCCTGGACAGCAGCCCCTCGTCCACCAGATAGCGGCGCAGCGCCGCGAAGTCGTCGTGGAAGGCCCGCAGGGCCACGTTGACGTCGGCCTCGGGGTAGCGCACGCCCGGCTCGAACACGCGCGAGATGTAGCGCAGCACGATCAGCCGCTTGTCGCGGCGCATGCCCATGGTGGTCAGCCGGCCCTCGACCAGGAACGTGCGCAGCACCCGCTCCTCGGCGCTCAGCTCCGCGGGGGGCTCGGCCCGCTCCCGCAGCAGCTCGCGGAAGCGCTCCGGCCGCGCCCGCCACTTGCCGTCGTCGTCGCGTTCGGCCAGGCCGCCGCTGGCCAGGCGGTCGAGCGCCTTGGGGGGCAGGTCGCCGGTGTCACCGAGCACCAGGGACGCGAGTGCGCGCAGGGTGTCGTCCTGGCAGAGCAGCCCGAGCACGCGTCTGAGGTCTTCGTCGCTCACCCCTACCATTTTGTCCCATGATCGCAGCACTGTTCGTCGCCGTCGGCCTGGCCATCCCGGGCAACTTCCTGCTGTACGAGAAGGCCGCCGCCAAGAAGGACCCCAATCCGGAGCACAGCTGGACGGTGTCGGGCAAGAAGAACGCCCAGCTCGTCGTGAACCCGTGCCAGAAGGCCGGGCTGGGCCAGGCCGGGCGCACGGCGGCCAGGACGATCGTCTACACGTCGGTGCCCGACTACTCCAAGTCCGAGCAGGTGATCCTCTACTCCTCGCCGCAGGCGGCCGGCAAGGCGGTCGGCGACCTCAGGGCGGCCGTACGGGCCTGCGGCACCGCACGCTACCGGTACGGCGCGGTCAAGATCGCACTCGGCGACGAGGGCCTGCTGGTCACCGGCCAGGCCTACGACCACGGCAAGCCGGCCGTCGGCGGCGAGCGGGCCGTCGTGACCCGCCGCGCCAACGCCCTGATCGTCTACACGGCCGGCGGCGAGTGGGGCAAGCCCGCCAAGGCCGACTTCAGCCGGCAGCGGAAGGACGCGGGCACGATGCTCACCAAGATCTGCACGCTGGCGGAGTGCTGAATGTCTCGATCTTGAGACATCGCCATGACCCGACGCCTAACTTCGCCGTCCGACAATGAAGCGACAAGCCGGTGCCGGAACGCCCTTGCCAGTCCGTTCCGGCACACGGCTTGTTCTCTTTCTGTAGCCGCTCAGAGCCGGTTGAGCCCGACCACGTGCAGCACGGCCCGGCCCTCCTCGTCGGAGGCGGCCAGGTCGACCTGGGCGTCGATGCCCCAGTCGCCGTCGCCGGCCGGGTCCTTGATCGTCTGGCGCACCCGCCACAGGCCGCTCTCCTCCTCGATCCGCAGCAGCGCGGGCCCGCGCGCGTCGGCGTCGGTGAAGATCTCCTCGTGGTCGGCGTAGTACGCGTCGAGCGCCGCGCCCCAGTCGACGTCGGGGGCCAGCTCCTCCAGCTCGTCCTCCTTCTCGATGGCGCACAGCTCGACCAGCCGGAACATGGCGTTGCGCACCAGCACCCGGAAGGCCCGCGGGTTGGCCGTGACCGGCCGCACCTTGGTCTCCAGCTGCGCCTGGCGCTCCAGCGCCTCCTCGGGGTTGGTCAGCTTCTCCCACTCGTCGATCAGCGAGGAGTCGACCTGGCGGACCAGCTCGCCCAGCCACTCGATGAGGTCGACCAGGTCCTCGGTCTTCAGGTGCTCGGGGACCGTGCGCGACAGCGTGCGGTAGGCGTCGGCCAGGTAGCGCAGCACCGTGCCCTCGGAGCGGGCCAGCTCGTAGAACTGGATGTACTCGCCGAACGTCATCGCGCGCTCGAACATGTCGCGCACCACCGACTTCGGGCTGACCGTGTAGTCGCCCACCCACGGGTGGCCGCGCCGGTAGGTCTCGTACGCGCCGAGCAGCAGGCCGTCGAGCGGCATCGGGTACATGACCTCGGCGAGCTGCTCCATGCGCTCCTCGTACTCGAGGCCGTCGGCCTTCATCTGGGCGACCGCCTCGCCGCGCGCCTTCTTCAGCTGGGCCGACAGGATCTGGCGGGGGTCGTCGAGGATGGACTCGACGATCGAGACCATGTCGAGCGCGTACGAGGGCGACTCGCGGTCGAGCAGGTCGAAGGCGGCCAGCGCGAACGTGGACAGCGCCTGGTTGAGCGCGAAGTCCTCCTGCAGCTCGATGGTCAGCCGGGCCCGCCGGCCCTGCTCGTCGGGCTCGGCGAACTGCTCGACGATGCCGCCGGCCAGCAGCGACCGGTAGATGGCGATGGCCTGGCTGATGTGCCGCCGCTGCCACTTGCGGTCTTCGTGGTTGTCGGTGAGCAGGTGTCTCATCGCCTGGAAGCAGTCGCCCGGCCGGTTGATCACGGCCAGCAGCATCGCGTTGCTCACCTTGAAGCGGGAGTTGAGCGGCTCGGGCTCGGCCTGCTGCAACTTCTCGAACGTCTCCTCGCTCCAGCCGACGAACCCCTCCGGCGGCTTCTTGCGCGCGTAGCCGCGCCGCCGCTTGGGGTCGTCGCCGATCTTGGCCAGCGCCTTGGCGTTCTCGATGTCGTGCTCGGGGGCCTGGCAGGCGACGTAGCCGATGGTGTCGAAGCCCGCGCGGCCGGCCCGCCCGGCGATCTGGTGGAACTCGCGGGCGCGCAGCCGGCGGACCTTGTTGCCGTCGTACTTGGACAGGGCGGTGAACAGGACCGTGCGGATGGGCACGTTGACGCCGACGCCGAGCGTGTCGGTGCCGCAGATGACCTTCAGCAGCCCGGCCTGGGCGAGCCGCTCCACCAGCCGCCGGTATTTCGGCAGCATCCCGGCGTGGTGGACGCCGATGCCGTGCTTGACCAGCCGCGACAGCGCCCGGCCGAACCGGGTGGTGAACCGGAAGCCGCCGATCATCGTGGCGATGGCCTCCTTCTCGGCCTTGGTCGCCATGTTGATCGACATGAGCGCCTGGGCCCGCTCCATGGCCGCGGCCTGCGTGAAGTGCACGACGTAGACGGGGGCCTGCCCGGTGGTGAGCATCTCCTCCAGCGTCTCGTGCAGCGGCGTCATCCGGTAGGAGTACACCAGCGGCACCGGCCGCTCGGCGTGCTTGACCACCGCCGTGGGCCGCCCGGTGCGCCTGGTCAGGTCGCGCTCGAACATCGCCACGTCGCCGAGCGTGGCCGACATCAGCACGAACTGCACGTCGGGCAGCTCCAGCAGCGGCACCTGCCAGGCCCACCCGCGGTCGGGCTCGGCGTAGAAGTGGAACTCGTCCATCACGACCTGGCCGATGTCGGCCGCCGCGCCGTCGCGCAGGGCCACGTTGGCCAGGATCTCGGCCGTGCAGCAGATGATGGGCGCGCCCGGGTTGACGCTGGCGTCGCCGGTCATCATGCCGACGTTGGCGGTGCCGAAGACGGCGCACAGGTCGAAGAACTTCTCCGACACCAGCGCCTTGATCGGCGCGGTGTAGAACGTGCGGACGTCTCTGGTCAGCGCGGCGAAGTGGGCCCCGGCGGCGACCAGCGACTTGCCCGAGCCGGTCGGCGTGGCGAGGATCAGGTTGCTGCCGGAGACGACCTCGATGAGGGCCTCCTCCTGGGCGGGATAGAGCGTGAGCCCCCGTTCGGCGTTCCAGGCGACGAACGCGTCGAATATGACGTCGGGATCGGCGTCGATGTCTTCCGGCAGGCGGTCAACGAGAAGGCTCACGTCTCTATCCTGCCGAAGATTGCCGTGTGGTCGAACCCGCCGCCCCTAATGGAGGTCGAGTTGGAGCAGCACGGTGTCGATCCAGCGGCCGTGCTTGAACCCCACGTTCCTCAGCCGTCCCGCCTCCTGGAACCCGAAGGCGGCGTGCAGCCGCAGCGAGGCGGGGTCGCCGCCGTCGGCGATCACCGCGATCAGGGTGCGCGCGCCGGTCGCCGACGTCCGCCTGATCAGCTCGCCCAGCAGCAGGCGGCCGAGCCCGCGGCCGGTGGAGCCGGGCGCGAGGTAGATCGAGACCTCCAGGCTGTGCCGGTAGGCGGGCTTGGGCCGGTACTGGCTGAGGTAGGCGTAGCCGGTGACGGCGCCGGCGACCGCGCCGTCGTCCTCGGCCACCAGGAACGGCAGCCCCGCCGCCGCCAGCGCCGCCGCCTTGACCCGCCACTCGTCGGCTCCCGGCGGCGTCTCGTCGAACGTGGCCACGCCGCCGGTCACGTAGTGGGCGTAGATGGCGGTCACGGCGGGCACGTCGGCCTCGGTCAGGTCGCGGATCGTCGTCATGCCGCCCGATTGTGGCCGGGGCGCGTTTCGCCGGTGTTACACGCGGGCCTTCGGCGCCGTCAGCAGCAGGCCGCCGAGCACCGCGAGCACCGCCAGGAACGGGCCGCCGCCCGGCACGAAGCCGCCCACGGTCAGCGTCAGGATCCCGGCCCCGACCAGCCCCGCGGCCACCAGCATGACCCCGCGGCCGGCGGTCCCGTACGGCAGCGACGGCGGCGTCTCGAACCTCGCGAACGCCCGCACCAGCCCCCACATGACCAGGCACAACATCCCGAACCACACCGGCCACCCGGCGAACCAGAACAGGCTGCCCGGCTCCGGCGTCTCCACGCCCAGCAGGACCACGACCACGCCGGTCACGGCGAACAGCGCGGGCATGTGCCACAGGTAGACCGTCATGATCCGCGGGCCGGCCCAGTCCAGGACGCGGCGCAGGGGCAGCCGGACCAGCCAGGGGCGCAGCAGCACGGCCAGGCCGATCTGGCCGACGCCGACGGCCATGATGGCCAGCGTGGGCGGGGCCATGTTGGACACCTCGGCGCCGGGCAGGCCGATCATGCTGCCGGGGTAGGGGCCGAACCCCACCAGCAGCGCCGCCACGCCGAACCCGCCGGCCGCCAGCAACCCGGGCAGCCGCACCCGGCCCTCGGCGTAGAAGAAGCCGATCTGGTGCACGGCCAGCCACACGAAGACGATGTTCAGGTAACCGGCCGCCTCCAGGCCGGTCGAGAAGCGCACGACGTCCGTCAGCGCCGCCCCGGCCGCCAGCGCGACGGGGACCAGCACGCCGAACCTGCGGTGCAGGCGCAGCGCGTACGGCGTGACCGTGACCGCGATCAGGTACACGGCCAGGAACCACAGCAACTGCCCGGTCAGCTTGGCGCCCACCGCCAGCGGCTGCTCCGGCACCCCCAGCGTGAGCAGCACGTGGGGCAGCGGGATCCACACCGCCGCCAGCGGCAGCAACGGCCAGGCGAGCCTGCGCAACCGCCCGGCCAGCCACTCCTGGTCGCTCTTCGCCGACCGGCCGCGGCTGATCGCGTTGGCCGCCCCGCCGGCGAAGAAGACCAGCGGCATGACCTGGCTGAGCCACGTCACCACCCACACCCCCGGCGTGGACAGCGCGTTGCCCGTGGTCAGCCGGCCGCCCTCGTAGGACAGGACGGGGATCGTCCAGTGCTGAAGCACGATGAGCGCCATGCCCACCACGCGCAGCAGGTCGATGAACGGGTCCCTGGCCGTCGCGCGCGGCGCCCGTACCGGGGCGGGACGATCGAGCAGGACGGTCATGGGGGAGCCTCGTTTCGAGCGGGGAGCGGATGACTCAAGGCTTCCGTCCCGGACGCCTGAGCACATTGCCGCGTGCCGCCGTCTTCAGGTCAAGATCGCACCACCCCCGGGGGTAGGGCCAGCCCTACCCCCGGACGCCTGCGTACCTGCTCGTACCGCTCCGCCGGGGGACTTAGCCTTCATGGCATGCGCTCCCTGATGAGGCGTGTCCTTCTCGACACCCGCTACACGCTGGTCGGATTCCCGACGGCCGTCATCGGCTTCGTGACCATGATCGCCGGCTTCGCCGCGGGCGTGGGCACCGCGGTCGTGTGGATCGGCGTGCCGCTGCTGGCCGGCACGCTCCTGGTCGCGAGGGGCTTCGCCGACGCCGAGCGCGGCTGGCTGTCCGACGTGCTCAAGCGCCCGCCGGTGCGGCCGCGCTACCGTCCGGCGCCCGAGGGGGCGGGCCGTTTCCGGCGCATCGTCAACCCGCTGACCAACGGCCAGTCGTGGCTCGACCTGCTGCACGGCATCCTGAACTTCCCGTTCGCCGTTCTGGCGTTCGTGCTGACCGTGGTGTTCTGGGCGATCCCGATCCTCGGGCTGACCTACCCGCTCTACGGCCTGATCACCTCGCGCATCCCCGGCAACGCGGAGCTGCCCGAGCTGCTCGGGCTGGGCTCCGGCTACCTGGTGAACACGATCTTCTACGTCTCGCTCGGCCTGGTCTTCACGTTCGTCATGCCGTTCATGGTGCGCGGGGCCGCGCTGGTCAGGGCCGGGCTCGGCCGGGCGCTGCTGACCGGCGTCGCCGAGTTGCAGGAGCGCATCGACGACCTGGCCGAGGGCCGGGCGGCGGCCGTGTCGGCCGAGGCCAACGCGCTGCGCAAGCTGGAGCGCGACATCCACGACGGCCCGCAGCAGCGCCTGGTCTCCCTGGCCATGGAGCTGTCCAGGGCGCAGCGGCAGCTCGCCAAGGACCCGGAGGCCGCCTCGGCCACCATCAGCTCGGCGATCAGCGCCACCCGCGAGACGCTCGACGAGCTGCGGGCCCTGTCGCGCGGCATCGCGCCGCCCATCCTGTCCGACCGCGGCCTCGCGCCCGCGCTGGCCGCCCTCGCCGGCCGCTGCACGGTGCCGGTCGACCTCGACGTGCAGATCGTGGGCCGCTTCCAGGCGGCGACCGAGAACGCGATCTACTTCGTCTGCGCGGAAACCCTGACCAACGTGGCCAAACACAGCCGCGCGACCATCTGCACGGTTCAGCTCCTCCGCATCGGTGACGTCCTCATGCTCACGATCGGGGATGATGGTGTGGGCGGCGCACACGTCGCCAAGGGACACGGCCTGGCCGGTCTGGCCGACCGGCTCCGGGCCGTCGACGGGGAGCTCACCGTCAGGTCGCCGGACGGCGGGCCGACGGTGATCGTGGCGGAGGTGCCGTGCGCGTAGTCGTGGCCGATGACGCGGTTCTGATCAGGGAGGGCCTGGTCAGGCTGCTGGAGGAGTTCGGCTGCGAGGTGGTCGCCACCGTGGGGGACGGCGACGCCCTCGTGGAGGCGATCGTCGAGCACAGACCCGACGTGTCGGTGGTCGACGTGCGCATGCCGCCGTCGTTCACCGACGAGGGGCTGCGGGCGGCGGTCGAGGCCCGGCGCCGGGTGTCCGGCGCCCCGGTGCTCATCCTGTCGCAGTACGTCGAGGTCTCCTACGCCGACGACCTGCTCGCCGACGCCCGTGGCGCGGTGGGCTACCTGCTGAAGGACCGGGTCGTCGACGTCGACGAGTTCCTGGAGGGCCTGCGGCGGGTGGCGGCGGGAGGCACCGTGTTCGATCCGCAGGTGGTGTCCCAGTTGATGGTCCGCAGACGCAAGGACGACCCGCTGGCGCAGCTCACGCCGCGCGAGCGCGAGGTGCTCGGGCTGATGGCCGAGGGCAAGTCCAACCCGGCCATCGGGCGGCAGCTCGTCATCAGCGACGGCGCCGTGGAGAAGCACATCAGGAGCATCTTCAACAAGCTGGGCCTCTACGCCGAGGACAGCGACCAGCATCGCCGCGTGCTCGCCGTGCTGGCGTACCTGAGGTCCTGACCTCCCCTGAGGTCGACTGCCTGAGGTTGACCCCTCGGCCGGGCCCGCCGTGGAGCGTGCGCCGCTCTCCGGCCCCTCCTGGCCCTACGAGGGGTCGCCGGCCGGTCCGCGCGACGTGGCGCGCGGACCCGGCCGCCCGGTCCTAGCCGAGCGCGTCGACCAGCTTCTTGCGCTGCTGGGCGCCCAGGCCGCCGAGACGGCGCTTCTCGTCGACGCCGGCCTCCTCCATCAGCGCGGTGGCCTTGGCCGGGCCGACGCCCTTGACGGCGCGCAGGGCCTGGGACACCTTGATCTTCTTGGCGATGTCGTCGTCGCGCTCCAGGAGCTGGGCGAAGGTCAGCTCGCCCGCCTTGACCTTGGCGAGCAGGGCCGTGCGGGCCGCGCGGGCCTCGGCCGCCTTCGCCAGAGCCGCCTGACGCTGCTCGGGGGTGAGAGTGGGAAGTGCCATCTCGTTCTCTCCTCGGGGAGTTGGGTTCGGGAAACTGTTTCCCGTGGTGCAGTGGCTAATCATGGCGGATACCAGCGGTTCGTGTTGCGGAAAGCGCCCGCTCAACGAGTCCGCCACACCAGGGCGGCCGCTTCGGCGCACGCCACGTCCTGGCTGATCGTGCCGCCGCTGACCCCCACGCCGCCGGCCACTCGTTCCACTTCGCCGTTGTCCGCCCAGAGGGGGATACCGCCCCCGAAACAGACGAATCTGTCACCAGTCAGACCGAAGAGCTCCCCGCCCGGCGCCACCAGCGGAGCCAGGTCCGCGGTGGCCGCGCGAAGGGCCACCGACGTGTACGCCTTGCCCGGCGCGAGCACCGGCCCGGCGATCTCCGCACCCGCCATACGCTGGAAAGACACCAGATGTCCGCCCGCGTCCACGACCGCCACCGAGACCAGCGCGCCCTCCCGGACGGCCTGCTTCAGAGCGGCCTCGGTCATGCGGAGCGCGAGTTCGAGATCCACGCGTTCCCACCCCCGTCGATGATCGTGAGCGCGCCGGGCCCTTCCATCCGTACAGCGCCGGGGGAGGGGGGCGCAAGATCGCCTGGTCGGCGCTCGGGTGGCCGGAAGTTATTGCAAGATTTTCCCCTTGAGGGTGGAATGCGTCACATTTCGTGATCCGGGCGTGTCGGCGCCCTGGTCGGGGCCGGTTTCACGCCATCTCTCCAGCCCTTCGGGGGTCAGGAAGGCGTCGAAGACCGACTCCATGGCCCCCACCAGGGCGGCGCGCCAGCCCAGCGCGGCGGCCTCGATCCGGGGCGGGCGCTCCCGGCGGATGGCCATCAGCGCGGGCCGGCAGGAGTCCATCAGGGCCTCTCCCGCGCGCTCCAGCAGCGCGACGCCGTGCCCGGAGAGCGTGACGACCTCGGGGTCGTGCGCGTTGACCAGGGCGGCGATGCCCAGGCCGAGCGCGCGGGCCCCGGCCTCGACCGCCTCCCGGCTGCCGGCCAGCACCTCCTCCGCCTGCGCGCGGCCCCGGCCGCCGCCGTGGGCCAGGCCCACGTGGCGCAGCAGCGCGTTCGCGCCCACCTCCTGGCCCCAGCAGCCGGTCGCGCCGCACGCGCACGGCCGGTCGCCGCCGCCCAGCGGCATGTGGCCGAACTCGGCGCCGGGGCCGCTCGCGCCGTCCAGCGGCCGGCCGTCCACGACGAGGACGCCGCCGAGGTCGAAGTCCACGTGCAGGTGCAGGCCCACCCGCACGCCGCGCAGCCGTCCCCGCCTGGCCTCGGCCAGCGCGGCCAGGCCCGTGTCGTTGCCCACCAGGACGGGGTCCGGGCCGGCCGGCCGCCATGCGAGGCCCAGCAGCCGGGGCACGTCCACCGACCGCCAGCCCAGGTGGGCGATGTCCACCAGCCCGTCGTGCCGGACCGGGCCGGCGAGGGCCACGCCGAGGCCGACCACCCGCCGCGACAGGTGGTCGGCCACCGCCTGGCCGAGCGAGGCCAGGGCGCCTTCCGGGGTGCCGTCGTGCGGCTGGACCTCCAGCACGCTCGTCCGTCCGCCCAGCTCGCACGCCGCCAGCTCCCAGGCGTCCTCGCGCACGTCGGCGGCCAGCGCCAGCGGGCCCAGCGGGTGGGGGCCGGGCACCTGCGTGGGCCGTCCCCTGGTGTGCCCGGCGGCGGGCTCCTCGTGCAGCAGGGCGTCCTCGGCCAGGCCGGCGACCAGCACCGACGCCGTGCCCCTGGCCAGGTTGAGGTCGCGGGTGAGCTGCGACCTGGTACGGGTCGCCGCGCAGTCGTGCACCGCGCGCAGCAGCCGGACCCGGTTGTGCGCGCGAAGTTCGCCGCTCGTCGTAGCACTTTTCACAACTCCCAGCTTATGCTCTAGGCGTGAACAAAAGCCTCATTGATGCCAGACGGGCACGTGTCGGAGTCTTCGGTCTCTTCTCCCTCAGCGGATTCGTGATGGGTCTGTGGGCGGCGGGCCTGCCCTCGTTGAACGACCGCCTCGGCCTCGGCGCCGCCAGGCTGGGCACCGTCCTGTTGCTGATCTCCGGCGGCGCCCTGGTGTCGATGCTGGTGGCCGGGCGGCTGGTGGACAGGTGGTCGAGCCGGCAGGTGTGCTGGATCGGCGGGCCGCTGTCGGCCGTGCTGCTCCTCGGGCCCGCGCTGGCCCCCTCGTACGGGCCGCTGATGGCGCTGGCGCTGGCGTTCGGGATGGGGCTGGGGGTGATCGAGGTCGCCATCAACGCCCACTCCGTCGAGGTCGAGCGGGTCTACGGCCGGCCCATCATCTCGGCCTTCCACGGCACGTGGAGCCTGGGCGGGGCGGCCGGGGGCGTGCTGACGTCCCTCGCGCTGCGGGCGTCGATCGACCCGCAGGCGCTGCTGGTGGCGGGGGCGGTCGTCGTCCCGTTCCTGTACCTGCTGGCCTGCCGCCTGCTCCTGCCCGACGCCTCCCGGCAGGCCGGCGAGGAGGCGGACGGCGGCGAGGGCGGCGGCACGCTGAAGTGGGCGCTGATCGCGCTGCTCGGGGTGGCGGCCTTCGCCGGGCACCTGAGCGAGGGCGCCGCCATCGACTGGGCCGCCCTGCACGCCCGCTGGGTGCTGCACACCGACCCGGCCGACGCGCCGCTGGCCTACACGATCTTCTCGGTCGCGATGACGACCGTCCGCCTGCTCGGCGACCCGATCAGGGCCAGGCTCGGCTCGGTGCGCACGATCCAGCTCGCCGGCGGCTTCGCCACCCTCGGGTACGTCCTGGTGCTCGCCGCCCCGGCGCTCGGCGGGCCGCTGCGCGTGGTGTGCGCGTGGACCGGCTGGGCGCTGGCCGGCGTGGGGCTGGCCACGGTCGTGCCGGTGCTGTTCAGCGCGGTCGGCGCGGCGGGCGGCCCGGTCGGCCGCGCCCTGGCCATGGTGACGGCCTTCGGCTACAGCGGGCTGCTGCTCGGCCCGGCGGTCCTCGGGTACGTGGCCGAGGCCACCGAGTCGCTGCCGGTCGCCCTGATCATCCCGGCCGTCCTGGCCGCCGTCGTCGCGCTCAGCGGCGCCCCGGGGATCCGCCTGCTCACCCGGCAGTCGCCGCCCGCGCCCGTCCCCGCCGAACGTCCCGCCTAGCCGCCGGACGTTCCGTGTGGCCGCCGGGCGTGGACGGCCCGCGGCCCGCGGTGGCCGTCCGCGGCCTGAAGCGTTCTGACGTGTTCTGGCGCGCCCGCTTCCCCGAGCTCGGGGGAGCGGGCGCTCCTCTTTCCCCCATATGCCCGCTGACCTGGTGTTATGTGATCGTGACTTGACCCCGAAGTTGGGGCCCGGTTTCATGTGCGAAACACGGTAAACGTTTACAGAAACTTTCCCGTAAACGTTCACCTTCTCGGAAGGACAGCCTTGGCCGACGGACCCACGATCACCACGATCGCCGAGCGCGCCGGTGTCTCGATCGCCTCCGTCTCGCGGGTCCTCAACGGCCTGCCGACCAGGCAGGAGACCGTGCGCAAGGTGATGGCCGCCGCCGACGAGCTGGGCTACGTGCGCAACGCCGTGGCCAGGTCGCTCAAGTCCCGGCGCACCCACCAGGTCGCCTTCGCCATGGCCGACGTCGGCAACCCCGCCTACCTGGCGATGCTGCGCCAGATCCAGCCGGTGCTCAAGGCGGCCGGCTACCGGCTCGTCCTGCACTCGACCGACGCCGTCGTGGCCGACGAGATCGACGTGCTGCACAGCCTGGGCGAGCGGTACGTGGACGGGCTGATCATGAGCCCGCTCCGGGTCACCGACGCCCACCTGGAGATGCTGGCCGCGGCCAGGGCGCCCGTCGTGATCATCGGCACGGTGCCGGAGGGCACGCCGGTGGACAACGTACGGGCCGACTCGCGCACCGGCGTCAAGCTCGCCGTCGACCACCTGCACGCGCTCGGCCGCCGGCGGATCGCGCTGGTCAACGGCCCGCCCGACACCTGGCCCGGCGCCTCGCGCGGCGCGGCCTACCGCGAGGCGCTCCAGCAGCTCGGCCTGCCCTACGACGACGACCTGGTCCAGATCGGCGACTTCTACCGCGCGCAAGGGGGCCGCGCGGTGGCCGAGCTGCTGGACCGGGCGCCCGACGTCGACGCGCTGATGTGCGCCAACGACCTGATCGCGCTCGGCGCCCTCGACGTGCTGCGCGCCGCGGGCCGCCGGGTGCCCGAGGACGTGGCGGTGGTCGGCATGGACGACACCGACCTGGCCGCCGCGTCCTGGCCGTCGCTGTCGAGCGTCTCGCTCGGCTCGGCCGAACGCGGCAAGGCCGCCGCCGAGCTGCTGCTCGACCGGCTGAACGGCGACGACGCCGCGCCGCGCGTGATCACCGTTCCGCCGCGCCTGGTGGTGCGGGCCTCGACGGCGGGCGAGACCTACGGACATGAGGGAGGCAGGACGTGACCGCGACCGTGACGACGGCGGCACCGCCCCGGCGCCCGCCTTCCCGGCGGCGTCCCAAGTCGCGCGGGAACCGCGAGATGTGGCTGCTCATGCTGCCCGCGCTGGTGCCCGTCGCGCTGTTCAGCGTCGGCCCGCTGCTGTACGGCATCGGCCTGGCCTTCACCGACGCCCGCAACACGCGCGTCCACGAGACCAGCTTCGTCGGCCTGGAGAACTTCGGCCGGCTGCTCACCGACGACGACTTCTGGGCCTCCTTCCGGATCGGCGCGATCTGGTCGGTCTCGGTGACCGTGCTGCAGTTCCTGGCCGCGCTCGGCCTGGCGGTGCTGCTCAACCAGAACCTGCGCTTCAGGACCCTGGCCCGGGTGCTCGCGGTGGTGCCGTGGGCGATGCCGCCGGTGGTCATCGGCCTGATGTGGAAGCTCGTCTACCACCCCGACGCGGGCATCCTGAACAGCCTGCTCGGCACGCACGTCAACTGGCTGGCCGACTTCTCGCTCGCGCTGCCCGCGATCATCGTGGTGGGCGTCTGGACCGGCATGCCGCAGACCACCGTGGTCCTGCTCGCCGGACTCCAGGGCATCCCGAAGGAGCTCTACGAGGCCGGCGAGGTCGACGGCGCCGGCCGCTGGCGGCGGTTCTGGAGCATCACGCTCCCGCAGCTGCGGCCGGTGATCGTGTCGATCACCTCGCTCGACTTCGTCTGGAACATCAACCAGTTCGGCCTGGTCTACGTGCTCACCCAGGGCGGGCCCGGCGGCCAGACCCGGCTGCCGATGTTGTTCGCCTACGAGGAGGCGTTCCGCTACCGGATGGCCGGATACGCCTCGATGCTCGGCCTGGCCATGGCGATCGTCGTGCTCACGGTGCTCGGCCTGTACCTGTGGCGCCAGATGAGGGAGACCCGATGAGACGCGCCCCGCAGTACCTCGCGCTGGTCGCCTACATCGTCTTCCTGGCGTTCCCGCTGTTCTGGCTGCTGTCGACGGCGCTGAAGACGCCGCAGGAGATGGCGCTCGCCGACCCGACGTGGATCCCGCGCGAGCCGACCCTGTCCAACTTCTCCGACGCCTTCGGCGAGCAGGACCTGATCGGCGCGGCCGGCCGCAGCCTGGTGGTGGCGCTGTTCAGCAGCGTGATCACCGTGCTGATCTCGCTGCCGGCCTCGTACGCCATGGCCCGCTACCGCAGCCTGCTCAACAAGGTCGCGATCGGGTGGGTGCTGGTCAGCCAGGTCTTCCCGTTCATCCTGATCATCATCCCGCTCTTCATGATCCTGCGGGATCTGGAGCTGGTGAACACCCTGCCGGGGCTCGTCGTCGTGCACGTGACGTTCACGCTGCCGTTCGCGCTGTGGATGCTCCAGGGCTACGTGCGGGCCGTGCCGCGCGAGCTGGAGGAGGCCGCGGCCGTCGACGGCGCGACCCGGCTGCGCTCGATCGCCAGCGTGGTGGCGCCGCTGCTCGCGCCCGGCGTGGTGGCCACGCTGCTGTTCTCTTTCATCTCGTCGTGGAACGAGTTCCTGTTCGCGCTCGTGATCCTCCAGGACCCCGACGTGATGACACTCCCGCTCACGCTGGTGCGGTTCACCGGCCCCGAGGGGGTGGCCAGGCTCGGCCCGCTGGCCGCGGCGTCGCTCATGGCGACGATCCCGAGCCTGATCTTCTTCGCAATCATTCAGCGGCGACTGAAGTCCGGCCTGATGGCCGGCGCCGTGAAGGGCTAGTAGGAGGCTCATATGCGAATCAAGTCCGCATTGGCGGCGGCGGCCGTCGTCGCGTTCGCCGCCGCGTGTGGCAGCAGCGGAGGAGGGGGCGGTGGAGAGGCCGCCTCGTCCGGCGAGCCGGTGAAGCTCAACTTCCTCAGCCTGGCCTGGCAGAAGGAGTCCGTCGCGGCCAACAAGCAGATCGTCGACGAGTGGAACAAGGCCAACCCCAAGACCCAGGTCACCTACGTGCAGGGCAGCTGGGACAACGTCAACGACCAGCTCGTCACCCAGTTCGCCGGCGGCACCGCGCCCGACGTGATCCACAACGACTCGCCGGCGCTGGCCGGGTTCGCCTCCGACGGCTACCTGCTCGACCTGACGAGCAAGCTGCCCGCCGAGCTCAAGGGCGACATCCCGCAGTCCGCCTGGGACACCGTCACCTTCAACGGCGGCAAGGGCGAGCAGGGGATCTACGGCGTGCCGTTCCTGCAGGAGTCGCAGGTCATCATCGCCAACAAGAAGCTCCTGGACGCCTCCAAGGTGCGCGTCCCCACCGCGGACAACCCGTGGACCTGGGACGAGTTCTCCGAGGCCGCCAAGAAGATGACCAAGGGCGGCACGTTCGGCGTGGCCTGGCCGATGAAGTCGCCGGTCAACAAGACGCTCAACCTGGCGCTCAACTTCGGCGGCACGTTCTTCCAGACCGCCGAGGGCAAGACCACGGTCAAGGTCGGGCCGGAGGAGCGCGAGGTGCTGCAGCGCATCCACGACCAGCTCTACAAGGACAAGTCCGCCGACCCGGCCGCGCTCGGCCAGGGCACCGCCGACCCGCTGCCCGCCTTCTACAAGGGCAAGTTCGCGCTGCTGCCGGCCGGCGTCTACCTGCGCCAGCAGGTCGCCGAGCAGGCCCCGGACGACTTCGACTGGGTGACGCTGCCCGCGCCGAAGGGCACCAGCGCCCAGCAGGGCGCGGTCTCCCAGACGCTGTCGATCGCCCAGGACAGCAAGCACCAGGACGAGGCCATGAAGTTCATCTCGTTCTTCCTCAACGGCGCCAACCAGGCCAAGCTCGCCAAGGGCGACTGGCTGCTGCCGACCTCGCAGACGGCCGCCGCCGACCCGGCGATGACCACCCAGGACAACGGCTGGGACGTCGCCACCGCCTCCGCCAAGAACCTGGTCGTGGCCCCGTTCCTGAAGGTGAACGGCTTCGACGAGTGGAAGAGCAAGGTCGCCACGCCGGTCCTCCAGGAGTACTTCGCCAATAAGATCACCATCGACGACGCGGCCAAGCGGCTCGTCGAGGACGGCAACCAGGTCTTGGAGCGGTACCAGCAGTGACTCATCGCCTGAGGGCCCGGGGGTGTCTGCTCGGCCTGGCGGCCGGCGACGCCCTCGGCGCCCCCGCCGAGAACCTGTCGCCGTCGGAGATCCGGCGGCGGTGGGGCCGGCTCACCGAGATCGAGGGCGGCGGCACCGACGACACCGAGTACGCCATCTTCGCCGCCTCGCTGCTCGTCCGGCACGGGCACGCCCTGACCGCGGCCGACGTCGCGCGGGCGTACCGGCAGGAGATCATCCCGTCGGTGACCGGGCCGATGCGCGGTGCCGGCTTCTCCGAGCTGGGCACGATCGAAGCGCTCCGCCGGGGGCTGGAGCCGCCGCTGACCGGGCGCGTCCATCAGCACGGCTGGTCCGACGGGCTGGCCATGCGGGCGGCGCCGTACGGGATCTTCTGCCCCGGCGACCCGGCCGAGGCCGCCCGCCTCATCGAGCAGGACGGGCTGGTCAGCGGGTCGGGCGAGGGCATACTCGGCGGCCGCGCGGTCGCCGGGGCGGTGGCCGCCGCCATGGCGGGCGGCACGCCCGCCGAGGCCGTGGAGGCCGCCCTGTCGGTGATCCCCGCCGACTCCTGGACGGCCCGTGCCGTCGTCCGGGCGCGCGACGTGGCCGCCAAGGGCACGCCGGCCGAGCCTGACCTGGTCGAGGCGCTGCACGAGGCCGTCGTGGTCCGGCACTACCCCTGGACCGACCTCGCGCCCGAGGCCGTCGCGCTGGCGCTGGGCGCCGTCCTGGCGGGCGGCGGCGAGGTGGAGGCGACGGTGACGTTCGGGGTCAGCCTGGGCCGGGACGCCGACACGATCGGCGCCATCGCCGGCGCGGTCGCCGGCGCCATCCAGGGAGAACAGGGCGTGCCCGGACGATGGGCCGCCCGGATCGGCCCGGTGAGCGGGAAATGCCTGCCCGTCGTGGCCGGAAGACACGTGCTGGACGTCGCCGACGAACTGGCGGAAGGACTGTAGATCATCATGTCGGGGGACAGAATCAGGGGGGCCTTCATCGGGCTCGCCGTGGGCGACGCCGCCGGCTGGCCCGCGGCCAGGCACCGCGCCGCCCTGCACGCGCCCTGGAGCCGGCGCCTGCACCGCGAGCTGGACGCCTTCGCCGAGGAGCACCGCGTCACCACGCTGCCGGTGCCGTTCGCGCTCAACCAGCCGATCGCGCCGCTGGCCGTCGGGCCGTCCGACGACGCCGAATGGCTGGCCTGGACGCTGCTGACGATCGACCGGCCGCGGGCCGCGGCGTTCCGGGAGCTGACCGGCGTCCGGGCGCGCATCTCGGTGGCCACCGCGCTGGACAACCTGGCCAGGGGCGTCGAGCCGCCGGCCTCCGGGCACGACAACCCCCACCACTTCGACGACGCCGCCGCCGTCCGGGCGGTCGCGTTCGGGGCGCTGGGGAAGGACCCGACCGAGGACGCCCAGGTGACCAACGCGGGCGACGGCCTGCTCGGCGCCCAGGCGATGGCCGCCGCCGTGGCCGCGGCGGTCGCCTCGGGCTCGGTGGGCCAGGCCGTGGAGGCGGCGCTCGCCGTCCTGCCCGCCGACACCGCCATCGGGCACAACGCCCGGGTGGCGCTGGCCGCGGCGCGGAAGGCCGGCGACCCGTTCGGCGCGGTGCCCGCGCTGGACGCCGCGCTGCTCGACCACGTCTACAGCTACGGCGTGGGCGCCGCCCAGACGGTGCCCGTCGCCCTGGCGCTGGCCGAGGCGGCGGGGGGCGACCTGGCCCGCGCCGTCCCGGCCGCCGCCTGCCTGTCGGCGCTCGCCGACTCGGCGCCGGCGCTGACCGGCGCGCTGGCGGGGGCCGCCAGTGGGTACGGCGCGATCCCGGAGGGGTGGCTCGCGCCGGCCCGCACACTGGCGGGCTGCTGCCTGCCGGAGCTGGCGGGCAAGGATCTGATCGAACTGACGAAGGGAATCGCATGACGCCGCTTGAGGACAGGGCCACTGGCTGCGTGGCGGGGGCGGCGGTCGGTGACGCGCTGGGCGGCGCCACCGAGGGCTGGACTCCCGAACAGATCGTGGAGCGGTACGGGGGCCGCGTCGAGGGCATCGTGCCGCCGTACAACGAGGACTGGCGCAACGCCCGGCCGATCGCGCCGTACCACAAGGGCGACGGGCACATCACCGACGACACCCTGATGACGCACGCCCTGATCCGCGTGTACGAGAAGGCCGGCGGGCACCTGGGGGCGTACTCCATGGCCGACCACCTCGTGCCGGAGCTGATGGGCGAGCGGCGGTGGATCCCCGAGCTGGAGGCCGAGGCGCTGCCGCTGCAGCGGATCTTCCTGGCCGAGAAGTGGATCGTGGCCCGCCTGCACTACGGGCACGTCGACCCGCGCGAGGCCGGCGTCGGTAACATCGTCAACTGCGGCGCGGCCATGTACGTCGCGCCCGTCGGCATCGTCAACGCCGCCGACCCCGACGCCGCCTACGCCGAGGCCGTCGACCTGGCCGGGGCCCACCAGTCCAGCTACGGACGCGAGGCGGCCGGCGTGATGGCCGCCGCCGTCGCCGAGGCCATGCGGCCGGGCGCCACGGTCGACTCCGTGGTCGCCGCCTGCCTGCGCCTGGCCAAGGACGGCACCCGCGCCGCCATCGAGGCGGTCTGCGAGGCCGCGGCCGGCGTCGGCCACTGGGACGGCTCCTTCGAGGTGCTGCGCGCCGCCGTACGGCCCTTCGACACGGTCGCCGACACCTACCGCGACCAGGGGCTCGGCGCGCGCCGGCCGAGCCGGGTGCACAGCATCGAGGAGCTGCCGCTGGCGCTGGGGTTCCTGGTCGCGGCCAAGGGCGACTTCCGCGACACCGTGCTCGGCGGCGTGAACTACGGCCGCGACGCCGACTCGATCGCCTCCATGGGCGGAGCGATCGCGGGCGCCCTCGGGGGGCTGTCCGCGGTGCCCGCGCAGTGGGTGGAGCAGGTGGGGGCGGCCAGCCGTACCGACCTGGTCGCGCCCGGCCTGGCCATCGCCGAGGTGGCGCGCCGGGTGCACGCCGACGACCTGGCGCGGCGGCGCGCCCACGAGGCCGCCTTCGCCGAGCTGGACGCTCGATGATCAGGCTCACCTGGGTCCAGCCGGAGGACCTGGTCGGCCACGAGCTGCGCCAGGCCGGCGAGGACGGCAGGGGCGACCTGCCGCGGGTGCGCGAGCTGGCCGGAAGGTGGCACGCGGCGGGAGGTCACGACGCCCCGCCGCGCGCCGGCGCCTCCGAGGCCGCCGCCGCCCGGCTGCGTCCCCTGGCCGAGAGCCTGCTGGACGAGCTGGCCGCGATCCCGTCGCCGCTGGATGAGCCCTCCGAGCTGGACGCCATCGTCGCCGCCTGCCCCGACTGGCCCTCGGCCGGGACCGCGGCGAAGGCGGACCCGGTACGGCTGCTGGGCGCCTGGCAGGGACGGGCGGCCGGCTGCGTGCTGGGCAAGCCGGTGGAGAAGATCCCGCGCGCGGGCATCAGGCAGATCGCCGAGGCCACCGGCAACTGGCCCCTCACCGGCTGGTTCACCGCCGAGGGCCTGCCGGAGGAGATCGCGCGCAGGTGGCCGTGGAACCGGCGCAGCGCGGTCAACTCCCTGGCCGAGAACATCGACGGCATCCCCGAGGACGACGACCTCAACTACCCGCTGCTGGCGCTGTCCGTCCTGGAGCGCCACGGCCGCGGCTTCACCACCGAGGACGTCGCCAAGCTGTGGCTGGACGAGCTGCCGGCCGGCCGCACGTTCACCGCCGAGCGGGTCGCCTACCGCAACCTGCTCGACGGCTTCGAGCCGCCGGAGACGGCCACCCGCCGCAACCCGTTCCGCGAGTGGATCGGCGCCTTCATCAGGACGGACGTCTACGGCTGGGCCAACCCCGGCGACCCCGCCACGGCCGCCGAGCTGGCCTGGCGCGACGCCCGGCTGACCCACACGGCCAACGGGATCTACGGCGCGATGTTCGTCGCGGCCATGTGCGCCGCCTCCCTGGTCGCCGGCTCCGCGCGGGAGGCCGTCGAGGCGGGCCTGTCGGTCGTGCCGCGCGGCTCCCGCCTGCACGAGGCGGTCGGCCTGGCCGTCGCCGACGCCGCCCGCGAGCCGGACTTCGAGCGTGTCATCGACCTGCTGCACCAGCGGCATGGCACGCTGCACTGGGTGCACACGATCAACAACGCCGCGCTGGTCGCCGCCACGCTGATCCACGGCGCGGGCGACTTCACCGCCACGATCGCGGGCGCGGTCGCCGGCGGCTGGGACACCGACTCGGCCGGGGCCACGGCGGGGTCCGTGGCGGGCGCGCTGAACGGCGGCGTGCCGGACCGCTGGCTCATGCGCGACAGCCTGGCCAGCAGCCTGACCGGCTTCGACGGGGTGGGGCTCGGCGAACTGGCGAGACGTACTCAGGAGATGATGGCCTCATGATCTCGGTTTTCGGCAGCGCCAACATGGACCTCGTCGCGTACGTCTCCCAAGCCCCTAAACGGGGCGAGACGGTCACCGGTCACCGGTTCCGGACCGTGCCCGGCGGCAAGGGCGCCAACCAGGCCATCGCCGCGGCTCGCGCCGGGGCGCAGGTGGCCTTCCTGGGCGCGGTCGGCGACGACGCCTTCGGGGCCGAGATGCGCTCCACCCTGGCCGAGGCCGGCGTGGACGTCCGCGGGCTGCGCCAGGTGCCCGGCCCCAGCGGCATCGCGCACATCGTGGTCGACGACGCCGGCGGCAACTCGATCATCGTCGTGCCCGGCGCGAACGGCACCGTGACCGGGCCGTCCGGCGGCGACCTGGCCACGATCGCCGGGTCGCGGGCCCTGCTGCTCCAGCTCGAACTGCCCATGGAGGCGGTCGTGGCCGCCGCGGAGGCGGCCCGGGTCTCCGGGGTGCCCGCCGTCCTGACCCCGGCGCCCGCGCAGCCGCTGCCCGACGAGCTGCTCGACGCGGTCACCATGATCGTCCCGAACGAGCACGAGGCCGCCGACATCACCGGCCAGGCCGACCCCGACGCCGCCCTCGACGCGCTTCTCGAACGCGTCGAGGAGGCCGTCATCACGCTGGGCTCGCGGGGCGCGCTCTACGGCTCGCGCTCGGGGGAGCGGCTGCGGGTGCCCGCGATCGAGGTGAAGGCCGTGGACACCACGGCCGCCGGTGACACGTTCGTCGGCGCGCTGGCGGTCGCGCGGGCCGAGGGCCTGGCGCCGGCCGAGGCGCTGCGCTTCGCCTCGGTGGCGGCGGCGCTGTCGGTGCAGCGGGCGGGCGCCAGCACCTCGATGCCGGTCAGGGCCGAGATCGAGGACGCGCTGCGGGAGCTGTCCTAGCCCGTCCCTTGACGTCCGGCCGGGCGTCAGGGGACGCCGTCACGGGCAGGTGGGGGCCATGAGCCAGAAGCCCGACGA
This sequence comes from Nonomuraea sp. NPDC005692, assembly GCF_040631115.1. Classification (NCBI taxonomy): domain Bacteria; kingdom Bacillati; phylum Actinomycetota; class Actinomycetes; order Streptosporangiales; family Streptosporangiaceae; genus Nonomuraea; species Nonomuraea sp. NPDC005692. Next base: position 137,484 of record NZ_JBEXYU010000001.1, on the reverse strand, counting down.
CCTGCCCGCGGCGGTGGGAGGCGTGGACGGGGAGAGCGACGTGGTCGCCGAGCGGTCCGCCTCGGGATCGCCCAGGACCCGCCGCCCGCTGTCCGCGGACCCGCCCGACGAGCAGGAGGAGCCCACCCCGGAGGAGCCGCCCGAGGAGGACGACGAAGGCGAGGACGTCATCCGCCCCGACGCCGGCCCCACCGCCTGATCTGCCCGCCTGACCCACCCGCCGCGACCGGCTCCCGGCGGTCACAGGGCGCCGGGTTTCGTGTGCAGCCGGGCGAGGGTCTGCTCCAGCTCGGCCTGCAGCAGGTCGCCGGCCGCCGCCGCGTCGCCGTCGCGGACCGCCGCCACCAGCGCGGCGTGCGCGTCGTGCCCCGGGTTGCGGTCGTGCTCGCGCAGCTCCAGCAGCTCCACCATGTCGATCAGCCCCTCCCGCAACGCCGGCGCGAACTCGGCGAACAGATCCGTGAGCACCGGGTTTCCCGCCGCCGCCACGACCGCCGCGTGCAGCGCGATGTCGGCGTCGACGAACGCCGCGTCGTCCTCGCCCGCCGCCCGCTCGCGGGCCCGGAGCGCGGCCTCCATCGCCGCCACGTCCTCGTCGGTACGCCGGGCCGCCGCCAGCCTGGCCGCCTGGGTCTCGACGACCATGCGGACCTCGTACACGTCGGTGATCGCGGCCCGCCGCAGCCGCGCGGGCCAGTCCTCGGCCGGCTCCGCGGCGATGACGAACACGCCCGAGCCCTGACGCGCCCGCACCAGCCCCGCCCCGGCCAGCGCCCGCAGCGCCTCGCGGACCGTGGACCGGCCCACCCCGAGCGTCTTGGCCAGCGCGTTCTCGCCGGGCAGGCGGGTGCCGACCGGCCAGTGGCCCTCGGTGATCTGCTCGCGCAGGTGCTGGACGGCCTGGTCGACCAGGGGACTGCGGCGGAGGGCGCCGAGCGGCATGCGTACCTCTCAGGTTGTCTGAGGACCTGTGTTGTGGTTAGTGTAGCCGCCATGTCGTCGTACGGTCTCCTTCTTCTCGGCCGCCGCGGCGGGGCCTGACCGGACCGGCACCCCGCCGCGGCGTGCGAGGTGCTGCCGGTCGTCCGACCGCCGAAGAAGGAACGAAGACGTGTACGAATGGAACCGGCAACGCCCCAGCGCGATGCCCTCCCACCGCTACCGGCCCGCCCACGAGCGGGTCGAGGTGCCCCTGACCGGCGAGCGCGCCTGGCCCACGCGCCGCATCACCGCCGCCCCCCTCTGGGTGCCGGTCGACCTGCGCGACGGAAACCAGGCGCTGGCCGAGCCGATGGACCCGGCGCGCAAGCGCCGCCTGTTCGACCTCCAGGTGCGCATGGGCTTCAAGGAGATCGAGGTCGGCTACCCGTCGGCCAGCAGGCTCGACTTCGACTTCCTCAGGGAGCTGGCCGAGCCCGGCGCGGTGCCCGAGGACGTGACCGTGGTGGCCTTCACGGCCGCCCGGCAGGACCTGATCGAGCGCACCTTCGAGTCGATCCGCGGCCTGCCCGACGTGGTCGTGCACCTCTACACCGCGACCGCGCCCACCTGGCGGAACGTGGTGCTCGGCCACGACCGCGACACCCTGCGCAAGCTCATCCTGGACGCGGCCGGCCAGGTCGCCCGGCTGGCCGACGGGCTCCCGGTGCGCTTCGAGTTCTCGCCCGAGGTGTTCAACCTCACCGAGCCCGACTACGTGCTGGAGGTCTGCAACGACCTGACCGCCCTCTGGGACGCCTCCCCGGACCGCCCGGTGATCCACAACCTGCCGGCGACCGTCGAGATGTCCACCCCCAACGTGTACGCCGACCAGATCGAGTACATGCACCGCCACCTCGACCGCCGCGACTCGGTGATCCTGTCGGTGCACCCGCACAACGACCGCGGCACCGGCGTGGCCTGCGCCGAGCTGGCCGTGCTCGCCGGGGCGCAGCGGGTGGAGGGCTGCCTGTTCGGCAACGGCGAGCGCACCGGCAACGTCGACCTGGTGACCCTCGCGCTCAACCTGCACTCCCAGGGCGTGGACCCGATGATCGACTTCTCCGGCATCGACGAGATCCGGCGCGTCGTCGAGCACTGCAACCGCCTGCCCGTGCACGACCGCCACCCCTACGCCGGCGATCTGGTCTACACCGCCTTCTCCGGCACCCACCAGGACGCCATCGGCAAGGGCCTGGCCCACCACGCCGCGCGGGCCGCCGAGCTGGGCGTGCCGCCGGAGCGGGCGCCGTGGGAGGTGCCGTACCTGCCCATCGACCCGGCCGACGTGGGGCGCGACTACCAGGCGGTCATCCGGGTCAACAGCCAGTCGGGCAAGGGCGGCATCGCGTACCTGCTGGGCGCCCGCCACGGCCTCGACCTGCCGCGCCGCCTGCAGATCGACTTCTCCGCGGCGGTGCAGCGGGCCACCGACGACAGCGGCGAGGAGATCACCGCCGACGAGTTGTGGGCGCTCTTCCACGCCACCTACATCGCGCCCGGCGAGCGCGCCGGGTTCGCCTCCTGGCGCACGGCCGAGACCGCGCCGGGGACGCACGAGTTCGAGGGCGTCCTCGACTCGGGGCGGGTGCTGCGCGGCACCGGCAACGGGCCGCTGTCCGCGCTGACCGCCGCGCTGGCCGGGGACGGCGTCGAGGTCGACGTCCTGCACTACGCCGAGCACGCCGTGGACCCGGGGACGGGCAGCAGCGCCGTCGCGTACGTGGAGGCCCGGGTCGGTGGAGCGGCCGGCGGCGTGACCGGCTGGGGCGCCGGTCAGGACACCTCCGTGCTCACCGCGTCGGTACGGGCGGTGCTGGCCGCCGTCGACCGGCTCAGTACGTCAGGTACATGACGCACTCGTCCCGGTACTGCAGGGTCCTCGACCGCAGCCGTCGCGGGTCGGCCAGCACGGCCCGGGAGACCGACGGCACGACGGAGCCGCGTACCGGGGCGAACAGCCGGGCCACGTCGGCGGGTGAGGCGCCCTGCGCGCCGAGCCCCGGCGCCAGGATCGGGCCGTTGAGGTCGGCCAGGGAGTGGTCGAGCGCGGGCAGCGTGGCCCCCATGACCACTCCCACCGGCCCGAACGGCTCGTGGCCCGCGTTGGCCGCGGCGGCCCCGGCGATCACCAGGTCGGCCACCCGCTGCTGCAGCCCGGCCGCCGCCGGGTTGGAGGTGCGGGCCAGCACGAAGACGCCGGCGTCGTTGGCCACCGCCGAGGTGATCGCCACCTCCAGCGAGCCGAACCCCAGGTAGGGGCTGAGCGTCACCGCGTCGGCGGCCAGCGGGCTGCCCCGGTCGAGGTAGGCCTCGGCGTAGGCGGCCATCGTGGTGTCGACGTCGCCGCGCTTGGCGTCGAGCAGCACCAGCGTGCCGGCCTCGCGCAGGTCGGCGATGGTGCGTTCCAGGACGGCGACGCCACGGCTGCCCCAGCGCTCGAAGAAGGCCGACTGCGGCTTGACCACGGCGGCCACGTCGCTGATCGTGTCGGCCACCGTGCGGCTGAAGCGCTCGAGGCCGCCCGGTGAGTCGTCGAGGCCCCAGGCGTCGAGCAACGCCGGGCTCGGATCGATGCCCACACAGAGCGGGCCGAATTTGTCCAGCCTGGCACGCAGGCGTGTGCCGAACGACTCGTTCATCTAGGCCCCCTTGCGACCCTAACGCACACTAACCCGCCGCCGCCGGAACCCGGAACGCATCGGCCCCGGATGATATGGCTCGCGGCGCGGGTCTTCCGGAAGCGGGCGCCTGGGTAGATCATGCGGCATGTACGAGATCGCCCAGCGGGTGCTGGTGCTGGAGACCGTCCCGCCGCGCGAGGTGACCGTCGCCGTCGGCATGCCGTACGAGGAGGCGGGGGAGTGGGCGTGCCCGTACCGGGTCGACGGGCTGGCCGGGTGGGAGCACGAGCGCCGGGCGACCGGGCGCGACTCCCTGGAGGCGGTCGAGGTGGCGCTGGCCATGGTCCGGGCGGCGCTGGCCGGCTCGCACGAGGCCAAGGAGGGCCTGCTGCAGCCGGACGACGCCCCGCCGGACCGCCAGCTCACCCGGACCGTGTACGTCACCTGGGACAAAGGACAAGACATCGCCTACATCGCGATGAAGCACGAAATAGTGCCAGGTGAGGCGGTACGGCAGACCGTCTCGGAGGACGTCGTCCTCGACTACAGCGCCTCGGGCGACCTGCTCGGCCTGGAGCTCCTCAACGCCGCCACCCGCCTCCCCGCCGAGATGCGCCTCTGACAGCTCCGGCCGCGCGGCCGCTCAGCCCGTCAGCAGCCAGCGCCAGCGCGGCAGTTCCAGCACCACCGTGACCACCGCCAGCACCGTGACCGCCGCCGCCACGGCCGCGTGCCAGGCCACCCACGCCGCCGCCACCGCCACCACGAGCTGGAGGGCGACCAGCCCGACGGTCACGAACCCGGGCACGGCGACCAGCACGCCCCGCTTGTCGCCGGGCGTGGCGAACACCGACGGCAGCCCGATCAGCACCACGACCGACAACACGGCCTGCCACACCGACCCGGGAAGCAGCGCCCACGGCGCCGCGACCCAGGCGACCAGCTCCGACGCGAAACGGAAGACGGAGGCGACCCGGTCGTCCGGACGCGGCCCGGACCGGGCGAAACGCCCCGAGTTGGAGGACACGAGGGCACCCTACTCCTGAGCCTCTTCCGGCCAGGATCTACGGTAGGGGGCGTGACCTCCGCGACCCCGCCCCGCATCGTGGCCACCGATCTCGACGGCACCCTCCTGACCTCCGACGGCGTCGTCTCCCCGCGCACCCGGCGGGCCCTGGGCCTGGCCCGCTCCGCCGGAGCGGAGGTCGTCTTCGTCACCGCCCGCCCGCCGCGCTCCATCCACGCCATCGCCGGACAGGCGGGCCTGACCGGCCTGGCGATCTGCAGCAACGGCGCCCTGCTGTACGACCTGGCCGCCGCGGAGATCGTCGCCAGCCGCACGATCGAGCCGCAGGCCGCCAGGAAGGTCGCCGACAGCCTGGCCGCGGCCCTGCCCGGGGCGGCGTTCGCCGTCGAGACCGGCACGGGCGTGCTCACCGAGTCCGGCTACACCAGGAGGGTCGCGCACGACGTGCGGCACTACCGGGAGGTGGTCTCGGCGTGCGAGGCCGGCGAGCCGATCGTCAAGCTGCTGGTGCTCTCGCCCGCGCACACCGTCGACGAGATGTCGGCCGTCGCGGCGGCGGCCGTGGGGGAGCTGGCCGAGGTCACCCACTCCGGGGTACCGGGGCTCCTGGAGGTCAGCGCCCTGGGCGTGACCAAGGCGGGCATGCTGGCCGAGCTGTGCCAGGCGCGCGGGGTCGAGCCCGCCGAGGTGGTGGCGTTCGGCGACATGCCCAACGACCTGGCCGTGCTGGCCTTCGCCGGGGCCGGTTACGCGATGGCCAACGCGCACCCGCTGGTGCTGGCCGCGGCCGGGCACCGTACGTCCTCCAACGACGACGACGGCGTGGCCGAGGTCCTCGAACGCCTCTACGGCTGACCCGGCCGGGGTCCGGCGCCCGCCCGCCCCCGCGGGCGGGCGCCGGGGATCTCAGGCGTCGTCGTCCGACACCCGGGACGTGCCCTCGCATCCGGCGGGGGCGCCGCTCAGCACCGGCAGCAGGCCGCCGCAGGTGCTCACCGGGAGCGACACCGGCTCGACGATCTCGTCGTTGAAGACGACCACGTCGCCGATGAGCGGACGCGGCCCCTGGGCGGGCGCTGCGGCCGAGGCGTACACCGGCGCCGCGCCGGCCAGCAGACCCGCGCCGGCCAGCAGCCCGATCGCTAGGCGGCGGCGACCCGCTCCTGCGCGACGCCGCCGGGCTGCTGGTCCCGGTGCGCCTGCTGGACGTGCCGCCCGCCCGCCATGATCCGATCCATCACGGCCAGTGCCAGCGCCGAGACCACGAAGGTGAGATGGATCAGTGTTTTCCATACGAGTTCCCTGTCGGTGATGGCCGGCCGGGCGGCGTTGATGAAGATCTGCAGGAGGTGCACCCCCGAGATCCCGATGATCGCCATGGCCAGCTTGACTTTGAGGACGTTTGCGTTGACATGGGACAACCACTCCGGCTGATCGGGATGGCCGTCGATGCGCAGCCGCGAGACGAAGGTCTCGTAGCCGCCGATGATGACCATGATCAGCAGGTTCGAGACCATCACGACGTCGACGAGCCCGAGGACGATCAGCATGATGGTGGTCTCCGGCGGGTTGCCGCCGAACCCGAGTTCGACCAGGTGGGCGAGTTCGACCATGAACCGCCACACGTAGACGATCTGGGCCACGATCAGCCCGAGGTAGAGCGGCGCCTGTATCCACCGGCTGAGGAACATGACGTAGCCGATGTGCTCCAGCGTGCTCCGCGGCCGGGGAGCGGACTCGGACTCGGCCACGGTCAACTGTGGTGGCCTCACTACGACGTGAAGATGTTGACCCGGTCGACGATGGCCTGGACATTGATGTTCCCCGGATCGTTTCGGCCCCCTGACCCGAGGGCGATTGGGGGAACGGCGGCCGCCGCCGCCAGAGCGAGGACCGCTGCGCTGGTCAGGATTCGGAACTTCAATGGGGACTCCTCGACTGCTGCTGGTCGGGCACGGGGATTGCGCTGTCGGAGCTGTCGGAGCTGTCGGAGGGGGAGGGCCGGTGGCGGGGGTGCGACGTGGCTCGCCGCACCGCCCGCGCGATGGCCGGCGGGTCAGGGATGCAGGCAGCCCGCCGCGGGGATCTCGGCCGGCGCCTGGGGGGCCGCCGGGTCCACCAGGGCGGCCAGGCCCGCGGCAGCCTCGGCCGCGCACGGGACGGCGGTGGCGGGATCGACGACGGCGTGGGCGGGCGCCGCGAAGAGGGCCGCGGCGAGGGTCGCGGCGGTCAGCGCGCCCCCGATGACGGCGGCGCGGCGGCGTTGGACGTCAGGCATGAGTACCTCCTGGGGATGGTGGGAACAACCACCGACTTGCTACCCAGAGTAATTACTCAGTAACGCAGCGTTAAAGAATCCTCATGAAGCGGGGGAGTCCGCCCCCGTCCACCGGTCCTGGGCGTCCATGACGTCCTCGGCGTGGTCGTGGGCCCACACGCCGAACGCCTCGATCGGGCCCAGCAGGGAGCGGCCCAGGTCGGTCAGCGCGTACTCGACGCGGGGCGGGGCCTCGGCGTAGGCCCGGCGGGTGACCAGCCCGTTGAACTCCAGGCGGCGCAGCGTCTCGGTGAGCACCTTGGGGCTGATCCCGCCGATCTGCGCGCGCAGCTCCCCTGGACGGCACGGGCCGTGGCGCAGCGACCAGACGACGACCGCGTTCCAGGTGTTGGCGATCAGGTCGAAGGCCAGTCTGGCCTGGCAGTCGGCGAGGAACACGTAACGCCTCCGATAGGCACCGATCGGTGCATGACGGGATTTCTAGAGTCCATGTCCTAGTAAAGCCCTTTCACCTCACGGAGGACGACATGAAGATCGGGATCCTGGGCGCCGGCGGCATGGCCGACGCGCTCGGCACGCAGTGGATCAGGGCCGGGCACGAGGTGACGGTCAGCGGACGCGACCCCGAGCGTGTCCGTGCCCGCGCGGAGAGCATGAACGCCCAGGCCGGCCGCCCGGGTGCGCGGCCGGGGAGCTGGGCGGAGGCGGCCGCGTCCGGGGAGGTCGTGATGGTGGGCGTCCGGGAGGCGGGGCTGGGCGACGTGCTGGCCGCCGCCGGCCCGGCCCTGCGCGGCAAGCCGATCATCGACGTGACGAACGCCGCCGCTCCCGACAGGTACGACGTCACGCGTCCGCTCGCCCGCCGGATCGCCGACCTCACGGGCGGGCACGTGGTGAAGGCGTTCAACCTGTGCCACGTGGACGTGTGGCGGATGACGCCGCCCGTGTTCGGCGGACGCCCGCTGGCGGTGCCCCTGTGCGGCGACGACGCCCGGGCGCTCGACCTGGTCCGGGGCCTGGTCCGCGACCTGGGCTGCACCCCGCTGGACGGCGGCGGCCTCGACCGGGCCGTCCAGCTGGAGGCGACGGCCGCGTTCGTGATCGGGCTCTGGTTCGGCGGCGCGGACGCCCAGGCGATCCTGCCCCCGCTGGCCTCCTCGGGGGCGCACGACCCGGCGTGAGCGTACGACGCTGGGCGTAGCGACGATGACGACGGGCGGCGGATGCCCGGCCCCGGCGGCGGCGCGATCCTGGGGGCGTCCACCCGAGGTCGAAGGAGAGTCCAGTGGTCACCCAGGTCGTCAAGGGGAGCGGGTATCTGACCGCGTTCAAGGCCCTCGCCACGCTCAGCATGTTGTCGGTGCTGCTGCAGGCCGTCACGGCGGGGCAGCTCATGAGCGGGGCCGGCGCGGGCCTGCACGGGGCCGGGGCGGGCGCCGTCCACCTGCTCGGCCTGCTCCAGCTCGTCGTGGCCGTGCTGCTGTGGCGGCCGGGGCGCGGGGCGGGCTGGCCCGCGCTGGTCAGCCTGGGGGTGCTGCTGCTCGGGTTCCTGCAGTCGATGCTCGGCGGGTCGGGGGCGGTGGCCGCGCACGTGCCGCTGGGCATGACGCTCTTCGGGCTCAGCGTGTGGCTCGTCGTCTGGGCCTGGCGGCGCTGACCGTCCCTGCGTTGATCTTCCCGGCGGGACCGGCTGAGGGGGCGGTCAGGTCCCGCCGGGGTGGCGGGCCAGGTGGTCGGCCTGGCGCACCGGCTCGGGGAGGCGGTAGCGCGGCGTGAGCAGCAGGGTCTGGGACGTGGCGGTGTCCAGGCCGATGCGGTGGCCCTGGGAGACGTAGACCGGTTTCGTGTCCCGCCGCGTGCGCAGCGCCCTGCCCACCGTGACGCCCTCGTGGACGATCGGCGTCCAGTCCCCGCGTTCCCGGCCGGGCGGCTCGTGCTCGCCCACGAACGGCGTCTTGGCCACGCCGAGCGCGGGCAGGCCGGTCAGCACGCCGAGATGGCAGGCCAGGCCGAAACCGCGCGGGTGGGCCAGGCCGTGGCCGTCGCAGACCAGCAGGTCGGGGGTGACGGCGAGGCGTTCGAGCGCCTCCACCAGGGTGGGCAGCTCGCGGAAGGCGAACAGGCCGGGCACGTACGGGAAGACGGCCCTGCCGTGGGCCACCGCCCGCTCGACCGGTTCCAGGGTCGCCGCGTCCAGGACGACCACCGCCGCCGTCACCTCGTCGTCGCCGTGGTAGTGCACGTCGAGGCCGGCCACCAGGGGGAAGGCCGTGGGCCCGGCGAGCTCGACGCGGCCACGCAACCGGTCCTGGACGGCCTCGGCCTCGGCCGCGTCGGCCGGCCAGGGATGAAGTCTGTCTACCCGCATCCCATCCACGTTAGGGCCATTCGTCCCTGGCGCCGCCCACCGCCCGGCCCGGCGGGCGCAGCCGGGCGGTGGGCGGTCGGTCAGTAGGCCTTGATGTCGTAGGAGCCCGCCACAGCCGTGGAGTACCCCCAGGAGCAGTGCGCTTCCGACTGCGAGCCGACCCACACCCAGGAGCCGTAGGACTTGGCGGTGGAGGAACCGTTGGAGCAGGTCGCGATGGCCCGCACGTAACCCGACCCGCCGGTGCAGTACGCCCAGGAATAGGCGGACCGGTAACCGATCCCGGAGTGGCAGTTGGACGGAAGGGGCTCGGCACTGGCCGCGGACGGAGCGAGCGAGACGGCGGCGGCCGCGGCGACCATGGTGGCGAAAATCTTGATCTTCATGGGCCGGACGCTAACTCCCGGCGGCGGCTCTCGTGCGCCCCCGGGCAGGGGAAGATCGTCCGGATCCTGTCACATGATCAGCAGCCGCGACGGCGGGAGTCAGGCGCTGACGATCTTGGCGAAGCGCATCGCCACCTCGCGCCAGACCGGTGTGGAGACCGGCTCGTCGGCCACCGCGCCCGCGTAGACCTCCTCGGGGTCGAAGCCGTCGGGCGTCCACTCGCGCACGCGCGTGGGCAGCACCTCGGGATGGAACTGCACCCCCCACGCCCGCTCGCCCACCCGGAACGCCTGGTAGGGGCAGGCGCGCGTCTCGGCCAGCCACACCGCGCCGGCGGGCAGCCGGGTGACGGCGTCCTTGTGGTGCTCGATCGCGGGCACCACCGGCGGCAGGCCCTGGAACAGCGGGTCGCCGGCCGCCTCGGGGCGGATCGTGACCGGCAGGCTGCCGTTCTCCGGCGCGCCGGTGTCGCCGGTCACCTCGCCGCCGGCCACCTCGGCCAGCATCTGGCCGCCCAGGCAGATGCCGAGCAGCGGCACGCCGTCCGCCAGCGCCTGGCCCACCAGCCTGCGGGCGCCGGCCAGCCACGGGGCCCGGTCGTCCTCGGAGGGCAGGTAGCCGCCGCCGAGCATGATCATGGCGTCGTGCCGGTCCAGCCGGTCGGGCAGCGGGGCGCCCTCGTGCGCGAGCACCACGTCGAGCCGCAACCCGGCCTCCTCCAGCCAGTCGCCGAGCCGGCTCGGGCCGCCGCTCCTGCTGTTCTGCACGATCAGGACGTCACCCATCGATGGTCTCCACTCTCGGATGTCGGGCTCAGGGCAGGTTCGCCGCGCGGGCGGTGTGGCGCAGCAGCAGCGCGGTCGTCACCGGGCCGACGCCGCCGGGCACCGGGGTCAGCGCGCCGGCCACCTCGGAGACCGCCGCGAAGTCGACGTCGCCGGTGAGCCCGCCATCGTCGGTCGGGTTGGTGCCCACGTCGATCAACACCGCCCCCGGCGCGACGTGCGCGGCGCCGATCAGCCCGGCACGGCCGACGGCGGCCACCAGCACCTCGGCCCCGGCGGTGACGGAGGCCAGGTCGCGGGTGCGCGAATGGCAGACGGTGACCGTGGCGTGCCGGTCGAGCAGCAGATGGGCCAGCGGTTTGCCGACCACGGTCGAGCGGCCGACGACCACCGCCCGCCGCCCTTCGAGCGGCACCTCGTAGTGGTCGAGCAGGGCCATGACGGCCGCCGCCGTGGCGGGCGGGAACGCGGGCCGCCCGGCGGCCAGGCGGCCGAGCGAGAGCGGGTTCGCGCCGTCGACGTCCTTGCGCGGGTCGATGGCGGCGGCCAGCTCCTGCGCCGAGGCCCCGGCGGGCAGCGGCGTCTGGAGCATGACCCCGTGGACGGCGTCGTCGGCGCTGAGCCCGGCCAGCGTCTCGTGGATCCTGCCGGGGTCGGCGTCGGCGCCGAGGTCGACGATGTCGCAGGCGACGCCGACGCCCGCGGCGGCCTTGGCGATCGAGCGCACGTACCACAGGCTGGCCTCGTCGGCCGTGGCCACCACGACGGCCAGCCTGGGCTGCGGCCCGGCGGCGGCCTCGGCCTGCGTCTGGGCCTTGATCGCGGTGGCCAGGTCGCGGCCGGTCAGCGTCCTCATCGGGCGATCTCCTCGCGTACCCCGGCGGTGATCCGGTCGGCCGTGGCGAGGGCCGCCTCGACGCCCGTCAGGCGGGCCGTCAGCTCCTCGCGGACCTGCTCGTCCTTGATGCCCCGCAGGTTGACCTCGACGTTCACCCGGGCGGTGGTGAGCGCGGCGCGGGCGGCCTCGGCGGCGGCGGCGACGTCGGTGACGACGTTGCGGTTGCCGATCGGCAGCAGCAGCTCGCAGAGCTCGACCAGCCGCGTGGCGGCCGCCACCACCAGGGCCGGGGGCTCGGCCGCGCCGGCCAGGGCACGGGCGATGGAGACGCTGCGCTCCTCGCCCTTGGGCAGCCGGTAGGCGTCGGAGACCGCGGTGAAGGCGGCCGCGTCCTCCTCGGCCAGCCGCAGCGTCCGCGCACGGAGGGCGTCGGTCTCCTCGATCACTGCGGCGACGGTCTCGGCGTGTTCGGCGTACCGCTCGCCGGTGGTGTAGCGGGCCACCATGCCGAGCAGGGCCGCGGACTGGGCCGCGTGCAGGGCGGCGGTGGCCCCGCCGCCGGGGGCGGGCACCTTGTCGGCCAGCTCGGCCAGGAAGTCGACGATCTTCGAGTCGCGCATGGCCGCATTCTGCCAGGCCCGGCCGGGCTCACTCGCGGTGCATCGGCCTGGTGACGTCGTGCGGCATGCCCTGCGGCAGGTACGGCGACCCCGACGCGCCGTAGTCGGAGGTGTAGGCCGACGGCCGCGCCGGCGACCGCCAGCGCGACGGGAAGGCGGACACGACCAGCAGCGCCACGCCGAGGAACAGCATGACCCCCGTGTAGATGGTGGTCTGCAGGCCCGCACCCAGGCTGCCGGTGACCAGCCCGTCGGGGATGACGCGGAAGCCGGCGCCCAGCTCCACCGCGGGCACCAGGCCGAGCGCGGTGTAGGCCAGGCCGCCGAGGAGCGAGGCGATCGGTGACAGACGCGAGCCGGCCAGGAACGCGAGACCGGCCCCCGCCGCCGCGATCACGGCGAGTCCAAGCCAGGAGACCCTGAACCGCGTGGCCATGGTCAGGCCGAGCTCGCCGATGCCGTACATGAGGCAGGCGGCGATCAGCGGCGGAAGGATCAGGCCCGCGACCACTCCCAGACCATGACGGGCACCGTTGGACATGATTAACCCCGTTTGTTCGGCTTGTGCATCAACCTACCCTGATCGCCGGATCAGTGCTTGATCGTGTACTTGTCGCCGTACACCTTCCAGGTCAGCGGCGGCCTGAGGTCGAGGTTGCCCTTCCTGAGGAAGACGCGCTGCATGGTGTCGACCCGGGTGGTGTCGTCGTGGGCGTCCTCGGCCTTCATCGCCGCCTTCCTGGCGTCGAGGAACGCGTTGAGGTAGGCGACCTCGTCGCCGCCGCGGGCGGGGGAGGCGGCCTTGGCCAGCGCGGCCTTCCTGATGCCGCCGAAGCTGAGCTTGTCGGAGCCGGGGCCGTGCATGACCATGGCGTCGTAGTAGGCGAACTGGCCGAGCGCCCGCAGGCCGTCCTTTTTGGCCCGGCGGACGGCCGGGTCGAAGTAGACGCGGTCGCGCTCGTGGTCCTGGGCCCGCCGGAAGACGGGGTCGGCGGCGGCCTTCTTCCAGTCCTTGACGAACGGCCTGCCGAGGCCCTTGTGGGAGTCGGTGCCGTTGACCTTGCGCAGCGCGGGCAGGTACTTGGCCAGCACGTTCGAGGGCTTGCGCCGGGTGTAGAGCTCGACCAGCTCCAGCATGTCGCCGGTGCCGGAGCAGAAGCCGATGATGCCCGCGGTGTAGCCGCGTTCATCCTTGATGTCCTCGATGTAGCCGTACTGGGCCTTCCAGTCCAGCGAGGAGTTCTCCGCGCTGGACACCAGCTGCATGGCGATGTCCTTCTTGTGTGGGTTGTTGAGGTCTGCGGGGGAAATGCAGGTCAAGGCAAGGGACAGTGAGAGGCACGTAGCGGTCAGCACCGCTGCAAACTAGCGCAGTGGGCGCAAAGCCGCGAGCTGCTCCGCGAACGGGACGACCTCGTCCTCGGCAGCGGCCCCGCCTCCGTCCTGCGCCGCGGCGGGGCGGAGAGCGCGGCCCGCCAGCAGGCCGGCCAGCTCCCCGGCGGCCCGGTCGATGCGCTCGCCGAGCCCGTCGGTGAAGGAGTCACCGCCGCCGCCCCAGTCCTCGGAGGCGGCGTAGACGGCGGTCGGCACGACCACGGCCCGCAGGTAGGCGAACAGCGGGCGCAGCGCGTGCTCCAGCACGAGCGAGTGGCGGGCGGTGCCGCCCGTGGCGGCGATCAGCACGGGCGTGCCCGCCAGGGCCGTGTTGTCCAGGACGTCGAAGAACGACTTGAACAGCCCGCTGTAGGAGCCGCTGAAGGTCGGCGTGACCGCGATGAGCCCGTCGGCCTCCGTCACGGCCTCGACCACCTCGCGCAACCGGGTGCCGGGGAAGCCGGTCACCAGGTTGTTGGCGATGTCCACGGCCAGGTCGCGCAGCTCGACCACGCGCACCTCGGCCGCGCCGTCCAGCCGCCGCCGGGTGGCCTCGGCCAGCCGGTCGGCGAGCAGGCGGCTGGAGGAGGGCTGGGTCAGGCCGGCCGTGACGACGACGAGCTTCATGGGGGGATCTCCTTCCCTGGAGGGGTCAGACCTCGACGGCCTGGGACGTACGGGCCTGGAGCAGCGAGGCGTGCGTCGGCGCGTCCGGGACGGCGGCCGGGCGGTCCTTGGCCATCTCCTTGCGCAGCACCGGCACGACCTCCTCGCCCAGGATGTCGAGCTGCTCCAGCACGGTCTTCAGCGGCAGGCCGGCGTGGTCCATGAGGAACAGCTGGCGCTGGTAGTCGCCGAAGAACTCGCGGAACTCCAGCGTCCGGTCGATGACCTGCTGGGGGCTGCCCACGGTGAGCGGGGTCTCGGCGGTGAACTCCTCCAGCGACGGCCCGTGGCCGTACACGGGGGCGTTGTCGAAGTAGGGGCGGAACTCGCGGACCGCGTCCTGGGAGTTCTTGCGCATGAACACCTGGCCGCCCAGGCCGACGATCGCCTGCTCGGGCGTGCCGTGCCCGTAGTGGGCGTACCGGCGGCGGTAGAGGTTGATCAGGCGGATGAAGTGCTCCTTGGGCCAGAAGATGTTGTTGGCGAAGAAGCCGTCACCGTAGTAGGCGGCCTGCTCGGCGATCTCCGGGCTGCGGATCGAGCCGTGCCACACGAACGGCGGCACCCCGTCGAGCGGGCGCGGCGTGCTGGTGAACCCCTGCAGCGGGGTGCGGAAGCGGCCCTCCCAGTCGACGACGTCCTCGCGCCAGAGCTGGTGCAGCAGCGCGTAGTTCTCCACGGCCAGCGGGATGCCCTGGCGGATGTCCTGCCCGAACCACGGGTAGACCGGCCCGGTGTTGCCCCGGCCCAGCATGACGTCCACCCGGCCGTCGGCCAGGTGCTGGAGCATGGCGAAGTCCTCGGCGATCTTGACCGGGTCGTTGGTCGTGATCAACGTCGTGGCGGTGGACAGGATCAGCCGCTCGGTCCTGGCCGCGATGTAGCCGAGCATGGTGGTCGGCGAGGACGGCACGAACGGCGGGTTGTGGTGCTCACCCGTCGCGAACACGTCGAGGCCGACCTCCTCGGCCTTGAGCGCGATCGCCACCATCGCCTTGATCCGCTCGTGCTCGGTCGGGGTCCTGCCGGTGGTGGGGTCGGTGGTCACGTCGCCCACGCTGAAGATTCCGAACTGCACTTTAGTCACCATCCATGACTGTTGAATCTTTGACAGGTACCGTAGCGTCCCGGCCTCCGCCGTTATTCCATCATCCCGGTCAGGCGCCCGCGCGGGCGCGGAAGGCCGCCGCCTTGGCGCGGTTGCCGCAGCCGCGCATGTCGCACCAGCGGCGGGTGCGGCGGTGGGAGGCGTCGACGTACAGACGGGTGCAGGGGGCGGCCTCGCACTCGCGGACCAGCTCCGCCTGCGGGCCGCCGAGCAGCTCGATCGCCGCGCGCGCGGTCGTGGACAGCGCGCCGGGCAGGCCGCCGCCGCGCCGCAGGCCGCGCTCTTCGAGCACGACGTCCGCGGGCGGGCGCCGGGCGGTCTCGTTGAGCAGGTCGCGGTCGGCCTGTCCGTACGAGCTGCCGTCGCGGGCGGCCGTGGCCAGCCGGTAGACCGCCTCGCGCAGGGCCGTCGCCCGTGCCAGGTCGTCGTCGCCGGTCTCGGGCGGTTCGTCGAGGAGGCCGGCGGCGACCGTCCAGCGGGCCAGGTCGGCGGGGGTGGCCAGCAGGTCGATGCGCGCGCCCCGGCGGTGGCCGATGGTGCCGGCGAGGTCGAGGCCGAGGTTGCCGCTGACGAAAGTGAAGTCCACGACTCCGATCGTAACCGCATTGACAAGTTACTTTCGGCGCTGCCAGGGTTGCTAACCACTGAAGCCGGTTACTTGGGGGCATTGTGGCGACACTCATCACCGTCCGCGGCGGGACGCGGCGGTTCGGCGCGCGGCACCGATGGGTCGTGCTCTCCGTGGGCGTCGGCGCCCAGGCCAGCTTCTCGGCCATGTTCTCCGGCATCCCGTTGACCGCGGTCTCCATGCGCTCGGGCTACCACCTGTCGCTGGGCTCGCTCGGCCTCGTCCTGTCCTGCCTGGGGCTGGGCGTGGCCGCCTCCGACATCGCGTGGGGCATGCTCACCGACCGGTGGGGCGACCGCCGCGTGCTGCTCGCCGGGCTGACCGCCACGGGCGCGCTGCTGGCGGTGATGGCCGCCGCCGTCACGCCGGCCGAGCACGCCGGGGTGGCCCTGCTGGCGGCGTGCCTGCTGGCCGCCGGGGCGCTGGGCGGCAGCGTGAACGGCGCCTCCGGGCGGGCCGTCATGACCTGGTTCGCCGACGGCGAGCGGGGGCTGGCCATGAGCGTCCGCCAGACGGCCATCCCCGTCGGGGGCGCGGTCGGGGTCGCCCTGCTGCCCTGGCTCGCCGAGCGGTACGGGTTCCGCGCCGTCTACGCCGTACCGGCGGTGTTCTGCCTGCTGGCGGCGGCGGCCACCTGGCGCTGGCTGCACGAGCCGGCGCCCGCCGCCGCGGCCGCCGCCCCGCAACCCGGCCCCTCCCCGCTGCGCCGCTGGGACGTGTGGCGGGTGGCGCTGGCCAGCGGGCTGCTCACCGTGCCGCAGTTCGCCGTGCTGTCCTTCACCGCGATCTTCCTGCACGACGTCAAGGGGGCCGGCGCCGGCCTGGCCGCCCTCACCGTGCTCGTCGCCCAGCTGGGCGGCGGCGCCGCGCGCATCTGGACCGGCAGGCGCACCGACCGCCGCGGCGGTCGGCGTACCTGGATCCGCGCCATCGGGACGCTGTCCGGGGTCGTGATGGCCGCCGCCGCGGTGCTCACCTCGGCGCCCACCCCGCTCACCGTCGCCGCCCTTGCGATCGGCGGCCTGCTGGCCAACTCCTGGCACGGCATCGCCTACACCGAGATCGCCGCCATGGCGGGCGCGGCCAGGGCGGGCACCGCGCTCGGCCTGGAGGGCACCGCCTGCTTCGCCTCGGGCTTCCTGACCCCGCTGCTCGTCCCGGTGGTGCTCGCCCTCGCCTCGTGGGAGGCGGTGTGGGGGCTGGCCGCGCTCGCCTCGCTGCTGGCCGTGCCGCTGATGCCGCGGGCCGTGCGGCCGGTGCCACGGGCCGCTGTCACAAGGCGTTGATGGCCGCCGGGCCGAGGATCCGTTCGGGCGCGCCGCGCTCGGCCACGGTGATCATCGCCTGGCCGATGCGCTCGGTCGTCGTCACCGCCGCCGGGAACAGCCGCCGCAGCAGCGGGTAGAGCGGCGCGGCCACGACGTAGGCCAGCCGGTACCAGCGGGTGCGCGAGGTCACGCCGTGCATCGGCTGGATGTAGCCGGGGCGGAACATGTAGGCGTGGAACGGCAGCGCGAGCAGCGCGTTCTCCGTCGCGCCCTTCACCCTGGCCCACATCGCGCGGCCGTGCTCGTCGGTGCCGGCGCCCGAGACGTAGACGAAGGTCGAGGACGGGCTGAGCCGGGCCAGCGTGGTGCCGGCCGCCAGCGTGTAGTCGTAGGTGACCCGCCGGTAGTCCTGCTCGCTCATGCCCGCCGCGGACACCCCGAGGCAGAAGAAGCACGCGTCGTAGCCGGACAGCTCGCCCTCGACGGCCGACAGGTCCGACAGGTCGGAATGGAGCAGCTCGCGAAGCTTGGGATGGACCGTCCCCGTGGGCGACCGGCCGACCGTCAGCACGGCAGTGACGCGCTCGTCGAGCAGGCACTCCCTGAGCACGCCGCGCCCGACCATGCCGGTCGCCCCGAAGATGATCACTCTCATGGTTCAGCCAGATCCCACCCGCCGCGCCGCCGCAGCACCCCCAGATAGTACGCCGCCGACAACACCGCGATCCCGGCGGTGACGTACAGGCTGGGCCGGCCGATCGCCGGGTCCAGCGCGTTGAGGTAGATCACGTACGCCAGGGCGGCCAGCGCCAGCACCGGCGCGAGCGGGAACCACGGCATCCGGTACGCCGCGTGGCCGGTCGTGCCGTTGCGCCGCCCGGCGATCGCGCCCAGGCACAGCGCCGCGTACACGGCCACGATCGAGGTGCCGGTCACCACCAGCAGGAAGCGCTCGTCGATGAAGCAGCAGGCCGCGCTGACCACGCCGGTCAGCACCGTGGCCACCCACGGCGAGCCGTACCGGGCGTGGATGGACGACAGCAGGCGGCTGACCGGCGCGGGCCAGGCGCGGTCCCGTCCGGTGCTGAACAACATGCGCGAGGTGATGAGGATGATGGCCAGCACGGCGTTGAGGATGGCCAGCGCGACGGCCAGGGAGATCACCGTGTTGACCACGGACCCGGCGCGGGCGGTGACGAAGTACTGCATCATGTTCTCCGCGCCGAACAGGCCCTCCAGCGACGGCGCGCCCACCAGCACCGCCGTCACCGGCACCAGCTCGGCCGCCACCGTGACGCCCAGCGCCCACAGCACGGTCCTCGCGATGCTCTTCGGCGCGTCGTGCACCTCCTCGCCGAAGTAGACCGCCGAGCCGTACCCGTTGTAGGAGAAGATCGCCACCGCGGTCGCCGCGCCGATCAGGCCCAGCGAGGCGGGCACCAGCGCGCCGCCGTCCCCCGCGACCACGGGATGGGTGATCAGCTCGACCGGCGACCGCTCCGGGCTGAACAGGCCGAGCGCCGCCACGACCACCAGCGCGATCATCTCGATGGCCAGGAACACCCCGGTCACCCAGGCGTTCAGCTTGATGTCGAAGACCGCCACGACGGTGGTGAGCAGGCACGTCACGGCCGCCACCAGAGGCCCGTCCAGCCCCGGGAGGACGACCGACAGGTACGCGCCCACGCCCAGCGCGATGACGGCGATGATGAGCAGCTGCGTGATGAGGATCAGCCCGAGCACCACGAACCCGGGCAGCCGGCCGAGCGTCCGGGCGGTGATGGCGTACTCGCCGCCGGTGAGCGGGAACGCCGAGCCCAGCTCGGCGTAGACGAAGGCCATGAACACGCCCACGACGGCGCCGGCCAGGTAGCTGATGATCGCGCCGCTGCCGGCCTGGGAGATCACGCCGGGGGCGATGATGAAGACCGAGGACGCGGGGGTGATGGCGGACAGGGTGAGGAGGAGGGTGCCGAGGAGCTTGAGTCCCCGGTGCAGGTGTGGATGGGCGGCCGTTGTTGCCACGACGCCTCCTTGGGGGGTTCCTTGAGCGAGTATCAAAGAACTATCGGCGGCGTTCGTCAAGGACGGCTTGCGTTTTTTGAAGCATCTATGAAGAATCGCGGCCATGGCGCGACCCAGCCGGGCCCGGGAGAAGCGGGCCGAACTCGTCTCCGCCGCCCGCCGCGCGGTGCTCGAACGCGGCATCCTCGACCTGCGGCTGCGCGACGTCGCCGAGGTCGCCGGCATGTCGGCGGGGTCGGTGCTGTACTACTTCCCGAGCATGGCCGGCCTGCTGCAGGAGGTGCAGCGCGAGGCGGTCGACCGGTTCTGCGCCGCCCGCGAGGCCGCCGCCGCGCGCGAGCCCGACCTGCGGCGGCGCCTGGTCATCACCATCGGCAGCGGCCTGCCCGCCGGTCCGGGCGACGAGCTGTGCGTGCTGCTGTACGAGCTGGGGGCGCACGCCCGGCGCGACCCGGCGTACGCGGCCCAGCACATCAGGCTGTACGAGCGGCAGGTGGCCCTGTACGCCGCGATCCTGGAGGCGGGCTCGGCGACCGGCGTCTTCAGGCTGACCCGGGACGCCATGACGATCGCCCGGAACCTGGTGGCGCTGGAGGACGGGCTGGGGCTGCACCTGCTGGACGCGGTGCAGCCGTTCGACACGGACACGGCCCGCGACCTCCTCCTGTCCTACGCCACGGACGCCACCCGCTGCCCCCTCCCCACCTCCTGACGCGTATCCACCCCTCCCACCCACGCCACCCCCTCTGACCTGCCCTTCTCCCGGTCGGGCGCATGTGCGCCTGCCACGTCCCATGTGGGCCTGCTACCTCCAACCGGCCTCGGCCGCCATCCGCCTCGGCCGCCATCTCGTGACGTCCCCCCTTGATCCCAGCACTCGCAAGTACGGCACTCTCGGGCTGACCGTGCTCTGCGCAGCAGTCCTCGCCGGCTACGGGCTGGTGGCATGGAGCATCTGGCAGTTGGACTGGATGTCCACAGAACTCCTGGCCAAATGCGGCATCGCAGCCGCGGCGTTCCCCGGCGTCGGCGTCGCCCTCGGCTATGCGTTCACGGCACGGCGGCCCACGCCCGTACGGATCTTCGCGGCGTCGGCCGGCGCGGCGATCGGTGCGGTGTGCCTGCTCCTGTTCGCTGCCGGATACATCTGGTTCTCGATGGCAGCGAACGTATAGCCCCGGCAGCAGCCCGTGCCCGAGGGAACATTCGTCCAATCCTCCGGCGCGGGACGGCCGCCACAGTGGCCTCATGACCAGTTCCCACGGCGACACCACCGAGAGCACGATGCTCTCCCTGGACGACGGCGACCTCCACGTCTGCCAGGACGGCCCCCGCGACGCCCCCGCCCTCCTCCTCATCCACGGTTCGGCGTCCTCGGCCCGCTCCTGGGACCAGTTGGTCCCCCTGCTCACGGGCTCCCATCGCGTCGTCCGGATCGACCTGCTCGGCCACGGCCGCTCCGCCAAACCGGACGACCGCGGCTACACCACCCCCGACCAGGCGCGCAGGGTCGGCGAGGCGCTGGACCGGCTCGGCGTGCGGCAGGCCGTGGTCGCGGGCCACTCGAGTGGCGGCGCGGTCGCCACAGCCCTGGCCGAACAGCGTCCCGGCCTGGTGACGGCGCTCGTCCTGATCAACACCGGCCCCGGCCTGGACGCCTTCATCGCCCCGGCGTCGGCCGCGTTCGCCCCTTCGCAGTGGCCGCCGACCGACGAGCAGATCCGCCTGTTCGCGAGCCCGGGTTTCAGCCGTCCCGGCTACCAGCCTCCGGACGAGCTGCTGGACGAGGTGCGGTGCATGACCCTCCACACGCTCGCCGCGACCATGCAGGGCACCCGCGACTACCTGCACGAACGGCCGCTCCCTGACCGGCTGGCGCCCCTGGGCAAGCCGCTGCTGGTGATCTTCGGCGCGGACGACCGCCGATGGCGCTCCTCGTCCGCGTCCGACTACCGCGTCGTGCCGGGGGCAGAGATCGAGCTCCTGCCCGGCCTCGGCCACACCCCCATCCTGGAGGACCCCCAGCAGACCGCCATCAAACTCCTCACCTTCACCACGACCCACGCCAAACAACCACACTGAGTCCGCCTGGCCAGGAAGCGGCCAGGCCAGGAAGCCGCCCGCTCGGGAAGCGGCCACGTCGGGACGCAACTGGGCGGGGGAACGGCCCCGTCGGGAAGCGGCCGGGCCGGGAGGCAGGCCGGTCAGGAAGCGGCCGGGTCAGGAAGCCGTCCGGAAGGGGGCGTCCCGGACGCGGGGTCACCGGGCTGTTCGCCAGCTCTGTTCCTCCACCAGTTCCTGGCTGCGCCAGCCGCCGGAGGTGCGGCGCATGCGGTGGTGGTACCAGCCGCCGCCGTGCAGGAACCCCTGGATGTCGGCCGCGGCCATGTCGCGGGTGGGGGCGAGGGTGTCGGTGAACGGCGCGCTGACCCGCGCCTCGTCCCCGGTGAGGACGATCCGCGCGGCGCCGATCAGGTGCAGGCGTCCCGGCCAGTGCGGCAGCACCTCGGCGAGCCAGCTCTTGACCTCCGCCAGCCCGCCCCTGATCCCGCCCGCGGACCGGTAGTCGATGACCGCCTCGGGGCTGAACACCTCGTCGAGCAGGTCCCACTCGCCGGAGTCGACGGCCCGCGAGTAACGGGCCAGCAGGTCGGTGATCTCCAGGCGGTCGGCGATCTCCTGAACGTCCATGCCCCTGATCGAACCAAACGCTTGCTACAAGCGCCAGGCCCGCCACGCCGGGAAAGGGCCGCCAAAAGCGACAGCCAGGCCGGCGACCCGCCGACCTGGCTGTTGAGAGATGGTGGACGATACTGGGATTGAACCAGTGACCTCTTCCGTGTCAGGGAAGCGCTCTCCCGCTGAGCTAATCGTCCTTCGTAGAGGTGGCGACGGGATTTGAACCCGTGTGGACGGCTTTGCAGGCCGCTGCCTCGCCTCTCGGCCACGCCACCGAGCCGGAAGCTCCGAGCGGAAGACGGGATTCGAACCCGCGACCCTCACCTTGGCAAGGTGATGCTCTACCACTGAGCCACTTCCGCGTGCGCCCCGCTCGTGCCGGGCGACGAGAGAACTCTAGCGAATCCTCGCCGAGTCCCCAAACCGGAACGCTTCCGCGCAGGTCGCCCCGGGTACGGCCCGGTCGCGTCCACCGCCCCGAGGCGGGACCCGGGGCAGGACGCGAGGCGGGCGCCCGGTCAGGCGCCCGGTCAGTGGCCCCGTCAGCGGCCCAGTTGCATGCCCGCCGGATGCGGCCCCTCCGTCTCCAGGCGGTACTCCTGGCCCGACACCGCCCGGTTGTCGTCGATGACCCGCTCCGACGGCGGCTTCTCCCCGCCCATGACCGCCTCCTGCATGCGCGTGAAGCGCTCGTGGGCCTCCTGGACGTACCCGGTGCCCAGCGTGGTGCAGTCGATCTGGGTGGCCAGCAGCTCCCGCAGGTACGCCTTGTTCGGCTCGAACGTCACCGGCGGCGGCAGCTCGGGAGCCAGCACCTGGTCGGGATCACGTCCGTCGAACCGCTTGAACAGCTCGCAGGCCAGCCGCAGGTGCTCGATCTCCATGTTCAGGTGCAGCTCCCAGACGGCCTTCACCCTGGGGTCGGACTCGGTCTCCATGAACGAGTGGTAGAGGTAGCACTCGTTGTACTCGTGGTTGAGCAGCATCTCCCACCAGCTCTCGCCCGGGTCGACCAGCGACTCGTAGTGGGTGACGTGCTCCTCCTCCACCAGGGCGATCTCCTGGTAGAGCTGCCGGGCGATCGGCTCCATGGCCAGCGGCCCGACGTTCATGTAGAAGTTCATGGTCTGCTGCTCGGCCGCCATGACGGTCAGGGCGTGCAGTTTCGACAGCGGCTCGGTGCGGTGCCGGTCGTACGGCTCGCGCACGTTGTCGACCGGGTCCCGGTGGTGCAGGTACGTCGGCCGCCCCGGCATGACCTCGGTGACCCCGTCCACGATCTTCTCGGCCTTGCGGTGCTCGATCATCTCGTAGAGGTTGGCGTACCGGTAGAGGTGGTCGAAGTCCTCCAGCACCCCGAACTGGTACGCCTGCGTCAGGTACGGGTCCGGCTCCATGCGCGCCACCCACGCCGTCAGGTCCACCGCGACCTGCTCGTAGGCGATGGTGGTCTCCAGCACCGACGAGACGCCGGGCAGCAGCCAGTTGACCGCCTTCTGCTGCTGCGCCTCGATGTAGCGCACCCGGGCGAGCTGCCGCTTCAGCTCCAGGTCGGTGCAGTGGCGGGCGAGCTGGTGGCTGAACAGGATCGCCTCGGTCTCGATGCCGTTCATCGTGATGATCCGGCAGCGGGTGTACGGGTCGGCGTGGTCGGGATCGATGGGCGAGACGTTGAGCTCCCGCCAGTCGCGCAGCTGCTCGTCCAGCGGGATGCCCCGCTCCTGAAGTGGGTCGAAGGCCATGTCGCTGCGCCTACCCGCGGCCTGGTGGGGCAACCTCCGCGTTGCGTCGCCGAACGATCCGCGTTCGGTAAGGAGGCGCGTGCCCGACCGGCGCCCGGGTAGGCCGCTGGACGTGGCTGAACACGATGTCATCGACGTGCTGATGGCCCAGCACGGCCAGATCAGGGACCTGTTCGACGAGGTGGAGCAGGCGCCGCCGGAACGGGTGGAGGAGGCGTTCGAGCGGCTGATCCGCCTGCTGGCCGTGCACGAGACCGCCGAGGAGGAGATCGTCCACCCCTACGCGCGCCGGAAGGTGGACGGCGGCCCCGGCGTGGTGGCCGACCGGCTGGCCGAGGAGAACCGGGCCAAGCGCCTGCTCGTCGAGATCGACCGGGCGGGCGTGGACGACCCGGCGTTCTGGGAGAAGCTGGCCGAGCTGCGCACGGCGGTCACCATGCACGCCCGCAGCGAGGAGCGCTACGAGTTCGCCCAGCTCCGCAACAGCACCTCCGTCGTGGAACGCCGGGCCATGGCGGCGGCGGTGCGGGCGGCCGAGGCGGTCGGGCCGCTGCGGCCGCGTCCCGGCGTGGAGTCGGCGACGAAGAACGTGCTGATCGGCACGCCCCTCGCGCTGATGGACCGGGCCCGGGAGATCATCAGGAAGGCCCTGGGGAGCGGCTGACACTTCGTTCCTGGGCGAAATGTCGGTGCGTTAGCGTCGTGGGCATGGAGCACATCGCCCGTGACGCCGACATCGCGCCCGTCGCCGCACTCATCGCCGACCCCACCAGGGCCGCCATGCTCACGGCGCTGCTCGGCGGCCGCGCCCTGGCCGCCGGCGAGCTGGCCAGGGTCGCCGGGGTGAGCGCCGCGACCGCCAGCGCCCATCTGGCCCGGCTGCTCGACGGAAGCCTGGTCGACGTCGTCCGGCAGGGCCGCCACCGCTACTACCGGCTGGCCGGGCACGAGATCGCCGAGGTGCTGGAGACCCTGGCCAGGGTGAGCGCCCGCCCGCCGGTGCGCTCCCTGCGGCAGTCCCGGCAGGCGCGCCTGCTGGAGGAGGCCCGCACCTGCTACGACCATCTGGCCGGACGCGCCGGCGTCGCCCTGCTCGACCGGCTCAGGGGCGGCGGCTTCTACGACCGCCAGGACCTCACCTCCGACGGCGAACGGCTGCTGACGGGCCTGGGCGTGGACGTCGAGGGCGCCCGCAGGGCCAGGCGGCGCTTCGCCCCGGAATGCCTCGACTGGACCGAACGCCGGTCGCATCTCGGCGGCGCTCTGGGCGCCGCGATCACCGACGTCCTGCTGGAACGCGGCTGGTACCGGCGGGGATCGGTGCCGCGCGCGGTGGTCCTCACCGACGAGGGCAGGGAGGGGCTGGCGGCGATCTTCCCGAGTAAGGAGCTAACATCGGGTACGCCGGTTACCTAAGCGAGAGAGACGATCATGCGCGACAACGGAGTCGTGAACGTCGGCCCGGAGCCCCTGAGCTTCGACGACGTCATCAAGGTGGCCCGCCACGGCGCCGCCGTCCAGCTCACCGACGACGCGGTGGCCGCCATGGCGGCCGCCCGCCAGCGGGTGGACGAACTTGCCGAGAGCCCCGTGCCCGCCTACGGCGTCTCCACCGGGTTCGGCGCCCTGGCCACCCGGCACATCGACCCCGCGCTGCGCGCCCAGCTCCAGCGGTCGCTGGTGCGCTCGCACGCGGCGGGCAGCGGCCCCGAGGTGGAGACCGAGGTGGTGCGCGCGCTCATGCTGCTGCGCCTGCACACGCTGGCCACCGGCCACACCGGCATCAGGCCGGGCACCGCCAAGACCCTGGCCGCGCTGCTCACCGCCGGCATCACGCCGGTCGTGCACGAGTACGGCAGCCTCGGCTGCTCCGGCGACCTCGCGCCGCTGGCCCACGTGGCGCTGACGCTGATGGGCGAGGGCGTCGTCCGCGACGCCGCGGGGGAGCTCCAGCCGGCCGGGGAGGCGCTCAAGCAGGCCGGCATCGAGCCGGTCGAGCTGGCCGCCAAGGAGGGCCTGGCCCTGATCAACGGCACGGACGGCATGCTCGGCATGCTCATCCTGGCCATCTCCGACCTCACCAAGCTGGTCAGGACCGCCGACATCAGCGCGGCGATGAGCGTGGAGGCGCTGCTCGGCACCGACCGCGTCTTCATGCCGGAGCTCCAGGCCCTGCGCCCGCATCCCGGCCTGGCCAGGTCCGCCGCCAACATGACCAGGATCCTGGCCGGCTCCGGCGTCATGGCCAGCCACCGCGACCCGCAGGCGTGCACCCGCGTCCAGGACGCGTACTCGCTGCGCTGCGCCCCGCAGGTGGCCGGCGCCGCCCGTGACACGATCGCGCACGCCGCCACCGTGGCCGGCTGGGAGCTGGCCAGCGCCGTGGACAACCCGGCCGTGCTCGACGACGGCCGGGTGGAGTCCAACGGCAACTTCCACGGCGCGCCCGTGGGCTACGTGCTCGACTTCCTCGCCGTCGTGGCCGCCGACCTGGCCTCGATGTCCGAGCGCCGCACCGACCGCTTCCTCGACGTGGCCCGCAACCACGGCCTGCCCGCGTTCCTGGCCGACGACCCCGGCGTCGACTCCGGCCACATGATCGCCCAGTACACCCAGGCCGCGATCGTCTCGGAGCTGAAGCGGCTGGCCGTGCCCGCCAGCGTCGACTCGATCCCCAGCTCGGCCATGCAGGAGGACCACGTCTCCATGGGCTGGTCGGCGGCGCGCAAGCTGCGCAGGTCGGTCGACGGGCTGACGCGGGTGCTGGCCGTCGAGGTGCTCACCGCGGCCCGCGCGCTCGACCTGCGCGCCCCCCTGGAGCCCGCGCCGGCGACCGCGGCCGTGGTCAGGGCGCTGCGCGAGAACGTGCCCGCACCGGGCCCCGACCGCTTCCTCGCGCCGGAGATCGAGTCCGCCGTGCGGCTGGTGGCCGAGGGCGGCGTCGTGGCCGCGGCGGAGTCGGTCACCGGGCCGCTGGACTAGCCCGTCCCGCTCAGCGGGGGAGGGCGACGATCAGGTCCATCTCCATCACCAGCCCCGGCCGGAACAGCTTCGACACCTCGACGGTCGTGCTGGCCGGGGGAGTGCCGGTGACGTACCGGTTGCGCACGTCCCTGAGCTGGAGGATGTCGTCCATGTCCGTCAGGTAGGTGCGGATGAAGGCGACGTCCTGCCAGCTCGCGCCCTGGTCGGCCAGGATGCGCGTGGTGACCGCGAAGATGTGCTCGGCCTGGTCCTTCAGCGAGCCGGGGGCGACCACGTGCCCCTGCTCGTCGAAGGCGGCCTGGCCGGAGACGTAGAGCATGTCGCCGACCCGGACGGCGTGCGAGTACGCGCCGTTCGTGGCCGGGATCGTGGACAGGTTCAGCGGCACCGCGCGCGCGGCCGGGCCGCCGCCGACGTGCTCGGCCACCGCCGTCAGGTCGCGCTCGCCCAGCCCGGCCGCCCGCGCCTCCTGCAGGCGTCGCCGGGCGGCCGTGGCCATCGACGCGCCCTCCCAGGCCGCCAGCTCCAGGTCCTTGGCGGCCAGGCCGAGCGAGTACCGGGTCTCGGTGGCGGGCGTGCGCAGCCGTTCGGCGACCTGGCCGAGCGGCGTGCCGGCCAGCACGTCGAGCAGCGCGTCCCGGTCCACGCCGTGCGCCGCCCCGTACGCCAGCGTCTCGGCGACCAGCACCTGCGCGGGCACGATCGCGCTCATGACGGCGATCTTCATCGCCGCGCCGGAGCCCAGCGGCCCGGTCTCGCGCACGCCGCCGAAGACCGACAGCACCTGGCGGCAGCCGGACACGTCCCCGCCGGCCAGCACCACCAGCGAGCCGTCCGCCGCCGGGCCCACGCTGCCCAGCACCGGCGCGTCCACCAGCGCGACCGACGCGGGCAGCAGCTCGCGCAGCGCGCGGACCGCCTCCGGGCCGATCGTGGACATCTCCACCACCGTCGCGCCGGGCCGCAGACCGGGCAGCGCGGCCGTCAGCACCTCGCGCACCGCCCCCGGATCGCTGAGCATGCTGATCACCAGCTCGGCGCCGTCCACCGCCTCGGCGGCCGTCACACCGGTCCCACGCCGCCACGTCGTCACCTTGTGCCCGGCCTCCACGAGTCGCCGAGCCATGGGGACGCCCATGCGTCCCTGTCCGAGAAATGCAATCACGGGAACAGTCAACAGGGATGCGAGGTATTCCACCACCGACTAGATTGCATGGCAGCCATGCACGAGACGAATGCCTTCGACCTCCAAGCCCTCCGCCTCTTCGACGAGGTGGCCAGGAGCGGTTCCTTCACCGCCGCCGCCGAGCTGCTCGGCTACACCCAGTCGGCGGTCTCCCGGCGCATCGCCGCGCTGGAACGGGCCGGCGGCGGCCCCCTGTTCGAACGCCTGCCGCGCGGCGTGCGCCTGACCCCCGCCGGCACGGCCCTGCACCGGCACGCCGTCGCCGTGCTCGACCGGCTGGCCCGCGCCGGCGAGGAACTGGCCGCCATCCACGCCGGGCGCGGCGGCACGCTGCGCGTGGGTGCGTTCGCCACCGCCAACGTCGACCTCATGCCGTCCACGCTGAAGCGGTTCCTGGCCGCGCACCCCGGCGTCGAGCTGCGCATGACGGAGGCGCTGACCTCGCGGCTCATGGAACGCCTGCACGCCGGGGCGCTCGACGTGGCCGTGATCAGCGACTACCCGGCCGGGCTGCCCGCCGAGGACGCCCGGCTCGTCCGGCTCTGCCAGGACCGGCTGCTCGTCGCGCTGCCCGCCGGCCACCCGCTGGCCGCCGAGCCCGACGTGGACCTGCGCGACCTGGCGGAGGAGAGCTGGATCGAGGCCGCGCCGCGCGGGCAGCCGACGCCGCTGGTGGCCGCGTGCGCCGCCGCCGGGTTCACGCCGCGCGGCGGGCTGCGGGTGGCCGAATGGTCGGGCAAGTTCGGGTTCGTCGCCGCCGGGTTCGGCGTGACGCTGGTGCCCGAGCTGGCCGCGCGGGCGGTGCCGCCGAACCTGGTGCTCAAGCCGCTGCGCGAGGCCACCCCCGTCCGTACGGTGTACGCGGCCCTTCCCGAGGTTCCCCTGCCCTCCGCGCTGGAACTGGTCGAGATGCTGGGACAATGGGAGATGTGTACGACGGTTTCGCCCACTTAAACGGTCATCTCGCCACCGGACTCCGCGACGTGACGACCGACCTTGCCGCCCTCGACGGCGAGGGCTGGTGGGCCGTCGTCGTCGACTACGAGGGCAAGGCGACCTGCGCCCGCTTCGACCGCGTGCGCCCGTCCGCGCTGCCCTCGCCCAGGGGCCATTGGCACGGTCCACGTCCGGACCAGTGGCGTACCTCGCTCGACCGCGCCGCCTACGAACGCGGCGTGCGCGCGATCCGCGACCACATCGAGCGGGGCGAGGTCTACCAGGCCAACCTCTGCCGCGTCCTGTCCGCCCCCGTCCCGCCCGGCGCCGACCCGCTGGCGCTGGCCGCGCGGCTGGCCGAGGGCAACCCGGCTCCGTACGCCGCCGTCGTCGACGTGCCGGGGCTGAGCGTGGTGTCGGCCTCGCCGGAGCTCTACCTGTCGCGCGAGGGCGACGTCGTGGAGTCCGGCCCCATCAAGGGCACCGGCGTCACCGCCGCCGACCTGCTGGAGAAGGACTACGCCGAGAACGTCATGATCGTCGACCTGGTCCGCAACGACCTGGGCCGGGTCGCGGCGGTCGGCTCGGTCGAGGTGCCCTCCCTGTGCGCGGTCGAGGAGCATCCGGGTCTCGTCCATCTCGTCTCCACCGTGCGGGCCAGGCTCGCGCCCGGAGCGGGCTGGCCGGAGCTGTTCGCCGCCACATTCCCGCCCGGGTCTGTCACGGGCGCGCCCAAGTCGTCCGCTCTGCGCATCATCAATGAGCTCGAACCGGTCCCCCGGGGGCCCTACTGTGGTGCCGTGGGCTGGGTCGACGCCGACCGGGGCAGGGCGGCGCTGGCCGTGGGCATCAGAACATTCTGGATCTCAGCAGGCGAGATCCGCTTCGGCACCGGCGCGGGCATCACGTGGGGCAGCGACCCCGCGCGTGAATGGTCCGAGACCGAGCTGAAGGCATCCAGGCTCATCTCACTGGCATCCTCAGGAGGAAACCGATGAACATCCCTGTCTGGGTCAACGGGGAACTGATCGACCCCGCGCAGGCCACCGTCTCCGTGTTCGACCACGGGCTCATGGTCGGCGACGGCGTCTTCGAGACGATCAAGATCGTCGACGGCGAGTCGTTCGCGCTCACCCGGCACCTCGACCGGCTCACCCTCTCGGCCCAGCGCATGGACCTGCCCGAGCCCGACGTCGAGGCCATCGCCGAAGGCGTCGGCAAGCTCCTGGCGGCCGCGCCCGCCTGGTCGCTCGGCCGTATCCGCATCACCTACACCAGCGGTCCGGGCCCGCTCGGCTCCGACCGGGGCAACCAGGGCACCACCTCGATCGTCATCGTCGACGAGCAGAAGCCCTTCCCCGAGACCGCCAACGTGGCCGTCGTCCCCTGGCCGCGCAACGAGCGCGGCGCGCTGTCCGGCGTCAAGAGCACCTCCTACGGCGACAACGCCAAGGCCCTGCTGCACGCCAAGAACCAGGGCGCCGGGGAGGCGATCTTCGGCAACCTCGCGGGCGACCTGTGCGAGGGCACCGGCTCCAACATCTTCATCGTGCGCGACGGCCGCCTGATCACCCCCACGCTCGCCTCCGGCTGCCTGGCCGGCGTCACCCGCGCGCTGGTGCTCGAATGGTGCGGCGGCGAGGAGGCCGACGTCCCGCTGCAGGCCCTGTACGAGGCCGAGGAGGCGTTCCTCACCTCCACCACCCGCGACATCCAGCCGATCAGGCTGGTCGACCGGACCGAGCTGCCCACCGCCCCCGGCCCGATCACCGCCAAGGCCATGCGCATCTTCGCCGAGCGCGCCGCCGCCGACCTCAACCCCTGACCCGCCCTCGACAGGGCCCCGCCTCCGGGGCCCTGTCCCTTCATCCGTCAGTACGACTTCTGCGTCTGTACGTTGAAGTCGGCCATCTTCACCTGCTTGGCCGGATCCGTGATCGGGTCGTCGATGCGCAGCACGTCCAGGCCCTCGCGCATGTCGCTGGAGTAGATGTAGCCGTTGTAGTAGTAGGCCGACCACGAGCCGGCGATGCCGCCCTCCGGGTACGGACGCCGCTCGAAGAAGCCGATCTCCTTCGGCGCGGCCGAGTCGGTGAAGTCCCAGATCGACACCCCGCCCTGGTACCACGACTGCACCATGACGTCCCTGCCCTTCACCGGGATCAGCGAGCCGTTGTGGGCCACACAGTTCTCGTCCTTCTCCTGGTTCCGCGGGATCTTGAAGTAGCCGCGGCGTTCCAGCTTGCCGTTCACCAGGTCGTACACGGCGTCGGCGCCCTTGGTGCGCGGCGTGCCGGCGTCGCAGGTGGCCTGGCTGCCGCCGCCCAGCTCGTCCCCGAAGACGACCTTCGTCGCGTCGTTGTTGAACGTCGCCGAGTGCCAGATCTGGAAGTTCTCGGTGTCGCGGATCTGCTGGATCACCCGTGGACTGACCGGGTCGGAGATGTCGAGCAGCACGCCGTCGCCGAAGCAGGCCGCCGCGGCGAGCTTCTTCTCCGGGTAGGCGGTGATGTCGTGGCAGCCCGCGAACATCTGGGTGTTCTGCTGCTGGGGGAAGATGTTCGGCTGCGCCACGACCTTGGCGGACCTGGGGTCGTCGAGCGGGATCTCCACGATCTGGATGTTCTGGTGCGGCGCCGGGCACGTCCGCGAGTCCGGCTCGGGGCCGGGGGAGGAGACGTAGACGTAGAGCTTGTCGTCCGTGGGCACCATGGTGTGCGTGTGGGAGCCGCAGTCCGTGCGCACCGCGCCGACGTAGCGGGGGCTCTTCTTGTCGCTGATGTCGAACAGGCGCAGGCCCTCCCAGTCGCGGGAGTTCTCACCGGAGTCGCAGCCCTCGCCGTCGCGCGGCTCGTCGATCGACAGGATCAGCAGGTCGCCGTGCACGCTGACGTCGTTCTGCTGCGCCGGGCAGGACACCTGGCTCACCGTCTTCGGCTTGGCCGGGTCGCTGATGTCGTAGATCGTGAACCCGGCGAAGTTCCCGACGAACACGTAATCGCCCTGGAAGGCCAGATCGGTGTTGAAGTTGTCGTCCCCGGCGAACGGGCCGGAGCGCGGGACGTTCGCCACGTGCTTGACGTTGGCGCTGGTCAGCACCTCGCCCGTGCCCGACGCCGTGCCGGACGCCGTGCCTGACGCCGTGCCGCTCTCCTGCGAGGAGGCCGGCCCCGGATCACCGGCCGACGGCGGTTCCGCCGCGCACGCCGAAGCCAGCAACAACGCCGCGCACAACACCGCTCCGCGCAACTTGGCGAAGATCAACACGCGTCCCCTTTATCTCTCGTGGCTCACTATGGAAGCTATGCCAGCACGTTGGTGGCCGCGTACGATCTCCATCACAGTTGTGATGACATTTGCGCTTTCGGCCTGTTCTCAGCCGCCTGCCCCGGACATCCCGGCCGTCGGGACGGACGCCCCCGTCCTGGTGCCCGCCAGCCCCGGAGCCCCCGCCCGGACGGCGACCCCCGGGGAACGCGTCGGCCCGAGCCCGGCCCCCACCCTCGCCGCCGACGTACGCTTCGCCGAGGCGATGATCCCGCACCACCGGCAGGCGCTGGAGATGACCTCCCTGGTCGAGGCCCGTACGACCACCCTGGTCATCCGCGCGCTCGCCCGCTCGATCACCGCCGCCCAGACCCCCGAGATCAGGTCCATGACCGTCTGGCTCGCCGAACTCGGCCGCCCGGCCCCCGCCGGCCACGACCACGGCGCGGCGGCCGGCTACGGCATGGCCACCGAGCAGCAGCTGAATGCCCTGCGGGCGGCCAAGGGGGCCGCGTTCGACCAGATGTTCCTGCGCCTGATGACCCGGCACCACCAGGGCGCGGTGAAGATGGCGGGGGAGGAGCTGGCCGGCGGCCGCGACTACCGCATGCGCCTGCTGGCCAGGGACGTCTACTCCGGCCAGAGCATCGAGATCGAACGCATGCGCCAGGCCGCGACCACGCTCCCGTCCTGACACCGCGCATGCCGAGGCCCCGGCGTCGGGGTGGACGCCGGGGCCTCGGGTGTGACGGTTCAGGACGGCCAGAGCATGTTGGTGAGCTCGGCGTCCAGGTCCATGAAGTCGGTCTCGCGCCCCGCGGGCACCTTCTCGTACGTCCGGTGGAGGAACTCCGTGAGGGGGGCCAGCGGCACTTCGAAGAGCGCCTGCCCGAACGGCGAGGTGAGGCTGATGTGCAGGGTGCGCTCGCCATCGGCGCGTGCGGGCCATACCTGCACGTCGCCGTCGCCGACCCGCCGCACGATGCCTACGGTCAGCAGTTCACGAGCAAAGATCCACTCGACCGGCTCGTCGTTCCCTACGTGGAAGGCCATGCGGATGGCATACGGATCGTCGGCTGTGTAGCTCAGTCCGGCGAGCAGGGGGACGGTAGTACGGTCGGGGACCACTAGCCGAAGGCCAAGCTCGGCGGAGACGGTGGTGCTGTTCATCGTCAGCCAAACCTTTTCGTCGTAGGTCCCCTCTTCGGGGCTTTCACTGCTCTGACGGACTTCGTCCTGAGCTATGACGCGGAACGAAGAAACCTGTAGGAAAGATTCCGCCTCAGGGGCCTTCTGTAACGCACATCACAGCTGGACATTTAGGCATCTACCTGGCTAAACGGCATCAATCGGGTCGTATTTGCGAGGGTTTTGCTGTTGTAGAGCCTGCCCCGACGGGCTCGACCAAGAACGTTTCTACCGAAAAGATCGCGATCGGTGTCTTCCGGGACACGTCGATGGTATGACACCGACCCACCACGCCGATGGGCAACCGCCGCCTTTCGCTCGAATCCCTCGCGCCCGGAGCTCCCGAAGATCGCCCCGCGACCGCTCCGTTTCGCCACCACCCCGAGAGTGCGGTATGGTTTTCCCCGTCAGCACCGCAAGGCGCCGACAGGGCGGGCGATTAGCTCAGCGGGAGAGCGCTTCGTTCACACCGAAGAGGTCACTGGTTCGATCCCAGTATCGCCCACTCGTAAGGTGTAGGTGAAGGGGTTTCGGAGATCATCCGAAGCCCCTTCTCTCATGTCTGGGGGTCGACGGGAGCCAATCGGGGAGCCATCCCACTCGGATGCTCAACCCGTCGGCTTCTCACCGAAGATGGTGTTCATCGTCTGGGTACCCTTGGTGATCACTGGTCTGAGCTGGTGGTGGTAGACCGCCTTGGTGACGCTGGTGCCCGCGTGTCCGGCGAGGTCGGCGATCGTCTCGGTCGGTACGCCTTGGTCGCTCGTGATCGAGACGAACGAGTGACGCAACTCTCGTGGGCTCCATGTCGTTCCGGGCCCGGCCTGCTTGGTGATCTCGCGGAAGGTGCGCCGCACGTTCGACGCCTCGGGCTTGGTGCCGGCGTTCGTGCAGGACACCAGATCGTGGTCCTCCCATGCCTCGCCGGCCTTGAGCTTGTGGGCGGCTTGGCGGGTGTGGTGCTGTCTGAGCACTTGGGCCGCCGGCTTCGGCAGCTCCAGCGTGCGGCGTGACTTGCGGGTCTTGGTGTCTGCTCCTTCCCGGACGGTCCGCCAGACGTAGATGGCGAACTTCTTGTGCTTGGACCCTGCCTCGGTGACTGGTTGCCACTGCTTGAGGCTCGGTGTCCAGGCGACGACGTGATTCCATCGGAGTGCTCGGGCCTCTTCGGTGCGGATGCCCGTGGTGAGGCTGAGCACCACGTAGGCGTTGAGTTCGGACGATTCGGCGGCTTTGAGCACTGCTTCGGCTTGTTGCCGGGTGAGTGCTTTGCTTGGTCGTCCGTCCGTGCCCTTGGGGGTGATGACGAGCTCGGCGACGTTTCCGATCACCATGTCGCGCGCCTGGGCTTGCCGGATGGCTCGTTTCAGTCCCTTGGTGAGCCAGTCTTCGACGGCCTCGCGAACGGTGTAGGTCTCCGATGCGCTGACGCCTGCCTCAAGGTCCTTGACCGCTTTGATCAGCTTGTCCTTGACCGCGGTCTTGGTCCGGCCCTTCCGCTTGAGGCGCTGGCGTCTGCCGTCCGGGCCGAACCCGAGGGAGATGGCTCCTGTGTAGCCGCCCCCCTCGGGGTAGATGGTCGCTTCGTACTGGCCGATCAGGATCTTGGCCAATGGATCACCCCTTCTCGTGACGGTTGAGGTACTCCTCGATCGCCTTCCTGATCACCCACGACACATCTCGCTCCTGCGACTCGGCGTACCTGCGGAGACGGTCCTTCAGTTCCGTGTCCACCCGTACGGGGGGCAGGGTCGTTCGGTCGCTCGTCATAGACGGCTTCCTTTCGTGTCATGCAGTTATCAAGAGGCGCTGTCCGGGTGTACCCGTCTTGTAGGACTTCGTAGCACGCTGTTCTACACCTCGTCTGTCGCTTCGAGGGAAGAGACGAAGTCGGTGAGTTGCTGATCAGTGATCCGGCGGAGTTTGCCGATCTTGATGCTCTTGAGCTGGCCGGTGCGGAGAAGGAAATAGACCTTGTCGCGCCCGACGCTGAGCATCTCCGCGACTTGTTCGACCGTGTATGCCTGCATATGGCATCCCTCCTCTCCCTAATCGAGATCTCTTCGTTGATTACGGATTGTGATCGTCCGTGCGGCCGTCCGTCCGCGTCCGTCACGCCATTTACACGCGCAGACGCGCGGACGGACGCGGACGATTGCGATCCGTTGTCGTTGGAGAGCGACGTGGATGAACACGCGCTACGAAACCACCCTCGCGCACGCCCTGGCAGACGAAGGCGGTGCCCTTTGCGACGACTTGGCCTGTCTCGCCTGTGTGCTGTTCACTGCGTCCAGGACGGGTGACGGGCTGCCTCGACCGGGTGCGCCTGTCGGCCTCCTCGGCGTCATGTCGGTCCCGCCAGTCGTCGTCGCGTTCGTCATCCGGCTCGTCGTTCGGGGGCGGGATCGATGTGGTGAGCAGTTCGGCCAGGTTGACTGGGGGCGGCATCCTGGGGGCACGCCGTGAGCGCGGCCGACAAGGAGGCGTTCTCGCGGGTTCTGGCCGCTGAGCCGGCACCCGGCAATGTCCGGGTCATCGGCATCCGTCCCCACGCTGTCGTCGACGCGCCGGCAGCCGGTGCCATGACGGGGGCGATCGCCAACTTGTCCGGCGGCGCGATCGTCGACTGAGCCGACCGGCTCCCGGCAGGTGATCGCCAAGCGCCGCGCCGTCCTTGACGCCACGCTCGCCGTGGACGACGTGTCCCTGGACGCCGCGCTCAACGCTCCAACGATCACGATCGCCGAGGTCGATGCCCGTGTCGGATGCGATGTCGAAGAGTACGGGACCTGGATCCAGGATCCAGGAGTGATGAGCCCGTTCTTTGGGTGTCGCTAGATGTGGCCGTATGTCATTTGCTTGCTGCGGTCCGTCGTCGCCCGCGTCTCGGCGAGGACCGCCGAGCCCGCGCCGGCTCACTGGTCCTGGCGCCAGGTTGCCCCGGAACCCCGTGAACCGCTTGGGGGGCCATTCAACGGACGAAACAAAAAGGCAAATAAATGCGACCGGTAAAGCGGGGCGCGCTCTCCTTCGGCCGGGAAACCAGCTTTCACCTCGCATTCAATTCATTTCCCATTCATCTGCAAGAGCACTTGGCGACTCTCGGTTCGCAGGAGAGCGGCGACAGCGGAAGCGGGTTACGTGGGCACGCATTCGGAAGACTCGGCCATTCTGCGCGACATCGTGACCGCCGAACTCGGGCGCGCGGGCGCACGGGAGTGGTCGATCGCCGAGGACGACCTGTGGTGCAAGGTCACTCCCGACGCCTACCCGATGCCCGACCAGGGATGGAAGCTGCATGTCTCCGCGACGATGCTCTCCGCCCCGGTGGCGCTCGCCCGCGTCTCGCGAGTGCTCACCGAGGCCCGTTGCGCCTTCAAGTTCCCCGCCCGGCTGAGCGATTATTGGAAATTCCTCGAACCGCACTGCAGCCGGGCGCAGGCCGGGAAGTTCATCACCGCTTATCCCCTCGACGACGCCGAGTCGGTACGCCTGGGCGCCTTGCTCGATGACGTCACCCGGGGACTTCCCGGCCCGGTGATTCTTTCCGATCGTCCGTACCGGGCAGGCGGGATCGTCCACTACCGCTACGGCGCCTTCAGCGGGCATCGTGTGCTCGGCAACGACGGGTTCTACGAGATTCGGCTGCGTTCTCCGGAGGGCCGGCTCGTTTCCGACGAACGGCGGCCGAGTTTCTCCCCGCCACCGTTCGCGATCTGCCCGTTCGAGGTTCCGGTGGCGAGCCGGCGCCCGCGGGCGTCTGCGGTGATGCTCAATGACCGGTTCATCGTCCGTAAGGCCGTACGGCATGCGAACCGGGGCGGCGTCTACCTCGCCGAGGACACCGCCACCGGCCACGAGGTCGTCGTCAAGGAGGGGCGTCCGCACGCGTGCGCCGATCTGAGCGGCCGCGACGCGCGGGATCGGATCGCGGCCGAACGTTCCTGCCTGGAGGCCCTCGCCACGACCGGGATCACACCGGCCGTGGTGGACTTCTTCGAGCAGGGCGGCCACACCTTCCTCGTCGAGGAGTTCGTGCCGGGGATCACGCTGCAGCGCTGGTCGGACGAGAATGCCGGCCTCCTGGGCGAGGACGGCTTCGGCGGCGCGCCGGCGCAGGTCCTGCCCATCGTCAGTCGCCTGATCGCGTCGCTGAAGACGCTGCACGGCCGAGGCTACGTGTTCGGCGACCTGTCGCCGAACAACGTGATGATCTCGCCCGGCGGCGAACTACGGCTCATCGACCTGGAACACGCGGCCGTGCCGGGCGCCACCGTCATGGTGGGCGGGACCCCGGGCTACCTCGCCCCGGAGCTGGCGGGCCACACGGGGGAGTTCCGGCCCGCCCCGCACGCAGCCGCCGACCTCTACAGCCTCGGCGCCATGGCGTACTTCCTGGCGGTCGGGGCCCATCTGGACCCGCCGGGCCCCGACCAGGCGGCCAGGGTGGCGGCGGTGGCAGCGGCCAACCCCACGCTCGCCCTGCTGCGACCGCTGGTGGAGGGCCTGCTGGCGACGGAACCGGAGCGCCGCTGGTCGCTGGACAGCTGCGTTCGCTTCCTCACCTCTCCCGCCCCGGAGCGGGCCGCCCCCCACCACCGCTCCCAGCCGCCGCAGCGGATCGGCCGCCTGATCGACGACGGGATCGCGCACCTGGTGGAGACGATGGACACGAGCGAGGACGCCCCCTCGCCGTGGCCCGACACCGCCGACGGCGTCGAAGCCGATCCGTGCTCGGTCAACGGTGGCGCGGCCGGAATTCTCGGCGTCCTGACGCGGGCCGAACCGCACGCCCCGGCGACTGCCGAACTCGCCCGCTGGTTGAGGCGGCGGCTGGCGGCCGAGGACGTCTGGCCACCCGGCCTGCACTTCGGGCGCTCCGGCGCGGTGTGGGCGCTGTACGACGCGGCGACGGCCATGGGCGACGCCGAGCTGGCCCGGTTCGCGGTGCGGACAGCGCGGCGGCTGCCGACCGACCACCCCAGCTCCGACGTGACGCACGGACTGGCCGGATGCGGCATGGCGCTCCTGCACATCGCCCTGGCCTCGGGAGATCCCGCGCTTCGGGACCGGGCCGCGGAGGCCTTCCAGAACCTGCATCAGGCACGGTCGTACGGTAATGGCCACCCGCAGTGGCCGACGCCGCAGACGTTCGACTCGGGGCTGGCCGGGGCCAACCACTTCGGTTTCGCGCACGGCATCGCCGGCATCGGGACCGCGCTGCTCCACGCGGGCCGGGCCCTGCACCGGCCTGACTGGACGGCGACCGTCCACGAGATCGCCCGCGCCCTCCACGAACACGCCGACGTGGACGGCGACACCGTCTGGTGGCCGACGCAGCGCGGCGACCTGTCCACGGTGCGCCCGCGCCGGCCGTACTGGTGCAGCGGCTCCTCCGGGATCGGCTCCTTCCTCCTGAGGTACTGGCGTGCCACCGGCGACTCGCCCGCGTTGGACCTGGCGCGCAAGGCCGCGGCGGCCGTGCACCGTACTCGATGGCAGTCAGGGCCGGTGCCGTGCCACGGACTGCCCGGCGACGGTGAATTCCTGCTCGACATGGCCGATTTCACCGGCGACGACCGCTACCGGCGGTGGGCGCGAGATCTGGCCGGATGTCTGGAGCTGCGTGCGGCCGATCATCGCGGCCGCCTGCTCGTCCCCGGACCCCACGGAGATTTCCCGCCGACCTTTCTCGCCGGTACGGCGGGAATCGTCGCCTTCCTCCTGCGACTGCGCGACCGGTCCGCCCGGTTGTGGATGCCGGAGGAGGCCTCCAGGCTCGCCGCTCCCGCAGCGGGACGGCGATGACAGACGGCCGCACCACAGGCGGCCCCGGCATTCACAAGGAGGTGACGACCATGTCCTTCGACGTCGAGGACCTGCAGGCGCTCCAGGAGCTCGAGCCCGGCGCCAACGAGGCGCTCCGGCTGACCCACTGCATCAAGCACTTCGGCTGCACCGACAACTGACAGCCGAACCCGCCCGCCCGGACCCGGGCGGGCGGGGCCCTGTTCGATCCAGACGTCTGGTCGACAGCGTTCGGTCAAGAGACAAGGACAGGCCCGGCCCGTGCACGATCGTTCCCGCTTCGATTCGGAGCAGCCTCCCGCCCCCGGGATCTGGCGCAGGGTCGTGCGGCTGTTCATGCCGCACCGGCTCGCCATCTGCTTCGTCGTCCTGCTCGTCGTGGCCTACTCCGCATTGAACGCCGCCGTTCCGTTGTTGACCCAGCTGGTCTTCGACCGGGCGCTGTTCGGCGAGGGCGGTCCGGACCTGCCGCTGCTCGCGCTGATCGCCGGACTGGCGGCGGCCACCGC
Organism: Nonomuraea sp. NPDC005692; assembly: GCF_040631115.1. NCBI lineage: Bacteria > Bacillati > Actinomycetota > Actinomycetes > Streptosporangiales > Streptosporangiaceae > Nonomuraea > Nonomuraea sp. NPDC005692. Next base: position 98,210 of record NZ_JBEXYU010000001.1, on the reverse strand, counting down.
CTGCGCGGTGGGCGTGGTGGACCTCGGCCAGACGTGGGTGTCGGCCCGCGTCGCGCAACAAGTGGTGCACGCGCTGCGCGTGGAGCTGTTCGGCCGTCTCCAGCGCATGCCGCTGGCCTTCTTCGCCGCGACACCAGGCGGCGAGATCCAGGCGCGGCTGGCCAACGACACCGTCCAGATCGAGAACGCCGTCAAGGACACCCTGCCCAGCACGTTGTCCGGCGTGCTCGGATTCGTGGCCGCCACCGGCGCGATGGTGGCACTGTCACCGCAGCTCGCGGGCGCCGCCCTGATCCTCGCGCCCGTCGTCGTCTGGGTGGCCTCCCGCTCCGGGCGAGCGCTCAAGAACCTGTCGGAGGTCAGCCAGCGCTCCCGCGCACAACTGTCGGCCATCGTGGCGGAGCGGCTGTGCCTGGGCGCCGTCATCCTGGCCAGGGTCCACGGCAGAAGCGCGGACGAGGCCGGCGGATTCGCCGCGGAGAGCCGGCGGCTGATCCGGCTCGGGGTACGGTCCGGGCTGGTGGCCCAAGGAGTGCTGAGCGCGGGACACGTCTTCTTCGTGCTGACCCCGTACCTGGTGTTCGTGGCGGCGGGCCTGTCCGACGGGATCACCCCGGGCACTCTGGTCGCCTTCACCGTGCTGCAGGCCAGGCTCTACCAGCCCCTCTGGCAACTTCTGCACATCTCCACCGAGTTCCGCTCCGCCCAGGGAGCCTTCGAGCGGGTCTTCGACTACCTCGACATGCGGCCCGAGCCCGAGATGGAGCGCGGGCCTGAGCCACGCCCAGACCCCGTCTCCGGGCCCGGCGCGCTCGCCGTCCAAAAGGTCATGTTCCGGTACGCCGGAGGGGAGGGGGACCGTCCGGCGCTGGACGGTGTGGATCTCACCCTGCCGGCCGGATCCACCACGCTGGTCGTCGGCCCGAGCGGCTCGGGCAAGACGACACTCGGCCACCTGCTGGCCGGCCTGCACCCGCCCACCGAGGGGTCGGTCCTGATCGACGGGGCGGAGATCGCCCGTCCGTCGCCCGGACGCGTCTGCATCGCCACCCAGGAGCCCTTCCTCTTCCAGGGGTCGATCGCCGAGAACCTCCGGTACGCCGCCCCCGACGCCACTGCGGACGATCTCGTGCGGGCCTGCCGGCTCACCCGCGTCCACGAGCGGATCACGGCACTTCCGGACGGCTACGACTCGCTGGTGGGAGAGCGGGGAGCCCTGCTGTCCGGCGGCGAACGACAGCGCATCGCCCTGGCTCGCGCGCTCCTGGCCGACGCGTCGGTGCTGGTGCTCGACGAGGCCACCTCCGCCCTCGACCCGATGACCGAGCTGGAGGTCGTCGAGGCGATCCTGGCCGAGCGGGCGGGACGGACGACGGTGATGATCACCCACAGGTTCGGCGTCCTGGAGTCCTTCGACACCGTCGTGGCCCTGGACGGCGGTCGGGTGGCGGAACACGGAGATCGCCTCGACCTGCTCGGCGACCGCCACGGGTGGTACGCGCGGATGGTCCGCGCCCAGACCGGCGTCGCATGAACCCCGCCCTGCGCCCTGCACCGCGTCGAACCCATCGCACAAGGGCTTGAGCTGCGTCCGTCCTTCAGATGGCTACGACCGCGATCCTCTTCGCCCCTGCGAGGGGTTCCGACAACTGCATGCTCGTGGCGGCTGTGGCCAGCGAAGCGGGCCTCGTCGTCCTGTCAGGAATTGCAGCACCTTGGTTCCTGACAGAGGAACTGACGGATCTTGCCATTCGAGGATCGACTTACATCGTTCGATCCCGGTATCGCCCATTCGTAGGACCCAGGTGAAGGGGTTTCGGAAATCATCCGGAACCCCTTCTCTCATGTCTGAGGGATGGCGGGGCCAGTGGAGGGGCGCCGAGCGTCCCAGCGGACAACCTGGTCCATGCGCTCGCGCCGGCACGCCATGACCACAGCAGACCTTCGGAGAGCGGGTGTGGTTCGTTCGTGGGTGTCATTCCTGAGGACGATCTCCAGCGAGCTCTACCTTCCTGGGTTGAGTCGGAGGTCCTCCGCACGTCAGAGGCGGCGGGCGTACGCGGTTGGCAGCGTGAATGGGGTGAAACGTGCACTCGTCATCACCGCCCTGGCTCTCGCGCTGGCCGGATGCGGCTCCGCCCCGCCGCAGCGCCTGACCGTTCCGAAGCCGACGGGCCCGCATCCGGTGGGTACCGTCTCGGTCCACCTGGTGGATCAGTCCCGCCCGGATCCCTGGAACGGCTCCGGCAGGAAGCGGGAGCTGATGGTCAGCCTGTGGTACCCGGCCCGGGACGTGCAGGCCCACCCGGTCGCCCCCTGGATGCCGAGGGCGGCGGCGGACCGGTACCTGAAGATGAACGACCTGGAGCCGGGCTCGGTGCTGCTGGACAGGACGGACGGCCACGAGGGCGCGCCCGTCGACACGAGCCTGGGCGAACTGCCGGTCGTCCTGTACTCGCCGGGCGCCAACGCCTCGCGCGCGTACGGGACCGGCGTCGCCGAGGAGCTGGCCAGCCGGGGATACGCGGTGGTCACCGTGGATCACCCCTATGACGCGGCGGTGGTGGAGTTCCCCGGCGGCCGGGTGGAGTCGGGTCCCGAGGTGACCGATTTCGCCAAGGCGGTCGAGGTTCGGGTGGCCGACGTGCGGTTCGTCCTGGACAGCCTGTCCCTGCTGGCGGAGAAGGTGCCCGGACGTGCCGGGAAGCCGCTCTTCGACCTCGCGCGGATCGGGATGTTCGGGCATTCGCTGGGCGGCGCGGCCACCTCCTCCGCCATGTACGCCGACCCGCGGATCAAGGCCGGGCTCGGCCTGGACGGCGCCGTCTTCGGCAAGGTGGCGCAGTCCGGCCTCGACCGGCCTTACATGGTGGTCGACACCGACGGGAAGGGCGGCATGGCCACCAATCCGACGCTGCGTGCCTTCTGGGACGGGTTGCGGGGATGGCGGCTCAACGTGACGCTCAAGGGGGCGGCGCACAACTCCTTCGGCGACGACGTCCTGCTCATCCCCATGTCGGCCGGGGCGCTGGGGCTGGGGAAGGAGCAGCTGGCGGAGGTCGTCGGCACGATCCCGGCCGAGCGGGCGCTGGCCTTCCAGCGCGCCTACCCGCCGGCCTTCTTCGAGCAGACGTTGCGCGGCCGTCCGCAGGCGTTGCTGCGGGGCCCGTCAGCCGCCTTCCCCGAGGTCTCCTACCGCCGCTGACGGCGCCTGCCCGCCGGCCGTGACCACGCCGCCCTCGTAGGCGGCGATGACGAGCTGTGCCCGGTCGTGCGCGGCGAGCTTGGCCAGCAGGCTGCGGACATGGGTCTTGACCGTCGCCTGCCCGATGCCGAGCCGCTCGGCGATCTGCGGGTTGGTCAGCCCCCGGGCCACCAGCACCAGCACCTCCCGCTCCCGGCCGGACACCTGGGTCAGCCCCGCCGCCAGCCGGGCCGGGGTCGCGGCGGGCTCGCGCCGGGCGAACTCCGCGATCAGCCGCGTGGTGACCGACGGGGCCAGCAGCGCCTGCCCTTCCCCGACGATGCGCAGCGCCTCCAGCAGGTCGCCGGGCCCGGTGTCCTTCAGCAGGAACCCGCTGGCTCCGGCGCGCAACGCCCCATAAACGTACTCGTCGAGATCGAACGTGGTCAGCATCACCACCCGCGTCCCGGCGGTCGCCGGGTCGGCCTTGATCAGCTGGGTGGCCTTGATCCCGTCGAGGCCGGGCATGCGGACGTCCATGAGCACCAGGTCGGGCCGCAGGTCGCGGGCCAGTTCCACGGCCTGCTGCCCGGTCCCGGCCTCGCCGACGGTCGCCAGGCCGGGGGCGGTGTCGATCAGCCTGCGCAGGCCCGCGCGCAGCAACGCCTGGTCCTCGGCGATCAGCACCGTGAACGTGCTCACCTGCCGTCCTCCCCGAAACCGCCGTCCTCCCCGAAACCGCCTGCCTCCCCGAAACCGCCTGCCTCCCCGGAACCGCCTGGCAAGGGCAGTCCTGCGCGGACGGCGAAGCCGCCGCCGGGCTCCGGTCCGGCCGAGAACGTCCCGCCGTACAGGATCACCCGTTCTTCCAGCCCGGCCAGCCCGTGACCTCCCGCACGTGGCACACCCCCGCGACCGTCGTCGACGACCTCGACCACCAGTTCGCGCCGTGCCCGGGTGGCGACGGCCACCCGGCACCGGGCCGGGCCGGCGTGTCTGAGCACGTTGGTCAGCGACTCCTGCACGAGGCGATGGACGACCAGGGCCGCCTCGCCGCCGAGCGCGAGGCCGGGCTCGACGTCGAGCTCCACCCGCACGTCACCGTCCGGGATCGCCGCGACCAGCTCGCCCAGCGTGTCCGCCAGGTACGGCGCGCCGTCCCGCTCTGCCGGGGCGTCGCGGAGCAGGCCCAGAAGGCCGCGCAAGTCCGTGAGCGCCTTCCGGCTGGTCTCCTCGATGATCGACAACGCTTCACCCGCCTCCTCGGGATGCGTGGCGGCGACGTGGTTGGCGATGCCGGCCCGCATGGAGATCAGGCCCATGCTGTGGGCGACGACGTCGTGCACCTCACGAGCCACCCGCAGCCGTTCCGCCGTCGCCGCGGCCTGCGCCGACCGTGCGACGGCCTGGGCGGCGTACGTGCGCTGCTCCCGTACGGCAAGCCCGATCGTCCATGCCAGACCGAGCAGCAGCCAGGCGAATCCGCACGCCGAGGCCGCCTGCGTCCAGGAGGCGGAGCCGACCGCGGCACCGGCGGCGGTCACCGCCAGCGCGGCCACCAGCGCCGCCACCGCCGTCCGGCGCGCCGCCAGCAGCGCCACCGCGTGCAGCGCGACCGCCAAGGGCACGAACGCCTCCTGCCACCCGGCGAACGGCGCGAACACCGCCGCCACCATGACCACCGCGCACACCGGCACCGGCCACCGACGCCGCACCGCCGGCGGCAGGCAGGCCAGCGCGATCACCGGCACGGCCACACAGGGCGACACCCGGGCGGACTCGGGCGCCAGCACTGCCGGCACCGAGAACCCGGCGGCCAGGGCAACGGCCGCGAACACGTCGACGGCGACCCAGTGTCCCGGCCGCAGCCTGCGCGCGATCAAGGGACGCCGTTCGGCCATGCGCCCACCCTAGACGGGCCGGCCACGGCGGCGTGCGCGATGTGGATCATGAAGCTGGTGATCTAGGGTGCGGGCATGTCGTACGTGCTCCACGGTGTCGTCGGTGAGTTCGACCGTCTCCGCTCCCTGGTGGGCGAAGTGCCACGGGCTGTGGTGGCGCCTCTCGGACAGCGCCTGGGGCTACTGCCGGTGATCGACGAGATCTGCGACGAGCCGGCCGGTGCGCGGCAGGAGAGCGGGCCGTTCACGCTCATGTCCCCGGGGCTCGCCGGGAGACTGAAGGACTGGTCCCGAGGCGGCCATGTCGCTTACGTGGAAGCGGACTTCTGGGGTGGCAGCGGCAGCCAGGCCGCCGCCCTGTGGGAGAACGGCCGTCGCAGGTGGGGGCCCGAGCACGCCTCGATCCAGGCCGGACCGCCGCGCGACGACTGGCCGATCAACGCCGTGCTCGCGCACCTCGGAGTGGTCAGAGCAGGCGCGGCGGACCTCTTCGACGCGGTCGGCCTCGGGCGGGAACGCGACATGGAGGGGTGGCGCCGGGCGGCCCTGGACGCCCTGGACGCCCCCGGCTACGACGCGTGGGAGGCCGCATGCCGCGCCAGGGAGGAGGCCGACGCCCGCGCCGCCGCCGAACGTGACAGGTACGCCAGGCGCGACGATGTCCCGGTCGTGCTCGACGGCAGAACGGTGATGCGGATCCTCGGCCTCCCGCCCTCCCCGACGGTGGGGGCCGCGATCCGGCACCTGCAAGAGGTTCACCTAGAACGCGGTTCCCTCACTCGCGACGAGGCGGCCACCGAACTCCGCCGTTGGGCGCGGAGCTTCCGGAGCACTCGATGACTCACGCTGCGCCCGGCGGCACTGACGTTCCGGTGGCGTCGACCGGAGCGCCAGGCCGAGACGGTCTGGCGGTTTGGGTGCCTTCGTGGCGATGGCCGCGGCGGCCACTCTCGCGTACGCCGCTGGGCCCGCCGGCGACGCCGTGGTGAACGGCTCGCTGGACAACGGGGTCAAGGGCTGGTGGGCGTCCAAGATCACGCCGATCGAGGCGACAGGCGGGCGGCTGTGCGCCCAGGTCCCTGCGGGTGCGAAGCCCGCCGCGATCGTGGACGGCTACCCCGAGGTCGGCACCGGGTCCAGGACCCACGCCTACCAGAACACCGTCAAGATCTCGGACCGGGAGGCCCGGGTGTTGTTCCAGGTGGGCGGTGCGGACGCGCCGTACACGCTGTGCGTCGACAACCCTGCGGGTCAATACGGCTAGGCAGACCATCCAGCCTCTTCTACGCTCCGGTCATGGCGGATCTCGGGCTCTTCCAGGCATGGGGGATGTGGTTCGACAACGTCCAGGTGAACCAGCACACCCTCTATGGGGCTTCGATCCTGGCGCTCGGCCGCATCGGCAAAGTCGTCTCCTTCTTCGCCGGGATGACCGTCGTCCTGGACATCATCGGACCCGACCGCATCAGGCAGTTCGCCGACAGGTTCAAGCGGTTCGATCCCCTTCGGTCGCTGACGCTTCAGAGGCTCGGCCTCTGGGTGTCGGCGTTGGGGCTACTTGTCGCCATCGCTGCTTTTGTGAGCGGCAATCTCCACCTCGGGCCCACCGCGGACAGAATCACTGTGGTGCTGGCAAATGTCGTCGGGGTTGTGGCGCTGGCCATCACTCCTCAGATCGCAAGGGTGCTGACGCAAGTCTTGGCCAGGGGGCTGGAGAGCCGATCCTGGGAGCGCGTCATCCGCTGGACTGCGGTGATGCTGCTTGTGCTCGGCTTCCACTTCGATCTCCTCGCCTCATGACGCGGCGCCCCACTCTCGCGTCTTTCACGCCTTGTGCGTCCCGGTTTACGGCGGGTGCCTCGCCCGCCTATCGCCCCCGTACGGACGGTCGTCAGGCCGGTGGGCGTTGAGAGGCGTCCGCTCCGCCGGTTTCAAAGGCCCCCCGTCGTGAAACTCCCCAGCTCACCCTGCAGAGCAGGTCACCTCCTGGCGCGGCGGCAACGCGCTGAGCGGACATGGGAAGCGCTCGTCGAATACGTCTTCGACGCGTCACCGACGCCCTGGCCGAGTTGCAGGCCCGGGGTGGATACAGAGTCCCTGATCGAACCTCAGTGCGGGTAGGGCGGTTGGGAGACGTTCTGCACGGGATACGTCCGGGTGACGTTCCAGCCGATGAACGTGAGCGGAATTGCAGCGATCAGCCAGATGCCGAGGGTGCAGCCGGCGAGCCACCAGTGGACGAGCAGCCACAGCAGTAGGTGGATGACGAACGCCGTGGGGTTGAATCCGCGCTCGCGCACCGTGACCCACTGCACCGGCCCGAACTGGGGCGCCTGCGATGCCTGCTGGTACGGCTGCATGTGGGGCTGCACCTGGTAGGGCTGGCTGTACGGCTGAGGCAGGTACTGGGGTGGCCCCTGCTGCCCGTACGCCTGCGGGTACTGCGGCCCTGAAGGGCCGTAGGGCTGCCCGTACGGGTCCTGGGGCGGCTGGGGCGGATAGGCCATGAGGCGACTCCTGAGACGTCGGAACCAGTGAGACGCGGCAGGCGTCCGGTTGGTTGCCCCTGATCTTGTCCACATCCGGACATGGCACGTGCCGTCCCGCTGCTGAGGGTGCGGGCGGGACGGCACCCCAACCCAACTCAACCGTCTGCGGACAGCAGTGACACGAAGCTGTGCCGCGCCACGTACGCCGACAGCCGCGGCTTGGCTTGCTCGGCAGCCGTGAGCGCGGCTTCGGCTTGTGCGAGCGTCAGGGACTTGGATGGCCGTCCCCGACGCGCGTCCTGGCCACCACCTACCCTCACCTTGGCGCCGGCCCTGGAGTCGCATCCGCCCAGGCGGCCCCGCCGCAGGTCATGACCATGGACGGTCTCACGCTGGTCAAGCAGAACGACGGCAGCATCGGCATCCGTGCCTTCTATGGCACGTAAGGGGACACCCCTGGGGCTTCCGGTCGACCTCACCGATGCCCTGCTCGGCCGCCGAACTGGCGTTCGCTCGCGTAGACGACCTGTGAACCGGCGGCGCGCCGACGGGAAGCCCGCCGGCTGTCCGACGCCGTCCGTCGTCCCGCCCATGGTTCATGAACGCAGCCCCCGCCAACGGTCCCGATCCGGCGCGCGGCTGAGGAACGGCGGCAGCTTGTCGCCCCGTTGGCCGGTCGACGTGTTGTCACGTGGGGCGACCTTCCGGTGGCAGGCGGGGGATGTCGGCGCGGTAGAGGCTGAGGAGCAGTCCGTACGCCTCGGTGCCGTGTTCGGGGGCGAGGCGCTGACCGTGTTCGTAGTCTTCGATCCGTCCTGCCAGCGTGCGGGCCTCTTCCGGGGTGAGCCAGACGTGGTGCAGCACGGTGTGGCCGGGGTCGCCCGGTCGTACGGGTGACATCTCGGCCAGGGCCGCGTCGTGCAGGAATCTGGCGCCGGTCTCCTCGTCGAGCTGGAAGCCGCGGTTGACGAGTTCGAAGCGCTGCTCGGTGCCGCCGCGCACCTGGCGGGTGCTCGCGAGGCGGACGAGCCCGGCCTCGCGCAGGACCCGCACGTGGTAGCCGACCGTGCCCTTGGTGGAGTCGAGCGCGGTGGTCAGCTCGCTGAGGGTGGCCGGGCGCTGGCGCAGCAGGTTCACCATGCGGTGGCGCATCGGGTGCCCGAGCGCCTTGTACTGCGCGGATGAGCGCAGAGAGAGGAGCTGCTCATCGGTCATGGGGTCAAGTGTCGAGGACTCTCGACGCTTTTGACAAATCGCGCGAGACGTTGGCAGACTGCCGAGCGCCTAAAGCGTCGACATATCTAAACACTTGGAGGGTGCATGCTTCTGGCCACGGCACACGTCGCGACCGACCGCCCCGAGCGGTACGCCAAACAGCTCGTCTCCCATCTGGGCCACAAGGCCGCCGCCGAGCACACCGGCCCGGGGTGCGCGACGATCACCTTCCGCTCCGGCGCCTGCTCTCTGCGGTCGAGTCAGGGGGTGCTCGTCCTGGTCGTCGAGGCCGCGGACCTCGACGCGCTGGGCGGCGTCCAGGACGTCGTCACCAGGCATCTCCTGCGCTTCGCCGCTCACGAGGAACTCCACGTCGAGTGGACCGGGAGCCGGTGATGACCAAGGCCGCCCACGACCCCGACTTCCAGCCCAGGCTCCTGGAGTTCATGCGCGCGGCCTGGCTCGACCAGCCGCTGGACGTGCGTCCCCTACCGGGCGTGCCGCACCACGCGCGCCGCCGCGCCGAGCTGTCGCGCGCTTTCCCCGGGGAGACGCTGGTCATCCCCACCGGACCTGCCAAGATCCGCGCCAATGCCACCCTCTACCGCTTCCGCCCGGGAAGCGACTTCTCCTACCTCACCGGCGACCACGACCCCGACGGTGTGCTGGTCCTGCGACCGGGCGGTGACGCCCTGCTCTACACCCACCAGCGCTCCTCGCGGGAGACGGACGAGTTCTTCCGCGACCGGGCCGGCGAGCTGTGGGCCGGGCGCCGCCGTACGCTCGATGAGAAGACGACCGAGCTCGGTGTCGACACCGCCCCGCTGGCCGGCCTCGACGCCGCCCTGGCGCGATGCGTGCCAGGGCGCACCCGGGTGCTGCGCGGGCTCGACGCCAGGGTCGACGCGGCCGTGCCCGCCGACGACGTCCGTGACCGGGCGCTCTCGGCGGCGATCGCCGAACTCAAGCTCGTCAAGGACGAGTGGGAGATCCGCCGGCTCCAGGAGGCGGTCGACGCCACCATCCGGGGGTTCGAGGACGTCGCCCGGGTGCTGCCCGCCGACCGGGGCGTGTCCGAGCGGCTGATCGAAGGCGTCTTCGGGCTGCGCGCCCGGCACGACGGCAACGACGTCGGTTACGGCTCGATCGTCTGCGCCGGAGCGCACGCCACGATCCTGTGCTGGAAGCGCAACGACGGCTTCACCGCGCCCGGCGAGTTGCTGCTCATGGACATGGGAGTGGAAGGCCATCAGCTCTACACCGCCGACATCACCCGCACCCTGCCGGTCTCCGGTGTCTTCACCCCGCTCCAGCGCGAGGTCTACGACATCGTCCACGCCGCCCAGCAGGCCGGTATCGCAGCGGTCAAACCGGGGGTGAAGTTCGCCGACGTCCATCTGACCTGCATGCGGGCGCTCGCCGAGGGCCTGGTCGAGCTCGGGGTGCTCAAGGTGAGCGCCGACGAGGCGATGGACCCGGCGTCGATGCACTACTGGCGGTGGACGCTGCACGGGTTCGGCCACATGCTGGGCACCGACGTGCACGATTGCGCCAACGCCCGGCCCGAGCGCTATCGCGGGGGCGAGCTCGGCGCGGGCAACGTGCTGACCGTCGAGCCCGGACTGTACTTCCAGCCGGAGGACGATCTGGTTCCCGCCGAGCTCCGCGGGATCGGGATCCGGGTGGAGGACGACATCCTGGTCACCGCGGAAGGCGCGGTCAACCTGTCCGGCGCGCTGCCCAGCCGGGCCGACGAGGTGGAGAACTGGCTCGCCGCCCAGCGCGAGGCGGGACCTCGACTGCCGTGAGCCTCCTGGATGTGGCACGTGCCCGCCTCGACACCCCGGGATGCGCCGAGGTGGTGCACCTCAACAACGCCGGTGCGGCGCTCGCTCCGGCCCCGGTGCTCGACGCCGTCATCGGACACCTGCGGCTGGAGGGGCGGCTCGGGGGATACGAAGCCGCCGCCGTCGCGGCTCCGCAGGTGAACGCGGTCTACGAGGCGATCGCCCGGCTGATCGGCTGCCTGCCGGACGAGATCGCCGTGGTCGAGAACGCCACCCGCGCCTGGGACATGGCCTTCTACGCGCTGCGCTTCGGACCGGGGGACAGGATCCTGACCTCCCGCGCCGAATACGCCAGCAACGTGATCGCCTTCCTGCAGGTCGCGAGCCGTACCGGCGCTCGGGTCGAGGTGGTCGACGACGACGAGCACGGCCAGTTGTCGGTACGCGACCTGGAGCGGCGGCTCGCCGCCGACGTCAAGCTCGTGGCCGTCACCCACGTCCCGACCCAGAGCGGACTGGTCAACCCCGCGGCCGAGATCGGCCGGCTGACCCGCGCCGCGGGCGTACCGTTCCTGCTCGACGCCTGTCAGTCCGTCGGGCAACTCCCGGTCGATGTGCGGCAGCTCGGCTGCGACCTGCTGTCGGCCACCGGCCGCAAGTTCCTGCGCGGGCCGCGCGGCACGGGTTTCCTCTACGTCTCCAAGCGGCTCGCCGACACCTTGGAACCGCCCTTCCTCGACCTGCACGCTGCCACCTGGACCGGCCAGGACACCTACGAGATCCGTTCAGGCGCGCGCAGGTTCGAGAACTGGGAGGCCAACTACGCGGCCAAGATCGGCCTCGGCGTCGCGGTGGACTACGCCCTGAGCTGGGGCGTCGAGGCGATCGCGGAGCGCGTCACCGCGTTGGCGGCCCGGCTGCGGCGGCGGCTGGGGGAGCTGCCTCGGGTGACCGTCCAGGACCGGGGGCAGCGGCTGTGCGGGATCGTCACCTTCACCGTCGACGGCGAGTCCGCTGCCGACGTGCACCGCCGCCTGAGCGCGGCCGGGATCAACACCAGCGTGTCCGCGGTCACGTCCGCCCGCTACGACCTGGGCGAGCGTGGCCTGGCCGCCGTGGTGCGGGCGTCGGTGCACTACTACAACACCGACGAGGAGGTCGACGCGCTCTGCGCCGCCTTACAGCGTCGGAACACAGCATTCCGTTCTGACACGAGGAGACCTCGATGTACCTCATAACCGGCGCCACCGCCCACTTCGGCCGACAAGCCGTCGAAGTGTTGCACGCGGCGGGCCACCCCGTCCGCGCTCTGACCCGCACGCCCGAACGCGCCGCCCTGCCGCAGGGCGTCGAACTGGCCCAGGCCGATCTGACCGAGCCCCAAACCCTCCCAGCCGCGCTCGACGGGGTGAGCGCCCTCCTGCTGGTCCTGCCGTACGGCATGGACCCGGCGCCGCTGCTGGCCGCCGCCCGCGACGCCGGGGTGAGCCGGATCGTCTTCCTGTCCTCGGGCGCGGTGGTCGACGGCGCAGGCGCGCAGCCGGATGTGATCGCCCAGTACCACGGCGACGTGGAGCGGGCCATACGCGAGTCCGGCCTGGAGTGGACGATCCTGCGGCTGCTCTTCCCGGCGATCAACTCGCTGACCTTCGCGATGCAGCTCTCCGGCGGCGACGTGATCCGCGCGCCGTACACCGAGGCCGCCTTCAGCGCCATCCACGAATGGGACGTCGCCGACGTCGCGGCCGCGACGCTGACCCGCCCCGGCCACGCCGGGCAGACCTACCACCTGACCGGGCCGGAGTCGCTCACCCAGGCCGACCAGGTCGCCATCCTCGGCCAGGCGCTCGGCCGCCCGCTCACCGTCGAAGACCTCGACCCCGCGCCGGTGCTGGAGCAGATGAGCGCCTTCATGGATCCGGCCTTCCTCGGCGCGCTGTTCGAGCTGATGGCGGCCCGCGTCGGCAAGCCCGCCGACGTCAACGACACCGTCGAGCGGATCACCGGCCACCCCGCCCGCACCTACGCGCAGTGGGCCGCCGACCACGCCGTCGACTTCTGACCCAAGGATCCGCCACTCATGCTGTTCGCCAAGACCCTGGCCGCGCTCACCCTCGCCTTCACCGCCGTCCCCGCCGTCCCCGCCGTCCCCGCCCAAGGCGGTACGACGCAGCCCCGCTGGACGGGCGCCTGGGCGGCGGCCGTCCAGCAGCCCTCGCCCGGCGGGCTGCCGTGGTCGTCCAACTGGTCGGAGCAGGGCTTCGAACGCCACTCTGTCCGTCAGGTGCTCCGCGTCACCGGGCCGGGTGCCGCGCTCCGCGTCACCATCTCCAACCGGTACGGCACCGCGCCGCTCACCGTGAACGGGGCGACGATCGCCAAGGCCGCGACCGGCGCCGCCGTACGTCCTGGCACGCTGCGCGCCGTCACCTTCTCCCGGCGCGCGGACGCCGTGGTCAAGGCCGGTCAGGAGCTGGTCAGCGACCCGATCCCGCTCCAGGTGCAGGCGCTCGACCGGCTGGCCGTCACCCTCTACTTCCATGGCGCGACCGGACCCGCCACCTTCCACGACGTCTCCTCGGCCACCAGCTACCGGGCGTCCGGCGACCACCGGTTCGACCCGCGCGGCACCGCCTTCACCGACACCACCCAGTCGTGGTACTTCCTCAGCGGCGTCGACGTGCTCGGCGCCTCAGCCCGCGGCGCGGTGGTGACCTTCGGCGACTCGGTCACCGACGGCACCGGCTCCACCCCGGACGCCGACAACCGCTACCCCGACCAGCTCGCCGAGCGCCTCGTCGCCTCCGGCGCCCGGCTGACCGTCCTGAACAGCGGGATCTCCGGCAACCGGGTCCTCTACGACCACCCGCTCTTCGGCGAACGCGCCCTCGCCCGCTTCCAGCGGGACGTGCTGGACAAGCCGGGCGTGCGAACGGTGATCGTGATGGAGGGCATCAATGACATCACCTATCGTGACCCCGACGTCACCGCCGATCAGATCATCGCGGGGCACCGCGAGTTGATCCGGCGCGCCCACGCCCGGGGGATCCGCGTCGTCGGCGGCACCATCATGCCGTTCAAGGGCAACCCGTGGCTCTACCCCGACGGTACGCCTGAGCCGTACGGTCTGGAGCAGGTCCGCGACCAGGTCAACGCCTGGATCAGGACGGCCGGCGAGTACGACGCCGTGGCCGACTTCGAACGCGCCCTCGTCGCCCCGGACGACCCCGACCGGCTGCGCCCGGAGTTCAACGTCCGCGAGGGCCAAGAGGGCGACTGGCTCCACCCGAACGACGCGGGCCTGAACGCGATGGCCGAGACCATCGACCTGAACGCACTGTAGGGCCGTGGCCACCGACACGTCGGGAACGACCGTCAAGCAGACCGTCATCCGCGCCTACGCCGTCGGCTGATCGGCCCAGGACCGTGAGGCGGTCATCAGCCCTGTTCGGCGCACGTTCGATCAATGGGCGCGGCGGCGTGCGCCGGGGGCGTGCTGCTTCTTCTCGCGGATGACCGCGTGGGCGTCGGCGAGGGGGCCGAGGTGCCGGAGTTTGTCGGGATTGACGATCGAGCGGATGGTGTGGAGGCGTCCGTCCATGATGTCGAGCGACCAGATGCTGACGATCCGGCCGGCGCGGTCGCGGATGATCGCGCCCGGCTGGCCGTTCACCTCGTGCGCCTCCAGCACCGCGCCGATCCGGGCGAACGGCGCGACGGCGATGGACAGCACTCGGGCCACCTTCGCCACGCCGAGGACGGGCAGGGTACTTCCGATCTTGCCGCCGCCGTCGTTGACCAGCCGGACATCGGCGGCCAGCAGTTCCCGCAGCCCTTCGACGTCCCCCTCCTTGAGCGCGCCGAAGAACCGCCCGGCGAGTTGGTCCCGTGACCGGCGATCGGCCTGGAAGCGGGGCCGGCCCGCGTCCATGTGGCGGCGCGCCTGCACCGCGAGCTGGCGGCAGGCCGCCTCCGACCGCTCCACGGCGGCGGCGATCTCCCGGTAGCTGAAGGTGAACACCTCGCGCAGCACGAAGACCGCACGTTCGAGCGGGCTGAGCCGCTCCAGCAGGATCAGCGCCGCCATCGACACCGAGTCGGCCAGCTCCGCCGACCGCTCCGGGTCCTGGTAGGGGTCGGTCAGCAGCGGTTCGGGGAACCACGGCCCGACGTAGGCCTCGCGCCGCACGCGGGCCGAGCGCAGCACGTCGATCGAGATCCGGGTGACCGTCGCCGACAGGAAGGCCTTGGGCGACTCGGGCCGGGTCGCGGAGCCCTCGTAGCGCAGCCAGGTCTCCTGGACGGCGTCCTCGGCCTCGCTCACACTGCCCAGGATCCGGTAGGCGATCGCGAACAGCAGCGGCCGTAGCGCCTGGAACTCCTCGGTGCGGGTCACGCCGACCATTGGTATCACCATGGCTGGACAAAGGCGACAAGTGTCGCAGGTCACACTCGCGCTGGCTCACATCCGTGCGGGGCTGTCTCGTCCAGGGGGTGTAACAGCTGAAAGGAGCACAGCATGCAGAAGGTCTGGTTCGTCACCGGCTCGTCCCGCGGCCTGGGCCGCAACTTCGTGGAGGCCGCCCTGTCGCGCGGTGACCGGGTCGCCGCCACCGCCCGGAGCACCGCAGGCCTGGAGGAACTGGCCGACGCCTACGGCGACGCGGTGCTCCCGCTGGAGATGGACGTGACCGACAGGGCCGCCGTCTTCGCGAGCGTGCGGCGTGCCAAGGAGCACTTCGGCCGGCTCGACGTCATCGTGAACAACGCCGGCTACGCCCAGGTCGGTGCGGTCGAGGAGCTGACCGAGCAGGACCTGCGCGACCAGCTGGAGACCAACCTGTTCGGCGCGGTGTGGGTGGTCCAGGCCGCACTGCCGTACCTGCGCGAGCAGCGCTCGGGGCACATCGTCCAGCTGTCCTCGGCCGCCGGGGTCATCGCCATGCCGCTCGGCGGCGCCTATCACGCCTCCAAGTGGGCCCTGGAGGGCCTGAACGAGGCGCTCGCCGGCGAGGTCGCCGAGTTCGGCGTCAAGGTGACCATCATCGAGCCCGGCGGCTTCGCCACCCGGAACGGCAACAACCCCGACCCGCTCGCCAACGGCCACATGGCCAGGACCGACCCGGCCTACGACGGTCTCCGCCGGCGCCTGGGCGCGATGGCGGGCAAGATGCCCGCAGGAGACCCGGCCGCCGCGGCGCAGGCGCTTCTGAAGCTCGTCGACTCCGCCAACCCGCCGGTTCGGGTGCTGTTCGGCAAGGGCTTCCACCCGCTGATCCAGCAGGCCTACGCCGACCGGCTCAGGACCTGGGCCGACTGGCAGGACCTCTCGATCGAGGCGCACGGCCCGCTCCAAGCTCGCTGACCGGCCTCCTCAGCCCTGACCCCTGTCAAAAGTAAGGGTCCGAGCCTGTCTTTCGGGCATGTGGGGGGTGGTGGCGTCATTTCTACAGTTCTGTACATGATCAGAACTCGCCGTAACCCCGCCCCCCTCCTCCTCGCCCTGGCACTGGCCCTCCCGGCGGCCGTCGCGGCGTCGTCGCCCGCCGCCGCCTCCACCGCGGGCACCTCCGACGTACGCGTCGCGATCCCGCAGCCCACCGGCCGGTACGAAGTGGGGCGCGACACCCTGCACCTCGTCGACGCCGGCCGCCGCGACCCGTGGATGCCCGCGGCCGCACGCGAGCTGATGGTGTCGGTGTACTTCCCGGCCCGCACCGGCGGGAGCGCCGCGCCGTACATGACCGTCGACGAGGCCCGGCTGCTCCTCAGGGGGCAGAAGCTCGACACCGTCTTCAAGCCCGGGCAACTCGCCGACGTCAGTACGAACGCGCACCTGAACGCCCGTCCCGTCGGCGGCAGGCACCCCTTGGTGGTGCTCTCGCCGGGGTTCACCCTGAACCGGGCCACCCTCACCACGCTCGCGGAGGACCTCGCCTCCAAGGGCTACGTCGTCGCCCTCGTCGATCACGCCTACGAGTCGTTCGGCACGACCTTCCCCGGCGGCCGTACCCTGACCTGCGTCGCCTGCGAGACGGTGGAGAGCGCCCCCTCCGACGAGGCGGAGAAGGCGCTGATGGCCAAGGCCGCGGTCAACCGGGCAGCCGACCTGTCCTTCGTGATCGACCGGCTGACCCGCCCCGTACGGTCCGCGCCCGCCTGGAAGCACTGGCAGATGATCGACCCGCGCCGGATCGGCGCCGCGGGCCACTCGCTCGGCGGCAACGCCGCGGCCAGCGTCATGGCCGCCGACCGGCGGGTCCGCGCCGGGGTGAACATGGACGGCTCGTTCTTCGCCCCGGTCGCGGCCTCCGGCCTCGGCGGGCGGCCGTTCCTCATGCTCGGCACCAAGGCCCAGCACTCACCCGGCTCCGCCGACACCACCTGGGCGCGGGACTGGCCGCGCCTGGACGGCTGGAAGCGCTGGCTGACCGTCGCCGACTCCGGCCACTTCACCTTCATCGACCTGCCCATCCTGGGCGCGCAGGTCGGGATCGTCGACCCCGCCGCGCCCCTGTCGGGCAAGCGGTCGGGCGAGATCACCACGGGGTACGTCGGCGCCTTCTTCGGCCGGCACCTCCGTGGCGAGCGGCAGCCCCTGCTGAACGGCCCGTCCGCCGCCAACCCGGAGGTGTCCTTCCAGAACCCCTGAGGCCGGGCCGGCTGCCTGTGCTCGCCGGCGGGCACGGTCCGCGGGGCTGCCGAACGGGCTTCCACCGCCGGCCTCCAGATGGTCGCGCAGACTCGTCATGTAGTGCTGCCAGCTGCGGCTGCACATGCCGAAGCACTCCAGGTCCCCGCTCAGGCCCTGGTGGTGGAAGACGAGCTCGGAGGTGCCGCCGCCGACCGGGGTGATGGTGAACGCGGGCCTCGTGCCGATCCAGTCGGGCAGGAAGGGGCAGTCGACGACGGTCCATCGCACCGACGTCGGCCGGGTCGCCTCCTCGACGCGGATCACGAGCGGCTCGGGGGCGTTCATGAGGAACCGCAGCTCGCCGCCGGTCGTGCCGGACCCGGTCGCCGGGTTCCACCACGCCGCGAGCCCCGCAGTGGTGGTGAGTGCGTCGAAGAGGGCGTCAGGAGAGGCTTTCACCCGCACGGTCGTCCGGTAGTCGGCAGTGCTCGCCATGGCCCGGTCCTTTCAGTTGTCGGAGGCCGATGCCGCGGCGGCGATCGGTTCGAGCTTCGCGGCCAGCTCGTCGAGCTCGTCCGCGTTGAGCACGTCGTACGCCGGGGCGGCCAGCTCGTCGGTCAGCGCCTCGATCCGCTGCTTGGTCTCCCGGCCGGCGTCGGTGAACCCGCCGGCGGTGTCCACGAGGCCGCGGGCGCGCATCCCGTCGACGACGGCGGTCAGCCGCGCTTTGGGCAGGTGGTGGATCCGGCCGAACTCCTCCGCCCGCATCCCGAGGGAGAGGGCCATGAGGACGTGGGCCTCGGTGCCGCCGATGCCATGGGCGAGCAGGGCGGCGTTGTGGCCGTCCCCGCGGTGCTCCCGCAGCAGCGTCGCCGCGTGCCAGAGCCTGGCGACCGGCTCCTCGGGCACGTCGAGCGCCCGCAGCCCGGCGTACAGTGGCCGGCCCTCGGCCGGCGCGCTGACCGCCGCTCGGGTGGCGAGGTCGGCGGCCCGCACCAGACCGGGGGAGTCGGCCAGTTCCCCGATCATCTGCCGCAGGGCGGCGGCGCTGCCCTGCTCGCGCACGGTGATCGCCTCCTGCGGGGTGATCTTTCCCCACACCCAGGGGATGTGGCGTGCCACCTCGCCGTCGGCGAAGTTGTAGAACACCGCGTGGACCACCTCGGCCGGTGCCAGGCCCAGCGGTGCGGCCCGGCCGGCGAAGTATCCGTCCCAGTAGTTGCGCATGCCGACGGCCAGGAACGCCTCGTTGGCCACCTCGGAGAAGGTGGCGGTGGCGATCGGCTCGACGAGCTCGAACATGCGGTGGATCCTGGCCTGCGGGTGGTGCTGCATCGGTCGGCGTCTCCCTCGGTCGTGACAGCTGGTCGTGACAGCCCCTCGGGGGCGACTGTTCACCCTGGCTACGAACGACGCGGCCCGGATCCGACAACTCCGGCCGAGAATTTTCCGACCTGGACGTGATCTACGTTGTAAAGGCGTCGGCTCCTGTCGGCGGGTTTTCCGATCGGAGGTTTCAATGTAGGTTAGCCTAACCTAACTAAGGAGCTCCGTGGTGGTTGACCCTTTTCGTGCCTTCGACGTCCAGGTTCGAGGCGTACGGCGGCTGAGTCCGTCGTTCCTCCGCGTGACCTTCACCGGGGATGACCTGCACGAGTTCGCCGACAACGGGTACGACCAGCGCGTCAAGCTGGTCCTGCCGACCCCCGGCGCGGGCGTGACGCGCTTCCCGCGCGGCGCCGACTGGTTCAAGCAGTGGTACGCCCAGGGCGACCAGCGCAACCCGCTGCGCACCTACACCGTCCGGGCGGTCCGCCCCGAGGCCGCCGAGGTCGACATCGACGTCGTCCTGCACGACGACTCCGCCGGGCCCGCCGGGCCGGCCGCCCGCTGGATCGCCACCGCCGAGCCCGGCTCCCAGGCGGCGATCTTCGGCCCGAACGGCCGCTACGACGGCTTCCACGGCGGCCTGGAGTTCCGGCCGCCCGCCGGCTTCGGCACCGTGCTGCTCGCCGGTGACGAGACCGCCGTCCCGGCGATCGTCGGCATCCTGGAGCGCCTGCCCGCCCATGTCACCGGCGAGGCCCTGCTGGAGGTGCCGCACGAGGAGGACTTCCTCCCGGCCGTCGGCGAGTCGGGGGTGAAGGTCACCTGGCTCGCCCGCGGCGACGCTCCGTGGGGCGCCCGCCTGGAGCCCGCCGTCGCGGAGGCCGCCGCCAGGCTCCTTCCCGCGGGCGCGGCAGGCGCCGAGCCCGAGGAGATCGACGTCGACGCCGAGATCCTCTGGGAGATCCCCGAGAACGGCGACGGCCCCTGCTACGCCTGGCTGGCCGGCGAGGCGGCCGTGATCAAGCGGCTGCGCCGCCACCTGGTCTCGGAACGCGGCATGGACCGCAAGGCCGTGGCCTTCATGGGCTACTGGCGCCAGGGCCGCTCCGAGGACGCGTGAGCCCGCCATGACCGACCCCCTGCTCCCGGGCTGCTCCGGCCCCGCGCTCACCGGCACCGACCTGTGCCTGGGCTACGCGGGCCGCCCCGTCGTCGACGGCGCCTGCATCAGCCTGGCCACCGGCGCCGTCACCGCCCTGGTCGGCCCGAACGGCAGCGGCAAGTCCACCCTGCTGCGCGCCCTGGCCCGGCTGCACCGCCCCGACTCCGGCGAGGTACGGCTGGCCGGCGGCGCCGACGCCCTGGCCCTGTCCGCCCGCGACTTCGCCCGCCGGGTGACGCTGCTGGCGCAGAGCCGTCCCACCCCGACCGGCGTACGCGTCAAGGACGTGGTCGGCTACGGCCGCCACCCCCACCGCGGCCGCTGGCGGGCGGGCGACCCCGGCGGCGAGGCGGCGATCGAGCACGCCATGGAGCTGACCGGCGTGCGCGCCATGGCCGGACGCGCCGTCGACGAGCTGTCCGGCGGCGAGATGCAGCGCGTGTGGCTGGCCACCTGCCTCGCCCAGGACGCCGGCGTGCTGCTGCTCGACGAGCCCACCACCTTCCTCGACCTGCGCTACCAGGTCGAGCTGCTCGAACTCGTGCGCGACCTGGCCGACCGGCACGGTGTGGCCGTCGGCGTCGTCCTGCACGACCTGAACCAGGCCGCCGAGATCGCGGACCGGGTCGTGCTGCTCCAGGGCGGCCGGGTCCGCGCCGACGGCGCGCCGCCCGAGGTGCTCACCGAGGACCTGCTCACCGAGGCCTACGGCATCCGCGTCGAGGCCACGATCGATTCCCTCACCGGACTGGTCCGCACCAGGCCGCTGGGCCGCCACCTGGCGATGAAAGGCTGAAAGATCCCATGCGTTCCCTCCCGGCGGTCATGGCCGCCATGCTGCTGCTGACCGCCTGCGGCACCACCGAGCCCCCCGTGGCTCCCGCGACCCAGGCGCCGTCAGGTGCCGCGGCCCCGATCAGCGTGACCGACGCCCGCGGCAGGCAGGTCACCCTCGACCGGCCCGCGACCCGCGTCGTCGGCCTGGAATGGGGTGAGGTCGAGATGCTGGTCGCACTCGGGGTCCAGCCGGTCGGAGCGGCCGACGTCAAGGGATACGGCACCTGGGTCACCGCGGCCCCGCTCGACCCCTCGGTCAAGGACGTCGGCACCCGCCAGGAGCCCAGCGTCGACTCCATCGCCGCCCTCCAGCCGGACCTCGTCGTCATGGAGTCCGACGACGCCGGCCTCATCGGCCAGTTGGAGAAGATCGCCCCGGTCATCGTCGCCAAGGGCAGCGACGCCGCCGCGAACCTCACCCGCATGCGCGCCGACCTCACCATGCTCGCCACCGCCGTCGGCAGGACGGAGCAGGCGACCAAGGTGATGGCCGACTTCGACGCCGCGATGGCCGACGGCAAGGCCAGGATCGCCGCCTCCGGCTCGGCCGGGCAGAAGTTCATGATGGCCGACGGCTGGAAGGACGGCAGCAAGATCTCCATTCGCCCGTTCGGCAAGGGCGCCCTGGTCTCCGACGTGGCCGAGCGGCTCGGCCTCACCAACGCCTGGACCGGCGAGGTCGACGAGCAGTGGGGCCTCGGCAGCACCGACGTCGAGGGCATGACCGCGGTCAAGGACGAGAACCTGCGCTTCTTCTACAACGCCTCCGACGGCGTCGACGTCTTCGCCGACCTGGCGGGCAACTCCCTGTGGAAGTCGCTGAGCTTCGTCAGGCAGAACCAGATCACCAAACTGCCCGACGGCATCTGGACCTTCGGCGGCCCCCTGTCGTGCCGGCAGTACGCCGACGCCCTGGTGAAGGCCTACGCCGGGTGATCACCGCAGTCGAGGCCCCCGCGACGCCGCTGCGCAGGCTCGGCGTCGCGGGGGCCTTCCTCGTGACCCTGGCCGTCATCGCGGCGCTCGCCGCGCTCCACCTGACGCAGGGCACCTCCGACACCGACCTCTTCGCGCTCGACGAGCAGGCGATGAACGTCCTGGTCGCCTCCCGGCTGCCGCGGCTGCTGGCGGCGGTCAGCGTCGGCGTCGCGCTCGGCGCGGCGGGCGCGCTGCTGCAGTCGGTCGCACGCAACCCGCTGGCCTCGCCCGACACCCTCGCCGTCAGCAACGGCGCCTACCTGGCGGTCGTGCTGGCCGCCACCTTCGGCCTGAGCCTGCCGGCCTTCCTGTCCGGCGGCCTGTCCTTCCTCGGCGGCCTGGCCGCCGCCGCCCTGGTGCTCGCCCTGTCGGCGGGCGGCAGGACCGGCACCACCCGGCTGATCCTCGCCGGCTCCGCGACCGCGCTGGCCCTGCAGTCGACGACCACCCTGCTCATGATCCTCTTCCAGGAGGAGAACACCGGCCTGTTCGCCTGGGGGAGCGGCTCGCTCGTGCAGAGCGACCTCGGCGGCGTCAGCCAGATGGCCCCGGTCATCGTGGTGGCGATCGGGGCGGCCGTGGCCCTCGGCTCCCGCCTCGACATCCTCGGCCTGGGCGACGACACCGCCTCGGTGCTGGGCGTCGACGTCCGGCGGTTGCGGCTGACCGTCGTCGTGCTCGCCGTCATGCTCTCGGCCGCCGCGGTGACCGTGGCCGGGCCCATCGGCTTCGTCGGCCTGTGCGCGCCGGTCGTCGTCCGCCTGCTGGCCCGGCGGCTGCCCGAGCTGGGCCGGCACCGCGTCCTGGTGCCGCTCTCGGCGCTGGCCGGCGTGGTCGTCCTGCTCGCCGCCGACATCGCGCTGCGATTCGTGCTGGGCGCGCAGGCCGGCGTGGACGTGCCGCCGGGCGTGGTGACCGCGATGCTGGGCGCGGGCGTGCTCATGTGGCTGGCCCGCCGGCACCGCGACGCCGGGCCGACCCGGCGGCCGCCGACCGTCCGCACCGCCGACCCCGGCCGCGCCGCCTTCGCCGTGATCCTGCTGTCCGGTACGGCGCTGCTGATCGTCGCCGTCGTGCTGGGCCTGCTCGGCGGCGACACCTGGTTGCTGCTCGGCGACGTCGCCAACTGGCTGCGGGGCAGGACCGGCAGGGCCCTGACGTACGTGCTCGACCAGCGCTGGCCGCGCGTCGCCGCGGCGGTCCTGGCCGGTGCGGCGCTCGCCGTCTCCGGCGCGGCCTTCCAGGCCGTCTCCCGCAACCCGCTGGCCGAGCCGGGCGTGCTCGGCATCACCGCGGGCGCCGGCGCGGCGGCCGTCGCGACGCTCACCCTCGTGCCCATGGCCGGGATCGCCGCGGTGTCCGGCGCGGCCGGGCTCGGCGCGCTCGCCGCCTTCGCCCTGGTCCACCTGCTGGCCTGGCGTGGCGGGCTCAGCTCCGACCGGCTCGTGCTCATGGGCATCGGCGCGCACGCGCTGTTCAACGCGGTCACCGTGCTGATCATCGTCAAGTCCGACCCGTGGAACACCGCCAAGGCGCTCACCTGGCTCTCCGGCTCCACCTACGGGCGGGTTCCGGCCCAGCTCCTGCCGGTGGCCGTGGCGCTCGCGCTCTTCCTCCCGCTCGCTCTGTGGCTGCGGCGCGACCTCGACCTGCTCGCGCTCGACGAGGACACGCCCCGGGTGCTCGGGGTGCCGCTGGAGCCCGTGCGGCTGCTCGCGCTGGGCGGCGCCGTGCTGCTCACGTCCACCGCGGTCTCGGCCGTCGGCGTGGTGGGGTTCGTCGGGCTCGTCGCCCCGCACGCCGCCCGCGCGCTCGTCGGCGGCAGGCACGTGCGGCTCCTGCCCGCCGCGGCGGTGCTCGGGGCGATGCTGGTCAGCCTGGCCGACACGCTGGGGCGTACCGTCATCGCGCCCGCCCAGGTGCCGGCCGGGCTGGTCACCGCACTGCTCGGCACGCCGTACTTCGTGTGGCTGCTCTGGCGCTCACGCGCCGGCGGCCGGACCGCCTCACCGTGACCTTTCGACAGGGACGGGCGCGTTGATGGTCTCGGTCCTAGCGGTAAGAGGCGGCGGCGATGTGATGGGCGCGCTCGGGCGCCTGGCCGAAGTTGGAGGCGATGCTGCACAGCATGGTGCCGCCGGAGAGCAGCACGGCCGTACGGCTGGGGCGACGCGGGGCGTCGCCGTGCCGGCGCCGTGCTCGTCCTCCCATGCCTCGATCATGACGCCGGGTCGCATCCCGTGCCTGGTTCACGCCCACTCGGCGCCGAGCAGCCGTTCCAGCTCGGCCTGCGTCCGGTCCGGGTCGTAGCCGGGGACGGCCTCGCGCATGAGGTCGTGGGTGCGCCGCCGGACGTCGGCGGCCGCCGCCCGTACCGCCGCGAGCGTCTCCTCGGCCAGGTCCTGGCCGCCCAGCCGCAGGGCGCGCGGGCCGTAGCGGACGTCGAGGACGCGCCCGTCGGCATCGACGGTCACCCGCACGTGGCCCGACGGGCCCTCGCCGGTGCCGGTGACGGCCCGCAACTCGTCGTGTGCCGACTCCAGCCAGGCCAGCATGCGCTCGCCTTGACGGGCGGCCTCGTCCAGCTCGCGTTCGCTGATGTTGGCGGGGTCGATCTGCGGCCCGAACACGCTTCGCCTCCTAGTAAAGGTCGTTGATCGCCTGCTCGACCCGCGCGCGTACGAAGGTCTCGTCCAGCGGTGCCGGCACGGCGGCGGTGGCGTCCCGCACGCCGTCGGCGATCTCCCGTGCCCGCCGCCCGGCGTCGTCCTGTGCGGCCCGCAGCACCTCGGCGGTCTTCCTGCCGAGGGCGGCCTCGTCCAGGCGCAGCGCGCGCGGGTCGATGCGCAGGCGGGTGGGGACGCCGTGGCCGTCGGCGAACGCCTCGACCAGCCCGTCGTCGCTCTCCGCGCGGCCCTCCACCCGGCCGATGGACGCCCTGGCGTCGTGCAGCGCCCGGATCGCGCGGCGGCTCTGGGCGACGTACTGGTGCAGGTACTCGGCGTCGTCCTCCGGCGCAGGTGAACGCATGTCGACCTCCGACAGTCAGTCACGGGAAAGTTCAGTGTAGAGGTAAACATCTGTGCCGGAATTGACTGGATATGCTTTCTGGGCATGACGGGATTTGAGATCGCCACGGGGGCGGTGGGTCGTGACGGCGCGTACGTCACCGGCCATGGGGCGAGCTACGACGCCGCGGTCATGCGGCTGCGGCAGCGGGGGAGCGGCGCCCGGACCTTCGGCGGCGAGGGGCTGTTCGCCACCATCATCGCCACCTACAACGAATGCCTGCAGACCTCGCTCGACGCGCTGACGGGGATCGGCGGCCAGATCGCCGAGACCGGCGAAGGGCTGCGCATGGTGTCGAGGAACACCCAGGCGGCGGAGAGCGCCACCGTCGAGAGCTTCGGGGGCCCCGCATGGCGGTGACACTCGACCCGCACGTGGCGGGCTTCCTCAACCTCATCGGTTTCCCCTGGCCGAACGACAACGAGGACGAGTGGCGCCTCGAGGCGAACGACTGGCGGGTCGTCCTCGCCGCGTCGTCGGCTCAGGGCACCGCGGCCGACGAGTCGGTCCGCAACGCGCGGCAGTCCTACCAGGGCGACTCGGCCACGTACCTGGCGAGCCACTGGAACCAGGTCGGCGACGGCGGCGGCCACATCTCCCAGGCCGCCTCCGCGGCGAAGGTCGCGCCGGCCGTCCTCGACGGCACCGCGAACGTGGTCAGCGCGGTCAAGCTGGCCGTGGGCACGCAGGCCGCGTACGGACTGACCGCCGCCACCCAGGCGCTGCTGTTCGGCGGCGCCGCGGGCGGCATGCTCGCCCTCGCGCGCATGCAGATGACCCGCCACGCCGTGGGCAAGGTGGCGCTCGAAGGCGCCGAGGGCACCGCCAGGGGCCTGGCGCCGGTGCTGAGCGGCCGGGTGACCGACACCATGCGCCGCATCATGAAGGAGATGGAGAAGCGGCCGCACGCCCGCGACGGCATGCTCCAGATCCGGCGCAGGCGCGGCGGGGGCGGCGGCGGTGGCAAGGGCGGCAAGGGCGGCGGCTACGACCCGAACGCCTCGGCGAGCTTCGACAACGCCGCGCAGCGCATGCACGGCAGGTTGCCCAACAGCAACGACGTCAGCAAGATGACACCGGAGCAGGCCAGGCAGGCGGCGGCCGAGGTCAAGGACAGCATCCTCACGCGGAAGATGAACGAGGCCCGGCTCGGCAAGGACTCCGGGCACGCCGCCCGGCTGGAGCAGGAGCAGAAGCTCCTGAACGACCTTGAGCGCAAGGCCAACGAGGGGAAATAACGCGAGATGCAGACACAGACGGGCGACGACCTGATGGCGCGCATCCTCGCCCGCCCCGCCGACGACGAGGCCCGCGGCCAGGCCGCCAACGACCTGCTCAACGAGCTGTTCGACGGCTATCCCGTCGAGAACCTGCGCGTCCTGCTGCGCAGCGGCGACGACGACGCCGTGCAGACCGGCGCCTGGCTGCTGTCGGAGCTGGGCGAGCCGGCCGAGCCGCTGCTGGACGAGGTCCCCGGCCTGCTGGCCCATCCGCGGCCTCAGGTGCGGTTCTTCGCCGTCGAGTTCGTGCTGCTCGCCGCGGACGAGCGGCACGCCGACGTCATCGCCCAGACCCTCGCCCTGAGCCGGACCTCCGACACCGGCATCCGGTGGAAGGTCCTGCACCTCCTGGCGATGGCCTCGACCGAACAGCTCATGGCGGGGCTGTCCCGGCTGGCCGACCCCGAGGTCGGCCGGCTCACGGCCGGGCTGGTCGCCTCCGACACCGAGGACCCCGACCCGGGTGAGGTCGTCGCCGCGCTGGAGGGCGACGACCCCGTGGCCCGCCTGTTCGCCGCGGCGATCGCGACGCGCATGGCCGAGGACGACCCGGCGCTGCTGCGCCTGGCCGCCAGGGTGGGGGACGAGGAGGTCAGTTCGTTCGCGCAGTGGCAGCTCATGCGGCTCCAGGACTAGCGCGCCCGCTTCACCGGCTGTCGAGGAGGAGGGGCAGCAGGATCAGGAGCCAGAAGACGGCGATGGCCACGGAGCTGATCAGCGTGCGGGCCAGGCGTAACGGGGCTCGCCGGCGGCGGATCGGCGTGTCCACGGCCCTGGTCACCGGGGCCCGGACGCGGAGCCCAGGTTCTGCTCCAGCCGTTCGATGCGCTCGATGAGCGGTTGCAACTGCTGCTGCACCGCCACGGCCAGCGCCTGGGCCGGGTCGCCGGCGGTCGACGTCTGGGCGCGCAGGTGCACGTAGCCGGCCAGGGCCGCGGTCACGGCCCGGCGTGCCAGGCGGGCTTCGGCGCCCAGCGCCCGTAGGACCTGTCCGGCGGTGCCGTCGGGCTCGGTGATCAGTCCCAGGAGCAGGTGTTCGCAGCCGACGTAGTTGTGTCCCATCGCGGTCGCCTCGGTGACCGTCAGTTCGAGGGCGCCGGCGGCGGGGTCGCTGAAGTGGACCACCGAGTCGCCGCCGGCCCCGCCTTCCTCGCCGGCCGCCTGCCGGTCCAGGTCGCGCTGGATCTGGGCGGGGTCGATGTCGACCGCTCTGAGCACGTGCAGCGCCAGGTTCTGCCCCTCGGCCAGCATCCCGGCCAGCAGGTGCCCGGTGCCGACGGTCGGCGCCGCGTCGGCGCGCGCCCGGTCGATGGCCAGCCTGACGACCGTGCGGGCGCGGTCGGTGAAGCGCGGCAGCCGTTCGGCCAGGTCACCGGCGTCCAGTTCGCCGAGGGCGGTCTGGCGGATGGCGGTGATCCTGCGCACCGCCTGCTCCAGCGCGCGCTGGCAGATCGCCGACACCGGGACGCCGGCGGCCTTGACCGCCTCCGCCAGCTCGTCGGGGAGGTACACGTTGATCTTCGGCATGACGACGCCCTTCCAGCTTGGGGTTATCAGCGGGTTACATCCTACCTATACACCCTCAGGGGCTAGGTGTTCCAGGCTTTATGCCCCTACCGAAGCGAAGAGGGTGAGGTTGACAACGAGCGTCTCCGGCCACCACCCTTTCGCTATTCAATTAGTGAAAGGGTGGTCCGTTGATCGAGTTCAACCTGGACCGCGGCTCGGGGGTCTCGCGCTACCTTCAGCTCGTTCACCAGGTCAGACAGGCGCTCCGGCTGGGCACGTTGCGGCCCGGCGACCAGTTGCCGACGGCCCGCGAGGTGGTCGAGAGCCTGGCCATCAACCCCAACACCGTGCTCAAGGCGTACCGGGAGCTGGAGCGCGAAGGGCTGGTCGAGGGGCGGCCGGGGATGGGCACGTTCGTCCGGCAGGGCGTCGCGGGTGCGACGCTCGCCGAGCACACGAGGTTGCGACGCGGTCTGGAGGCATGGGTGCGGGAGGCCCGTTCGGTGGGGCTCGATCAGGAGGACCTGCGGGCGTTGTTCACCGTGGTCCTGGCCGACACCGCGAAGGAGGGGGTGGCATGAGTTCCGCGTTGGAGGTGACCGGGCTGGGGGTGCGTCATCGCCGTACCTGGGTGTTGCGTGACCTTTCGCTGGCCGTGCCCGCAGGGCGCGTGGCGGCGCTCGTCGGGCCCAACGGCGCGGGCAAGACCACGCTCATGCACGCGGCCGTCGGCCTGCTGCGGCCCGCGGCGGGGAGCGTCCGCGTGGCGGGCGAGGCGGCGTTCGTGGCGCAGGACAAGCCGCTGTACGAGAGCTTCACCGTCGCCGAGATGCTCGCCTTCGGCCGCCGCATGAACACCCGCTGGGACGACGCGGCCGCCGCCGACCGGCTCACCCGGCTGGGCGTCCCGCTGCGGCGCAAGGTGAGCGGGCTGTCGGGCGGGCAGTAGGCGCAGGTGGCGGTCACCCTGGCGCTGGCGAGCCGGCCCGACCTGCTCGTGCTGGACGAACCGCTGGCCAACCTCGACCCCCTGGCCCGCCACGACGTGATGCGCTCGATCATGGCCGAGGCCGCCGAACGGGCGCTGACCGTGCTGCTGTCCTCGCACGTCGTCTCCGACCTGGAGGACACCTGCGACTGGCTGATCGTGCTGAACGGGGGCCGGCTGCAGGTCAGCGGGGACATCGAGGAACTGCTGGAGGGGCATCTCGTGCTCACCGGGCCGCAGGAGGCGTCGACGGCGGGGATGCGGGTGGTGGCCGCGAGCCGTAGCGGCAGACAGGCCGGCCTGCTGGTGAGAGGCGGGCCGCCGCTCGATCCGCGCTGGCAGGCGCGGCGCCCAGGGCTGGACGAGCTCGTCATGGGCTACCTGCGCAGCCCCGAGTCGGCGGCGCTGCCGCACCCGACGGAGGTGGGCGCGTGATCTGGGTGACGTGGCGCCAGCACCGGGCGCAGATCCTCGTGACGGCGGGCTTCCTGGCCTTGCTGGGGCTGCTGCTGCTGGGCTCGGCGGTGGAGGCCGGCTGGTACGTGGCCGAGCACGCCCCGCCCGGTTGCCCGGGGCCCGCCGTGGCCTGCGGAGAGCTGGCGGTGGCGCTCGGGCAGCGCTACGAGGCGGTGTACTCGGTGTTCGGCTGGATGCCCCTGGTGGCGCCGGCGCTGATCGGGGCGTTCTGGGGCGCGCCCCTGCTCGGCCGCGAGTACGAGCGCGGCACCCACCGCCTGGCCTGGACCCAGGCCGTGCCCGTGTGGCGGTGGCTGGCGGTCAAACTGTCGATCCTGGGCGGCGCGGTCGTGGCGGGCGGCCTGCTGCTGTCGATCATGGTGAGCCTGTGGCGGCCGGTGTTCAGGGAGGGGGTCGACTCCACGTTCGGCAACATCGGCGTGTTCAACATGGTCGGGGTGGAGCCGGCGGCGTGGTGGTTGTACGCGTTCGCGCTCGGCACCGCCGCCGGCACCCTGTTCCGCCGTACGCTGCCCGCGATGGCGCTGGTCGTGGCGGGGGTGACGGTGACGATGTTCACGCTGTTCCAGCTGAGCGACCTCTACGCCGAGCCGGCGCGCGCCGAGCTGTCCGGCACCGTGGTGCTGGACGACCCCGACGCCCGGCTGGTGAGCGCCGCCTGGGTGGAGCCGTCCGGGAGGGAGGTCGCCGAGCCGACCGGCAGCGGCTGCCCGCGCCGGGTCGACGTGGGGCAGAGCAGCAAGAACGCCGACGCGTGGCAGGCGTGCCTGTTCGGCAAGGGTTACCGGTACGCGGTGTACCACCATTCGGCGTCCCGGTTCTGGCGCTTCCAGTGGACCGAGGCGGGGATCCTGGCGCTCCTGTCCGCCGCTCTCGGTGGCCTGGCCGTGCGCCGCACCCTCCGCCGTACCGGCTGACCGGCCGGTACGAGGCGCACGTCAGCGGACGGGCGGATCCCACCAGGTCAGGTTGGCGGCGGCCTGGGACACCGGCTCGATGATCTCCCACGCCTCGGCGATGCGGCCGCCGTCCAGGCGCCAGATGTCCACGACCACGATCTCCGGGCCGCCGTCCGGCGCCTGGCGGCGCGAGTGCATCACGACGTGGTCGCCGTCGGCCAGCACGTGGTCGATCTCCACGCGCATGCCGGCCAGCGGGACGAGCGCGGCACGCACGGCGCCGAGCCATTCGGTCTTGGTCGAGGCCGCCGAACCGGGCCGGTGGTGGCGGAAGCCGTCGCTCAGCAGGGGCGCGAGCGCGTCGACGTCGCCCGTCCCGATCAGTTCCGTCAGCGCGCGCTGGACGATGGCCTTGTTGTCGGTCGTCATGGGAACACTCTTGCCAGCCCCGCGAAGGATGTCGATGAAAGGGGATTTCATGGCGGACGTCCAGTAGTCTCGGCGGCCATGCGGACTGTCGGGGACATGTTGCGGCAATGGCGGCACCGCCGGCGGCTCAGCCAGCTCGATCTCGCGCTCGCCGCCGACGTCTCGGCCCGGCACGTGAGCCTGGTGGAGACCGGTAAGTCCCATCCGAGCGCCGACATGATCCTGCGGCTGGCCGGCCAGCTCGACGTACCGCTGCGGGAGCGCAACCGGCTGCTGCTCGCCGCCGGCTTCGCCCCCCGGTACGCCGAACGTCCGCTCACCGGGGACGCGCTGTCGACGGCCGGGGACGCGATCGCGCGGGTGCTGCGCGCCCACGAGCCGTACCCGGCGGTGGTCCTCGACCGCCGGTGGAACATCGTGCTGTCCAACCGCGCCATCGACGCGTTCCTCGTGGACGTCGCGCCCGACCTGCTGCGTCCGCCGGTCAACATCGTGCGGCTGGGGCTGGAGAACCGCGGGCTCGCTCCCCGGATCGTCAACCTGCCCGAGGTGCGCGCGGTGCTGCGGGCCCGGATCTCGCGCCAGCTGGCCATCGCCCCCGACGCCGAGCTCAACGCGATCTACGAGGAGCTGCTCGCGCCGGGCTTCGAGGAGGCGGGCCGGCCGGCCGAGTCGGAGGTCACCGTCCCGATGATCTTCCGGTTCGGCGACGTCGAACTGCGGCTGTTCTCGACCACCACCACGTTCGGCACCCCGATGGACATCACGCTGGAGGAGATCTCGATCGAGTCGTACTACCCGGCCGACGCCGAGACCGCCGCCTATTTCGTGAAGTTCGGCGCGGAGGTGCTGGCGGGGGAGTGACCGCGCGGGCGGGGCTGTGCGCCCGATCGGCGATGACGTTCGTCATCGCCGATCGTCCACTTCCGCATCTGCCGGTCGGACGGCGGCGCGGCGGAGACTTTCCGGCGACGGCGACTTCGTGATCCCTTCGGATCCCCCCGGGGAAAAGGGTCTCGAAGTCCGGCGACTCCGGAAGGGAACACTCCCATGAGCAAGGTCATCAGCGCCCACGCGGTGTCGGTCGACGGCTTCATCACCGGCCGCGACCCCGGCGCCGGGCGCGGCCTCGGCGACGCGTCCATGCTGTTCGACTGGTACTTCGACGGCGACACCCCCAGCCAGGTCTTCGGCGGGTTCAAGCTGAGCGGGCCCAGCGCCCGGGTCTTCGACGCCCTGGCCGCCCGCGTCGGCGCGATCGTCGCCGGACGCCACACCTACGACGACTCCGACCACTTCGGCGGCGGCAGCCCGCACCCGGGCGCCCGGCTGGTCGTCCTCAGCCACCGCCCGGCGCCGGAGATCACCGACCGCCAGACGCTGGTCACCACCGGCATCCACGACGCGATCGCCGCCGCCCGCGAGGCCGCCGGCGGCAAGGACGTCGGCCTCATGGGCGGCGGCGTGGTCACCGAGGCGCTGCGGGCGGGCCTCGTCGACGAGGTGGTCCTGCAGCAGGTGCCCGTCCTGCTCGGCGGCGGCCGGCCGTTCTTCCGTGAGCTTCCTGAGCACGTACGCTTGCGCCTGGTCGAGGCCGTCCCCGCGCCGGGTGTGACCCACCTGCGCTACGAGGTGGCCCGATGATCCTCGTCACCGGGGGGCTGGGCATGATCGGCGCGCACACCGCCCGCGCGCTCGCCGACCTCGGACGCCGGGTCGTCGTCACCGCGCACCGCCGGGCCGAGGTCCCCTCGTTCCTGGCCGGCCGGGTCACCGTGGAGCCGCTCGACGTCACCGACCGGGACGCCTTCCTGGCCCTGGCCGCCCGCCACGACGTCGGCGACATCGTCCACCTGGCCGGCGGCATCCCGGGCGAGGACCCGGTGGGCTTCTTCCGCGCGGACACGACCGGCCTGCTCAACGCGCTGGAGGTGGCCCGCGCCAGGGGCGTGCGCAGGTTCGCCGTCGCGAGCAGCCTCGGCGTCTACGCCGGGCGGCCGGAGACCCGGTGGCACGAGGAGCTGGCGCTGCCCGCCGCGGACCTGCCGCACCCGATCGTCGCCCTCAAGAAGGCCGCCGAGCCCCTGACCACGAACGGCCTCCTGGGCAGCGGGGTCCAGCCGGTCGTGCTGCGGATCGGCAGCGTCTGGGGGCCGCTGATGGACCCGGAGTCGCCGTTCAACCACATCCCGCCGTACGTCGGCGCGGCGCTCAGGGGCGAGCGGCCGCCGCCGCTGCACGCCGGCGACGGCGGTGACACCTGCTACGCGCCCGACGCCGGGCGCGCGATCGCCCTGCTGATGACCGCGCGAGCCCTGCCGCACACCGTCTACAACGTCTCCAGCGGCCGGCCGTTCACCAACCGCGGCCTCGCCGACGCCGTACGGGCGGCCGTCCCCGGCTCCCGGCCCGACCTCCTGCCCGGACGGTCCGGCGCCGACGGGGACGACCCCTGCCTCGACATCGCCCGGCTCACCCGCGACATCGGCTTCGAGCCGGCCTTCGACCTGGCCGGGGCGGTCGCCGACTACGTCGCCTGGCGCGCCCGCAACCCCCGCTAGCCCGATCGGGGCGGCCCGGGATCAGACCACCTCGAAGGTGCTCATCATGGCCATGTCCTCGTGTTCGAGGTTGTGGCAGTGCAGGACGTACCGCCCTCGGTAGCCGGTGAAACGGGTGATGATCTCCACGGTCTGCGCCTCCCGCAGCTCGACGGTGTCCTTCCACTCCGGCGGGCCGTCCGGCCGTTCGCCGCCGACCGAGAGCACCTGGAAGGGCGCCAGGTGAAGGTGCACGGGGTGGGCGACGTCGCTGGTCACCCGCCAGATCTCGACCTGGCCGAGCTTGGGCCGGGCATCGACGCGGCGCACGTCGAAGGGCTTGCCGTTGATCAGCCAACCGGTGTGGCCGTGCAGGTCGCCGCTGCTGAACTCGAAGTCCCGGGTCACCGCGGCCGACGCCGGGTCGAGGCGTTCGACGGTGGACAGCACCTTGGGGATCGCCGAGTCGTCGCGGGCGTCACGCTCGACGGTGAACCGCATCACCCGGGCCTGCGGCCCTTCCCCGAGCAGGTTGCGCAGCTCGACGTGGTCGCCGACCCGGTAGGCGGCGAAGTCCACGATCACGTCCGCGCGCTCTCCGGGCGCCAGCCGTATCCGCTGGAGGGGACGCGGCGCCGCCAGCAGGCCGCCGTCGCTGCCGATCTGGGTCAGGGTGCCGCCGGGCGACAGGGCCAGCTCGTACGTGCGGGCGTTGGAGGCGTTGAGCAGCCGCAGCCGGTGGCGGGCGCGGTCCACGCCGAGCTGCGGCCAGGGCGCGCCGTTGACCAGGATGACGTCCCCCATCACGCCGCCCATGAACGCCTCGCGGGCGCCGGGGCCGTCAGGCCTGGCCGGGTAGGGCATCGTCCCGTCGGCCTGGAAGGAGCGGTCGCAGATCAGCAGCGGCACGTCCCGCTCGCCCGACGGGAGCGGCAGCCGGTCCTGCTCGTCGTCGTCGACGATGAAGAAGCCGGCCAGCCCGCGCCAGACCTGCGGCCCGGTGAAGTCCATGCGGTGGTCGTGGTACCACAGCGTGGCCGCGCGCTGCTCCAGCGGGAAGACGTAGTCGCGGTGCGCGCCCGGCTGGACCAGGTCGGTGGGGAAGCCGTCGGACTCCGGCGGGGTGTGCCCGCCGTGCAGGTGGGTGACCGTCGGGGCGGGCAGGCGGTTGCCGACGCGCACGACGGTCCGGCGGCCGGAGCGCGCCCGGATGGTGGGGCCGGGGAACTGCCCGTCGTACCCCCAGACGGGGGTGCGCAGGCCCGGCAGGATCTCCACCTCGGCCGGGCGCTGGAGGAGTTCGTAGTAGTCGGCGCCCGCGTCCGTCCTGGCCGGTTCGGCCACCGTGGGCCGCGGGAGCGGCACCGCGTACGGCGTGGGCAGCGGCGCGCCGCTGGTCAGGAGCTGGGGCAGCGGGGTGCGGGTCAGCAGCGAGCAGCCCGAGACGCCCAGCGCCGCGCCCACGCCGAGCAGCCGCAGCGCCTGCCGCCTGGTCATGCCGGTCATGCCGACGTCGCCCGGAGGCGGCCGGCGGACCAGACCCGCGCGGTCTGCACCATGCTGCCGCCGAACATCAGCACGCCGAGCGGCACGTGCACGCCCTTCACGTGCGCCATGCCCAGCGCCATCTGGACCAGCGTCGCCACCAGCATGCCCACGGCGGCCAGGATGGCCGCCCGCTGCTTGGTCAGCACCGCGGCGACCAGGTACAGCAGCACGGTGGCGGCGACGGCCAGCGCCGTGGCGCTGTGGGCGGCCCGGCCGCCCGGCGAGCTGAGCAGCAGCCCGGCGGTGACGGCCTGCAGCAGCAGGGCGACGGTCTGCGCGGCGAGCGCGATACGCAGGAACATGACGGTTCTCCTAACGGGACGAGGTCGAGGGACGGGCGGCGACCGCGGCGACGACGACCAGCACGAAGGCGGCCAGCGCGGTCAGGGTGCGCAGGGTGTGGAACAGCTCCCACCGCTGGAAGACCTCCGCGTGGCCGGCCGGCACGGAGCCGGCGGCCCACTCGCGGAACCGGGCGTGCAGCGGGACGTTGCCGAACACGGTGATCAGCAGCGCGGCCACCGCCAGCGCGCCGGCGCCGGAAGCCAGGCGGCGCGGCAGGTCGCGGCCGGCGAGCGCCAGCCCGAAGGTGGTCAGGATGGCCAGGGCCATCGCGCTCTGCATGACCGGCTCGTTGACCTTCATCATCGTGGTGTGGAAGGTCAGGCGCACGTCCAGCGGCACGGCGCCGAACGTGGGCACCACGTTGGCCGCACCGTATCCGAACGCGCCCGCGAGCAGCCCGGTCGCCAGCAACGCGGCGCCATGGAGGTACCTGACTCGGGTTCTCATGTCTGGTAATCGTCGTCCGGCCGGGGCTCCGTGGCGTCCCACCGGCGGACTCATCTGCCGCTACCCCAGCGGGATCAAATGCCGGCCGCGTCTACGACGACGGATGTAGTGGCGCGCTACCGCGCGGTACCCGCCGGCGCCGAAAAAAGCCCGTGACCGGGGCTTTCCTGGTCACGGGCCGTGGTGTACGGGGGTGCCGTCAGGCGTCGCAGAACCAGCCGTTCTCGACCCAGCCGTTGGCGTTGACGTTGCCGTAGGCGAAGCCGTACACCCATTCCTTGTAGGCGCCGTCGAAGCCCTTGACGGTGAAGCTCTGGCCCCGGTGGAGGGTGCCGACGAAGTCGCGGACCATCAGGTCGTCCGCGCACACCGTCAGCCGGCGGCCGACGTCGTCCGCCCCCGCGTACGGGTACGGCCCGGCGGCGTGGGCCACCCCGCTGTGCACGGCGAGCACGGCCGCCAGGGTGCCCGCGCCGACGATGAGCCGTGCGATGTGCTTGCGCGTTTTCATCGAACCGGTCGTCCTCTCGGTCTTCGGGAATGTCCGTGCGGCAAACTACCCGGCCAGGCCGAAAGATGAGGCGTTTCGCGGCATTTGCCGGGCGTCAGCGGAGGTAGGAGGCGCCGTTGAGGTCGAGGACGGTGCCGCTGGCCCATTCGGCCGCCGGGGAGGCCAGGTAGAGCACGGCGGCGGCGATCTCGTCCGCCTCCCCGACCCGGCCGAACGGGCTCTGCGCGCGGATCGCGTCCCCCGCGGGCGGCTTGAGGTGTTCGGTGGTCATGTCCGTCGCCACGAAGCCGGGGGCCACGGAGGCGACCGCGATGCCGTGCGGGGCGAGGGCCAC
The DNA here is from genome assembly GCF_040631115.1 of Nonomuraea sp. NPDC005692. Classification (NCBI taxonomy): domain Bacteria; kingdom Bacillati; phylum Actinomycetota; class Actinomycetes; order Streptosporangiales; family Streptosporangiaceae; genus Nonomuraea; species Nonomuraea sp. NPDC005692. The sequence continues at coordinate 62,318 of NZ_JBEXYU010000001.1, read as the reverse complement.
GGCCAGCGACTGGCTCATGGCGTTCAGGCCCGCCTTGCTCGCCCCGTAGCCGGGGGCGTCGGGCTCGCCGCGGAAGGCGCCGCGGGAGCTGACGTTCACGATGCGGCCGCCGGCGCGCATGTGGCGCAGGGCGCACCAGGCGAGGTTGGCCGGGCCCAGCAGGTTCACCTCGAACGCCTGGCGCCAGGCGGCCTGCCACTCCTCGTACGACGTCGTGGTGATGGGGTGGAGATGGTAGACGCCCGCGTTGTTGACCAGGACGTCGAGCCCGCCCAGCGCCCCGGCCGCCTCGTCGGCCATGCGCCGCACGCCCTCGGGGTCGGCCAGATCGGCCTGGACGACGACGTGCCCCGCGCCCGCCAGCTCGCCGAGCACGCGCCCGGCCGCCAGCGCGGAGTCGCGATGGTGGACCGCGACCCGGTCACCCTGGGCGGCGAACGCCATCGCCACCGCCCTTCCGATGCCCCTGGACGCTCCCGTGACGAGTACCGCGCGACCGCTCACCCGCCGCACCCTAGCAGCCGCCCTCGGCAAGGCTCCCGGGGGCCCGGGAGCCCCCGGGTCAGCCGCCGTGCTCGGCCCAGTCGTGCAGGGCGTCGACGGTGCCGGAGGCGTCGAGGTTGAGCGCCGCCTCGATCAGCGCCAGATGCGTGAACGCCTGCGGATAGTTCCCCGCCATGTGCCCGTCGCCGGTCATCTCCTCGGCGAACAGCCCGAGCGGCTCGGCCCGCGCGCACAGCGTCTCGAACCGGTCGCGCGCCTCGGCCGTCCGCCCGGCCAGCACCAGCGCCGAGACCATCTCGAACGAGCACATCAGGAACGCCCCCTCCGGCCCGTCCACGCCGTCGCGGGTGGTCTCGGGGTCGTAGCGGTGCACGAGGGCGCCGCCCTCGCCCAGGCGGGCCTGGATGTGGTCGAGGGTGCCGAGCACGCGGGGGTCGTCGCCGTCCAGGAAGCCGAGCAGCGGCAGCCGCAGCAGCGAGCCGTCGGCCTGGTCGGAGCCGTAGGACTGGGTGAAGGCGCCGACGTCGGCGTTGTAGCCGCGCTCGAGCAGCTCGGCGCGGACGGCCTCGCGCTCGGCCCGCCACTCCGCCAGGGGCAGGCCGTGCTCGCCGGTGGCCTCGGCCAGCCGGACCGCGCGGTCGAAGCAGACCCAGGCGTACAGCTTGGAGTAGGTCCAGTGGCGTTCGCCGTCGCGCACCTCCCAGATGCCGGCGTCCGGCTCCCGCCACCGCTCGCGGGCCCGCTCCACCAGCCGCCACAGCGCCGGGCCGCCGCTCAGCTCGCCGGTCACGCCGTGGTAGGCCATGGCCGCGTCCAGGACGTGGCCGTAGCCGTCGAGCTGGTGCTGACCGGCGGCGCCGTTGCCGATCCGCACCGGACGCGAGCCCGCGTACCCCTCCAGGTGGCCGAGGACGGTCTCGCCGGCGACCGGCCCGCCGCCGACGCCGAACACCGGCGGCAGGTCCCCCTCGTGGATCGCGCACTGGCCGAGCAGGAACGTCAGGTAGCGGCCCGCCTCCTCACGATGGCCGAGCCGCAGCAGCGCGAGCACCATGAGCGCGGCGTCGCGGTGCCACACGTAGCGGTAGTCCCAGTTGCGCTGCCCGCCGAGCCACTCCGGCAGCGACGTCGTGGGCGCCGCGAGCAGCCCGCCGCTCTCGTCGAACAGCAGCCCGCGCAGCACGACCGCGCTGTGCCGCACCTGCCGCGCCCCCACCCCGTCGTAGGCCGAGCGCGACGACCACGAACGCCACGACCGCACGGTGTCCGCCAGCAACCGCTCGGGGTCGCTGACGGGCGCGTGCCCCTGACCCGCGTAGTCGAGCGCGACCGCCCACGACTCGCCCTCGCCGAGCGTGGTCTCGGCCAGCGGCCGTGCCGCCGGCCCGTCGATCTGCCCGTCGATCTGCCCGTCGAGCTGCCCGTTCATGCCGGTCAGCAGCAGGCCGGACTCCTCGGCCAGCACGCCGTCGCGCGGCGTCCAGCGGGCCTCGCGGGTGGCGTAGTCGGGCCTGGCCAGCACCCGCGAGCGCACGACCGCCCGCCCCCGCTCACACCTGGCCCACCGCACCAGCAGCCGGACGGGCACCACGCCGCTGCCGCCCGTCCCCGGCGGCGACGTGGCGAAGAAGTCGTGCACCACGACCTCGCAGTCGCGGCCGACCCAGCGGGTACGCAGCACCAGCGTCTCATCGACGTAGCCGCGCCCCTCGACCCGCGCGCCCGCCACGTCGAACTCCCACGCCCCGCCGAGCCGCCGGTCGAGGATGCGCGCGAACACGCTCGGGCCGTCGAAGCGCGGCGCGCACATCCACTCCACCGCCCCGCCGGGCGCGACCAGTGCCGCCGTGTGACAGTCCGACAGGAACGCGTACGCCCCGATCGGTGGAAATCCCCCGGCCATCCGTGCACCCCGTACCTCTTCATCGCGCCCCCCGTGCCGGGTTGCCCGATGTCACCGCAGGTTAAACGGGGTGCGCGGGCAGCCGGCGGTCGAGCAGGAGGGCGCCGCGGCCCGGCAGCAGGGAGGCGCACCACTCGCGCAGCGCGGCCGGCCGGGGGCCGCCGACGTCGGCGGTGTCGAGCAGGTCGGCCCAGTCGAGCAGCGACTCGGCCAGCATGAGCGGCACCCCGCTGCGTTCGTGCACCTCGGCGGCGGCCTCGAAGTGCTCGCTCGCCCGCGCCGGGTCGCCCATCGTCACGCACAGGTGGGCCAGGTAGTGGTGGCCGCAGTGGTGGGCGACCGTGCCGTGGCCGAACGTCTCGCCGTCGGCGGCCAGCGACGCGTACAGCCGTTCGGCCAGCTCGGGACGGCGCAGATGCGCGGCGGCCACGGCCAGGTTGTCCAGGGCGGGCCGGTGGGCCATGTTGCGCGGCGGCACGCCGCCGCGGTCGGCCAGGATGCGGTCGAGCAGCGGCCCGGCCTCCTCGTCGCCCATCTCGCACAGGTAGCGCAGCACGGCGTGCACCGGGTCGACGCGGGGCGCCTGGGCGGCGCGGCGCAGCCGGTCGCGCAGCTCCCACAGCCGCCCCTGCAGACGGCGGATCTCGGAGATCTGCTCGGAGTAGATGGCCACGGCCTCCAGGCGGCGGCCGATCTCGGTGCCGAGCCGCATGGCCGACAGCGCCTCGGTCTCGGCCTGGGCCAGGTCGCCCTGCATGAGCGTCAGGCCCGCCCTGGAGTAGCCGATCAGCCAGTTGAGCTGCGGCTGGGCCAGCCGGCGGGCCAGCTCGTCGGCCTGGTCGAGCAGCGTCGCCGCGCGCGCTGTGTCACCGCTGTCCAGCACCGGCGGGGTGCGCTGGACGTAGGCGTGGAACAGCGCCAGGTCGTCGCCCGTGCGGCGGGCCGCCTCCAGCATCTCGTCGCCGTCGCGGTGGCGCTGGTGCAGCGGGTCGGCCGGGATGATCGTCAGGCTGCGCATGCCGAGCACGCTGGCCAGCGTGCGCGGGTCGCCCGACTTGCGGGCCAGCGCGACCGCCTCGTCGCTCAGCGCGAAGCGGCGCTCGCCGTCGGGCGCCCAGATCAGCTCGGAGGCGAGCAGGGCGGCCAGCAGCGCGCGGGTGCTGAGGTCGGTCGAGTCGACCAGCTTGCGCGCCTCGGTCAGCAGCGCGATACGGCGCTGGTCGGGGGCGGCGGAGATGCTGGAGAAGCCGCGGTCGCCGCCGAGCGCGGCCACCACGATCAGGTCGTCGCGCCCGCACTCCCTGGCCAGCTCGGCGGCCTGGTGCAGGGTCTCCCTCGCCTCGGGGTGCCCGGCCAGCCACATCGCCCGGCCGCAGTCCATCAGCAGCTCGGCGCGCCGTTCGGGGGAGGCGCCGGGGAAGTCCGCCAGCAGGCCGAGCACCCGCTGGTACCAGGTGACCGCCTCGCGGTGGGCCAGCCCGGCCAGCGCGTGGCGGGCCGCCTGCACGCCCGCCTCGGCGGCCTCGGCCGTCCGGCGCGGGTCGCGGCCGTGCTCGGCGGCGGCCAGCAGATGGGTGGCCACGACGTACGGGCGCGACTCCATGGCCTGCGGGTCGGCCTGGCACAGGGCGTCGGCGACCCGGCCGTGCAGCAGCCCGGCGCGGGGGGCCGACAGCGTGGCGTACAGGGCGGTGCGGGTCAGCTCGTGGGAGAACTGGCACTGGCCGCCGTCGGCCATGGTCACCAGGCCCGCGCCCATGGCCTCCTCGACGGCGGCCACGAAGCGCGCCTCGTCCAGGCCGAGGCCCAGGCGCAGCGCGGCCGACTCCATGCGCTCGCCCACGGCCAGCAGGCTGACCAGGTCGCGGGCGTCGGGATGGAGCTGCGCCAGGCGCGCCCGGACCATGCGGGTGACCGAGTCGGGGACGGTCAGCGCGTCGAGGTCGGCGCCCGCGGCCAGCTCCCTGGCCACCTCGGTGACCAGGAACGCGTTCCCGCCGGTGATCCGGTACAGCAGCTCCGGGTCGCCGTCGCTGCGCACCTCCGACAGGGCCCGGCTGACCTCGTCCATGCCGAAGGAGGAGACCTGCACCAGGCGGCCGTCGGCGGTCAGCTTGTGCAGCTCGGGCATCGCCGACTCGACGGGCACCGGGCGCGAGGTGGCCAGGATCAGCAGCGGCAGCGAGTCGGCGTCCCACATCAGGGAGTGCAGCATCTGCAGCGACTCCAGCGTCGCCCACTGCAGGTCGTCGATCACCAGCAGCACCGGCCGTACGGTGGCCAGGCGCTCGATGAGCGTACGGGCCGCGGCCATCAGGTGGTAGCGCTCGGAGACCGGCTCGGTGGCGGGCGGCACGGCCAGCGACAGCGGGGGAGCGGCCAGCGAGGGCGCCAGCCGGACGAGCTGCCCGCACTGCTGGTCGACGCCGGCCCGCAACAACAGCGCCGGCGAGGTGCGGGCCAGCCGCTCGACCGCCCCGGCGATCGGCTCGTACGCCTGCCGCGCCGGATCGGTGCACCGCCCCGCCAGCACGGTGAACTGCCGCTTGAGCGCCCGCCGCGCCACGACCGAGGCCAGCCGCGTCTTGCCGACCCCCGGATCACCTTGCAGGATCACCAGCCCGCTGCCGAACTCGGCCGCCCCCAGCTCCTCCTCCAGCGCCCGCAGCTCCTCGTCCCGGCCGACGAACGGCAGCACGTGCCCGCTGTCCAGCCAGGGCGCCAGCCCGCCGGCGTGCTGGTTGTCGGCGCTCTGCCAGTGGAGCTCGTAGGTGTGCATCGGCTCCCGCAGGCCCTTGCCGGGCAGCCGGCCCAGGTCCTTGAACTCGTGCCGGCTGCGGCCCTGGGCCAGGCGGCGCACCAGGTCGGTGCAGAGCACCTGGCCGCCCTCGGCCACCGCGACCAGGCGGGCTGCCTCCACCGTGGGCAGCCCGCTGACGTCGTCGGCGCCCCAGCACACGTCGCCCGCCGCCAGCGCGGCCCTGATCGAGATCTTCTCCAGCGCCCGCTCGTTCTCGGCCGCGACGGCCTGCTCGACGGCGATGACCGCGTCGAGCCCGGCCGTGGCCGAGCCGAACACCGCCATCAGCCCGTCGCCCAGGCTCTTGGTGAACGTCGAGCCGCTGGCCGTCACCACCGAGTGCAACAGCTGGTAGAGCCGGCGGAAGACGACGTTGGCGCGTTCCTCGCCGAGCCTGATCCGCATGGCTGTGGAGCTGACCACGTCGGTGAACAGGATGGTCGCCGTGGTCAGCGTGCCCGGCTCGTGCGGGGTGCTCACGCCGGTGGTCCCTCCTTCCGGACGGGGGCCCTGGCGGCCTTGCCCACGCCCTTCCGCACGCCCTTGCGGACGCTGTGGCGGAGCCTGCGCGTGCGGCGCGCCGTCTTCGACTGCCGGACGCGCCACTGGGAGGCCAGCTCCTCGGGGATCTGGAAGGCGGCGTGGCCGCCCGAGTAGCGGTCGATCATGGCGATGACGATGTGCTTGCCCGCCCGGCGCACCAGCCAGCGCACCACCGCGTCGACCGGGCCCATCAGGCGGCCGTACCGGTTGCCGGCCCTGGCCGCGGCGAACAGCGCGTTGAACCACCACGCCGGCGGCGGCACGTCGAGCAGCGCCGGGACCTGGGCGGCGTTGTAGCGGGCGTCGCGGAAGACCCAGTGCACCAGGCTGCGCGGCAGCTTGCGCCAGCCCAGGTGCATGAACTCCTCCATCTCCGCCAGCAGCACGGCCATCAGCCTGCGGCCCTCTTCGCTCGACTCGTACAGGCGGCCGAGCCGTTCGCTGACCGGCGGCACGTCGTCGAGGGTGAGCGGCCGGTCGCGGCACGCCTCGACGCCCATGAGGTGGCCGAAGACGCTCCACGTGTACAGGTGGGCGGCCTTGTCGTCGTCGCTGAGGCGCACCCCCATGCTCTCCAGAGCCTCCCACGTGACGACCGAGAAGTCGAAGATGGTGGCCAGCAGCAGTTCCTGGTTGACCGGCGGGCCGAACCTGGCGGTGTCCCAGTCGTCGCCGAAGTGCTCGGTGGCCAGCGCGCGCACGAACGAGTGCAGGATGCGCAGCCCGATCGCCGTCGTGTGCCCCGGACGGCCCGGCGTCAGGCTGTCGGTGGCCTTCAGGCCCATGACGTCCACCAGCATCTGGCCGGTCTCGGCGACCCGGCGGGTGAGGCTGTGCGTGGCCAGGTCGGACACGCCGGCCAGCACCTTGGCGCTGGAGATCTCGACGTAGGCCATGGGCAGGCACTTGCAGAACAGCGCGACCGACTGGTACAGCCCGTAGTCGGAGAAGACGGCCTGGCCGCGGGCCAGCAGGTCGGCGTCGCCGCCCCACTCGGGCAGGTCCTTGTTGAAGTCGATGGCGTCGAAGATGGCCGAGGGGCCGGTCTCGCCCGAGGGCGCCCGCGCCTCCCGCTTGGCCCGGCCGAGCTCCACCACGACCGCGCGCAGCAGGGACAGGGCGTTCTCGCCTGCGGGCATGGTCTCCAGGTAGCCGGCCACGATCTTGTCGATGTCCGGGTCGGCCTGCTGCCGTAACTGCCGGAACCGTTCCGCCGGCCAGCGCTCGGCGGGGGCGTTGTCGTGCTCGTTCATGTTCCCCGTACTCCAGATCCGGTCAGAGGCCCCCGCGTTTGCGCAGCGCCTCGACGTCCAGCAACGTGATGGTCCGCCCCTTCATGGCGATGAGGCCGCGGGCGGCGAGCGACTGCAGGGCCCGGTTGACCGCCGGGCGGGACGCGCCGATCAGCGCGGCGAGGTCCGACTGGGTCAGCCCCGGCATGTCCACGACCGGGCCCTGGGTCTGGCCGCGCTTGACCGACAGTTGCAGCAGCAGCTTGGCCAGGCGCCCGCCCAGGTCGAGGAAGGCCAGGTCGGCGGCCTGCCCGGTGAGCCTGCGCACCATCTGCCCGAGCATGCGCAGGAACTCGTCGGCGAGCCCGGGATGCTCCCGCATCAGCTCCAGCAGCCGCGCCCTGGGCAGCGCGAAGATCCAGCAGGGGCGCACGGCGATGATCGACGCCGACCGCGGTGAGTCGTCCAGCAGCGCCATCTCGCCGAAGGTGTCCGCGCGGCCCAGCATGTTGAGCACGATCTCGTCGCCGTGCTCGGTGGTGAAGACGACCTTCACCAGGCCGTCGAGCAGCACGTACAGGGACTCGCCCGGATCGCCCTGGTGCAGGATGATCTGCCCGTTGCGGTATCGGCGCGCCACCCCGGCGCGCACGGTGCTGGTGATCCCGGCCTCTCCGAGCACGCGGAACAGCGGGACCTCCGCCAGCACGGCGGCGACCGCCTGGACGTCGTGTGGAACCGCCCCGCTGCTGGCGCTCATGGAAGAACTTTAGGACGCGAACGCCGATCGGGCAGTAAGTGGTAAGCGATCTCCCGAATGTGACGAGCGCCACACCCGCACTGTGTCGTCCGCGACAGTGTGCGAAGGCCGCCGGGAGCACCGTTGGGGGGCCGGTCGAACGAGGTTGACCCCCATGGACCCCGGCCGGCGGGGAGACGATGATGCAGTTGGATACGTTGGAGCGCCGCGACACCGCCACCCTCGTGTCGGACGCCCAGGAGGGCGACGCCCAGGCGTGGGAGCGGCTGGTCGAGGAGTTCACGCCGATGCTGCGGTCGAGGATCCGGCGCTTCCGGCTCGGCCACGAGGACGCCCAGGACGTGCTCCAGACCACCTGGTTGCTGGCCTGGCAGAACCTCAAGAGCGTCGCGGACCCCCAGCGCATGCCCGGCTGGCTGGCCACGATCGCCTTCCGCGAGTGCCTGAAGCTGACCAGGCGCACCCGGGAGATCTGCACGCCCGACCTCGACACGCTCGGCAGCACGGACGACGTGGACAGGGAACTGGCCAGGATCTGGCTGGCCGGCACGCTGGAGGAGCTGGTCGAGGAGCTGCCCGCGGCCCAGCGCGTGCTGTTTCGAGCACTCACGGAAACCTCCGAGCCGCACTACGTGGACGTCGCCCGCCGGCTGGGCCGGCCGGTCGGCAGCATCGGCCCCACCCGCGCCCGCTGCTTCGCCAAGCTGCGCGGGCTCCTGCAGGACCGCGAGATCACCAGGGACTTCCTGGACTGAGTCCTAGTTTCCTGACCGGTCAAGAGGGATCGCCTCCAGGAAGGGCTCGAAGTCGAAGCGCGCCATCTCGTAGGCGTCGGGATCGGTCTCCTCGGGGAAGGCGTAGACCTTGCGCCGCATCCCGGGGAGCAGCCGGTCGGCCTGCGGAGCATCGGGGACCGGCTCCGGCAGCGTGCCGCGGGCCGTCTCCGCCTCCAGGGCCGCGGTGAGCTCCGGCCCGAACGGCGGGTCGTAGAGCGCGCCCACCCGCTGGTAGGTGCGGAAGTAGCCGACGATGAAGCGCATCCGGTCGGGGTAGGACACCCAGTCGGTCACGCCGGCCGTGGCCTGCTCGACGTCGTCCGGGATGAACTCCTCGGCGAGCTTGCGCACCTTCTCGTTCCTGATCGGCCGCCAGGCGAGCGCCATGTCCACGCCCGGCGGCGGGGCGAGCGGCCGGCCGACCTTGACGTCGCTGAGCGGCGTGCGCACGGCGAACAGGTGACGGGTGTAGAGCGAGGACCATTTGGCCTCCAGCACGCGCGTCAGCCACGGCTGGTCCTCGTGCCGGGCGCTGAACAGCGGGAAGCGGGGGTAGGGCCGCCGGGTCACCAGCGAGCGCAGCGACCGCCACGACATCCGGGTCAGCCACCGCACCGGCCGGTACAGCACCAGCTCCAGAGCCTTCTGCGCGCGCTTCTGCTCGTACGCCGACAGCGCCACGCTCGCCCCGAACATCAGCTCGGCCCGCTCGTCCGGGTCGGTGGCCGCGTGCGCCTGCCTCAGCAGCAGGGCGGCGTCCCGCAGGTAGCGCTCGTCGGCCTCCTCCAGCAGCCCGGACAGGAACTCCGGCGGCATCGGCGTGTTCTCCGACTCCGGGCTCACCTTGACGTAGCAGTCGGGCGTGCCGTTCCACAGGTTGGCCGCCAGGCTCGCGGTCTCCAGGAAGATCGCCCGGTTGGCCAGCGCCAGCCCGAGCTGGTAGCTGGGGCCGAGCAGGGTCAGCAACATGGCGCGGAACAGGCGGCGCAGGCGCGCGGGCACGTGCAGCCGGTCGCCGAAACCGGTCAGGAAGGGCGAGCCCGGGGTCAGGTCGAGGCTCTCGGCGACCGCCTTGGAGGTCCATTTGGCGTAGCAGTACCAGTTGGTCGCGTCCTGGCCCAGGTGCTGGGCGAGGTCCCCGGCGACACGGTGGTAGCCATGGGCGATGACCATGGCCTCAAGTGCAGGGTTCCTGTCCTTGCAGGCGGCGATGCGGAGCACGTCGTCCGCCGTCATCGGAGCGCCTGGCGCAAGCGCTTGTTCCACTTCGGACATGAGGTCTCCCGTCAGTGGTCCCCCCTGGGACCGTCGATCCTCACCGGGTCAGAGCGCGTCCGGTGACGTGAGATACAGGGTGGCGGTCTCGCTTTCCCCGTGACCGCCGCCCGGAGCGTAGGGCGGGTGACTTGCGGTGTGGTTGCAGGGCGATCCGGGCCCCTCCCGGTTCGCCCGCCGCCCCGGGAGGGGCCCGGGGCGGCGGCCGTCATTCCTTCACCGATATCTTGCTGATCACGACGAAGCCGCCGAGCGCCCCCGCGGAGCCGGCGGCCGTCGTCGTGGTGAGGTTGACCACCAGGTCATAGGTGCCCGGGCCGAGCTGGCCGCGCATCGGGACCGACGCGGTGTACCGTCCCGATCCAGGGGTGAACGTCATCTCCACGGGAGGCGAGGGATGACGGGTCTCACCACCTCCCAGCAGGTCGGCGATGATCTCCACATGCCACCGTCCGGCCAGCCAGTCGACCAGCTCGCCGGCGACCTCCCAGCTCACGTCAACGGTCCAGCCCTCGCCGCATCTCACGACGTTCGTGGGCTGGGCGCCCGGGTCGACAACCTGACCGTGCAGCACGCCGCTCAACTGCTCGGCCGGAACCTTCATCACCTGGAACTCACCGGTCGCCATGTCGCTGTCTCCTTTCCGGGGGGAACCAGGTCCCCGTACGGAGAGGCAGAGCAGCGGGACAGCCGGGTAAATACCGGGTGTATTCAAGGACACAAAGCCGGGACGCACCGCCCTGGCCACTACGGTGGAGGCATGATCGACGACCGCCCGGCCCCCGCGTCGAGGGCCCGGCTCGCCGCCGCCTGGCTCGCGCTCGCGGGCGGTTCCCCGGCCGCGCGGGCCGCCGGCGCCGAGCTGATCGCCCGCTGGGCCGAGCCCCACCGCCGCTACCACACCCTCGGCCACCTCGCCGCCGTGCTGGCCGCCGTCGACGACCTGGCCGGAGAGGCCGCCGACCCCGCCGCGGTGCGCCTGGCCGCCTGGTTCCACGACGCCGTCTACGACGGCAGGCCCGGCTGGGACGAGGAGCGCAGCGCCCAGCTCGCCCAGGCGCGCCTGCCGCGCTGCGGGGTGCCGCCCGGCCGGGTCGCCGCGACCGCCCGGCTGGTCCGCCTGACCGCCGCCCACGACACGGTGGCCGCCGGCGACCGCGACGGGGCCGTGCTGTGCGACGCCGACCTGGCCGTGCTGGGCCGCCCCGGCTACGACGCCTACGCCGCCGACATCCGCCGCGAGTACGCGCACGTGCCCGACGACCTGTTCCGGCGGGGCCGCGCGCAGGTGCTGCGCAGGCTGCTGGCCGCGCCGCGGCTCTACCGTACGGACCGGGCCCGGCAGCTGTGGGAGGAACCCGCCCGCGCCAACATGACCGCCGAGCTGGACCGCCTGGCGGAAGGCTGAGGCGGGCTAGGGCGTGTGGCGCTTGCGGCGGCGCAGACCGGCGGCGATCAGGCGGCGCAGCAGCTCGCGCGAGCTGACCGGCTCGGCGCCCAGCGACACCGCCCGCGCGTGCACGGTCTCGGGGACGTCGTAGTGGTCCCGGTCGAAGGCGCGGCCCGGCACCCCGAGCCGGGCCGCGAACGCGTGGAGCTCCTCCAGCGAGCTGTCGCTCACCAGGTGCGACCACATCAGGCCGCGCGGCCCCGGCCAGTCGGGGGGATCGATCAGAACCGTCACGCCCTCAAGGGTAGGACCCTGCCGCGCACGCCGAGCTCGCCCAGATCGGGCACCACGACGTGCGCGCCGTGCCCGGCCAGCGCGGCGGCGTCGCCCGGACCGTCCCGGGTGACCGCCACGACCAGCCCGAAGCCGCCCCTGCCGCCCGCCTGGACGCCGGGCAGCGCCGCGTCCACCACGGCGGCCCGTCCGGCGGGCAGCGCCAGGCGGCGCACGGTCTCCAGGAACAGGGCGGGGTCCGGCTTGCCCGGCAGGTTCATCAGGGCCGCGTCGCCGCCGTCCACGACCAGGTCGAACAGGTGCGCCACGCCCGCGGCGGTCACCAGCCGGCGGCCGTGCAGGCTGGCCGAGACGGCGGCCGTGCGGGCGCCCCGGTGGCGCAGCTCGTGCAGCAGGGCCACGGTGGCGGGGAAGGCGGCCACGCCGTACTTGTCCACCTGCGCGATGAAAATCTGGTCCTTGGCCAGGCCGAGCCCGTGCACGGTGGGCGCGCCCGGCTCGTCGTCGGGACCGCCCTCGGGCAGGGTGAGGCCGCGCGCGGTGAGGAAGGTGCGCACGCCGTCGAGCCGTGGCCGGCCGTCGACGTGCCGGAGGTAGTCGTCACGGATGTCAAACGGGTCGCAGCGGCCGCGCAGGAAGGCGTCGAAGACGTGTTTCCAGGCGGCCGCGTGCACCCGGGCGGTGTCGGTGACCACGCCGTCGGTGTCGAACACGACGGCGCCGATCGAGGCCAGATCGATGACGGGCTCGTTCACACTGTGAACGTAACCGCTCTACCAGGCGACGGGTAGCTCCTTGACCCCGTACACGATGGCCAGCTCCCTGAACGGCACCTCGCCCGAGACGTGCAGGTCCGGGAAGCGGCGCAGCAGGGCGGGGAAGGCGATGCGCATCTCCATCTGGGCGAGCGGCGCGCCGATGCAGCGGTGGATGCCGTGGCCGAAGGCCAGGTGCGAGCCGGCGGTCTCGCGGCCGGGGTGCACCTCGTCCATGTCCGGGCCCAGCGAGGGGTCGCGGTTGGCGCCGGTCAGCGAGCACAGCACCATCTCACCCTTCTTGATCGGCACGCCGTGCAGCTCCAGGTCCTCGCGGGCGAAGCGCGGGAAGGCCACCTGCACGACCGTCATGTAGCGCAGCAGCTCCTCGACGACGTCGTTGACGTAGCCGTCCACCTCGCGCACCTTGGCGGCCTGCTCGGGGTGGCGCATGAGCCAGAGCGCGCCGAGCGCGAGCATGCTGGTGCTGGTGTCGTGCCCGCCGGTGAGCAGGCCGTCGGACATGCTGGCCAGCGTGCGGTCGTCGAGGTCGTCGCCGTGCTCGCGCAGGAGCTGGCCGAGCAGGCCCTCGCCGGGGTTGTGCCGCTCGCGGGCGACCAGGTCCACCAGGTACGCCATCGCGTCGTTGATCGCCTGCAGCGACGCCTCGGGGCCGGCCGACAGGTCGAACCGGTCCTTGCTGATCTTGACGAAGTCGGCGCGCTCCTCGTACGGGACGCCGAGCAGCTCGCACACCACCAGCGACGGGATCGGCAGCGCGAAGTCCTCGACCAGGTCCGCGGGCGGGCCCTTGGCCTCGATGCGGTCCAGGTGCTCCTCGACCATCGCCTCGATGCGTGGCTCCAGCCGGCGCAGGCGGCGCATGGTGAACTCGGGGGTCAGGTACTTGCGCAGCCGCGTGTGCTCGGGCGGGTCGCGGAAGCCGAGGCCGCCGGGGTCCTCCTGGTTGGAGCCCAGGCCGGAGATGCCGGCGAAGTCGTTGCTGAAGCGCTCGTGGTCGCCGAGGACACCGCGTACGTCCTCCCAGCGCGTGACCAGGTGCACGGTCTGGTCGCCGGGGATCTTCATGGGGAAGACGGCGTGCTCGGCCCGGATGCGGCCGAGCTCGGCGACCGGGTCGAAGTCCTCGCGCATGAACTGGACGAAGGGGAACTCTGAGTCAGACATGGATATCCGTCCTGCTGGGATACATCGCACTATGTTGGGATAAATCCCTCGGTAGATGGTCCCATCCGGACAGGCGGCTGGTGCCCTCCGAAAGGACGAAATTGCCGCTCACCCTCACGTCCCACCTGGCCACCCGCCCGATCGTCCATCTGGCCGCCCGTCCGGCCGCCCGTCCGTGAGCCCATGGGGAGGCCGTGCGGGGAGGCCGGGGTGCGCCTCATTGTGCGCCGGGTCGCGGGCCGCCGACTAGCCACAACTCCCTTCTGGTACGGCGTGTGTCACAGGAACCGGTGGGAGACAGGGGAAATCGGTGGCGTTTGGCGTACAAGGGGGCGACAGTCTGCGATGATCTCGTCGCAAGACAAGCTGGAGTTGAGCCTCGCGGATAGTGACTGATGCCGACATTTGAGGAAATAGCAGCCTTCGTCGCCGAGAAGCCGTTCGCCACCGCCGTCATCGCCCTGCTGGGCCTGGCCGGGCTCGTGCTGGCGTTCCTGGTGCTCAGGATGGCCTGGCGCGCGGGCACCTGGTTATTCGCCCGCTACGTCGCCCCCCGTCCCGTCGAGGACGTGCTCACCGTCGTCGCCGCCTCCATCGCCACCGGCGTGTCCGCCCAGGGCATGTGGCGCTTCTCCGGAGACGTGCTGGGCCTGGACGGGCCGCTCCGGCTGCTGCTGTTCGCCTTCATCGAGGTCGCCATCATCACCTCGGCCGTCCGCGCCCGCCGCAACATGCGGGAGAACTTCTCCGCCGGCATCGACGGCATCGCGGTCTGGGCGCTGACCTGCCTGACCGCCGTCCTGTCCAGCATGGACGCCCGCAGCCTCCCCGAGGCCGTCTTCCGCCTGGCCGCCCCGCTGGTCGCCGCCTGGCTCTGGGAACGCGGCATGGCCATCGAACGCCACCGCATCCGCGGCACCGGCCGCATCAACTGGCGCCTGACCCCCGAACGCCTGCTCGTCCGCATGGGCCTGGCCGAGGTCAGCGACCGCACCGCCTCCGAGGTCGACGCCCACCGCCGGCTCACCCGCGTCGCCCTGGCCGCCAAGCGCGCCAAGGCGCTGCGCGACAGCGGCGCCTCCGAGCGCAAGATGCGCGGCGCGCTGGCCAAGCTCGACAAGGCCATGGACCAGGCCGTCGAGCACACCGGGCTGGCCGTCGACCAGTCGCGCCAGGAGGCGCTGCTGGCCCAGATCGCCGCCCTGTACAACACCACCGCGCTCATCGACGCCGACCCGCGCGTGCCGTGGGAGCCCGAGGCCGACCACCGTCCCGTGCCCGCCCGCCCGGCGCTGCCGCCCGCGCTGGCCCAGCTCGTCGAGGACGAGGACGAGGACGTCGAGGTGTTCGACGCCACCCCCCAGGTCGTCGACACCGCCCAGCGCGCCGCCCAGATCAGGGCCGCCCGCGAGTTCTGGGACCGGCAGATCGCCAAGCGCATCGTGCCGCGCTCGGTGGACATCGCCCAGGAGATCGGCATCTCGCTGGCCACCGCGCGCGAGTATCGTGCCCTGTGGAAGCTGGAGCCGCAGGCGCACGCCCTGATCGAGGCTCTGTACCAGCAGCACGGCATCGTCGACACCGGCGCCTTCCCGGCCATCGCCGACGACGGGCGGGTGCTGGCCAAGTAGGGGGAGCTCGGTTGCGGGAGCGCACGCTCGAACGCGTCAGGAAACTCCTGGCCAAGGCCGAACGCACGGACAACGAGCACGAGCGGGCCACCTTCCTGGCGGCCGCCTCCGCCCTGATGGCCAAGTACGGCATCGACACCCTCCCGCCGCCCGGCACCCGCCAGACCCCCGGCGACCGGATCGTCACCCTGCCCGCCCCGTGGGCCAGGGAGAAGGCCCGCCTGGTCAGCCTGGTCGCCCAGGCCGTCCGCTGCCGTCCGCTGCTGATCGGCCGCGGCGACGGCGGCCAGCGGGTGCACGTGTTCGGCTTCGCCGCCGACCTCGAACGCGCCGACGTGCTGGCCACGTCGCTGCTGCTGCAGATGGCCTCCGGCCTGGCCCGCGTACGGCCGCCGGGCGAGCTCGCCATCGCGCGGGCCTACCGGCGCTCGTGGCTGCTGGGCTTCACCGACGAGGTGTACCGGCTGCTGCGCGAGGCCGAGTCGCGCGCCGCGACCGAGGCCGAGGCGGCCGGGGCCGGCACCGCGCTGGTGCTGGCCGACCGCCGGGCCGAGGTCGACCTGGCGGTGGCCGCCCACTATCCGCGCATCCGCATGTCGGTCCCGACGACCAGCGGCACGGGCTACCGCGCGGGCGCGCTGGCGGGCCGGCACGCCGACCTCGGACGCACCGGCATGTCCGCCGCCACCGCCCGCGAGCTGCCCCGCTGAGGCGCCCGGCCGCTCAGCCCAGCGCGGCCGAGACCAGCGAGCGGGCCTCCTCCTGCACCTTGGCCAGGTGGTCGGGGCCCTTGAAGGACTCGGCGTAGATCTTGTAGACGTCCTCGGTGCCCGACGGGCGGGCGGCGAACCAGGCGTTGTCCGTCGAGACCTTCACACCGCCGAGCGCCGCGCCGTTGCCGGGGGCCGCGGTCTGCACCGCCGTGATCGGCTCGCCGGCCAGTGACGACGCCGTCACCTGGTCGGCCGACAGCTTGGCCAGCACCGCCTTCTCCTCGCGGGTGGCGGGCGCGTCGACCCGGGCGTAGGCGGGCTCGCCGAACCGCTCGGTCAGGCGGCGGTAGTGCGCGCTCGGCGACTCGCCGGTGACCGCCAGGATCTCCGAGGCCAGCAGGGCGAGGATGAGGCCGTCCTTGTCGGTGGACCAGGGGGAGCCGTCGCGCCGCAGGAACGAGGCCCCCGCGCTCTCCTCGCCGCCGAACCCGAGCGAGCCGTCGAGCAGCCCGGGGACGAACCACTTGAAACCGACCGGCACCTCGTAGAGGCGGCGCCCGAGCGAGGCGGCGACCCGGTCGATGACGCCGCTGCTCACCATCGTCTTGCCGACCCCCGCCGCGGCGGGCCAGCCTTCGCGGTGGGCGTACAGGTAGGAGATGGCGACGGCCAGGTAGTGGTTGGGGTTCATCAGGCCGTCGGGGGTGACGACGCCGTGGCGGTCGGCGTCGGCGTCGTTGCCGGTGGCGATGTCGTACTTGTCGCGCTGCGCGATCAGCGACGCCATCGCGTACGGCGACGAGCAGTCCATGCGGATCTTGCCGTCCCAGTCGAGCGTCATGAACCGCCAGGTGGGGTCGACCAGCGGGTTGACCACGGTCAGGTCGAGGCGGTGGCGCTCGGCGATCTCGCCCCAGTAGGCCACGCTCGCCCCGCCCAGCGGATCGGCCCCGATGCGCACCCCGGCCGACCTGATCGCGTCGAGGTCGACCACGGACGGCAGGTCGTCGACGTACGTGCCGAGGAAGTCGTAGCGGCCGGCCGCGTCGAGGGCCTTGGCGTAGGAGATCCGGGACACCCCCTTCATGCCGTCGGCCAGCAGCTGGTTGGCGCGGTCCTGGATCCAGGAGGTGGCGTCGGTGTCGGCGGGGCCGCCGTGCGGCGGGTTGTACTTGAAGCCGCCGTCGGAGGGCGGGTTGTGCGAGGGCGTCACCACCACGCCGTCGGCGAGCCCGGACGCGCGGCCCCGGTTGTGCCGCAGGACGGCGTGCGAGACGGCGGGGGTCGGCGTGTAGCCGTCGCGGGAGTCGATCAGCACCTCGACCCCGTTGGCCGCGAACACCTCCAGCGCCGACACGCGGGCGGGCTCGGACAGCGCGTGCGTGTCGATGCCCAGGAACAGCGGCCCGTCGGTGCCCTGGGAGGCGCGGTATTCGCAGATGGCCTGGCTGGTGGCCAGGATGTGGTCCTCGTTGAAGGCCGTCCGCAGCGAGGACCCGCGGTGGCCCGACGTGCCGAACGCCACCCGCTGCGCCACCTCGGCGGGGTCGGGGTGCAGGGCGTAGTAGGAGGTCACCAGCCGGGCGACGTCGACCAGGTCGGCGGGCTGGGCGGGCTGTCCTGCGCGATCGTGCGTCATGAGGCCACTTTACAAATCCGCCCCCTTCGTACGGGTGAGCGCGCCCGGGAGCGTGGGAAGATACAGGCGCGTCTGCCTCCAGAATGGAGTTCTGTTTCCATGCGTTTCGGATATTTCCTGAATGAACGGCAAGGGCCCGACCCGCTCGGCGCGCTGCGCGACGAGATCGCCCAGGCGGCCGAGGACGGCTTCGCCTCCGCCTGGCTGTCCCACATCTTCGGCCTCGACGCCCTCACCGCGCTGGCCGTGGCCGGCGCCCAGGTGCCCGGCATCGAGCTCGGCACCTCCGTCGTGCCCACCTACCCGCGGCACCCGGCGGCCCTGGCCCAGCAGGCGATGACGGCCAACGCCGCGCTCGGCGGCCGCCTGGCGCTCGGCATCGGTCTGTCGCACCAGGTCGTCATCGAGCACATGTTCGGCCTCAGCTTCGAGCGTCCCTACCGCCACATGAAGGAGTACCTCGACGTGCTGCTCCCGGCCAGCCGGGGCGAGCAGGTCAAGGCGGCGGGCGAGACGATCAGGGCCGACGTGCGGCTCACCACGCCGGGCGCGGGCTTCCCGGTGCTCATCGCCGCCCTCGGCCCGCGCATGCTGAAGCTGGCCGGCACGGTGGCCGACGGCACGGTGTTGTGGATGACCGGCCCGAAGACGGTGGCCGAGCACGTCGCCCCGACCATCACCGCCGCCGCCGCGGAGGCGGGCCGCCCGGCGCCGCGGATCGTCTGCGCGCTGCCCGTCTGCGTCACCGACGACCCCGCCGCCGCGGTCGAGCGCGCCAACGAGATCTTCGCCGTCTACGGCACGCTGCCCTCCTACCGGGCCATGCTCGACCGCGAGGGCGCCGCCGGGCCCGGGAACGTCGCGGTCGTCGGCGACGAGGAGTCGGTGCTCGCCCAGCTCGAACGGCTGCGCCAGGCCGGGGTGACCGACTTCGTCGGCGCGACCTTCGCCGAGCGGGAACGCACCCGTGAGCTGCTCATCGGCGCGTCGAAGGGTTCATAGGGGGACATCTCAATAAACTCCCGCAAGATGAAGCGCTTGCTGCATGGCATAGACGTGTCGAACTGGCAGGGCTCCGTCGACTGGGCCGGTCATGCCGAGGCCGGGGTCTCCTTCGCCTTCGCCAAGGCCACCGAGGGCGGCGACTGGACCGACCGGTGGTTCGCCCGCAACTGGTCGGGAATGCGGGAGAGCTGGCTGGTGTGCGGCGCGTACCACTTCGCCAGGCCCAAGGGCGACCCGATCGAGCACGCCCGGCACTTCCTGGCGGTGCTCAGGTCGGCGGGCGGCCTGCGCAGGGGCGATCTGGTGGCGCTCGACCTGGAGACCGGCGACGGGCAGCGCCCGGAGCAGGTCGCCAGGTACGCGCGCCGCTGGTGCCACCACGTCGAGCGGCACGCCGGCCTGCGGCCCTTCATCTACACCTTCCACTGGTTCGCCCGCTCGGGGAACTGCGCCGGCCTGGCCGACTACCCGCTGTGGATCGCCTCCCCGGAGAGGCCGCGCGGCGAACCCCTCGTGCCGCCGCCGTGGCGCGACTGGACAATTCACCAATATGCCAGCAGTCCGCTCGACCGGAACCTCTTCCACGGCACCCGCCAGGACCTGACAAGGCTGGGGTTTCACCCGCGATAGCATCGGTGTTCACCATCGAACCAGCCTCGGTGCCGGGCATCGAGCGCGATCCAAGGGAGACACCGTGTCAGCCGAGCTACGCATCACCCTCGCCGGAGCCGAGCGTGTGGTCGCGGCCGGCACGACGGCCGGTGAGGCACTGGAGGCCGACGGCCGCACCGTCATCGCGGCCCGGGTCAACGGCGAGCCGCGCGACCTCGCCCACCCGCTGGCCCAGGACGACGTGGTCGAACCGATCGAGGTCTCCAGCGAGGACGGCCGGGCCATCGTCCGCCACTCCACCGCGCACGTCATGGCCCAGGCGGTGCAGGAGCTGTTCCCCGAGGCCAAGCTGGGCATCGGCCCGCCCGTGGAGAACGGCTTCTACTACGACTTCGACGTCAAGCAGGCGTTCAACCCCGACGACCTCAAGCGCGTCGAGAAGCGCATGCGGGAGATCGTCAAGCAGGGGCAGCTGTTCTCCCGCCGGGCCGTCAGCGACGAGCAGGCGCGCGAGGAGCTGGCCGGCGAGCCGTACAAGCTGGAGCTGATCGGGCTCAAGGGCGGCGCGGCCGACGAGGAGAGCGTCGAGGTCGGGGCCGGGCAGCTGACGATCTACGACAACCTCGACCCCAAGAGCGGCGAGCTGTGCTGGAAAGACCTGTGCCGGGGGCCGCACGTGCCCTCCACCCGGTCGATCCCGGCGTTCAAGCTCATGCGCTCCGGCGGCGCCTACTGGCGCGGCAGCGAGAAGAACCCGCAGCTCCAGCGCATCTACGGCACCGCCTGGGAGTCCCGCGACAAGCAGGACGAATACCTGAAGAGGCTGGAGGAGGCCGAGCGGCGCGACCACCGCAGGCTCGGCGCCGAGCTCGACCTGTTCTCCTTCCCCGACGAGCTGGGCTCTGGCCTGGCGGTCTTCCACCCCAAGGGCGGCGTGATCCGCAAGGTGATGGAGGACTACTCGCGGCGCAGGCACGAGGAGGCCGGCTACGAGTTCGTCAACACCCCGCACATCACCAAGGAGAGCCTCTACCAGGTCTCGGGCCACCTCGACTGGTACAAGGACGGGATGTTCCCGCCCATGGAGCTGGAGGGCGCCCGCTACTACCTCAAGCCGATGAACTGCCCGATGCACAACCTGATCTTCAGGGCGCGCGGGCGGTCCTACCGCGAGCTGCCGCTGCGGCTGTTCGAGTTCGGCACGGTCTACCGCTACGAGAAGTCCGGCGTGGTCCACGGCCTGACCCGGGTGCGCGGCCTGACCCAGGACGACGCCCACATCTACTGCAGCCGCGAGCAGATGCGCGACGAGCTGACCTCGCTGCTGCGCTTCGTCCTCGACCTGCTGCGCGACTACGGCCTGGAGGACTTCTACCTCGAGCTGTCCACCAAGGACCCGGAGAAGTTCGTCGGCTCCGACGAGGTGTGGGAGGAGGCCACCACGACGCTGCGCGAGGTGGCCGAGGCCGAGAACCTCCATCTGGTGATGGACCCGGGCGGCGCGGCCTTCTACGGGCCGAAGATCTCCGTCCAGGTGCGCGACGCCATCGGCCGCACCTGGCAGATGTCCACCATCCAGCTCGACTTCAACCTGCCCGAGCTGTTCGACCTGCAGTACCAGGCGGCCGACGGCTCCCGGCAGCAGCCGGTCATGATCCACCGGGCGCTGTTCGGCTCGGTCGAGCGCTTCTTCGGTGTCCTGGTCGAGCACTACGCCGGGGCGTTCCCCGCGTGGCTGGCGCCGGTGCAGGTGGTCGGCATCCCGATCGCCGACGCCCACGTGCCCTACCTCCAGGACGTCGCCAAGCGGCTGCGCGAGCGGGGCATCAGGGTCGAGGTCGACGCGGCCGACGACCGCATGCAGAAGAAGATCCGCAACGCGCAGAAGGCGAAGGTCCCGTACATGCTGCTGGCCGGTGACGACGACATCGCCAACGGCGCGGTGTCCTTCCGTTACCGCAACGGCGAGCAGAAGAACGGCGTGCCCGTCGAGGAGGCCATCGCCGAGATCGTCAACGCCGTGGAGCGCCGCGTCCAGGTGTGACCCGCCGGTCCCGGCCCGGCCGGGACCGGTGTTCCCTGACCCGCCGTCTCCGGCCGGGCCGGAAGCCTTCCCGGCCTGAGCTGTTCTCCGGGCGGCTCGGGCCCCGGCCGGAGGTCAGCGGGGGAACAGGCGGAAGGCTACTGCCGGACGGCCGCCGAAGCGTTCGCCGGCCTCCCGCGCGGAGCCCTCGATCAGCTCGCGGGCGTAGACCTCCGGGGCCTGGTCGGTGAGGGCCTCGATGTAGGCGCGGTGCTCCAGCAGCGACCGCACGCCCCGCTCCAGCCCGTCGGTGACGTCCACGGCGTGGGTGGGGGAGTTGGAGCCGGCGACGGCGACCCAGCGCACGCCGTTCCAGGGCGCGGCGTCGGTGTCAGGAAATATCCAGCGATTTCCGGCGTCTCCGGCGGCGTCCAGCACCGCCCGGCCCACGGCCCGGTGGTCGGGCGTGTTCCAGAACGTGCCGCCCCACGTGTCGTCGGGATTGAGGGTGATCACCAGCTCCGGGCGGTGCCTGCGGATGGCGGCGGCGATGTCCCTCCTGAGCGCCGTCCCGTACTCGACGACCCCGTCGGCGTGGTCGAGGAACTCCACGGTGGTCACCCCCACCACGGCGGCGCTGGCCTGCTCCTCGCGCTCGCGCACCGGCCCGCACGCGGCGGGGTCGAGGGTGTCGATGCCCGCCTCGCCGCGGGTGGCGATCAGGTAGGAGACCTCGCGCCCGGCGTCGGTCCAGGTGGCGACGGCGGCGGCGCAGCCGTACTCCAGGTCGTCGGGGTGGGCCACGACGGCCAGGGCGCGCTGCCAGTCGGCGGGCATGGGTTCGAGTCGCTGTGCCATGCCCACACCCTAGGCCCGCCGTCGAGGGCCGGGGATCACGCCGGAAGAGCGGGCCCTCCGCGCGGGGTCCTATGCTGCTTGGTATGCACGATCAGGCAGGGGCCGGGGCACCCGACAACTTCCAGCGACTGTGGACCCCGCATCGCATGGCCTACATCAAGGGCGAGAACAAGCCGACGGGCACCGGGCCGGGCGACGGCTGCCCGTTCGACGAGATCCCCCGGATGAGCGACGAGGACGGCCTGATCGTGGCCAGGGGAGAGGTCGTCTACGCCGTCCTCAACCTCTACCCGTACAACTCCGGCCACCTGATGGTCGTGCCCTTCCGGCATGTGTCCGGCTACGACGAGCTGACCCCGGCCGAGGTCGCCGAGCTGGGCGACTTCACCCAGCGGTCGCTGCGCGCGCTGCGCAAGGCCAGCGGCGCGCAGGGCTTCAACGTGGGCATGAACCTGGGCCAGGTCGCGGGCGCCGGCATCGCCGCCCACCTGCACCAGCACGTGGTGCCGAGGTGGGGCGGCGACACGAACTTCATGCCGGTCGTGGCGCAGACGAAGGTGCTGCCCCAGCTCCTGCACGACACCCGGCAACTCCTGGCCGACGCCTGGACGGACTAGGTCGTGTTCTAGGCGCAGCCACCACCCGGCACCGCCCCGACGAGCGCTGACCTCGCCGGGCTCCGAGCGTGCCCGGCTCCGAGCGCGTCGGGCTTGAGGCGTGCCGCGAGTGCG
This sequence comes from Nonomuraea sp. NPDC005692, assembly GCF_040631115.1. Classification (NCBI taxonomy): domain Bacteria; kingdom Bacillati; phylum Actinomycetota; class Actinomycetes; order Streptosporangiales; family Streptosporangiaceae; genus Nonomuraea; species Nonomuraea sp. NPDC005692. The sequence continues at coordinate 39,686 of NZ_JBEXYU010000001.1, read as the reverse complement.
TCGGGCTTGAGGCGTGCCGCGAGCGCGTCCGGCTTGAGGCGTGCCCCCTGGTCTTCCTGCTAATGCCTGACTGGGAGCCGCACGGCCGCCGTCCCCTGCGGACGCTCTTCCGGTTCGGGCTGCTGCGCGGTCCCATCGGTGGGCTCACCCTGGCCACGACCCTGGCGAGCCTGGCCTTCGTGACCTTCACCAGCTCGATGCCCCTCTGGCTGGTCCGTGAGCACGGTGTGGCGGCAGACGCCGGGCTGCTCGGCTGGACGCTCGCCGTGTTCTCGCTGGCCGCGGGGCTTGGCGCGCTGCTCGGTGGCGTGCTCGCGCCGCGGGTCGGCCGCCGGCGCGCGCTGATCGGCTCGCTCGCCGCCGCGCCGGTGCCGCTGATCGCGATCGTGACGCTCGAACCGGGCGGCGTTCCCTACTTCCTCGCCGCCGCGCTGGCCGGCGCCCTGCTGTACGTCGGCAGCCCGGTCACCGTCGTCATCGCGCAGGATCTGGCGCCTGGCGAGCCGGCGAGCGCCGCGGGGATGGTTCTCGGGGTGTCCGCCGCTGCGGCGGGAGCGCTGTACGCGGCTCTGGGCTGGCTCCAGGAGGCCGTCGGGCTCGGCGTCGGCATGGTCACCGGCTTCGCGCTGGCCGTGCCCGCCGCGCTGGTCGTTCTCATGGTGCTGCGGCGTCACCTGCAGGCCGGACGCTGACCCGGCGCCCGCCGCGGTGCTCTGACCGCATGAAGCTGCCGCGGATCGTGCGGCGGGGCAACACGGGTTCGGCGCGCGATGACGCTGCCGGCCTCGGCCGGCCGGAACCATGTTCCGGTGATCGCCCAGCTGGTGCGGGCTGACAAGGAGACGCCCCCTCTCCGCCGCAGCCTGATCGGACGACCCTGGTGGAGAACGTCAGATGCTCGCACTTCGGGCGATGCGGTACAGCACGTTCGGACGCAGTGGCCCTTCGGGCTCGGTGGGGTCGTCGAAGTCGTCGGCCGGGTCCCGGGTCATGCCGATCCGGCGCATCACCGCCTGGGAACGAAGGTTGGTGGCGGTCGTGACAGCGAGGATCTCGGGAAGCTCAAGAGCGTCGAAGCCGTGGGCCAGGACTGTCAGCGCAGCCTCGGTGGCGTAGCCATGGCCCCAGGCCGAGCGGGCGAGCCGCCAGCCGATCTCCACTCCCGTGAACGGCATGTGGTCGTCCACTTCGTCCAAGCCTGCGAAGCCGATGAACTCGCCCGTGGCCTCCACCTCGACCGCCCACCACCCGTAGCCTCGCTGGTCGAACTCGGCCTGAAAGCGCGACACGGAGGCATCGCTCTGTTCGCGGGTGAGCAGGCCGCCCAAGTGCTCCCGTACCTCGGGATCGGCGTTCATGGCCGCCCACGGTTCAAGGTCGGAGTCACGCCATCGGCGCAGGACGAGACGATCGGTACGCAGTTCAGCCATGCGGGTCAGCCAACATGAGCTCTGGGCTCCCAGGCAATCGTTTTTTGCATGACACCGCCCCCAGAAACACAGGGCGCTCCCAGGGCGAACGGAGCGACCACCGATCCGGCGAACGTATGCGATCAGCGCGCTAGTCGGCCGTACGGGCCAGGTGGGCGGTGGCGGGTGCCTCGGCCGGCTGTTCGCGGCCGAGCGCGCCGATGCCCGCCGCGAGCAGCAGCGGCACGGCCAGCGCCAGAGCCATCGACAACACCGCGGCGCCCGAGTCGTTGACCAGCATCCCGATCACCCCGCTGACCATCGTGCCGATCAGGCCGGCCCGCAGGGCGGGGGAGTGGCGGAACGCCGCGGGCACCACGCCCGCGCTGGCCTGCTCGGGCCGCAGGATCGCGTAGACGAGGAAGGCCACGGCCGCGATCACGATGGGCATGAGGTTGGGGCTGAGCAGCGTGGCCAGCATGGCCTGGAGCTTGCGGAAGATCACCTCGAACGCCTCGCCGCTGAGCACCTGGCCCACGAACCTGCCCAGGTGCGTCTGCTCGTCGGGCGGACGCAGGTAGTTGAGCACGGCGAACGTCATCACGATCACCGCCCCGGCCACGCAGAACGCCCCCAGCTTCACGATCGAGACCCGCTTGCCGGCCACCAGTAGCGCGGTCACCGCGATGCCCGGCACGAACGCGATCACGCCGCCGAAGTCGCTGCCCATGCCCGAGCCGCCCAGCACCATCGCGAACGCCCCGAGCACCACGATCGCGGCCACCCCGAGCCGCCCCGGCCAGCGGTGGGCGATCACGGTGGTGGCCAGCAGCGTGCCGGTGGCCAGCAGCGCGAACGGGATGTTGCCCAGGCCGTAGTAGCGGGCCCCGACCTCGGCGCTGTAGCCCATGACGCTGTTGAGTTGCAACGTCGTGCCCGTCAGCAGGTCGCCGGCGAGCGTGAGCGCGGTGATGCCGGCCACCACGGCGAGCGGGCCGAGCGGACGGCGCCGCCAGGGCCCGCCGAAGGCCAGCGCGGTGACCGCGACGACCCAGCCCAGCACCCCGGCGACCAGTTGCGGCAGGGTCGACCAGGGCAGCAGGTTGACCAGGTAGCTGGACACCGGCAGGGCGGCCAGCGCGACCGCGGCCAGGCGTACCGGCGACAGGCCCCTGCGCCGCCGCAGCAGCAGGAACGCGACCACGTAGAACAGCACCTGCAACACCGCCACGACGGTGAAGTAGACGCCCTTGACCGACCGGATGGCCTGCGCGGTCGAGTCGGCCCGGCGCAGCCGGTCGATCGTCGCGCCGGCCTCGCCCACCTGCAGCGGCACCCCGACGACCGTGGCCGGCGCCGGCACGCCGAGCCGGGAGAGCACGGTCGCGGTCAGGTCGGGCAGGATCGAGATGTCGGCACGGCGGGTGGAGGCCGCGCCCAGCAAGCGCCCCTGCGCCCCCGGCTCACGCAGCGCGGCCACCCGCAGGTGGGGCACAGAACCATGGTCGGACAGGCCCGCGAGCAGCACGGTGGTGCCGGGCGGCAGGATCGACAGCAGCGCGCCGGCCTTGGCGTCGGCCAGGCGCAGCGCGTCGCGGCGCTCCTTGGGGCCGAGCTGCTCGGGCACCTTGGGCAGCTTGCCGCTGGCCAGGTAGGGGTGGACGAGGTCGTCGACGTCCATGGCGATCAGCGGGCACTGCTCCAGGTCGGCCGTGCGGACCTGGAGGGGGGAGGCGTGGTAGCGCTGCACCGCGCCCTGCCGGTCGGCCAGCCCGAGGGCGGCGCCCGGGCCGATCGCGATCGAGCACCGGCCCGCCGCCTTCAGCGCCTCGCCCAGCGTGCCGGCGTTGCGCTGCCCGGCCACGTCGATGAGGTAGCGGTAGTCGGGGATGGCCGCGCCCGCGCCCCGGGTCTCGGGGGCGGGAGGGGCGCCGCAGGCGTATCCGGCGGCCGATCTGGTGCCGGCCGACACCGTGAGCCAGCCGTCGTAGGGGCAGGTGATGTTGCTGACCGTGCGCACCGACAGCGAGCCGATCGCGCTGCCGCGCGTCAGCTCCCACAGGTTGGGCGCGTCGGCCTGGTTGACGTCGTCCCAGGCGAGACCGGAGACGCCGATGAGCGCCACCCTGCCCGCGCCGGGAGCCGAGCCGCCGGCCGTGGCCGTGCCCTGCAGGCCGAGCAGTACGGAACCGGCCAGAACGGCCAGCACCACGAGCGCGCGCCTCACCCCGACGACCTCCCGCGTTCGATGACGTCCGTGGCACGCTAGAGCACGTCGCGATCCGGCGCCACCGGTTCCCCTACCTTCTCACGGGCGGCGGCGGGCGCGGTCCGTCAGCCGCGCACGGGGGTCAGCCAGTGGCGGTAACGGTCGTCGCGCCCGTGCACGGCCGCCTCGTAGGCGTCGGCCAGCTTGCCGGTGACCGGCCCGGGGCCGCCGAACTCGCAGTGGTCGACCGCGCTGACGTGCACGATCCCGGCCGCCGTGCCGCAGACGAAGATCTCGTCGGCCGTGTACAGGTCGGTGCGCAGCAGATCCTCCCTGGTGACCGTCAGCCCGAGGTCGACGGCCAGCCGCGCGACGGTGTCCTGCGTGATGCCCTCCAGCGCGCCGGCGTGCGGCGGAGGCGTGGTCAGGACGCCGTCGCGCACGACGAAGACGTTGGCGCCGGTGCACTCGCTGACGTTGCCGGCCGCGTTCAGCAGCACCGCCTCGTCGAAGCCCGCCTGCATGGCCTCGGACTTGGCCATCACCGAGTTCAGGTAGGGGCCGGTGGCCTTGGCCGCGGTCGGCGTCACGCGGTGGTCGTTGCGCTGCCACGAGCTGGTCATCAGCCGCACGCCCGCCTCCAGCAGCGCGCCCCACTCCCACGACGCGATCGAGACCACCGTCGGGCAGCCGCGCGCCGCCACGCCCATCTCTCCGTAGCCGCGGTGGGCCAGGTGGCGGATGTAGCACGAGGACTGGCCGTTGGCCGCGACCGTGGCCAGCGTGGCCGCGCGCAGCTCGTCCAGCGTGTACGGCAGCGGCATCCCGATGATCCGCGCGCTGCGCGCCAGCCGCCGCAGATGCTCGTCCAGCCGGAACACCGCCGGGCCCTCGGGCGTGTCGAAGGCCCTGGTGCCCTCCAGCACGGCGGTGCCGTAGTGCAGGGCGTGCGTCAGGACGTGCACGCGGGCCTCGCCCCAGGGCACCAGCTCGCCGTCCATCCAGATGTGCTCGGCTTCGCGCATCGTGCCGCTCCTCTCCGTAAATGGCCGCCAACAATCACAAGATGTAGGCCAATTCATTGATAAGTGGCACAGTAACCGGATAATAGTGGCGTGGGAAGAGAAGAAAACCTTGTCACCCTGGTCCGCGACCGGCTCCGGCTCCACGAGGGCACGGCCAGCCGGCGACTCGCGGGCGCGCTGACCGACCTGGCCCAGACCGGCGCCATCGCCCCGGGCACCCGCCTGCCCTCCGAGCGCGACCTGGCCCAGGCGGTCGGGCTCAGCCGCGGGACGGTCGCCGCCGCCTTCAACACCCTGTGCGAGGAGGGCCTGTGCGAACGCCGGCACGGCAGCGGCACGTACGTGCTGGGCGTCCCGACGTTCGGCGGCCTGCTCCAGGGCGGCGCGGTGCTGGCCGACCTGTCGACCTCGGTCGTCCCCGACCCCTCGCACCTGGCGGTGCCCCCGCTGGACGCCGCGGCCCTGATGCGCGCGCCGAGCGGCCACGGCTACGACGCCATGGGCGACTCGCGGCTGCGCGCCGTGCTGGCCGCCCTGGACGCCGGGCCGCACCGCGAGATCCTGGTGACCTCGGGCGCCCAGCAGGGCATCGACCTGGCGGCCCGGGTGCTGCTGCGGCCCGGCGACCGCGTGCTGGTCGGCGACCCGGCCTACGGTGGCGCGCTCAGCGTGTTCCGGCGCGCCGGGGCCCACGCCGTGCCCGTGGACCTCACCGACCCCGACGCCGTGCGCGACGCGCTGGCCCGCCACCGTCCGGCCGCCGTGTACGCGCTGCCCGTGGACAACCCGACCGGCCGCGTGGCCGATCTGCGGCACGTGGCCGAGCTGGCCGCCGCGGCGGACGTCCCGCTGGTGGAGGACCGGACCCTCGCGCCCGTGGTGTTCGACGGCCGGACGCCGCCCGGGCCGCTGGCCCTGGCCCATCCGCACGGCACGGTGACGGTGGGCTCGTTGTCGAAGGTGTTGTGGGGCGGCCTGCGGGTGGGCTGGCTCACCGCCCCCGAGCCGCTGCTGGCCCGGCTGCTGGAGGCCAAGCTCGACGCCGACCTGGCCACCAGCGCCGTCTCCCAGCGGCTGGCCGCCGACCTCCTCGACGGCGACCCCGTGCCGGCCTGGCTGGCCGAGCTGGCCCGCCGCCGCGACCACTTCACCGCCGCGCTGTCCGCGCGCCTGCCGTCGTGGACCTGGTCACGCCCCCAGGGCGGCCTGTCGGTGTGGGCCCGCCTGCCGGGCGCCGACACCGACAGGTTCGCCGCCACCGCCCGCGAGCAGGGCGTGGCCGTCGCCCCTGGCTCACTGTTCTCCCCGGACGGCCGCCACCGCGACCGCCTGCGCCTCAGCTTCGCCCTGCCGCCCGCCCTCCTCGACCAGGCGGTCGCCGCCCTGGCCCGCGCGTGGGAGCGGACCGGCCGCTGAGCTGCCCGCCGCGAACACGGCGACGCCACGCCCGGATCCCGGGCGTGGCGTCGACGGAGGAGCGTGGCGGGACGGGACTCAGCCCTTGCCCACCTTCACCTTCACCGGCTTGCTCTCGTGGTGCTGCCGGTCGAGCGAGGTGATCAGGTACGTGCCCGGCTTGGCCGGGTACGACGCCGCCGTCACCACGGCCGCCAGGTTGCGGGCGTCGCTGGTGTGGCAGTCCTTGCCCGACTCCGGCACCCGGTACACCGCGTAGGCCCGCGCCCCCGCGGACGGCGTCCAGGAGACGGTGGAGCCGCTCACCTTGACGTCGGCCGGCTTGCCGGGGGCCTCGCCGCCGCGGTCCTCCATGATCGGCAGCAGCGCCGGACGGCTGTAGTGCTCCTTGGCCACCCGGTCGATCGCGCCGAGCGGGTTGGTCAGGAGCTGCTTGGCGCTGAAGTAGATGTCGCCGTCGACCTGCTCGTAGCGCCGGTTCACCGTCAGGTGCGCCGACAGCTCGCCCGGGTTGGCCCAGGCGGCGTTGGTCCTGGTGCCGACTTGGTAGAGCGCCTGGCCGATGTAGAGCTGGACGTCGGTGCCCTCGACCGCGCCCGCCCACCAGGCCGTCAGCGTCTTGTAGTCGGCCGCCTTGAAGCCGCGCGGCCAGTAGAGCTGCGGCGCGACGTAGTCGACCGTGCCGTCCTCGATCCAGGAGCGGGCGTCGGCGTAGATCGAGTCGTAGGCGGACATGCCGGCCGTGGCCGACCCGTCGGGGTCGTTGGACTTGTTGCGCCAGATGCCGAACGGGCTGATGCCGAACTTCACGTGGTTCTTCGTGTCGTGGACGGCCGCGTCGACCTTGGCCACCAGCTTGTTCACGTTGTGGCGGCGCCAGTCGGCCAGTTTCTGGTCCTTGCCGTACTTGGCGAAGGCCGCCTTGTCGTCGAACGTGCCGCCGCCCCCCGGATAGGGGTAGAAGTAGTCGTCGAAGTGCACGCCGTCGACGTCGTAGCGGCTGACCACGTCGGTGATGACCTTGGTGACGTGCTCGCGCACCTGCGGCAGGCCGGGGTTGTAGTAGAGGCCGCCGCCGTACTTGACCGTCCAGTCGCGGTGCTGCCGGGCCGGGTGGTTGGCCGGGAGCTTGGACAGGTCGGCGCTCTCGGCCGCGCGGTAGGGGTTGAACCAGGCGTGGAACTCCAGGTTGCGCTTGTGCGCCTCCTCGATGAGGAACGGGAGCGGGTCCCAGCCCGGGTCCTTGCCCGCGGTGCCCGTCAGGTACTGCGACCAGGGCTCCAGCGAGGAGCGGTAGAGCGCGTCGGAGGCGGGCCGGACCTGGACGAAGACGGCGTTGAGATTGCGCTTGACCGCGCTGTCGAGGATCTTGACGTACTCGGCCTTCTGGCGGGCCTGGCCGAGGCCGGCGCGCGAGGGCCAGTCGATGTTCTTGACCGTCGCGATCCACACCCCGCGCAGCTGGCGCTTGGGGTAGCGGGGGTCGGGCTTGCAGGCCGCCGTCGCCTCGGCGGTGGCGGGGGCGGTGGTCGTCGTCTTCTTGGTCGCCGCGGGGCTCTCGGTCGCACCGGGGCCGAACACGTAGGCGGCGCTGGTGGTCACGACCGCGAGGGCTGCAGCGGCTAGGAGTGGGCGTCCAGTTCGCATAGTGCAACCCAGTCTGGCAGCTGCTCCCGCGTGATCGGACCTGAAAAAAGAAATGCAGTCGTGATGCTTCTGTTACGAAACGGTAGGTGTGGTGATGAAACGTGCGGGCCGGGAGGGACATGGTGCCCTCCCGGCTCTGCGCCGCTCACTCCGTGGCCGCCACCTTGCTCGCCAGGTTCGGCGGCAGCGGCTCGTAGCGCAGGAACGTGCGCGTGAACGTGCCGGTGCCGTGCGACATCGAGCGCAGGTCGATGGCGTAGCGGGTGATCTCCAGCTCGGGCACCTCGGCCTTGACCAGCGTGCGCCCGGTGCCCACCGGCTCGGTGCCGAGCACGCGCCCGCGCCGCGAGGACAGGTCGGACATCACCGAGCCCACGTAGTCGTCGGCCACCAGCACCGACAGCTCGTCCACCGGCTCCAGCAGCAGGGTCGGGACCTTCGAGGCCGCCTCCTTCAGCGCGAGCTGCCCCGCGATCTGGAAGGCCATGTCGGAGGAGTCGACCGAGTGGGCCTTTCCGTCGTAGAGCGTCACGCGCACGTCCACCATGGGGTAGCCGGCCACCACGCCGCGCTCCATCTGGGCCCGCACGCCCTTCTCCACCGACGGGATGAACTGCCGGGGCACCACCCCGCCCACGATCTTGTCCACGAACTCGAACCCGCCGCCCGAGGGCAGGGGCTCGACCTCCAGGTGGCAGATCGCGTACTGGCCGTGGCCGCCGGTCTGCTTGACGTTGCGGCCCATCGCCTGGCACCTGCCGCCGAACGTCTCGCGCAGCGGCACCCGCAGCTCGATCCGCTCGACCTCGACGCCGTGCCGGTTGGCCAGGCGGTCGAGCAGCACGTCGGTGTGCGCCTCGCCCATGCACCACAGCACGAGCTGCCTGGTCTCGGCGTTGTTCTCCAGGCGCAGCGTCGGGTCCTCGGCCACCAGCCGGCCGAGCGCCTGGGCCAGTTTGTCCTCGTCGGCCTTCGACTTCGCCCTGATCGCCACCGGCAGCAGCGGATCGGGCATCTGCCAGGACGTCATCAGCAGCGGACGGTCGACCTCCGACAACGTGTCGCCGGTCTCGGCCCGCGACAGCTTGGCCACGGCCACGATGTCCCCGGCCGAGCCCTTGGCCGCCGGGCGCTGGGTCTTGCCGAGCGGGCTGGTCAGCGTGCCGATGCGCTCGTCGACGTCGTGGTCCTCGTGCCCGCGGTCGGCCAGACCGTGGCCGGAGACGTGCACGGTCATGTCCGGGCGCAGCGTGCCGGAGAAGACCCGGACGAGGCTGATGCGGCCCACGTACGGGTCGCTGGTGGTCTTGACGACCTCGGCCACGAGCGGGCCGTCGGGGTCGCACGCGATGCCGCCGACCGGCTTGCCGGACAGGTCGGTGATCTCGGGCATCGGGTGTTCCAGCGGCGAGGGGAAGCCCTGGGTCACCAGCTCCAGCAGCTCCGTCATGCCCACCGCGTGGCCGTTGCCCAGCCCGCTGCACAACACCGGGAAGAAGCTGCCGCGCGCGACCGCCTTCTCCAGGTCGCCCACCAGGACCTTGGTGTCGATGGGCTCGCCCTCCAGGTAGCGCTCCATTAGCGACTCGTCCTCGCTCTCCTGGATGATGCCCTCGATCAGCTCGCCGCGCCGCTCCTCGATCTGCGCCTCGTACTCGGCGCCCGGCTCCTTCTCGGTGCGGGCGCCGGTCGCGTAGTTGTAGAACTTCTGCGACAGCAGCCCGATCAGGCCGTTGACGTGCCCGTTGGTGATCACCGGCAGGTAGAGCGGCGCGACGCCGTCGCCGAAGACGTCTTGGCAGGTGACCAGCACGTCGTCGAAGTCGGCGCGCTGGTGGTCGATCTTGGTGATCACCACCGCCCTGGGCATGGCGACCTGGGCGCACTCCTCCCAGAGCATCTGCGTGAGCCCGTCGATCCCCTCGGAGGCCGACACGACGAACAGGGCGGCGTCGGCGGCGCGCAGCCCGGCGCGCAGGTCGCCGACGAAGTCGGCGTAACCCGGGGTGTCGAGCAGGTTGATCTTGATGCCGTTGTGCACGAGCGGCGCCAGAGCCAGGTTGACCGACCGCTGCTGGCGCACCTCGACCTCGTCGAAGTCGCTGACCGTGTTGCCGTCCTCCACCCGGCCCGGCCGCTGGACGATGCCCGTCGCCGCGAGCAGCTGCTCGACCAGGGTGGTCTTGCCCGCTCCTGAGTGGCCGACCAGCACGACGTTGCGTATCGCATCCGCCCTGTCGGCCGTGGGTGCCCTGCCCGCGGCTCCCATGGCTCCGCCGGAGTTCCTATCCGCCACTTCGCCTCCCACGTCGTCGGTGCATCCAACGCCGCGCCCGCGCGGAGGGTGTCAGGAACCGCATGGACGCGGTGTGTTCACCAAATACCCCTGTGGCGAATATCACAAGGGGTGCGGGGCAAAGAAAGTGGCCGCTCACGCGATGGCCTACGATCGGACCGCGATGCTCAAACTCCTGCGACCGGCCATGACCCGGATACTCACCCCGCTGGGCAGGGCTCTCGTCGGCCGCGGGATCGGCCCGAACGCCGTCACGGCGATCGGCACCCTCGGCACGGTGATCTCCGCCCTGCTCCTGTTCCCGCTGGGCCGGCTGGCCTGGGGGGCGCTGCTCATCACCGTCTTCGTGCTGTTCGACCTGCTCGACGGCGTCGTGGCCCGGCTCGGCGGCAAGGGGGGCACCGTCTGGGGCGCCTTCCTCGACTCCACGCTCGACCGGGTGGCCGACGCCGCCATCTTCGCCGGCCTGATCCTCTACTTCGTCGCCGCGGGCGACACGCTGATGGCCGGCGTGACGCTGGCCTGCCTCGTCGCCGGGTCCCTGGTCTCCTACGCCAAGGCCAGGGCCGAGGGCCTCGGGCTCACGGCGGACGTGGGGCTGGCCGAGCGTCCTGAGCGGCTGGTCGTGGCCCTGGTCGCGACCTTCTTCTCGGGGATCGGGGTGCCGTACGTGCTGCCGCTCGGGATGTGGCTGCTGGCGGCGGCCTCCACCATCACCGTCGTGCAGCGGGTCGTGCACGTCCACCGGCAGACGAGGGAGCGATGAGCGAGAAGACCTCCATCGGCGACCGCATCGTGGCGGCGGGCTTCGCGGCGGGCTGGAAGCTGGTCCCGCTGCTGCCCGAGCGGCCCACGGCGGCCGTCTTCCGCCTCCTGGCCGACCGGGTGTGGCGCAAGCGCGGCAAGTCCGTGCGCCGCCTGGAGTCCAACCTGGCCAGGGTCACCGGCATCGACGCCGGCAGCGCGGAGCTGCGCGAGCTGAGCAGGGCCGGCATGCGCTCCTACTTCCGCTACTTCCACGAGGTCTTCCGCCTGCCCTCGATCCCGCGACCGGAGATCGTCCGGCGCACCCACGTCATCGGGGCCGAGCACATCCACGACACCCTGGCCACGGGCCGGGGCGTGGTGCTGGCCCTGCCGCACATGGGCAACTGGGACGCGGCGGGCGCCTGGCTGGTCGGCGTCGGCCACCCGTTCACCACGGTCGCCGAGCGGCTGCGGCCCGAGTCGCTGTTCCGCCGCTACGTCGCCTTCCGCGAGGGGCTCGGCATGGAGGTGCTGCCGCTCACCGGCGGCGACGGCCACAACTTCGGCACCCTCGCCGGCCGCGTGCGCAAGGGCGGCGTGGTCTGCCTGCCCGCCGAGCGCGACCTGACCAAGAGCGGCATCGAGGTGCGCTTCTTCGGCGCCACCACCAAGGTGCCGGCCGGGCCGCCGCTGCTGGCCGTCCAGACCGGCGCCGCGCTGCTGCCGGCCACCGTCTACTTCGTGGGCGACGACTGGGGCATCCACATCCACGAGGAGATCCCGGTGCCCGCCGAGGGCACCCGGCAGGAGAAGGTGGCGGCCGTCGCCCAGGCCATGACGGACGTCTTCGAGAAGGGCATCGCCGAGCACCCGGAGGACTGGCACATGTTGCAGCGGCTCTGGCTGGAGGACCTGCCGAGATGAAGGTCGGCATCGTCTGCCCCTACTCCTGGGACATGCCCGGCGGGGTCAAACAGCACATCGACGACCTGGCCCAGGCGCTCATGGCGCAGGGGCACGAGGTCTCGGTCATCGCGCCCGCCGCCGACGACGACGAGCTGCCCCCGTACGTGACGGGCGCCGGCCGGGCGGTGCCGGTGCCCTACAACGGGTCGGTGGCCCGGATGTCGTTCGGGTTCCTGTCGGCCGCGCGGGTGCGGCGCTGGGTGCGTACGGGCGACTTCGACGTGCTGCACATCCACGAGCCGCTGATCCCGAGCCTCGGCGTGCTGGCCTGCTGGGCGGCCAAGGGGCCGATCGTGGCCACCTTCCACGCCTCCTTCACCCGCTCGCGCGCCATCGCGGTGGCCGAGCCGCTGCTGCGCAGCGCGCTGGAGAAGCTGAGCGGCCGCATCGCGGTCTCCGACGCGGCGCGCAAGAGCCTGGTCGAGCAGTTCGGCGGCGACACCGTGCTGATCCCCAACGGGGTGACCGTGGCCCGCTACACCGAGGCCGAGCCGCTGCCCGGCTGGGGCCCCGACGGCGCCACGATCGGCTTCCTCGGCCGCATGGACGAAGAGCGCAAGGGCCTGCCGATCCTGCTCGACGCCTTCAACGCGCTGGCCGCCGAGCGTCCCGGCCTCAAGCTGCTCATCGCCGGGCCCGGCGACGCCAAAGACGTCTACGACAAGGTGCCCAAGCCCTTCCACGAGCGGGTGACCGTGCTCGGCATGGTGAGCGAGGCCGACAAGATCCGCGCCTACCACTCGGTCGACGTGTTCTGCGCCCCCAACACCCGGGGCGAGAGCTTCGGCATCGTGCTGGCCGAGGCCATGGCCTCGGGGGCGACGGTGCTGGCCAGTGACATCCCGGCCTTCCGCAAGGTGCTGGGCGAGGGGCAGGCCGGCGCGCTGTTCGCCAACGGCGACGCCGCCTCCCTCGCCCGCGAGGCCGCCGCGCTGCTCGACGCCCCCGAGCGGCGCGCCAAGCTGGCCGCCGAGGCGCTGGTGGCGGTCAGGAAGTACGACTGGTCCACGGTCGCCCGCGACGTGGTGCGCGTCTACGAGACGGTGACCACCAGCGGCGCCGGCCGGGTGGAGGAGGACCTGTGACCGTCTGCCGAGAGCTCCTGTAGGGATCCGCTGTGACATCCACCATGATCGTGCTGATCGTGGGCATCGTCGTCGTGCTCACGGCCGTCTACATCTCCTGGCGTGCGGGCCGGCTCGACCGCCTGCACATCCGGCTCGAACTGGCCCGCGAGGCACTGGACGCCGCGCTCATGCGGCGCCGGGCCGTGGTGCTCGAACTGGCCGGCTCGCGGCTGCTCGACCCCGCGACCTCGCTGGTGCTGGCCGCCGCCGCCCACGAGGCCAGGATCGCCGGGCCCGAGGAGCGCGAGCACGCCGAGAGCGACCTGTCGCGGGCCCTGCGGGCCGCGGCCGACCAGGAGCGCTTCAGGGAGAAGCTGGCCGAGGCGCCCGGCGGCGGCGACCTGCTGGAGGAGCTCGACGCGGCGGTGGCCAAGGTCGTCTACTCGCGCCGCTTCTACAACAACGCGGTCGGGGTCACCCGTACGGCGCAGCGGCGCTGGCTGGCCCGGATGCTGCGGCTGGCCGGGCATACCGAGTTCCCGGAATTCTTCGAGATCGATGACAATCCGCCCGCAACTATGTCGCCTGAATGACCAAATGTGGGGAGGCCGGTAAGCTTCTCCCGATTTCTGGGCAAAGGCGAGGAGTTGTTGCAAGGTGCGGCTATCCCGGATGATCTCGGTGACTCTGGCAGGGGCGGCCGTGCTCGGGCCCGTCGCGGCCTGCTCGTCCGACGAGCCCCCCGCGTCCGGCAAGGCGCCGCAGGCGGCCACCGCCGCCCCCTCCGAGGAGCCCACCGAGCAGGCCGAGGGGCACCCGTTCACCGGGCAGCCCTACGAGGAGCTCAAGCCGGTGCTCGCGGTGAAGATCGAGAACACCGCCGCGGGCAAGCCCCAGATGGGGCTCAAGAGCGCGGACGTCGTCTACGTCGAGCAGGTCGAGGCCGGCCTGACCCGGCTCATGGCGATCTTCTCCTCGAAGATCCCGGCCAAGGTGGGCCCGGTGCGCAGCGCCCGCATCTCCGACCTGCACATCGTCCCGCAGTTCGGCAAGCCGGCGTTCGCCTACTCCGGCGCGCAGACCAAGATGTTGCCGTTCATCGCCAAGGCCCCGCTGTACGACGTGGGCGACACCCGCAACCCCGGCGCCTACTTCCGCCAGCCGGGCCGCTACGCCCCCTACAACCTGTTCGCCAACACCAAGAAGCTGCTGTCTGGCGCCCCCAAGGCCACCGAGGCCAAGGACATCGGCTTCACCTTCGGCGACGCGCCCGCCGAGGGCGGCGTGGACAAGAAGTCGTACACCGTCAGGTGGCCCGCGGCGCGCTTCACCTTCGCCTGGTCGGAGGCCAAGAAGCAGTGGCTGATCTGGCAGGACGGCAAGAAGGACATGGCGGCCGAGGGCGGCCAGCTCGGCGCGCCCACGATCGTCGTGCAGTACACCAAGACCGAGCGTTCGCAGTTCCACGACTTCCACCAGAGCTACACCCCGCTCGTGCACACCACCGGCAAGGGCAAGGCCGTCGTGCTGCGCGACGGCAAAGCCTACGCGGCCAACTGGGAACGGGAATCGGAGGAGACCGGTACGACGTTCACCACTGAGAGCGGCGAGCCGATGAACTTCGCCCCCGGCCAGGTCTGGGTCGCGCTCGCCAGCCGCAAGCCCGTCACCCCTTGATGACCGTTCTGTATAACTTGAGCGGCAAATCCTGACATCGTGGCATGTCGGGGGAGGGGTCCATCAGGACCTACGATGGGTTTGATAACTTACCGTCCGCCCTGAGAGCCCGTGAGGAAGACCGTGTCCAGCACGCCTGAAAGCACCCCCGTCACCGGAACGGCCCGCGTCAAGCGCGGCATGGCCGAGATGCTCAAGGGTGGCGTCATCATGGACGTCGTCACCCCGGAGCAGGCCAAGATCGCTGAGGATGCCGGCGCCGTCGCCGTCATGGCCCTTGAGCGTGTGCCCGCCGACATCCGCGCCCAGGGCGGCGTGTCCAGGATGAGCGACCCCGACATGATCGACGGCATCATCGCCGCCGTGTCGATCCCCGTCATGGCCAAGGCCCGCATCGGCCACTTCGCCGAGGCCAAGGTCCTGCAGTCGCTCGGCGTCGACTACGTCGACGAGTCCGAGGTGCTCACCCCGGCCGACTACGCCAACCACATCGACAAGTGGCAGTTCACCGTGCCCTTCGTCTGTGGCGCCACCAACCTGGGCGAGGCCCTGCGCCGCATCACCGAGGGCGCGGCCATGATCCGCTCCAAGGGCGAGGCCGGCACCGGCGACGTCTCCAACGCCGTCACCCACATGCGCACGATCCGTGGTGAGATCAAGCGCCTCACCTCGCTGCCCGAGGACGAGCTCTACGTGGCCGCCAAGGAGCTGCAGGCCCCCTACGAGCTGGTCGCCGAGGTCGCCAGGAGCGGCAAGCTGCCGGTCGTGCTGTTCACCGCGGGCGGCATCGCCACCCCGGCCGACGCCGCCATGATGATGCAGCTCGGCGCCGAGGGCGTGTTCGTCGGCTCGGGCATCTTCAAGTCGGGCGACCCGGCCAAGCGCGCCGCGGCCATCGTCAAGGCCACCACGTTCTACGACGACGCCGACGTCGTCGCCAAGGTCTCGCGCGGTCTCGGCGAGGCCATGGTCGGCATCAACGTCGACGAGATCCCGCAGCCGCACCGGCTGGCCGAGCGCGGCTGGTGAACCGGCGCGTCGCCGCAGGTCGGCGGCCCGCCGTAGGTCCATGATCGTCGTGTGACGATGAAAAGCTTCGTAAGAGGCGGCATTCGCGAAGGATGTCGCCTCTTTCGTGTTGTCCGCGGTTCACCGGCCTGTCATGCGACTCGGTCAGGCTACGGGCGTCCCTCACCCTTGATCGTCCCGAGGAGCGCACCGTGTCCAAGCTGAACCGCCGGCATTTCCTGGTCACCGGCCTGGCGGCCGGCGCCGCCGCGGCGATCCCCGCCACGTCGGCGAGCGCCGAGCCCGACCCCGCCGCAGACACCGCGCAGGCACTGGCCTCGCGCGGGCTGTCGACCGACCCGTTCACGCTCGGCGTGGCCTGCGGCGACCCCGACCACGAGGGATTCGTGCTGTGGACCAGGCTGGCCCAGCGGCCGCTGGCCGAGGACGGTTTCGGCGGCATGCCGCAGCGCCCGTTCCCGGTGCAGTGGCAGGTCTACGCCGACGAGCGCGGGCGCCGCGTCGTCCGGTCGGGGGTGGCCGTCGCCGTGCCGGAGTGGGGGCACAGCGTGCACGTCGAGGTCGACCGGCTGAGCTCGGACCGGGACTACTGGTACCGCTTCCGCGTCGGCCCGTACGTCTCGCCCATGGGGCGGGCGCGCACGGCCCCGCACCCGCTGTCCTACGGCGGCGCGCTGTCGATGGCCTTCGTCTCCTGCGCCCAGTACGAGCACGGCTGGTTCACCTCCTACCGCAGGCTGGCCGAGGAGAACCCGGACCTGGTCCTGCACCTGGGCGACTACCAGTACGAGTACACCAAGGACACCTACACCATCCCGGGCGGCAACGTCCGCGACCACGAGGGCCCCGAGACCGAGACCCTGGCCGGCTACCGCCAGCGGCACGCCCAGTACAAGGCCGACCCCGACCTGCAGGCCGCGCACGCCGCCGCGCCCTGGCTGGTCGTCTGGGACGACCACGAGCTGGACAACAACTGGGCCGACGAGGTGCCGGAGAAGCCGGAGGTGCCCCAGCCGGACTTCCTGGCCCGCCGCGCCGCCGCCTTCCGCGCCTACTACGAGAACATGCCGCTGCGCCGCACCTCGATCCCGCGCGGCATCGACATGCAGCTCTACCGGCGGATCCAGTGGGGCCGGATGGCCACCTTCCACATGATGGACACCCGCCAGTACCGCGACGACCAGGGCTGCGGCGACGGCTACCGCGACTGCCCGGCCGCGATCGACCCGGCGCGCTCGATCACCGGCGCGGCGCAGGAGCAGTGGCTGATCGAGGGCTTCCACCGCTCGCGCGCCCAGTGGGACATCCTGGGCCAGCAGGTGTTCTTCGCCCAGCGCGACAACAACGCCGGCCCCGCCAAGATCACCTCGATGGACGCCTGGGACGGCTACGTCGCCTCCCGACGGCGCATCACCCAGGGCTGGGTGGACGCCGAGGTCCGCAACCCGGTGGTGCTGACCGGCGACGTGCACGCCCACTGGGCCAGCGACCTCAAGCTCGACTACGACGACCCGACCGGGCCCACCGTGGGCTCCGAACTCGTGGCCACCTCCATCACCACGGGCGGCGACGGCGCGGACTCCGATCCGGCGACGCATCCGTACCTGACGATCAACCCGCACCTGAAGTTCTACAACAACCAGCGCGGCTACGTGCTGACGAAGATCGAGCGCGACCTGCTCACGGCCGACTTCAAGGTCGTGCCGCAGGTGCGCGAGCCTGGGGCGCAGGCGTACACGCGGGCGACGTTCGTGGTGGAGGACCGGGTGCCGGGGGTGCGGCAGACGTACCTGCGGCCGCTGGACCCGGCGATCGGCGCCAGGAAGCAGGTGACGGTGGAGGACACCGTCCGGCTGGAGACCGAACGCCCGTAGCCCTGAGGCAGGCGGCGTCCACGGGGGATGGGACGCCGCCTTTTCTTCGCCCGGAATATTAGCCAGGCTAAGTTAGTTGGGCTAAGCATGAGGGACGATCCCACCCAGATGGCCGAGCAGGTCTCCAAGGTGCTGCGCCACCTGGTCCTGCTGCTGCGGCGCTCCAGCGCCGGCCAGCCCGTCACCACCCAGCAGTACGCCGTGCTCGGCTCGCTCGAACACGGCCCGCGCCGGATGACCGAGCTGGCCGAGGAGCACGCCGTCCAGCTGCCGACCATGACCGTGCAGATCAACCGGCTGGAGTACGCGGGCCTGGTGGCGCGCGGCTCCGACCCGGCCGACGCCCGCGTCAGGACGGTCGAGCTCACCGGAGAGGGCCGCGACCGTCTGTACGCCGTGCGCCGGGCCAGGATCGCCCGCCTCGCCCAGGACCTGGCCGCGCTCACCGACGACGAGCGCGACGTGCTCGCGGCGGCCCTGCCCGTCCTGGCCAAGCTCGGCATCGACAGAACCACCCAGTAAGGGGACACCATGCAAACCGGCGGCGGAATCCTGCGCCAGCCGATGTCCGTCTGGGCCACCGCGTTCGCCGCGGTCGTGGCCTTCATGGGCATCGGCCTCGTCGACCCCATCCTGCCCTCCATCGCCCAAGGGCTGCACGCCACGCCCAGCCAGGTGTCCCTGCTGTTCACCAGCTACTTCCTGGTCACCGCCGTGGCCATGCTGATCACCGGCTGGGTCTCCAGCCGCATCGGCGGCAAGCGCACGCTGCTGGCCGGGCTGGCGCTGGTCGTGCTGTTCGCCGCGCTGGCCGGCACCTCCGGCAGCGTCGCCGAGCTCGTCGGCTTCCGCGCCGGCTGGGGCCTCGGCAACGCCCTGTTCGTGGCCACCGCGCTGGCCGTCATCGTCGGCGCGGCCAGCGGCGGCGCGGAGTCGGCCATCATCCTGTACGAGGCCGCGCTCGGTCTCGGCATCTCCGCCGGCCCCCTGGTCGGCGCGCTGCTCGGCGACTGGAACTGGCGAGCCCCGTTCTTCGGCACCGCCACGCTGATGGCCGCCGGATTCGTGCTGATCGCCACCCTGCTCAGGACGGGGCCGAGGCCCGCGGTGAAGACCAGGCTCAGCGCCCCCATCCGGGCCCTGGCCCACGGCGGGCTGTCCACGACCGCCTTCACCGCCCTGTTCTACAACTTCGCCTTCTTCACGATCCTCGCCTTCACCCCGTTCATCCTGCACATGTCGCCGTACGGCATCGGCGCGGTGTTCTTCGGCTGGGGCGTCTGCGTGGCGCTGGCCTCGGTGTTCGGCGCGCCGCCGCTGCAGCGCAGGATCGGCTCGGTGAACGTGCTGCACCTGGCCCTGGGCCTGCTCGCGCTCTTCCAGGTCGGCATCGCCGTGTCGGGGACGGCCGGGGCGCACGCCGGGATCGTCGTGTTCACCGTCCTGTCCGGCATCCCGATCGGACTGAACAACACCGTCTTCACCGAGTCGGCCATGGAGGTCTCCGACGCCCCGAGGCCCGTCGCCTCGGCCGGGTACAACTTCGTGCGCTGGATGGGCGGCGCGCTGGCGCCGTTCATCGCGACCAAGCTCGGCGAGGAGATCGGCATCGCCGTCCCCTACGTCGTCGGCGCCGCCTGCTGCGCGATCGGCATGACCTTCCTGTACGCCCGTCGCCACCACCTGAGCGCCCTGGCCCGCGTGGACGCCGTGCAGGCCGCCGCCTGACCCCGCTTTTACGCCAGAGTGCTCTGGTAGGAAGATGCCGGGCCATCATGGTGTTGAATTGTCGGAAACCGGACCTTAACGGAAGGATCGCTGTGCCCACGATCGGTGTACTCGCTCTCCAGGGAGACGTGCGCGAGCATGCGCGCATGCTCCAGGAGGCCGGCGCGTCGGCCGTCGCCGTGCGCCGCCCGGCCGAGCTCGACGCGGTCGACGGCCTGGTGATCCCCGGCGGCGAGTCGACCACCATGTGGAAGCTCGCCGACACCTTCGACATGCTGGAACCGCTGCGGATGCGGATCAAGGAGGGCCTGCCCGCCTACGGCTCGTGCGCCGGCATGATCATGCTGGCCGACCGCATCGAGGACGGCATCGAGGGCCAGCAGACCCTGGGCGGCATCGACATGGTGGTCAGGCGCAACGCCTTCGGCCGCCAGGTGGACTCGTTCGAGTCGGACCTGGACTTCGCCGGCGAACGCGTACACGCTGTGTTCATCCGTGCTCCGTGGGTGGAATCGGTCGGCACCGACGTTCAGGTGCTGGGCACGGCCGAGCCTGGGGATAGGATCGTCGCGGTCCGTCAAGGGCCGTTGCTCGCGACGTCGTTCCACCCCGAGCTGACCGGGGACACGCGCGTGCACCGTTACTTCGTAGACATGGTGAGGGAGCTCTAGGTAATGTCCGGCCACTCCAAATGGGCGACGACGAAGCACAAGAAGGCCGCGCTCGACGCCAAGCGCGGCAAGCTGTTCGCGAAGCTCATCAAGAACATCGAGGTGGCGGCACGGACCGGTGGCCCTGACCCGGACGCCAACCCCACACTCTTCGACGCCATCTTCAAGGCCAAGAAGAACTCCGTGCCCAACGACAACATCGAGCGGGCGCGCAAGCGCGGCGGCGGCCTGGAGGCCGGCGGCGCCGACTGGCAGACCATCACGTACGAGGGCTACGCGCCCGGCGGCGTCGCGGTGCTCATCGAGTGCCTCACCGACAACCGCAACCGCGCCGCCTCCGAGGTCCGCGTCGCCCTGACCCGCAACGGCGGCTCGCTGGCCGACCCGGGCTCGGTGTCGTACATGTTCAACCGCAAGGGCGTCGTGATCGTGCCCAAGAACGGCCTCGACGAGGACACCGTCCTGATGGCCGTGCTCGACGCGGGCGCCGAAGAGGTCAACGACATGGGCGACTCCTTCGAGGTCGTCTCCGAGGCCGGCGACCTCGTGCCGGTCCGCAAGGCGCTCCAGGAGGCGGGCATCGACTACGACTCCGCCGAGTCGAGCTTCCTGCCGACGATGAGCGTGCCGCTCGACGAGGAGGGCGCCAAGAAGGTGTTCCGCCTGATCGACGCGCTCGAGGACAGCGACGACGTCCAGAACGTCTGGGCCAACTTCGACGTCTCCGACGACGTCCTGGCCGCCCTGGACTGACCCGTCGCCACCGAGGGCCCGGGGGCGACCCCGGGCCCTCACCCTTTCCCGGGGCCGGTTTCCGTCCTTGACCTGGCACTTGCCGGGCTCGGGGGCGTTCGACACCAAATGCCCACCCGGCCGTTACGCGTGCGCCCGCGCCCTGACGCGGCTAGGGTCGGGCGACGTGAATTCCCCCATCCCACCGACCCCCGTCCCCGTGCCCCCGGCCGCCCGGCCCCCGGCGTCCTACCGCGCGCTGGGCTGGCTGCTGGCCGTGCCCGCGCTGCTCGGCACCCTGATCACGCTGGTCCTGCCGACGGTCCAGACGCTCGTGCTCAGCCTGCACAGCGGCGGCGTGCTGCAGCCGAGCAGGTTCGTGGGCCTGGACAACTACGGCAAGGTGCTGGGCGGGGAGGAGTTCTGGCGGGCGCTCGGCTTCACGCTCTCGCTGACCGCCGGGCCGCTGCTGGTGGCCGTCGTCGTGGGGCCGCTGCTGGCGCTGGCGCTCGACCTGGGCGGCCCCCTGCTGCGGCGCGCGGGCCTGGTCGTGTTGTCGCTGGCGATCGTCACGTTCTCCCCGATCGGCATGGCGGCGGCCTGGCTGCGGGGGACGATGCCCGACGGTCCGGGCATCGCCACGCTGGCCGAGGGCCTGCGCGACCCCGCCACGGCCCCGGGGACGTTGCGGCTCGTCGTCGTGGCCGCCACCTTCGGGGTGGTGTGCGCGCTGGCGCTGACGGCGTTCCTGCCCGCGCTGCGCGGCGGCACCGCCGGGCGCGCCACGGTCGTGGTGGCGGTGCTGGTGGCGCTGGCCACCGTCGCCGTGGGGGCGCAGGCGTTCTCGATCGGCATGGCGCTCACCCGGGGAGGCCCTGAGCGCGCCACACAGACCCTCGCGGGCCTCCAGTACGACTTCGCCTTCAGAATGGCCCAGTTCGGCCCTGGCGCGGCCGTCGCGGCTCTGACAGGCGTACTTCTCGGCGTGCTCGGCGTCGTCGCCGTGGTCGTCGCCGTGGCCGCCCGCCTCCGTGTCACCGTGCTCCCGAAGCGGAATCGGCGTGGAGCGTTCCCCGCCGCGGATTCCGGGCGGGTCTCGGATGCCGGGCGGGTGCGGGCCGGAGGGGGCGTCGTCGTCGGGGCCGTGGCGCTGGCGCTGGTGGTGGCCGTCGGGCTGGTCTGCGCCTGGCCGTGGATCTCCGGCGTGCTCGCGGGCGGCGACGGCGCCGCATCCGGCGGGCTGCGGGCGCAGGTCAACACCTGGGTCCCCGCCGTGGCCGGCGCGCTGGTGTCGGTCGGCGTCGCCTACCTGGCCGCCCTCGGCATCGGGGGCCTGCGCCCCCTGGGCGCGCGCAGCGAGTGGCTGCTGCTGCCGTTCGCGCCCTGGCTGTTCGTCGGCACCGGCCCCCTCGGCGTGGCCGACTGGCAGAACATGCGCAACCTGCGCCTCGTGGACACCTTCTTCGCCCTCTTCCCGCCGCTGCTGGTCAGCGTCCCGGCGCTGCTGGTGCTGACGCTGCTGTGCAAGGGGCTGGCCGAGCGGAACGACAGGGACTTCTTCGGCGGCGTCCTGCTGCCGTCCCTGCCCATGGCGGGCGTGCTGGCCGGCGCCGTCACGCTGGTCAACGCCCAGGACGTGCTCTGGCCGCTGCTCGTGGCCCAGAGCCCGGAGCTGTTCACCGTGCCCGTCACGCAGATGGGCCTGCTCGGCGGCTACCACGGCGTCCCCGACGTCGGCGCGAGCACCCCGCTGCTCGTCGTCGCGGTCGCGCTGGCCGCCGTCGTGGCCGCCCAGCTGCTGTACCTCGACAGGCTCGCCATCAGCGTAAACGGCTCGCGACCCGCCCGTACCAGCCCGTAGGTTGAGGGGTTGTGGAAATTCGCGATCTCACCCCCGACGACCTCGACGACGTTCTCGACCTGCGTAAACGTTCCTTCGGCCCGATCTCCGGCGCGGAGGCCGAGCGGTGGCGCCACACCGTGACGCCCACGCTCGGCGAGGGCCGCTACCTGGGCGCGTTCGAGGGCGGCAGGCTCGCCGCCTCGGCCCGGCTGCGCGGCTTCACCCAATGGTGGTACGGACGTCCGCAGCCCATGGCCGGCGTCGCGGGGGTCACCGTCAACCCGGAGGACCGCGGCCACGGCGTCGGCACCGCGATCATGCGCGCCGTCATCGACCGCGCCGCGGCCCACGGCGACGCCGTCTCGGCGCTCTACCCGGCCACCACGCCCCTGTACAGCTCGCTCGGCTACGAGCACGCCGGAGCCCGGCACATGATCACGCTGCCCGCCGAGTCGCTGCGCCGCATCAGGCCGTCGGGCGAGGTGAAGCTGCGCCGGATGGGCCCCGGCGACGCCGCCGAGGTCGTCTCCCTGCTCCACCGGACGCACGAGGCGGCACGTTCCAGCGGCCCCGTCGCCTGGGACGAGAACGCCTGGCGCGTCTGGCTGTCCAACGAGGACGACTTCCTCTACCTGGCCCCCGACGGCTACCTCGTCTACCGCTGGAACGGCGACGACATGCACGTCGAGAACCTGGTCGCCGGGTCCGGGGAGACGGCCAGGGCGTTCTGGTCGATGGTCGGCAGCTCGTCGTCCATCGCCAGGAAGGTCACCGCGCCGGTCGCCCCCGACGACCCGGTGCTGTGGCTGCTCGGTGAGCGCTCCACCGACCACGTCACGCAGGTGCGCTGGATGTTCCGGGTGCTCGACGTGGCCGCGGCCGTCGAACGCAGGGGCTTTCCCGCCGCCGTGACGGGCGGGGCCGTGGTCTCCGTGGACGACCCGCTGCGCGGCGGCGGCTCCTTCCGGCTGGAGTTCTCCGGCGGCGCCGGCACGGCCGTCCCGGACGCCCCGGCCGCCGGCGGGGGCGCGGCGCTGAGCGTGGGCGGCTTCTCCGCCCTGTACGCGGGGGTGCCCACCGCGACGCTGCGCAGGACCGGCCTCATGTCCGGCGACGACCGTCACGACGAGCTGCTCGACACGGCCTTCGCCGCCAAGCCGTACATGCTCGACTACTTCTGACGGGCCCGCCCGCCGTTCGCGGCGGGCGATTCACGATGCGCGGCCAGCTCAGCCGGGGTAGAGTCTCGTGCCGAACAGATGTTCGGCGGCGCGGGAGGCAAGCCGGTGCGGGTGATGGGCGTCGATCCGGGGCTGACCCGGTGCGGCCTGGGCGCGGTCGAGGGGCGGCCGGGCGCGCCGCTGTCGCTGGTGGCCGTCGGGGTGGTGCGCACGGGCGCCGACGAGGAGCTCGGCGCCCGGCTGGTCGGCATCGAGGCCGGCATCGAGCGTTGGCTCGACGAGGTCCGTCCCGACGCCGTGGCCGTGGAGCGCGTCTTCGCCCAGCACAACGTCCGCACGGTCATGGGCACCGCGCAGGCCGCCGGGATCGCCGTGCTGTGCGCGGCCCGGCGCGGGCTGCCCGTCGCCCTGCACACGCCCTCGGAGGTCAAGGCCGCCGTCACCGGCAGCGGCACGGCCGACAAGAAGCAGGTCGGCACGATGATCACCCGGCTGCTGCGGCTGGCCGAGATGCCCAAGCCGGCCGACGCCGCCGACGCGCTGGCCCTGGCCATCTGCCACATCTGGCGCGGCGGCGCCCAGCACCGGCTGGCCGAGGCCATGGCCCGCGCCGGCAAGGGGCGCTGACCCGTGCGGAGATCGCGGGCTGACCGTTTCGTGGAGAAGGAGATCGAGTCGTGATCGCGTCGGTGGCGGGCAGGGTGGCGTCGGTCGCGCCCGACGGAGCCGTGATCGAGGTCGGGGGCGTCGGCATCCTCGCCCACTGCACCCCCGGCACGCTGGCCACGCTGCGCGTGGGCGAGCAGGCCAGGCTGGCCACCTCGCTGGTGGTGCGCGAGGAGTCGCTGACCCTCTACGGCTTCGCCGGTGACGACGAGCGGGCCGTCTTCGAGATGCTGCAGACGGCCAGCGGCGTCGGCCCCAAGCTGGCGCTGGCGATGCTCGCCGTCCACACGCCCAACGCGCTGCGGGTGGCCGTGGCCGCCGCCGACCTCAAGGCGCTCACGCGGGTGCCGGGCATCGGGCAGAAGGGCGCCCAGCGCATCGTGCTGGAGCTGAAGGACCGGCTCGGCACCCCCGAGGAGGCCGTCAACGCGGCGATCGGCGGTGAGCGGCGCGCCGCCCTGTGGCGCGAGCAGGTGCACTCCGGCCTGGTGGGCCTGGGCTATTCGGGCAAAGACGCCGACGAGGCCGTGGCCGGGGTCGCGCCCGAGGCCGAGGCCGACCTCGCCGCCGGGCGTCAGCCGCAGGTGGCCGCGCTGCTGAAGGCCGCGCTCCGGTCCCTCAGCGTAAGATGATCATGAAGTCCGAGACGACGTCCCGGCGCGCGGGAGGGAGCGGTGGCCATGGACTATGAGCGCGAGCTGGTCTCCGCCGACGCCGGCGGCGACGAGCTGCAGATCGAGGCGGCGCTGCGGCCCAAGCGGCTGGGCGAGTTCATCGGCCAGGGCCGGGTGCGCGAGCAGTTGTCCCTGGTGCTGGAGAGCGCCATGCGCCGGCAGCGTCCGCCCGACCACGTGCTGATGAGCGGGTCGCCGGGCCTGGGCAAGACCACGCTGGCCATGATCATCGCGGCCGAGCTCAACATGCCGCTCCGCATCACCTCCGGCCCCGCCCTGGAGCGGGCCGGCGACCTCGCCGCCATCCTGTCCACGCTGACGGAGGGCGAGGTGCTGTTCATCGACGAGATCCATCGCATGGCCAGGCCCGCCGAGGAGATGCTCTACCTGGCCATGGAGGACTTCCGGGTCGACATCGTCGTGGGCAAGGGGCCGGGAGCGACCGCGATCCCGCTCGACATCGCACCGTTCACGCTGGTCGGCGCCACCACGCGGGCCGGGCTGCTGCCGGCGCCGCTGCGCGACCGGTTCGGGTTCACCGCCCACATGGACTTCTACGAGGTCGGCGAGCTGGAGCAGGTGCTCCACCGGTCGGCGCGGCTGCTCGGCGTCGTCCTGCCCGAGGAGGCCGCCCACGAGATCGCCCGGCGGTCGCGCGGCACGCCCCGCATCGCCAACCGGCTGCTGCGCCGCGTCCGCGACTTCGCCGACGTGCGCGCCAACGGCGTGATCGATCGGGACATCGCCTCGGCGGCGCTCAACCTTTACGAAGTCGACGCCGAAGGGCTCGACCGGCTCGACCGGGCGGTGCTCGGGGTGCTGCTGCGCAAGTTCGGCGGCGGTCCCGTCGGCCTGTCCACGCTCGCCGTGGCCGTGGGGGAGGAGCCCGAGACCGTCGAAGTGGTGGCCGAGCCGTTCCTCGTCCGGCAGGGGCTGCTGGCCAGGACCCCGCGCGGCCGGGTCGCGACCGCTTCCGCCTGGACACACATGGGTATGACACCACCGCCGGACGCGTTCGGGGCCGCCGTTTCACCGTGATCACGAAACGGTTGCAACCATTTCAAATCGGGAACTTCCCCGCGCGCCGAATCGCTGCCTCGTTGCCGCGTTTCATAACAAGCGCCTACACTCCGTGGCTTGGCTGGCTGTGTAGGCTGACGGGCTGAGCGGCGCGGCCCGAGAGCTACGCAACGGAATTTCCGGCGCGAGGCCGGTGTCAAATTCTTGAACGACTATGGAAGGTCGCCCCTATGGACATGGGACAACTCGGAAGTATCCTGCCGCTGATCCTTCTGGTGGTGGTGTTCTACTTCCTGCTGATCCGTCCGCAGCGCAAGCGCCAGCAGGAAGCGCAGCAGATGCAGAACTCCTTGACCCCGGGCGCCCGCGTCATGACCACGACCGGCCTGTTCGCCACGGTCGTCGCGGTGGACAACGAGGACGTCGTGCTGGAGGTCGCGCCCGGCATCGAGACGCGCTGGGTCAAGGCGGCCATCGGCCGTGTGGTCCAGCCCGGTGACGCTCCGGTGGTGGCCGACGAGCCGGTCGCGACCGACCTCGCCGACGGTGAGGCCAAGGAGTCCGACGCGACCGTCGAGCCCAACGGCGATCAGGGCTCCAGCAGCAAGCAGTCCTGACTAAGCTCTGCGACAAACCCCTATCTGAGAGAATCGACGACCAGTGGCCCGACCGACCAGCCGCCACAGCCGACCAGGGCGCACGCTCTTGGTGCTGCTGGCGCTCATCCTCGCCCTGGGCGGGACGATGTTCCTGCAGAAGGCGTTCACGCCGAAGCTGGGACTCGACCTCGCCGGCGGAACGACGGTGACGTTGTCACCCGTGACCCAGTCCGGTCAGTCTCCGCCTGAAGAGATCCTCGACCGCGCGGTCAACATCATCCGCGACCGGGTCAACGGCACCGGCATCTCCGACGCGGAGGTCGCCAAGTCCGGCGACAACATCATCATCTCCATTCCGGGCGTCGGACAGAGCGAGGCCATCAAGCTGGTCGCCACCACGGCGGAGCTGCGCTTCCGCCAGGTGCTCGCCATGGAGGCCACGCAGGTCCCGCAGAACCTGACCACCGAGGCGCCCACGCCGGGCGCCTCGCCCTCTGCCAAGCCGTCCTCGACCGCCAGGCCGTCGGGCAAGCCGTCCGGCACGCAGTCGGCGACCACGCCGAGCGCGTCCCCGACGGGCAAGGCGCTGTCGTCCGCGCTGACCGCGCCGACGCCGGGCGCCACGCCCGAGGCCACGCAGACCGGGCGCGACCGGACGGCCCAGGACCAGACGGGCCAGAAGCAGAACACCAAGGGCCGGAACGCCACGCCGACGCCGTCGCCGAGCACGCCGCCCACGCAGCCGAACCAGGACCCCAACGCGGGCATCAACACCCAGGGCATCGACCCGGCGGTGCTGCAGCAGTTCCACAAGCTCGACTGCGCCGACCCCAAGAACCGCGGCCAGGGCGTCCAGGACGACCCGAACAAGCAGTACGCGGCCTGCGAGACCGACGGCAGCTTCAAGTACGTCCTCGACGTCGCCAAGGTCGTCGGCACCGACATCGACACCGCCTCGGCGGGCGTGCGCCAGGGCACCGTGGAGTGGATCGTCCAGCTCGACTTCAAGAGCAAGGGCGCGGGCGAGTGGAGCAAGCTCACCACCACCGCCTACAACGCCCAGGAGCCGCGCAACAAGGTGGCGGTCGTCCTCGACGGCGTGGTCATCACGGCCCCGAACATCATCAGCCCGATCCCCGGCGGCCGCGCCGAGATCACCGGCGGCTTCGACCAGGTCAGCGCCACCAACCTGGCCGACCAGCTCAAGTACGGCGCCCTCCCGCTGAAGTTCCAGCGCAGCTCGATCGACACCGTGTCCTCGACGCTCGGCGCCGACCAGCTCGAAGGCGGCCTGATCGCCGGCATCATCGGCCTCGCCCTGGTCGTCGTCTACTCGCTGCTGTACTACCGCGGCCTCGGCATCGTGGCCGTGCTGAGCCTCGTCGTGGCCTCGATCCTGACGTACACGGCGGTGGTCGTGCTCGGCCACAACGCCGGTTTCCGGCTCTCGCTGCCGCACATCATCGGCCTGGTGGTCTCGATCGGCATCACCGCCGACTCCTTCATCGTGTATTTCGAACGCATACGTGATGAGATGAAGGAAGGTCGGCGGACGCTTCGCGCGGCCGTCGAGGTGGCCTGGGTCCGTGCCCGGCGCACGATCCTGATCGCCGACGCCGTCATGTTCATCGCCGCCATCGTGCTGTACTTCCTGGCGGTGGGCGGTGTGGCCGGGTTCGCCTTCGCGATGGGCCTGACCACGCTGATCGACATCGTGGTGGTGTTCATGTTCACCAAGCCGTTCATCGCCCTGCTGGCGAGGCTGAAGTTCTTCGCCAAGGGGCACCCGCTGTCCGGCCTCGACGCAGAGCGCATGAGCACCGAGCCGGCCGCCACGACCACTCCGCAGGAGGCCTGAGATGGGACTGGGGCGTCGCCTCTACCGCGGCGAGATCGATGTCGACTTCGTCGGCCAGTGGAAGCTCTGGTACAGCCTGTCCGGCCTGCTGCTGGTCGTCTCCCTGGCCGGCATCCTGTTCAACGGGCTCAATCTGGGCGTCGAGTTCAAGGGCGGAACGGTCTTCACGTTCCCGGCCAGCAGCGGCACCGTCGAGGAGGTCCGCGAGGACTTCCGCGCGCAGGGCGCCCACCAGGTGATCGTGCAGCGGGCCCGCGACAACTGGCGGGTCACCACCGAGACCCTGTCGGAGTCGACGCTCAACCAGATGCAGACCACGATCGCCAAGGACTACAAGGTCCCGGTCAAGGACGTCAGCGTCCAGTCGATCGGCGCCTCCTGGGGCGGTGAGGTCTCCCAGAAGGCCTGGATCGGCCTGGGCGTCTTCATGCTCGCGATCATCCTGTACCTGTCGATGGCGTTCGAGCCGAAGATGGCGTTGTCGGCGATCGTCGCGCTCATCCACGACCTCGTCATCACCGCCGGCGTCTACGCCTGGTCGGGCTTCGAGGTCACGCCGGCGACGCTGCTGGGCTTCCTGACCATCCTCGGTTACTCGCTCTACGACGCGGTCGTGGTGTTCGACATGATCAAGGAGGTCACGGCCAAGCTGGGCACGACCTCCAAGATGACGTACTCCATGGCGGCCAACAACGCGCTCAACCACACGCTGATCCGGTCGCTGAACACCTCGCTGGTCGCGATCCTGCCGGTGGCGGCCATCCTGTTCATCGGCACCACGCTGCTCGGCGCGGGCACGCTGAAGGACCTGTCGCTGGCCCTGTTCGTCGGCATGCTCGTCGGCACCTACTCGTCCCTGTGCGTGGCCACGCCGATGCTGGTGACGCTCAAGGAGCGGGAGCCGAAGTACCAGGCCATCGCGCGCCGGCTCGCCTCCACCTCCGGCAAGGGGGCGAAGGGTTCCAAAAGCGCAGCCGTAGCGAAGGGCTGAGCCCGCTTCGGGTTCGTCCCGGCGCCCCCGTCCGTCAGGGCGGGGGCGTCGTCGCGTTCAGGGGGGCCGTGCGGCGCCGGAGGGGGTCGTGGGGCACCCCGGGGCAGGACCTGGCCCCGGCGGGCGCCTGAGGCACGTCACAGGCCGTCCGGGACGGTGGACGGTCCGAGGAGGGTCCGGAGTAGGCCATCATGGAGCGCGGCACCCACGAGGAAGGCGATGGAAGCACGATGAGCGAGCTCAGCCAGTTGATCCTGGACCGGATCAGGGACGTCCCCGACTATCCCAAGCCCGGCGTGCTGTTCAAGGACATCACCCCGCTGCTCGGCGACCCGATCGCGATGGCGGCCGTGGTGGACGAGCTGGCCGGCCTCGCCGAGGTGGACAAGATCGTCGGCATCGAGGCCAGGGGCTTCATCCTGGCGGCGCCGGTGGCCTACCGGGCGGCGGCCGGGTTCGTCCCGGTGCGCAAGAAGGGCAAGCTGCCGGCCGCGACGCTGGAGGAGTCCTACGACCTGGAGTACGGCTCGGCCACCATCGAGGTGCACCGCGACGCCTTCGCGCCCGGCGACCGGGTGCTCATCGTCGACGACGTGCTGGCGACCGGCGGCACGGCCAAGGCCACCATCGAGCTCGTCGAGCGGGCCGGGGCGCACGTCGTCGGCATCGCGGTGCTGATGGAGCTGGCGTTTCTCAAGGGGCGCGAGCGCCTGCCGGCCGTCGACCTGCACTCCCTGGTGATCGTCTGAGACGGCCCGAGCGAGTCGGGGTTCACAGCCTGGATACACTGGGGGGATCTGGACTCGATCGTGAGGAGTCTGAGTGCCCCGTGATGTGGTCGCGCCCGACGTAACCGACGCTGGTAATGCCGACGCGCCCGGCGTTCCTGCGGTGCGTCGACGGCGGTTTGGGGGTGGGGCCATGAATCCGGTGCTGGAGCCGCTGTTCCGCACGGTCCGGGCCACCCATCCCAAGGCCGATCTGCGCCTGATCGAACGCGCCTACGACATGGCCGCCTACCACCACCGCGACCAGAAGCGGAAGTCGGGCGACCCGTACATCACCCACCCGCTCGCCGTGGCGACGATCCTGGCCGAGCTGGGCACCGACGACGAGACGTTGTGCGCCGCGCTGCTGCACGACACCGTCGAGGACACCGCCTACAGCCTCGACGAGCTGCGCGGCGACTTCGGCGACACGATCGGCTCGCTGGTCGACGGCGTCACCAAGCTGGACAAGGTCAAGTTCGGCGACGCGGCGCAGGCCGAGACCGTGCGCAAGATGGTCGTGGCGATGTCGCGCGACATCCGCGTGCTCATCATCAAGCTCGCCGACCGGCTCCACAACATGCGCACCATGCGCTACCTGCCCGAGCACAAGCGCCACCAGAAGTCCCGCGAGACGCTGGAGATCTTCGCGCCGCTGGCCCACCGGCTCGGCATGAACACGATCAAGTGGGAGCTGGAGGACCTCGCGTTCGCCATGCTCTACCCCAAGCGCTACGACGAGATCGCGCGCATGGTGTCCGAGCGCGCGCCGCGGCGCGACCTGTTCCTGCAGGAGGTCATCGAGAAGGTCTCCGGCGACCTGCGCGAGGCCAAGATCCGCGCGGTGGTCAAGGGCCGGCCCAAGCACTACTACTCCGTCTACCAGAAGATGATCGCCCGCGACGTCGCCTTCGACGACATCTACGACCTGGTGGGCATCCGGGTCCTGGTCGACAGCGTGCGCGACTGCTACGCGGCGCTGGGCACGATCCACGCGCGCTGGAACCCGGTCCCCGGCCGGTTCAAGGACTACATCGCGATGCCCAAGTTCAACATGTACCAGTCGCTGCACACCACGGTGATCGGTCCCGAGGGCAAGCCGGTCGAGCTGCAGATCCGCACCCACGCGATGCACCACAGGGCCGAGTACGGCGTGGCCGCCCACTGGAAGTACAAGGAGGAGGTCGGCGCGCCGGGGCCGACCGGCAAGGTCAAGCCGGGCAGCGACATGGCCTGGCTGCGCCAGCTGCTCGACTGGCAGAAGGAGACCTCCGACCCGGGCGAGTTCCTGGAGTCGCTGCGCTTCGACCTGTCGGTCTCCGAGGTCTACGTGTTCACCCCGAAGGGCCAGGTCATCGCCCTGCCCGAGGGCGGCACGCCGGTCGACTTCGCCTACGCCGTCCACACCGAGGTCGGGCATCGCTGCATCGGCGCGCGCGTCAACGGGCGGCTGGTGCCGCTGGAGTCGCGGCTCGGCAACGGCGACACGGTCGAGATCTTCACCTCCAAGTCGCCCGACGCCGGGCCGTCGCGCGACTGGCTGAAGTTCGTCAAGTCCGGCCGGGCCCGCAACAAGATCCGGCAGTGGTTCTCCAAGGAGCGCCGCGAGACCGCGATCGAGGCGGGCAAGGAGGCCATCGGCCGCGCCATGCGCAAGCAGGGCCTGCCGCTGCAGCGCCTGATGTCCGGCGAGGCGCTGCTGGCGCTCGCCCGCGACCTGCGCTACCCCGACGTCTCGGCGCTCTACGCGGCCGTGGGGGAGGGGCACATCGCCGCGCAGGCGGTCGTGCAGAAGCTCGTGGCCTCGATCGGCGGCGTGGAGAGCGCCGAGGAGGACATCGCCGAGACGTCCCTGCCGACCCGGCTGCGCGGCCGTCCGCGCGGCGGCGGCGCGGGCGTGGTCGTGGCGGGCGACGCCGACGTGTGGGTGCGCCTGTCCAAGTGCTGCACGCCGGTGCCCGGCGACGAGATCGTCGGCTTCGTCACCCGCGGCCACGGCGTGTCCGTGCACCGCGCCGACTGCACCAACGTCCAGCAGCTCAGGGAGCAGCCCGACCGGCTGGTCGAGGTGAGCTGGTCGCCCGGCGACGACAGCGTGTTCCTGGTGGCCATCCAGGTCGAGGCGCTCGACCGGCCGCGCCTGCTGTCCGACGTCACGCGCACGCTGTCCGACCAGCACGTCAACATCCTCAGCGCGTCCGTGACGACCTCGCGCGACCGGGTGGCGATCAGCAAGTTCACCTTCGAGATGGGCGACCCGAAACACCTGGGCCACGTGCTCAAGGCCGTGCGCAGCATCCAGGGCGTCTTCGACGTCTACCGGGTGAGCGGCGCCGGCAGCTGAGCGGCCGGCCGTTCGCGGTTCAGCCCTTCAGGTCCGGCAGGTCGACCACGATCGCCTCCTGCGTGCTGCGCGCGATCACCACGACGGCCTCCCGCTCGGGGTCGGGGTTCTCCTCGCGGTGCGGGGTGTAGGGCGGCACGTAGACGTAGTCGCCGGGGGCGGCCTCGATGCGCCGCTCGCGGCCGTCCTGGAGGAAGACGAAGCGCGGGGCGCCGCTGACGACGTAGATGGCGGTCTCGGAGGCGCCGTGGTGGTGGTCGGAGGAGCGGGTGGCGGGCGCGACGTGCGTCTGGCCCATCCACAGGGCCGACGAGCCGGCCGTGGCCCCGCTGACGGCGGCCAGCCTGCGCATCCCGGCGCTCTGCGCCGTGTCGCCCGACAGCGCGTCTGAGGCGATGTGACGCAGCGGGAGGTGGAAGGGGTCGCCCTCGGCCCGGTAGCCCTCCCACAGGCGCCCTCCGGCCCGTTCAAGCACGCCTGAGGCCACCGAGGTCAGCAGTGCCGGGTCGGAGTGGGCCGCCAGCAGCTCGTCGGCCAGCGCCGGGTCGTGCTCGCGCAGCTCGCGCAGCAGCCACTTGCCGTTGCCCCGCCACCTGCCGCCCACGTCGAGGGCCAGCCTGGCGGTCTCCTGGACCACCTGCCAGCGGATGAAGAGCTGCTCGCCGGGATCGGTCGCGCCGGCCAGGTCGTCGAGCAGGTCGGACAGGCCGTACCGGGCCTGCTCGGCGCGGGCCGCGGCCAGGCCGCCGGGCCCGGCGGCCAGCCGGTCGCCGAGCGCCGTCTGCAGGTCGCTGGCCCGGCCGCCGGTGCGGTCGACCAGCACCGCGCCGTCGGCGCACATGCGGGCCACGCCCGGCTTGCGCTCGGCCAGGTCGCGGTCGACGTAGGCGTCGAGGCTGGTCTCGCTGTGGACGTACAGCTCGACGGGCCAGCCGTGCCAGCGCAGGGATTCGCGGTAGGGCACGGCCAGCCCGTCGAGCACCACCACGACGTCGAGGTCGGAGGTGCTGGTGCGGCGCTCGGTGAGCACGCTGCCGCCGACGAAGGCGTACAGGGCGCCGGGGAACAGCTCGTCGACGAGGGCGCGCGCGACGCTGACGGGGTCCATGCCGTCAGCGTAGGACCCCGGCCGCCTTCCGAAGATCGGTTCAGCTGAACTCGGTCAGCGTGCGCTCGGCCTCCTCCAGCCACGAACGGCGGGCGACCAGCGCCTCCTCGGCCTCCTTGACGTCCTTCGCCCGGCCGGCGGCCTGCGCCTTGGACAGCCGCTTCTCCAGCTGCTCGATGGAGGCGCGCAGCTGGTCGACCGTGCTCTGGGCGCGGGCCCTGGCCTCGGGGTTGGACCGCTTCCACTCGGCGTCCTCGGCCTTGCGCACGGCCTCGTCGATCTTGCGCAGCCCGCCTTCGAGCCGGTCGCGCTGCTCGCGCGGCACCGGTCCGGCGGCCTCCCAGCGCTCCAGGACGTGCCGCAGCGCCGCCCTGGCCGTGCGCGCGTCGGTGACGGGGAGGATCTTCTCGGCCTCGGCCAGCAGCTCCTCCTTGACCTCGGCGTTGGCCGCCAGCGAGGCGTCGCGCTCGGCGAAGACCGCCGAACGGGCCTGGAAGAACTGGTCCTGGGCGGCCTTGAAGCGGCCCCAAAGCTCGTCCTCGGCCTCGCGCGAGGCGCGCCCGGCGGTCTTCCACTGCTGCATCAGCTCGCGGTAGATCGCCGCGGTCGTGCCCCAGTCGGTGGAGCCGGCGATGGCCTCGGCCTCGGCGACGATGCGCTCCTTGGCCGAGCGGACGCCCTCGCGCTGCTCGTCCAGGCCCGCGAAGTACTGCTTGCGGCGCTTGGCGAAGGCCGTCCGGGCGGCCGACAGCCGCTTCCACAACGCGGCCTCGGTGACCCGGTCGATCCGGTCGGCGGCCTTCCACTCCTCCACGAGCTGGCGCAGCCGTTCGCCGCCCGTCTTCCAGTGGGTGGTCTCGTCGGCGATGCGCTCGGCCTCGGCGACGATGCGCTCCTTGACCGCCCTGGCCTCGGCACGCGCCTGGTCGCGGGCGGCCTTGACCTCCTCGCGGCGATGGCCGACCAGCTCGGTCAGGCCGTCGAGGCGGGCCGTCAGCGCCGCCAGGTCGCCCACGGCGTGGGCGTCGGCGACGGCCTCGCGCAGCTTGGCGATGCTCGCCTCGGCCTGCGCGGGCGCCAGGTCGGTGCCCTTGACCCGCTGTTCGAGGAGCTGCACCTGGCCGGACAGCTCGTCGTACTTGCGATGGAAGTAGGCCAGTGCCTCTTCGGGTTCACCGGCCTGCCAGGAGCCGACGGCCCGCTCTCCCTCAGCCGTACGCACGTAGACGGTGCCGTCGTCGTCTACCCGGCCCCACGGGTCGGTGCTCACCGTGTCCTCCCGCACTATCCATCAGACCCTTCGGGACTACTTCGTCCCTAGTTTGTATTACGTCAGCTCTTGCCGGCGATTGTCACGTCTTTGATTTCGAGGGTTTGCTTCGGTGCTCCGGTCCCATCTCCCATGTCAGCGATGACGCCCGCTTTGTTCACCTTGTCCAGGATGTCGAGCCCCTTGGTGATCGTACCCACCGGCGTGTAATCCGGGGTGAGTCCGAGATCGCCGTAAACGAGGAAGAACTGGCTTCCCGTGCTGCCCGGCGCCGAGGTCTTCGCCATCGCCACCGTGCCGCGCTTGTACGTGGCCCCCTGGAGGTTCTCCTCGGCCATCACGTAGCCGGGGCCGCCCGCGCCGTCCTGGCTCTTGCCGTCGGCCTTGGCCGTCGGGTCGCCGCACTGCAGCATGGGGAACTTGTCGCTGCCGAGCCGGTGGCACTTGCTGCCGTCGTAGAACTTCTTGCCGGCCAGGAAGGCCAGCGAGTTGGTCGTGCACGGCGCCTTGGCGTTGTCGAGTTCGACCACGATGTCGCCCAGGTTCGTGTCGAGCGTCATCGTCTTCTTGGCCGGCTCGGTCTTGACCTTGGCCGGCGGCATGCCGACGTCCTTGACCTGGCCGCCGGCGGCCTCCTTGACGTAGTCGCAGGTGCCGGTCGCCGCGTTGTACGGCTTCGGCCCCGTGCTGGCCGCGGCCGACGCGGTGTCCTGCGGGGCCGAGGCCGAGGGTGAGGCGGACGCCTCGGTCGTCGAGTCGCCGCCGCCGAGCAGCGCGACCGCGGCCACGATGCCGCCCACCACGACCACCACGCCGACCGTGGAGCCGATGATCGCGGTGCGCTTGGCCTTCTGCTCGCGCTCGATGCGGCGCTGCATCTGCCGCTCGTAGTGCTCACGTGCCAGCTGCTTCTGCCGGTCCTTGCCCGTGGCCACCGCTTTGCCTCCCATAGTCAATCAACTGAGGTGGGCGAATCGTATCGGCCAATGGGTAATGATTCGCAGCCCGGCGACCCGCACCGGTACCCTTCGGTTACATTCCCATTGGCTTTTCGACGAGATCACCTGAGGCAGATGCTCATCGCAGGCTTCCCCGCAGGGGCCCTCCAGACCAATTGTTACGTCGTCGCGCCCGCGGCCGGCGAGGAGTGCGTGATCGTCGATCCGGGCCAGGACGCGGCCGAAGGCGTCGACGAGCTGCTGCGCGAGCACCGGCTCAAGCCGGTCGCGGTGCTGCTCACGCACGGCCACCTCGACCACGTGTGGTCGGTCGCCCCGGTCTGCGGCGCGCGCGACGTCCCCGCGTGGATCCACCCAGACGACCGCCACCTGCTGAGCGACCCCTCGGCCGGCTGGGGCGGCGGCGTCTCGCTGTTCGGCGACATCAGGCTGAGCGAGCCCGACGACGTGCGCGAGCTGTCCGACGGCGCGGAGCTCAGCCTGGCGGGCCTCGATCTCGTGGTCGACCACACCCCCGGCCATACCAGGGGGTCGGTGAGCTTCCGGCTGCCCGGCGACGAGATCATGTTCTCGGGCGACCTGTTGTTCGCCGGCTCCATCGGCCGCACCGATCTTCCCGGCGGCGACTACGCGACCATCCTGAGCAGCCTGGCCACCAAGTGCCTGCCGCTGCCTGACGATACGGTCGTCCTGCCGGGCCACGGACCACAGACCACGATCGGCCGCGAGCGCGCCACCAACCCTTACCTGAAGGAAGCGGCGCCGCAGGCCGGTCCCACACGAGGGATCTAATGAGCTTCCAAGCACCCAAAGGCACCTTCGACTGGCTGCCGCCCAGCTCCGAGGCCATCCTGGCCGTGCGCGAGGCGCTGGCCGCGCCCCTGAGGCGGGCGGGCTACGGCTACGTCGAGACCCCGGTCTTCGAGGACACCGAGCTGTTCAAGCGGGGTGTGGGCGAGTCCACCGACGTGGTGTCGAAGGAGATGTACACCTTCCCCGACAAGGCGGGCAGGTCGCTGACCCTGCGCCCCGAGGGCACCGCCTCGGTCGTGCGCGCCGTGCTCCAGCACAACCTGCACACCGGCCAGCTCCCGGTCAAGCTGTGGTACTCCGGCAGCCAGTTCCGCTACGAGCGTGCCCAGAAGGGCCGCTACCGTCACTTCTGGCAGGTCGGGGCCGAGGCCCTCGGCTCGGAGGACCCGGCGCTCGACGCCGAGCTGATCGTGCTCGGCGCGCGCGGCTTCGCCTCGCTCGGCCTGCGCCAGGTCAGGCTGCTGGTCAACTCGCTCGGCGACAAGAACTGCCGGCCCGCCTACCGGGCCGCGCTGCAGGACTTCCTGCGCGGGCTCGACCTCGACGAGGAGACCAGGGCCCGCATCGACATCAACCCGCTGCGGGTGCTCGACGACAAGCGGCCCGAGGTGCAGGCCCAGCTCACCGGCGCGCCGCTGGTCGTCGACCACCTGTGCGCCGCCTGCAAGGCCTACCACGAGGAGGTCCGCTCGCTGCTGACCGCCTCGGGCGTGGCCTTCGAGGACGACCCCAGGCTGGTGCGCGGGCTCGACTACTACACGCGCACCACGTTCGAGTTCGTGCACGGCGGGCTCGGCTCCCAGTCGGCCGTCGGCGGCGGCGGCCGCTACGACGGGCTCAGCGAGATGCTGGGCGGGCCGCCGTTGCCCAGTGTCGGCTGGGCGCTCGGCGCCGACCGCACCTACCTGGCCATGGAGTCCGAGGGTCTGCTCGGCGAGGCCGCGCCGGGCCGCGTCCAGGTGTACGGTGTCCCGCTGGGCGACGACGCGCGCCGCCGCATGTTCCTGCTCGTCTCCGAGCTGCGCGAGGCGGGCGTCAGCGCCGACATGGCCTTCGGCGGCAAGGGGCTCAAGGGAGCGATGAAGGGCGCCGACAGATCCGGCGCCCGCTTCGCGCTGATCCTGGGCGAGCGAGACCTCGCGGCCGAGGCCGTGCAACTGAAGGACCTGACCACCGCTGAACAGACCCAGGTGCCGCTGGCCCAGGTCGCCGACGTTTTGAAAGGGAAAGTGCAGTGATCCGCACGCATACGGCCGGGTCGCTCCGTGAGGAGCATGCCGGGCAGCAGGTGACGCTCGCAGGATGGGTGGCCCGCCGCCGTGACCACGGCGGCGTGGTCTTCATCGACCTGCGCGACGCCTCCGGCTCGGCGCAGGTGGTCTTCCGCGAGGAGGACCACGCCCACGACCTGCGCGCCGAATACTGCGTGCAGGTGGTCGGCCAGGTCAGGGTGCGCCCGGAGGGCAACGAGAACCCCGAGCTGCCCACCGGCGCGATCGAGGTCGTGGCCGAGCGGGTCGAGGTGCTGAGCGAGTCCGCGCCGCTGCCGTTCCCGATCGAGGGCAACGTCGGCGTGTCGGAGGAGGCCCGGCTCAAGTACCGCTACCTCGACATCCGCCGCCACCAGGTCGCCAACGCCATGCGCACCCGCTCCAAGGCCACCTACCTGGCCAACGAGGTGATGCACGAGCTCGGCTTCGTCTACGTCGAGACCCCGACGCTGACCCGCTCGACCCCCGAGGGCGCGCGCGACTTCCTGGTGCCGGTCCGCCTGCAGCCCGGCAACTGGTACGCCCTGCCGCAGTCGCCCCAGCTGTTCAAGCAGCTGCTGCAGGTCGCCGGCCTGGAGCGCTACTACCAGCTCGCCAAGTGCTACCGCGACGAAGACCTGCGGGCCGACCGCCAGCCCGAGTTCACCCAGATCGACGTCGAGATGTCCTTCGTCGACCAGGAGGACGTCATCGAGGTCGGCGAGAAGCTGGTCGGCCGCCTGTGGCGGGAGATCCTCGGCTACGAGATCCCCATGCCGCTGCCGCGCATGACCTACGCCGACGCCATGGCCCGCTACGGCTCCGACAAGCCCGACCTGCGCTTCGGCCAGGAGCTCGTCGAGATGACCGACTACTTCTCGGCCACCTCCTTCCGCGTCTTCCAGGCCGACTACGTCGGCGCGGTCGTCATGCCGGGCGGCGCCTCGCAGACCCGCAAGGAGCTCGACGGCTGGCAGGAGTGGGCGCGCAGCCGCGGCGCCAAGGGCCTGGCCTACGTGCTGGTCCAGGAGGACGGCACGCTCGGCGGCCCGGTCGCCAAGAACCTGTCGGAGCAGGAGCTGTCCGGCCTGGCCGCCAAGGTCGGCGCCGTCCCCGGCGACGCGATCTTCTTCGCCGCCGGCGCCCGCTCGGCCTCCCGCGACCTGCTGGGCGCGGCCCGCCTGGAGATCGGCCGCCGCTGCGGCCTGATCGACGAGTCGCAGTGGTCGTTCCTGTGGGTGGTCGACGCCCCCATGTTCGAGGAGGACGGCGAGGGCGGCTGGACGGCCGTCCACCACCCGTTCACCGGCCCCAAGCCCGAGTGGGCCGACAACTTCCAGGACCATCCGGGCGAGGCCCTGGCCTACGCCTACGACATGGTCTGCAACGGCATGGAGATCGGCGGCGGCTCGATCCGTATCCACCGGGCCGAGATGCAGCAACGGGTCTTCGACGTGCTCGGCATCTCCAAGGAGGAGGCCGAGAGCAAGTTCGGCTTCCTGCTGGAGGCGTTCAAGTACGGCCCGCCCCCGCACGGCGGCATCGCCTACGGCTGGGACCGGATCTGCATGCTGCTGTCCGGCGGTGACTCGATCCGCGACGTGATCGCGTTCCCGAAGACGGCCTCCGGCTTCGACCCGCTGACCGGCGCGCCGACGCCGATCACGGCCGACCAGCGCAAGGAGGCGGGCGTCGACGCCCAGCCCAAGTCCGAGGCCTGACACGACGACGGCGGGCGCCCCCCGCGGGGGGGGGGCCCCCCCCCCCCCCCGGGGGGCCCCCCACCGCGAAGCGGCTGGATGATCTGAAGGTTGAGAGTCCGGGGGCGCGCGCCACCCACCCCCACGGGG